>JBELML010000045.1:0-36651 GCA_042095835.1 Saprospiraceae bacterium
CGGGTGGCATGGTTTGCGCTGATATGACTGGCATGGTTTGAGTGATATGTGCAACTCGAAGGCTATGCGGGAAAAGCAGTATCTGCTGTCGTCATGTTTGGCTTTAGAAAGCCAATTAATGAATAATTAAACCATTAAAATAATTAACATAAATTCTTCAAGATGAAAAAAAGTATTTTACTATTCGTAGCATGCTTAGCTTTCAGTTTGAGCGGATTCTCTCAAATTGATAAGGAGCAACTAGCCTTGGATGTTAGCAAAGTAGATGCTGAAAATACGGAAAAGTTGAAGGGGTATATCTGGAAATTACATGCAGATGTACTTGGTGAAGGTGGAAATAAAACAACACTTATCAGTGAGTTTAAATATGATGATACCGGTGAGTTGAACATCAATTTGGTAGGCGGAAAAACCAATATCCAAAAGAAACCTGGTGTTCGTGGTAAAATGCAGCAAAATGCAATCAAAGGCAAAGCTGAATATATCACCAAGGCTATGCAACATGCATTGAGCTATACTTACATGACTAAAGGTCAACTAATTGACTTTTTTGACAAAGCAGAAGTAACTAAAGATAATGGTGTAATCACGGCGAAAGGAAAGGATGTTTATGTCGCTGGTGATGAGCTGACTATCAATATAGACGCAAAAACCAAGCTATACCTTAGCAAGAGTTTTTCCACCAAAATGAATGCTGATCCCATTTCTGGAGAAGTGCAATACGATACCTTCAAATCTTCCGGCGTGAATCACATCACCACCACAAAACTTGATTTACCTACAGAAAATGTAAAAGTTGAAGGTGAAAATAAAGATTATACCATTAGAGTGGATTAAAGAGAACTAGGATGAAAGAGGCTGTCAACGTTTTGCTAGTCTCTTTCACAAATCCAACAATAAAAGATGTTTTTTTAAGTCAAAAAAATCACAACAATGTTTAAAAATATAAAATTGACATGCTTATTTTTCTTAGCAGTTGCGATTCATGCGCAGTCACAGAGTATAGAAATCATTCCTCAGGTGAACTATACCTTTGGAGGAAAAATATACGGCCGGTTTGGGGAAATGAAGATACAAGATAGTGAGAGCTATGGTCTATCCCTAAACATTGTCAATGACAGGCTTTCTTTTCAAATTGAATACTTTTATCAACCTACTACTGCAGATTACCGGGATTATTTCAACCCGGAGCTCAATCAGCGTTCTGATTTACGAGTCAGTTGGTATCATATAGGTGTCAGACAAAGATTTGCTACCAATGAGAAAGTTGTACCATTTGCAGGAGCATCAATAGGACTTACCCACTTTAATTTAGATTCCTCACCGAACAAGTATAACGAGACTGCCTTATCATTTGGGCTTCAAGCAGGCACGAACATTTATTTATCAGATAGAATCGGGCTAAGGTTTCATGGGCGGTTTAATTTCCCAGTACAATTCAATGGTTTTGGGTTTTATGCAGGAAGTGATGGTAGCGGACTTGCGGCAAGTGCGGGAGCCTATTTTATCCAGGCCGATATTGGAACAGGTCTTATCATACGCCTTTCTCAGTAAAATAGCGTCAAGTTAAATACACTGTAATCTAAATTTCTAAACATTTTGAAGCCATCTTTTTACTCAATACTTCGTTACGTACTCGCCTTCATAGCTATGGCTATGAGGCTGCGTCGCGCCTCGTCTTGAGCAAAAATCTGGTCGTTCAAAATACTCATTAACTTAAATTACAGTGTATTAAAAAAGCACAAACAGAAAAAATGAATAAACAATTGAATTTATTTATTAATACGGTATCAATTTTCCATGCAAAGGCAGTACAAGAATGTCAGAATTTTACCAAAAAATTTACACATAGGAAAATGATGAAATCGCTGTTTCTACTTGTACTTTGTATAGCTACTTCTATTGCTTACGGTCAATCTGACAGTGAAAATCAGCGAAAAAATGCACTCAAAATTAATATACTGCCTCCCCTTTTGAGTGCTACAAGCGAGGTGTCTTATGAGCGTTTCTTAAAGCCAAATTTGAGTGTCGTTGCAGGTATTGGAGCCAATTTAAGGGGTAATCAATCCGATTTTGTATTAAACTCAGATGCCGACTTAAGTTTTTTAAATCGAGACATTGAGAATCGCTATTTCTTAGCTGAGGTACGCCGTTATATTGATTTTTGTGATTGTAGTCTTATTCCGCCACATGGCTTTTATGCAGGAGGCTTTGTTCGGTATAGTAGTGTAGATCTTTCCTCCGATGTGCAATTTGGCAGTAACAGTACCAATATTGATACTAGGATAGAAACAGCGTTTAGGTCCCTGAATTTTGGAGGGTTGGTGGGCTATCAAATCAACCTAAATAATTGGCTCCTTGATTTTGAGTTTGGAGGTTTGGGTTATGCGCCCAATTGGATTCAATTCAATTCCAGTACTACCCTAAGTAATGACGAACTTGCCCAGTTGTCAGATGCTTTAAGCCAAAATTTTGGTATAGGAAGAAATTTCAGGGAAATCGAGCTCAATAGTTCGGAAGCGGATATCAATTTTTGGTACTGGACCTTTCGCTATGCCGTTTCCATAGGATATAATTTTTGAATCGACTAATAGCAAATGTTTATGGAAAATAAAAACAATACCGTATTTACAGAAATAGAAATCGATGCAACGCCAGAGCAAGTATGGAATGTGCTGACGGATTGGGATAATCTAAAAGAATGGAGCTCTACTTTCGTAGGTATTTCCGTAAGCAAGCCTGTTAAAGGAGAGATATTCATATCCTACTTTAAAAACCCTATTACAGGTAAACCAATAGAACTAGAGCATGTGTGTACGGATTATGAAGAAGGCAAAAAGTTTGGTTGGTCTGGTGATATCATTGGAAAAGTCACGGATCATCATATCTATTCCGTAGAACCAGCACAAAATGGGATTACCCTATTCAAGCAAGAGGATGGATTACACGGCCCTCACAGCAAGTTTTTTAATTGGCTTGCTAAGCATAAAATGACTGCGATGTATAAGCAGTTCAACAAAGAATTAAAGATGCGGGTAGAATCACTTTATCCAAAAGATTAACATCCTCACATGTGATATGAAGAAGTTTTCATTAAGTATTCCTGGCTTCCTATTCATTATTTTGAGTCATCAGGCACTTGCGCAGGACGAGTTTTTTCATGAAATAGTCATTGAAAAAAAGCTAATAGAGCAAGAAGAATGGGAATTTGTCGGCGAAGCTAACTTTAAACACCTTTATGAAGAACCCGCTTGGAGAAGATGGGGCGTATCATTTGCCGGTGTTCGAAAAGGTAAGCATTTTAGAATTCATGCTGGAGTCAACACTTATTACACCTTCAACAAGGATATCACAAACTTCTTTGAGGTACGTCCCTGGACAGCTCTTCAATACAATATTCCAATCGTTGGAGAAACTACTCTGAGGCAAAGACTAAAATACGAATGGCGATTTTTCTATACCGAAGGAGACAACTCAACAAGAGAAAACTACAGACGATTACGCTATCAAATAGGTATTGATATACCCATACCGGGTGAAGAGGAATCTTCATGGGTCATCCGTCCTTTTTTTGAATGGTTCTTTATCAGAGACCCAGCAACTTTTGAGCGATTTCCTAATGAGAGGGACTATGGAATAAGGGTGACCAAAAGTCTAAAAAATGAACATGAACTTTTTTTTAATTATAGACTGGAAGAATTCTATAACATTGATACGGAAAAAGGTAATGGGCATATTTTTTTGATCGGCTATTCATTTTAAACTTCAGATAAATTAATAATTATGAAAAAAATCTCAACTGTAAAAATATTAATCGCACTCTTTTCCTTAATAATTTTGCTTGAAAGTTGCATTATTCAAGCACCTGAGATTTTAGAATCTGAAACTGTGCCTGAAATTGACAAAACAAGAGAAGTAAAAATATTGACTGCCTTTTTCGGTTTAGACAATGCATTACCAAGAAAGGCCAATTTGATTTACAATAATGCATATGGCAAAGATGGAATGCCGCTTGTTTTTTCTCATGAACTTGATCCGAGTACTATAGATGGTACTGACTTTGAGGTAACTGCAAAAGATGGTACAGTTCATATTGTAGCAGTAGCAAGCTTACAACCTGCCAATGAAGAATTTGAATTGAGAACAGTTTTACTTATAGGGGAATATGGTAATTATCCAGATAATCCTCCCATGACAGTCAGGATTGTCGGAGATTTAATGAGTAGAACAGGTGTTAATTATAAAGGTCAAACTGTAAAAGTAATTCCCCTCGAAAAGGGCCCCGTTCTGAGCTATGCAGAATATTTTACCTTTACCGATGATTACCCCTATGTTGAAAAAGGAGCTGGCTGTGATTGCCCGCAAGCAGAAACAAAAATGGTTGTGAAAGCAGTTTGGTCAGGAGGTGTGCGAGCAGTTACTGGTAAAGAATTGGGTGACGATGAACTAGATAAATTCACTATAAAATTACTGCAAAATGGAGATACCATCAGCGTTCATCCTTTTCAATTAGCTGATCTTGATGATAATGACAACAATATTGATCTCTGTATCAAAGAGAAAGGAACTCCATTTTTTTTAGAAGTGAAAGATAATACAGCCATAGATCCAAGAGATGACAAAAACCCAAAGACCCAAATTAAAGTGATTAGTAGATGGTAAAAGCGACTAGGCGTACATTGTCACTACAGGCTGATAGTACAACAAACAAAAACAAGATGCTTGGAATGCGCTTTAACAACATTATTAGGTGATTTATGAAGTTGTTTAGTTTTTTCAATTCAACCTCCGTATTAATATGGCATCTACCTCGTCGCTCCAAGGTGCTTTTAAACTGCCTCCTTTATATTCGGTTTCCTGAGTATATTCACCGGTATGGGTGTTGAACCATTGATAGGTGCCTGCTTTTTTGCCAATGCCTTTAGTGCCGTATATGGAAACCTGATAGTTCTCTTTTGGGACATATCTAAGCATTGTATTACCATCATAGGAAGTTAATCCATAGTCACCACCCTCATTGGGTTTGAACTGACTATAATCCATTTTTTTAAAAAAAGCTTCCAGGTGTTTGTAGTATTCAAATTTGGGTTTAATGTAATCTTCATTTTGTTGGAACGGGTTATAAATGATTACATTCCATGCAGCTCCTTGCCAGTAGTAGGTGGCATAAGCCCCGGCGAAATAACATTCATAATTCCTCCTTAGGCAATATTCCGGATTATCGTAATTACCTGGGAATACCTGATAGGGTGATTTTTCGTATCCTCCATGTTCGATGTTGAAAATGGGTTTATCAAATTTTTTATAGAGGTCCAACATTTTGGAATTAATGTTAATGGACCAATCCTGGGTTGAAATGAAATCAACCACGTCGGTATTGCGGTCGCAGAATCCAAAATCATGAACGGTTACCAGCCTGTCATAAGCATCTAAGGAGTCGATGCGGCTAATTCTCTCTCTACCATATTCTTCCGAACATCTTTTGTTGTTCAAAGCTTCTTTTGATATGTCCCAAATCACATTAGAGAAAGCCTGGTACCGCTTGATGATGTAATCAAAGTACATGTTATCGGCTGCTGTTTCTGCTGCAGGCCAGTTTACATTTTTGTTCCACACATAAATCATCAAATGAGCAACTATATCATGCTTGTCCATACCACTTATCATGCGGTCAAAACGCTTAAAAAAAGTCACATTCAGCGCAGAAAAGTCTGGATTTTTATTGGTGCCTAGGAATGGATAAATTTCATCTTTGGCACCAAACTCATGCTCGGTGAATTGTTTTAATTTTTCATCCCTTGTCCAATCATAGTTTTCCGACTTAATGTCATAGGAATAAACCGTGGTAACAATCTGGTTAATGCCATTATTTGCCAATAGCTCCAACAAATGGTCCGATTTTGGCGTAGCATCGGCATTGTTATAATCCAGTGCGAATAACCAATCCAGCTCAAAAGCTTGTAGCTGGTAAGGTGTATCATCTTCGTAACTGAATTTCTTTGTATTGTTCTTACTTACTTGAATAGCACCATGTTTATCCTTTCTACCGTTAGTCACTTCGATAAGGCCTTTTTTACCATCGAGTGCCTTGATTTCTGAATAAGTTGTGAAATTCCACTCGCCTTTGGTACTAGAAGAAAATCGGAGCATCCATTGATGATCATCATTGTAAAAACCTGGCACCTTCATTTCTTCTCCATTTGGCCCAACAAGTGTGGCTCCAAATTCAACTGAAAAGGGTTTTTCAATCTTCTTCTTAGCAATAAAACCAATGTCAATCACTTCATATTTAGGTATGGAGTAGCTCTTTTCTTTATAAGAAAAGAATTGCCCTTGCGAGAAGCCCTCTTCTGCAATGACTACAAGAATAGCAATTACAATGGTTTGGAATAGCCCTTTATGATGCATATCTATATATGATTTTCCTACTTAATACTAAGCAATAATATCCATCACCACCTCTCCATGCACATCGGTCAGTCGGTAGCGTCTACTTTGATGTTTAAAAGTGAGGGACTCTGTACCGTACAATTGAGCATCGATAATACTGGCGAGGTAGAAAAGCGCCAATAGCTTTAGTATGTGGGAATGATCTCTTTGGTAAGCAGACGCTTCAAGAGTGAGAAAGACTTAATTAGGACTCCTGCTTAATCTTCGATAGCTCCAACTCCTCACTAACCTCCTGGAAGAAATCCTGACCGAGTTCATTCTCGTATTTACCAATCTTGTAGATTGGCCTTTTAGAGACCATTATACTTCTGTAAACTTCAGCTTTACATTCTTGATAGCAGCGCAGTGCGCGCATTCTCTTTAAATCTTGGCTCGAGAGCATTTCATTCTCTGATATTGTTTTTTCAATATCT
The DNA here is from genome assembly GCA_042095835.1 of Saprospiraceae bacterium. GTDB lineage: Bacteria > Bacteroidota > Bacteroidia > Chitinophagales > Saprospiraceae > DATFKA01. The sequence continues at coordinate 6,864 of JBELML010000045.1, forward strand.
TGAATTTCTTTTCTTAGCTTTTTATAAGCTTTGTCGTAGTGTTGAAATAGTTTTTTGGCCTTATCCTCGATGGTCATTTGTACTACTGTTTTGAAGCTTTCTGATCAAATCCTGAAGAAATGAAGCAAGTCATTTAAAAATAAACCAACCCTTCTTTTTGAAAGAAGCATTAGCGAAACAATAAAGAAATAAGGAGTTTTGTTGTGTTGAATTCTTTTTCAACTTTAATTTACCTGAGGAACCTCCATATTACGCATTTTTCAATTATTTTCATATTTATCGAGTGATAAAAAACTGTACATGAAACTTAAAGCTCTAATTTTTTACAGCTTACTGCTTTTTTTAATTCCTTTTTTCTCTACCGCACAAATTGATATTCTCTTTCAGGTAGACTTAAGTTACCAGATACAACAGGGTAAATTTAATCCCGCCACAGAATGGGTCGAAGTAGCAGGCACCTTTAATAACTGGAATGGCTCCGGAAGGTTCAATGATACGGATGGTGACCAAGTTTATGACTTATTGATTCCTGGTTTTTCAGCAGGACAGCAACTTGCCTACAAGTTTCGCTATAATGGCGAATGGAATGGCCGAGAGGAGTTTCCTGGAGTTGGAAATGACCGAGTCCACAACGTCACTAGCGAATCGGATACTCTCTTTCATTGGTTCAATAATGAGACGCCACCCGATGCTCCCTTGCAAGCTGATGTGATGAGCAGCTTTACTGAAATATACGAACAGGGCTTCGTATCCTTTTCTGATCTATCGGCAGGAGATATTGATTCTTGGTCCTGGACCTTTGCAGGAGGCAGCCCTGCGACTTCAACGGCCGCCCAGCCTAAGGTCAGATACGATTTGGCAGGCACTTATAATGTCAGCCTTACGGTGACCAGAGGGGACCAGTCTAGCACGGTGACGATGACCAACTTAGTGAAGGTGCTGGAGCGGGAGACTGCATCTATTCCTTGGTGGAACGAAACCGTTTTTTATGAAATCTTTGTCCGGAGTTTTAAAGATAGTGATGGCGATGGAGTAGGGGACTTCAGAGGAATTATCGAGCAGCTGGACTACCTCAATGATGGGGACCCCAACACCAGCGATGATTTGGGGATTACGGGTATCTGGTTGATGCCCATCCATGAGGCAGGGAGTTATCATGGCTACGATGTGATTGATTATACCTCTGTCAGTTCTGATTATGGGACTATGGAGGATTTTAAGGCCTTCCTGGCGGCAGCACATGAGCGCGGTATCAAGGTCATTATTGATTTTGTGATTAATCACAATTCTAGTCAAAGCCCCTGGTTTCAAAATGCCCAAACGGGCCCCAATGCTGAATACCGAAATTTTTATATTTGGGAGGATTCTAATCCTGGCTATAATGGGCCCTGGGGCCAGCAGGTCTGGCATCGTGCTAATGGTGATTTCTACTACGGACTATTTTGGGATGGGATGCCCGACCTGAATTTTAATGAACCACGGGTAAAGGAGGAAATTTTCTCCGCAGCAGATTTTTGGCTAGCAGATATCGGGATTGATGGCTTTCGTTTGGATGCAGTCAAGTTTTTGCTGGAGGAGGGGCAGCAGTTAGAAGATACGCAGGGTACCTTTAGTTTTTGGAAAGACTTCACCAAGCACATCCAAACCACAAAACCTGAAGCTTTTTCCGTAGGCGAGGCTTGGACCAATACGGAGAAGGTCAGAGACTACGTGATCGATGACCGAATCGATTATTGTTTTGAATTTGACTTAGCTGGTTCTATCCTCAATGCGGTCAATAACCAAAGTGCCGCAGGCCTTTTTGATCAGATGCAGAAAATGTATAGCATCTATCCACACCTTCAGTACGGTACCTTTTTGACCAATCACGACCAAAATCGGGTCATGAATGAGCTTGGAAATCAAATCGATCGAGCGAAAATAGCGGCAAATATTCTTTTGACACTACCAGGGATTCCCTATCTCTATTATGGCGAAGAAATAGGAATGCAGGGCCTAAAACCCGATGAGTTTATACGTACACCTATGCAGTGGAGTGATGAACGCAGCGCTGGATTCTCCACTGGTTTTCCATGGATTAATCCAGGGACCAACTATACCACCAATAATGTTGCTGCTCAAGCTAGCGATTCTGGTTCGCTTCTCTCGAATTATAGAAATATGATCCATCTACGCAATCAACAGCCAGCCTTACAGGTGGGGCAGTACGAGGCATTATGTACCAATGATAATCGAATTTTTGCCTTCCTGCGACGTCAAGAAGAAGATATACTCTTGGTTATCCATAATTTGGGCAGCAGTTCGGTAGAGGTGAATCAATTGACTGCCGATGGACTAGGCTTAAGTGACCTGCAAACGAGTTTGCTTGCTTCCTGGGAGCTAAGCGATGCCTTTACGGGCGAATTGGTAGGCGCAGCAACTTCTACTAACCAAAGCTTGGATTTGTCTATCAACTTGGAACCTCGTAGCAGTCGAGTACTCCAATTGACTCAGGTGAATGCGCTGGCCAATATCCAAATCGATCCGAATATTCGCGTATTTCCTAATCCTGGCGATGATTGGTTGTATATAGAAGTGCCAAGGGATTGGCAAGGTGCAGGGCAGTATAGAATCTTTGACCTATCTGGAAAAATGGTGGCTAATGGGCGCCTAGAGTGGATGGAGAAAAGGAAGCCATTGGCTATCAATAATTTAGCTTCCGGGTTATATACCTTGCAAGTGATTAGCGAGGGGAACGCAGGTAGCGTACGATTTGTGAAAAATTAAAAATGCTTGCCCTGCCCCATCGGCAGCAGAGGTAGCCCTATCCATGAATCCTTGTCCTAGACCTTCACCATCTGGATGGCACCAGGCTGTTGGTGGGCAATTGGGGTCAAAGATCTGGGGTCGATAAAAATAAAAATGTGATAAGGATTTGGAACGTTTTTATGTCGATTGGTTTTAATGAGTTTGTAAATAATTTCACTCCTAAGATTCGAAATGGATAATATTCCACGATCCGCAACAGAAATTAACGATTTTTTAAGATACTTAAGGTCAGGGAATACGTCAAGAGACAATATTCAACGAAATTGAAACAATAAGACACGTTATAAAAACGTCCATGCTATACATTTGTACTTGTAATGCGAATCAAGAATTAAACACAAGAAAGCGTCCTGTAGGGACGCCATTTAGGAAGAACAATGAGGTAATTAGGATGTCGGCGTGCCCTTAGGTACGCGATGTATGCTCTTGATTCATATATGTAGTGTTTTATAAAGAAGAACATATTTTTTTAATCCCATAACACATTAATCCACATGAAGAAGTCTAATATTTTTAGCAAAATCAGAGTTCCATTAAGCGTATCCAAAACCAAGGCTATTCCAAATGCTGCGAAGTCTAAGAATGCTCGTTTTAGTAAAGCTCAACACAAAAAGGACCAGTATGAGGTTCCAAAATGTGAAATCTACAAAACGGTCCAGTTATTTATTTAGAATACCTTGGACAGCGGAATAAAAAAAGTCATTCTGAACATCTAGTTCGGAATGACTTTTTTTGTGAAAATAGTTAAGTATCCCTGCTTATCTCAATACGCTTAACTTACTTGAGCGAATACCATTCTCTGTCCAGATACTTAGAAAATAGGTGCCATTTTTCACCTTCGCGGGTAATGGCAGGCTAATCGTTTGATTTTTGATATTTAGATTGGTGTATTGAGCTACGGTTTTACCCAAAGCATCAAATAGTACAACTTGCTTAACAAGTCCCGCCTGTGGCAAAGCTTCCAAGGTGATTTCTTCGACTACAGGGTTTGGATATACCTTAAGGGTATTATCTAATTTTAAAGCCTCGAATGTATTTGTGGTCGTAGGTTGGAAGATATCGGTCTCATAGAAAGGAAAGATTTGCACATCATCCTGAAATCTTGCCAGGATTCCCCTTAAAGTGAATGGCTCGTCTGGAATATTGGATCCATCTTGTGCAGACTGACCTCTATCAATTCGAATCAGGATAGGCGTACCATCTACCTCTGCGTCTACATTTACAGCACTACCGGCATCGATGGCAGTAGTTGGCCATTGGGTGGCCATAGATAAAGTTACACCAGCAATTTCCACACGCATAGCGTTAAACTCAGAATCTACGCTAAGGTCAGCGGCTGAAATAATGATAGGGTCGGGTACAGCATCACCTTCACCAATAATGTCAATTTGCAGTGGCGTCAATTGAAGTTGATCACCAAATACACCCACTCTGCCACGCACTCGGATGGTATCCCCTTCGCCATAATTAACAAGGGCTCCTACCTCACCGCCAATGTTAGCATAGAAAACGTTGAACCCTGCAGTAGTATCCTGGAAAAAGAATTGCCCGTTGTTAAAACCATAATCAGGACTGCTGATTACGCCCTCAACGATGACCTCGGTGTTCTCCGCTAGAGCACGTGCTTCACGAATAGTAATGACATCTTGAGCAATTAAACTAGAACTTAAGAATAGAGAAATGAATAGAAATGATAGAAAACCCTTCATGTTTTTCGGATAAAGTTAGTTTTACCCAATGCAGTAGAGGCATTGGGCCTGTTTATTTATTTGTTAATTCTTTTAATAATACAAAAAAATAAGGAATCTAAGTAACGGACAAAGAATAAATATCGCATTTTGATCGAGAAGGTTTTGTGCCAAGACAAGGCAAAAAACGTAGCTAATGCAGGGCATTAGCGAGGCTTTTTAACGCAGTATTTGGTGCAAAGCCTTCTATCAAAATCGAAAAGTTATTTTTTGACTGTTACTAAGCTATAAAAGCAATCGAATCCGCAGCATTAAAAGTACTCACCCAACCCAAGGCATCAATCACTGCTTCTTTTTCTTTGGCCAAGCGCAAATCGTCCCAAGCAAAATGGTCTTGCATCATACTTAGTGTGGCATCCAATTGTCTTCGTACACTAGGCAGATTGAAGTAGACTCTACCTGTCCGGCGATTGAAAAAGTCTAAAGCCGTATTGACGATTTCATTTTCAAGGGTATAGGTTAATTCTGCTTGAATAAGCGCCGCCTCGGTATCTTGGCTTTTTCTATCAATAGATTGGAGGATGGTATCACTTTGTTGACCATAGTTGGCGACTAAATAGTCGGCATAGTAGGACTCAAGCCCTAGCTCGTGAATTTGTTTTCTCAGCTCTTCTCGGTAAGCGTTTACGCTTTTCGTATTGTTCAAAGCACCGCCAGCTAGTGGGATCTTAGCAGTAGCATTTTTTTGTAGTTGTTGAGCTTTTTCAGCAGGCATTTTTTGAATAATCACATCGATCACACGCTCTGCCATTTTTCGATAACCCGTCAGCTTTCCTCCCGCGATGGATACCAGACCTCTTTCCGACTCAAATATTTCATCTTTGCGCGACATTTCTGAGGCAGATTTACCCTCTTCATAAATAAGGGGTCTCAGTCCGGCCCAGCTCGATTCTACATCTTCAACGCTTAACTCGATATCAGGGAACATTTGGTTTGTTGCTTTCAGCAAATAATCCACATCTTCTAAATCTATGGGGATCCGATCCAAATCACCTTTATAAGGCGTATCGGTAGTGCCGATATAGGTGACGCGATTTCTGGGAATAGCAAAGATCATGCGACCATCATCGTTGTCAAAGTAGATCGATTGCTTAATGGGTAGTTTTTCAAAAGGCACGACGATATGTACTCCTTTTGATAAAAACAGGTGCTTGCCTTCTAGAGATTGGTCTTCTTTTCGTAAGGTATCGACCCAAGGACCAGCAGCACTAATGACATAATCAGATTTAATGGATATACCATCTTGGCTAAGGATATCTGTAGCATTGACCCCATTGACCTGACCATTTTCATAAATGAAGGAATCAGCTTTTACATAGTTGATACAGTGCGCACCATAGGTATACGCCGTTTTGATATTTTCAATAGTTAATCGAGCATCATCTGTTCTATACTCGGCATAATATCCGCTACCCAACAATCCCTGTGGATTGAGTAGAGGCTCTTTTTCTACGGTATCCTTCTTATTGAGCATCTTACGCTTGTCGTCTCCTTTCACGCCCGCTAAAAGATCATAAACATATAGACCAACTCTAGTAGCCAAGGGACCATAAGTACCGCCTTTGACCAGCGGTAGCAGCATTTTTTCAGGAAGCACCAAGTGGGGCGCCAAGCGATGCACCGTAGCACGTTCTCGGCCAACTTCCCGGACCAGCTGAATTTCCAATTGCTTTAAGTAGCGCAATCCACCATGAATAAGCTTCGTTGATTTACTACTCGTACCAGCTCCGAAGTCATCTTTTTCAATGAGTGCGACCTTAAGACCTCGGCTAGCGGCATCAAGGGCAATACCTGCTCCGGTAATTCCACCACCAATGACCAATAGGTCATAGGTATTCGTACTTAATTCGTTTAGTAAATTTGGACGGTTTTTCGAAGCTAAATAATTCATTGGTGAGTGTTTAAAACTTATTGTCAAAAATACACAAAGCATAAAGTAAAGTCAAGACTTCCTCTAGGCCTATTGTCATCAGCTAGTCAGTTGTGTAACTGCCAAGCATAAAAAAAGGTTGACTCTAAGAGCCAACCTGGTTTTTTGCTTACTGTTTTTTACGAATGCTTACATTAATATTAATACCATAATGACGCTACTCGATCATCAAATATAAAAATATTCTTAAATCCTCAACTAGCGTTGTACATAAATTTGTTGAAATGGGATGACCACTTCACTTTTATCCATTTGATTCAAAGCACGTAATCTTTGCACGGAGATACCGTAGCGGCGAGCAATAGTCTGTAAGGTCTCACCTTCTCTGACGGTATGCATTCTAGTCACACCAGTGAATGGAATTTCTGGGACATAAGTCTCTGAGATTCCCTTTGTGACAGTATTGTCTCCGTAGCTTTGTGGCGACTCATAAGAGCTATAATTGCCTGTTTGTTGATTATTGCGATCCAATGGGTTATTACTGTAGCTTCTTGGCTCTCTCAAGGGATCATTATTATTATAGCTACCTGGTACAGGGCCATAGCTCGAGGGAGAGTAGAAGTTGTCATTAGTTGCATTAACCGCAGGAGACTTTGGTGTCGTACCTGGAGGAAAACTGTAGGATTGTACATCTTGTCCTTGATCCTGAGTGTTGTTGGTAGCTTGCGGGTCTACTTTATACTCATCTGGATAATTTCTATCGAAATCGTTATAAGGATCAACGTAGGCTTGGTTCTGATCATTGGTATAATCATACTGATTACCGAAGTTCTGAACACTTGGATTGTTATTTCCAGGAATATCGCTATAGCTACTCACTCCTTTCGATTGGAATTGCGTACCAGGAGCTGAGCAATCAGTCGTGTTTAGGATATCACCCTCTTTGAGTCGCTCGGTTGGCCCCAAGTTGTTGAAATACCTGAAACGCTCTTCTGTATACCCATATAGTCTGGCGATAGAAAGTACGGTCTCCCCATTTTGTACGACATGTCTACCCGAAGTTTGAGTCCAGGCAGGGAGGCCGTTGGGGGAGGCTTGCTGTTGTTGTAGTACTGAAGGATCACTGTAGGACTCTACATCTACACCTTTGGTCGTAAATTCTCCAAAATTGGTATTTTCTACAGCTGGCGCACTGACCAATAACTGATCTCCAGGATAAATGACATTGGTACTCAAGTTGTTCCAAACCTTGAGATCTTGTAGAGAAATTTTGTATTCCTTAGTAATGCCAAACAGGGTTTCACCTTTTGTCACGATATGACTGACTCTTTCTACCGGTTGGCTGATGACTTGTCCACTGCGAGGACTCAGTACATTGGGATCGCTGTAGTCTTGAGGTTCATTGAATGCTCTCGCTGGAGCAGGAGATTCTATTTGCCCACAATTGCGCATGACATAATCTTCAAAAGGCGTATTGTTGATTTTAGTTAGGCGGAAAGAGGTGTTGGCAATGCTACTCTTTTCCTCCACCACACCAATATTTGGAATCACATAAATCTCCATGTAGTTGTTCTCTCTACCATAGACTTGGCGGAATTCCACCACTTCACAAGGGCCTAGCTCTAGATTGTCCATGAAATAAACGCTACCTCTAGGGTCTCCAGCAGATAAGTCACCTTCACGATCTACTTGTAGGTCATAGTCGAAGCGATATTGTTGGGTGTTGACGGTGATCCGTTCGCCGTCGAAGGCATAAAATGATGCACTATTGACGGTAGCAACTCTATACTGCTGGCCAAGATTAACTGGGGTGACAATATAAATCTGATCAATTTTGTTGTTGACCTTTTCAGCTAGGCCCGGTACAAAAAGCTGCTGGGCACCATCACAATTTAATAGCACATCGGGATTAAGAGTCCTGACAGGAGCTTTAGATTCGAGGCCGACTTCTAGCATGATTTTCTGGCCATCTCCTACATTGATACTGTAGAGCACAAATTCATTGCCGGATCTAGTTTCTTCATAACTAAACTCCATACGATCCATGCAATCTTCGCTAAATACGAGGAAATAATTGGCTCCAAAACTTAGACTAGCCAAATGGATTAACCCTACCATAATTACGTAAGATAACTTCGTAATCTTCTTCATGGTCATTAATTTGAAAGATGAGAGATTGATCTCTTACCTTATGAAAAAAATAATCAAATACGTTTGGCCATTAACAGAAAGAAGGGTATTACTGAGGACAGTTTTCAGAACTCATCTGAAATTGCTCAATTTATGCCCCTAAGGTACAAGAAATCAAGCTTTTGTGCAAGACTATTGAAAGATTGACTCCTGAATTGTTGCAATACACCCATAATTTAAGCTCTATTCCTACTGCTCCTAGCCAAAATCATACCTGATTAACGTATATATGATCAGATGTGGTATGCTGTGCTATGTGCTATGTGCTATGTATTATGTTAATGAGATCCTTGTAATGCATAGCAATACTAGGGCAAACGCATTAAAATAAAAACTTAAAAAGAAATGCTTATTACTCGAAATAAGTGAAGTGCGGGAAGCCGCCTAGGCATTGTCTGAGCGGAGCGAGTTTGGCTAGGCAAGATTTTTTTGCTTCGTTTTTGTATCGAATGACAAAAATGAAGATGCCAGAGCGGTTTTGAATTGGAGTTTCAGTAGGAATTATAAAAAATTGCAGGGTGATTTTTTGGTGCGTTTGCCCTATAGCAATACAGTCTGGTCGAATTAATCCCGGCGTAGCGCAGCGGATGTCGGGATGCTGTGCTATTTACTAAGTGCTAAGTGCTAAGTGCTATGTATTATGTAATACATCATTACATCACTACATCACTACATCATTACATAACTACACCATTCAAATACTAATCAAGCCATGGTTTACAGCGTACATGACCAACTCAGAGGAAGATTTAAGTTCTAACTTTTTCATGATCTTTTTGCGGTGCGTATAGATGGTGTGGGTGCTGAGATGGAGTAATGCGGCAATTTCTTTGGCGATGAGACCTTTCGCAACGAGCTGTACGATTTCTATTTCTCTTGGAGTGAGTTGTTTGGTATTATTTTTTAGGGGAGTGTCTTTTCCTAGGCTCCGCTCTACTAGATAGTCCAAAACTTTAGAGCAAAAATACTTACCATCTGTCAAGGTCGCTTTTAGGGCATCTTGAATTTCACTTTTACCGCAAGACTTGGTGAGAAAAGCACTAATACCATCTTCGAGCGCTTGGAAGATATTACTGCGATCTTCATCGGTACTGATGATGATCAACTTCAGGTTTGGTTGGAGTTGTTTGAGTTTTTTAATAGTCGCGAGGGAGAAGCCATCTTCATAATAATCTATGATTACAATATCAGCTGGCGTTTCAGATAAGCCAATCAATAGCTCTTCTTCATCTGAAGCCTCGCCAACTACCTGAATATTGGGTAGTTGAGACAATACCGTCTGCAAGCCATAACGGATAAGATAGTGGCTATCAGCAACGAAGACTTTATGAACTGGATGAGTCATGAACTAAATCTAATTGAAAGGACAAATTAATTAAGATTCATTTCATTGACAAAATTATTTAGATTTAGTTTAAATAAAGATTAAGAATCCAAGTCAGAGAAAGCATCTTCTGTGATGATATCAGGATCGCTGCCCATATTTTTATAAGCTATGCGAATTTTGTATTTCGGATCCATACTAGTGATGACAGGTCCTAGCATGGTCGTCATGACATCCTCTACCTGCGCTTTGGCTTTGCTAAAGACATTCACCTGCCGAGCCTCTTGTACGAATTCTTTTCTTAGGATTTCGTAGGAAGCATTCAGGTCTTCTTCTTTTACTTCTCTCATCCAACCAATGTCGAGCTTATCGAAGCGAGGATAGACTTCGTGGGAGAGGATTTGAGGTTGAGGCATCGTGATCGTTACCACTTTGTTGCGCGGATTCAGGTCTACACTAAAGAATTGGTCGAGTTTAAAACCAATTTTCATGACGCTGGCCGCCTGTATTTCAATATCTGTTGAAGAGACATTGAGCCCAAACATTTTAGTTTTGAGCTGTTTGCTTAGTCCTTTTTTACTATCCAGCTCATAGGTAGCGAGTTCGGTGACGACTTTTTCTACCCTTTCTTCGAGCAAACCCTTAGACCTACTAAAGTCGTTGACGGCCGCCGATTGTTGAAAGCGTTTGATCATGGGACCCAAAGCTTCCTGAAGTGCAATTCCACAAGGCGTATCTACAGCTTTTCCTTTCGCCCAATAAGCTCCATTTTCCGTATTTAGGACGGTCGCCATTATTTGAGTCACCAAGGAGCAAGTATATTTCGAGGCGACTTCGTGCAAAACTTTAGTCGCCGTTCCTGCTTCTTGACTGAACCACTGCTGTCCGAGCGTGGAGGAGCTATCTCTAAGGGTCAAAAAATCTTGATAATATAAATTACGGAGATAGGGATGGCTTTTCTCATACTCCTGCACCATCCGACTTCGAATATCTTGGTTGAGGTCCATCCGATTGGCCACATGATTCAGAATAGCCAAGTTCATCTCCTTGACCATATTGTTGAATTCTCTTTTATAGCGTAGCGGATTGGTCATAATCGCAATGGCATCTTCCTCATCAATGCTGTACTGAAAATTACTCGGAAGATAAGTAATGGGGATTTCCTTGGGCACTTTGGTGGTATTGGTACTGATCAAGTTGCCGATACCACTCAGACCACTTCTTTCACTTCGGGGCCAAAATTTCACCGCAGCAATCAGCGCAATACTTACTATGAGCATGATAATGATAACTCGGCCTAAAACAACGTTTCCTTTCATTAATAAATGATGTAATGATTGATTAATGCTTACCTAGCATAGCTGTAGCAGCGAAGGTAGGTAATGTTTTAAATAGTCTTACATTTGCATGATTTTTGACGTACAGCGCAACTATTTTGTTGTATAAATCATGTTATTATTTTTACGATGGCACTGTCCAAAAGTAACTTTTTTTCGACGGTGTGCTATGATTTTTAGATATACGAATAAAATAAATCCTTTATGTTGCACCCGCAGACTACCATCAATTGTAGGGGTCGATTGCTCAGCTTCGTAGAACCTAAGATTATGGGTGTGCTTAACGTGACCAAAGATTCATTCTTTGATGGAGGTAGATATCATGCACTCGATACGGCCTTGGCGCAAGCTGAAAAAATGCTGGCCGAAGGAGCAGATATTATCGATATTGGCGGGATGTCGTCTCGGCCTGGTGCAGAATTGATCAGCCCCAAGGAAGAGCAGGCGCGCATTTTACCCATTATTGAGCAGCTCAAAAAAAGATTTCCTGAGGCTTTTATTTCGGTAGATACGGTTTACAGTAGTACCGTAGAGCGCGTATTCGATTTTGGCGCTGATATGATCAACGATGTTTCAGCGGGAGCTTTTGATGATAAAATGTATGAAACAGTCACCCGCCTTGATATTCCTTACATCCTAATGCATATGCAAGGTTCACCAAAGACCATGCAAAATGCACCAAAATACAAGGATGTCGTTGAGGAGGTGTTAGATTTTTTTATTGCTGAAGTGGGCAAATTAAGGGCGCTTGGCGCTAAAGATATTCTGATCGATCCAGGCTTTGGTTTTGGAAAAAGTATTGCACACAACTATACCTTGGTCAAAAAAATGCACGTTTTTCGTATCTTAGGATTACCGATTGTGACAGGTGTTTCTCGTAAGTCGATGATCTACAAGCTTTTGGATTCTAGTCCAGAGCATGCCTTAAACGGATCTTCGGTCTTACATTTTAAAGCCCTGGAAGAAGGTAGTCGGATATTAAGAGTACATGATGTAGCGCCTGCTTTGGAAGTGATAACTATATGGAAGCAACTCAACGCCCTCTAAACGTCGTTCAAATTAATGATAAGGAGCTCACGCATATCGCGTTGGGGCATCTTAAGGGCTATTACAAATACCGCGAACGAGCCGAAAAAGGAGGAGAGACCTACACCGCAACCGACGTACAAAGCGACAGTGGCCTTATCGCTGACGGCTACCTCAAATTTAAGTTAAAAGAAGATTCCGACTTCGTAGCTACCATTGAAGCGACAGATTATTGGCATCGGGAGGAGTTGAGGTATAAACATACCATCGATCTACTTTTTGTAGATGCCCTGACGATAGCATTTGCACTGGTAGCTGGCGTATTGGGTTATTATTATTTCGATGGACATATCTCCTTTTTCCATTTGGGGCTTAACTCTAGCATTTTTTATTTATTACTCTCTATTATAGGCTTGGCGGCCATCAACTTCTTCTTGCTGTGGCCTATCCGCCGCTACCGCTATATCTATGCGATCGAGCAGTTTAAAAACTACTACGCCAACGATCAATGGATTGTGTTTGCTTTTGATGTTTTCCCCAATTATGATGATAAGTATTTCGTAGAATTAAGACGACAGTGTATCCGCTACGGTTTTGGCCTGATTGAGGTGAATAACAAAAAAGTACTCAAAGTTCACCTGACCGCTTCGAGAGTAGATGTAGTGAAAAATAACCGAGAACTCGTCGAATTTAAACAGATCACCAGCCTCACTAAAACAGTGACGAATACGGTGGGCAATCTATCTACTTTTCGACAAGGCTTATCTTATTTTAATTGGCGGACCAACCTACTGCGTTTCAGACGCACCTACTACAACCAATTGGCCATTACGGGTACCTGTTTTCTACTCATTTGTGGTATCATCTATGAAGAAATCCAGAAAAGCCCCGTCGTCTATATCGATCGAGACGAATACGAACAACAACAAATGGCCGCGATGGAAGAATTGAAGGAGGAAATGGGCGGCATTTTATATTACTTCAAAATAGACTCTGGTGTTTTTGTTCGAGAATCTTCAGAATACTTGACCCCAAGTATCGTCTACGATCCAGAGTCCGAACCCATTGATTTAGCTCCGGTCAATAAAAGCATAGTCTCCGTCTATCAAGCCGGTGTTTTTGAAGATCAAGCTTGTGAGGAATATACCAAGTATGTGAGTGGGCAGTACCTTATCTTTTTTGGTAGTTATTACAACCTAGATGAAGCCAAACGCAACGCTGTGCTTTTAAGGAATAAGGGGATAGGTGCCAACGTAGCCTGGGCGGAATGTTTCTTTTATGGTAGGCCCTTTTACCTCTTGTTTTTAGAGAATTTATTTCTGGATGGTACTAGGGCGAGTGAGGAAGTACGCCGACTTGCCGGTAGGCTCAAACAGCAACAATTGAACTACGAGGTGGGCTATTCCAGGATCAGCCGGTAGTTTCCTTTTTATAAACCTATAAAATCTCGTTAAAAGCCACATTTTTTAGATAATTTTGCTGGCTGAATCTGTTATTAATACATGGCCGAAGTACCGCAGCAGGAGCAGGAAGCGATATCCGCAGCAGACAGTAAGAAGCATCCCAAAAAGAAAAGCATCTGGCGCTTTCTCTTTAGGACCGCTATGGTACTCCTACTCCTGACGGTGCTCCTTTTAGGATTGATCCAAATCCCAGGGGTGCAGACCTGGACACTTCGCCAAGTTACCAATAGCCTAGCCAAGCAACTCAATACTACAGTCACAGTAGATTATTTAGAACTCGGGCTGTTCAATCGCTTGATCTTACGAGATGTTTATATAGAAGATTTGCAAGGCGACACGCTTCTTTTTTCAGAAGGTGTATTCGCCAACCTTAGCCTTTCGCCTATCACCATCTTGCGCAAAGGCTTGGTGATCAATAGGGTGCGCCTCAATGATTCCAAGCTATTTATACGCCGTGCGCCAGATCAAATCGAAACCAATCTCAACCTTCTATTAAATAATCTTTCTGATCCGAATCAGCCCAAAAAAGAAAAAGGAGCTGCCATCGGTATAGATCTCGATATCGTAGAATTGGGCAAGATGCGTATGACCAAAATGGATTCGCTCAAGAATCAATTGTTTGTCTTAGGAATAGATGGGGCCGATATAAAGGTGTGTAATGTAGATTTGGATGGACAGGATTTTGCATTACAAAAAGTACATATCAGACGCCCCGAAATCATCGTAGACGATTATATCCGCACCGCAATGTGGGATAGTATCGTCGCTAATAGGGAATCTAGCCGAGATTCTAGTTCCATGAAGTTTACCATCGATCAATTTGAAATGACGGAGGGCATCTTCCTTTTTCATAATTATCGTAAAGTGCCGGTAAAAACTACGCCCGATTCTATTTTAGATTATAGGCATATGGAAGTGTTTGATATCAAGATGCAGGTTCAAAACTTCCGGCTAGAACGAGATACCTTTTTTGGAGCAGTACAGTGTTTTAGCTTAAACGATTTGAGTGGCTTTGTCCTCAATGATTGGTCAGCCGAAGAGGTGAAAGTGCACAATCAAGGAGTAGAGATCAACAGCATGCGCTTCCAGACAGATCGCTCCTTATTAGGAGATACCCTCCAACTTCGCTATGCCGACTACGAAGATTTTATTTACTTCGAAAATCGGGTGATTATTGATTTGAAGGTTAAAGATTCTAGAGTTGCTATGTATGATGTCATGCAATTTGCGCCTCGACTTTTTGAGAATAGCTTTTTTATCAGAAACCGAGAGAAACACGTCATGGTTAATGGGCGTCTACTTGGCACGGTTAATAATTTGGATGGCCGTGATCTCGAATTTAGACTAGAAGAAGATAATTCTGAAGTGCAATTTTCTTTTACATCAAGGAATTTGGCGATTCCTGGTGACAACTCCATGAACCTTCGACTCAATGATTTAGATACAGATATTGGGACCCTCAAAAGGTGGCTTCCCAATTTCTCCGTTTCCTCCAACTTTGACCGTTTAGGTCGTTTGAATTTTAATGGTAAAGTAGATATCATCTTTACAGATGTGATAACCGATGGATTATTACTGACCGATATTGGAGAAGCAGATTTGGATATCAGACTCCGGAATCTACGCGGCGGTAAAACGGGTACCCGCTATAGCGGACAAATAGACCTAAGGTCATTTGATTTGGGGGCCTGGACAGGAGATCCCGATTATGGGATTGTCAATTTAAACTCTGAAGTTAGTAATGGGGTAGGCCTCACCGCAGCCTCTGCCTCGGCGGTCTTTTCGGCCAATATTTTCAATTTCCCCTTCAAGGGATATGATTATAAAAACGCGACAATCACTGGTAGTACCAAGGAGAAGCAGTTTGATGGTATTTTTGCGATTAAAGATGCCAATATTGATTTTGGCTTTGTTGGAAAGATTGATATATCGGGCGAGGTACCGGTATTTAATTTTGGAGCCAATGTACAGCGACTCAACCTACAAGCCCTCAATCTAGCGGAAAAAGACTACCGCTTGGCAGGTAAGATCGATATGAATCTCAAGAATAGGACCCTTTCTACACTAGAAGGTAATATTGACCTGAATGAATTCACGGTGACCAATGGCGACAAAGAAGTCAGTGTAGAATACCTGAGGGTCATATCCAAAAGGAACCCTGATAGCACCAAGACCGTAGAGGTCGAATCGGATGTAATCGAAGCAGAATTAAATGGTGTTTTTGATATTGAAAAAGTCCCTAATTTAGTAGGCCAGTTTTTTCAAAACCAATTTCCACTTTTTGCCCACCAGATCAATCTGAATGTAAAAGATAGTCTCTTGGCCGAGCAGACCTTTGATTATAATATTAAAATCAAGGATTCTAAAGGACTCCAAAAATTGTTTGTGGAGCCCATGGCGGACTTGAAAAATATCTCTATTGCTGGAGCTATTAATAATCAGGATACTACTTTTGATGGAAAAATAGATGTTCCCCAATTTGGTTTTGGGAAAGCTTTGGTAGAAAACTTGGCCTTAGATTTTGAAGTAGATGGACTGGAAGGAGACTTCAACTTGATGGCCGGAGGTGTTGCGCCAAATGATAAAAGTGCTTTAGCTCCGCTATCTTTATTGACGACTTTCAGAAAAGATACCGTTTACTTCGGATTGACCTATGATAATGGAGCGGAGACCGCCGTACTAAATCGGGTGTATTTCGATGGTCTATTGAACGCCATCGATAGTACGAGTACCCTGTTGAGAATGGATGATTCAGAGTTGATTCTTTTTGAAGAGCCTTGGGTGATCAATGATCAGAACGAGGTCCTGTTCAAAGAAGATTCTATCTTGATCCACGACTTTACGGCCACCCAAGATGATCGTATTGCCTCTCTTGGTAGTTTTGCTAAGCGAGGCATCAATTTATCGGTCATCAACCTAGACTTTGAGGGCTTAAATGGCTTACTCAACTACGATCCTCTACAATTTGATGGCGATTTTAATATGTCAGTTCAAACGGGTGATATCCTACATTTGACCGATATCCACCTAGATGTAGGTGCCGATACTTTGTTGATTAACGGCGATGATTGGGGCAATCTCAAATGGATCGCCCAGATGGATGATGCCAAGCAACCAGTTATTTCTTTTCTCACCTTAACTAAAGATACGGCGCAGCTTATTCTAGATGCTTTTTACAATATCTCAGATATAGGCAAACGTCCCGAAGAACTCAAAGGATATTTTGATGCGGATTTGGGTATACAATCTTTTCCTTTGTCCTTTTCGGAATATTTCATTGGGGGGACGATCTCTGATGCTACCGGTGGTTTTGAAGGTAAGTTGCGTTTTAATGGTACCGGTGATCAACCCAATGTACACGGTACGGTCACGCTAAAATCGGGAGGCGTGACTTTGAATTACCTCAAAACACGCTATACTTTTGAGGACGAAGTTATTTTTGTAGACAACTATTCTTTTGATGCCTCTGATGCCAAGCTTTATGATGTCTATGGTAATCCGGCGACCATCTACGGAGGTATTCGGCATAATAGATTGAAGGATTTTGGTTTTGATGCTCGATTATCTACTGATCGCTTCCAAGGATTGAATACGGAGAAAGGAGATAACAAACTGTTTTACGGGCATGGTATTGGTAAAGCTGATGTCTACTTCACAGGTACTTTCCGGCAGCCCGATGTCTACGTGAAAGCCGAGGTTGCCGAAGGAACTAAGATATCCATCCCAATCAACTCCAATCGCTCTGCTTCGGAGATTGGTTTCATCAGATTGGTCGATCAACAAAAACTTGACGAAGAGGCCGCCCAGCAACAAGGTAATGAAGAAGTCGACCTCAAAGGTGTAAGCCTAGATATGGAGCTGATTGCTAATAACTCCGCGGAGATACAAATCATTTTTGATGAGCAAGCAGGTGATCTTATTGAGGGACGTGGTTATGGAGATTTGTTGATCTCGGTGCCGCGGGATGGCGATTTCAAAATGTATGGCGATTATACGATTGAGACGGGAGACTATCTCTTCACTTTGTATAATATCATCAACAAGAAGTTTAACGTAGAGCGAGGAGGAACGATTTCCTGGACGGGCGATCCTTATTCGGCACAGGTAGATTTGGTTGCCGAATATAGTCGAGTGAATACACCAGTAGCGACTTTTATCCAGGAATATCTATTAGCAGCGCGATCAGATATTGTCAATCAGGCCAATAACGGTACCGATGTAGATTTGAAGCTCCTGCTTACTGGCGAACTGCTCAAACCTACGATCAATTTTGACATCAGTTTTCCCTCTTTGCAAGGAGAGTTGGAGACTTATACAGATAGTAAATTGCGTCTTTTGAAACTCGACCAAAACGAGTTGAACAAGCAGGTCTTTGGATTGATTGTAGCGGGGCAATTCCTACCAACGGAGATCAACCTCAACCAAACGGGGATTTTAGCCAATACCGTTGGGGAGTTTCTTTCCAATCAATTGTCTCTCTTGCTGACTCAGCTCCTTTCGCAAGTGATTGGTGAGGGCAAGGTCTTCTCGAGTACCGACTTTGATATCGCCTACAATCAATATCAGAATAACAGTTTCCAGAATACCCAGACCATCAACCGAGGTAATGAACTCCAAGTAAGTCTCACCCAAAACTTTCTCAATGATCGGATATCGGTGCAAGTAGGCGGTAATGTCGACCTAGACGGCCGCTCCCAAGCCATTGCTGGTACAAGCAGCTCCTTTGTAGGAAATGACTTCATTATTGAAGCCTTTATCAATGAGCAGCGCAACGTGACGCTGAGAGTCTACCAAAAGACCGAGCCAGATATTGGTGGTCGTAAGTTAGAAATAGGGGCAGGACTCAGCTTCCGCAAAGAGTTTGATAATCTAGGAGAGTTTTTCCGTTCTTTAAGAAAGAAGGAGCAGTAGTATAGGCTATTCTGCTTTGACTTACCCACACATAATCGCAACAGGTTTAGTTAGTCTTAGCGTAAAAAAAAGCGCTATAGGTATAATCACTGCTGCTTATTTCTTATCTTCCATCAACACTTAAAACCTAAACCATTATGGCGTACTTAGATACTCCCACTATTATCTTTACGGGAGATTTTCAGTCCGACGTGTCTACTGTCAACAACGATGTGCGGCACTACGACAATGCTAGCTTCGAATCCCGTTTCCAATTACCACAAGAGGGACAAAATTACAACGGCTGGTGGAATCCAGATGGCGGTGCCTCCTTTCGTTGGGTAGATTGCTCCGTTGTTCAAGTCATTAATGCGCAAGGCAAAATCGACTATGACAATTCTTTGCTCCAAGTCGAGGTGTCTGGCGTCAAAGACCGCTCTAGTGGAAAGATGGTCGATCTCGATCCGCAAGAACAGACGACCTCTGAGCTGTGGGGACTCACCCTCCAATTCACGGATGCCAAAGGCAATCTGTTGTTCAAAGGAACCCTGCTCGATACGGGCTTCCGAGATCTACAGATGCGGCAGTATCCCAAAGATCAAAATGATCAGAATTATAATCCCAATGGCCAACCTCTGGGAGGCTGCTGGTATACTTGTATCCAAGATATTGTCTGGGGCAAACATGCTGAGGAGCATGAGACACTCAAAAAATTACAGTCGATCACAGAAGATAATTGTTTGAGCCTAGGTTTGCACGGTTTCGGATATTACTACAGTCATGCCGATGGCCGATATTCAACGGGCAGAACAAATGGCATCATTGGCCCCTGGAAAAAGCAGGAGCCCATGCGATTCGCTCCCACCCGCAGGTTATACGGGACCTGGAATATTTTCAGTCAACCTAGTCCGGTGAGTACCTTCTTCAGTATTTCTAATTTTATGGTGGCCAACAATGAAGTCACCGTAGATTTTGGGATGTCTTATCCGATTCAAGATTCCTTAGGGACACTCAACCAAAAATTTGCTGAGCAAAGCATCGTACTTGGAGTCGCTCAAAAGGGGAAAACCTTTGATCAAGCCCTCAATTCTAAACAAAAGGTGATCGTTGATCCTAATGATTTCATGGAGATCGGCCCGCTCAAATTTAGAAGTCCAAAGACCTGGTTACAGACCACCGCCGGTATTACTTCTTTCGAGCTGAATCAAAAGACAGCTGATTTAGTGAAGGATAATCAAGTTCTCCTATTACTGAAAACTTCTGATGCTTATCAACTTATTGCACGCGAAGGTGTAGACGGCTGGTACATGCGCGCAGATAAAAATGTATTCCGTATCGATCCAGGTGATCCACCAATGAGTACAGATGTCTACGTATATCAATGGGGCAACCCAAAGGCTGGTCAACAGGTCGTGCTCAAACCGCAACCCAAGCAGTCGGGCAACGGTGCTGGTGGCGGCATCAATCAGCCGAAGGCACCTATCCCTGATATCAATTTTCCAGCAGACGCCATCTATATGACGGCACTACCGCTGACAGATAATACCGGTAAAACCAAGGTGAGCCTCACTGGAACGGATCCAGGGAATCCCAGAGGCTATATCGATGGGCAGATTTACTTGATCAATTATGCTTTAGAGAGCGTTCCGAATTTGGAACAATACTTCAATGATTTATTGATGATTCACCTGCGTGATTCCTTTCCCAATTTGGAGCATCCCACTTGGGAAGATATCAAATATACCTGGATTCAATTTGGCAACTTGTATCCTATTATGAGTAAGTTTTTGGTGCCTTTTGATATGCGTAACGCACTATTGAGGCATAAAGAAATATTGATTTTTGGACTCACCAGACCGCTCGATGATCCCATCCATATGCCGGTGACGAGAGACTTGTCGAAAGCCAAACGGGACGCCATGGTGAAATGGTTGAGCACAGCTGAGATAAAGGAGAAGACGGATGAACTTCTTGCCTCGACAAGTCCTGAAAGGCCGGCTATTGATCCTACAGATTTTATGACAGCTGCTTTGCAACAAAAAACGGCCATAAGTCACCTTAAATCAGGTAATCAAGCGGCCTTAGAATCTCTAGCTGATCAACTTAATTTTGAAGAACTCCAAAACCTATCCTAAAATGCTGAAAATAGATAAGAACATCATCATCGCTATTGATAGTGCTAAGAAATTAGAAGACTTGCACCATCTGGTACAAAATGCCATAGAGCTCGAACACGCGACTATACCACCTTACTTGACGGCTATGTTCTCCTTTCATCCAAATACCAATAAAGAGATTTGGGAGATCATCAATTCGGTAGTGATTGAAGAGATGCTGCACATGAGTATAGCTTCTAATGTCTTGAATGCACTTGGAGGCAAGCCTGCTATTAATGTGGAGCATTTTATCCCAAAATATAAGGGGCATTTGCCTATGGGTATTGGTGGAAGTTTGGAGGTAGGCTTAGAGCAATATTCTAAAAAACAGGTCAAGAATGTTTTTATGGAAATTGAAGAACCCGAGCATCCGATTGATTTTCCTACTATAATGTCTCTCGTTTCGAAAAAAGAGGAAACATTTGCTACCATTGGCCAATTTTACCACGCAGTGCAATGTAAAATTGACGAGTTAGCCGATGATATATTGCCTGGTAAAGTAGAACGACAATTCACAACTAGGTTCTTTCCAGCGGAGGAGTTGTTTCCGATTATTACTAAACAGGATGCCATCAAGGCTATCGATATTATTATCGAGCAGGGAGAAGGTTCAGAAAATTCACCCATCGATCCTGAGGGAGAATTGGCGCATTATTATCGGTTTGAAGAGTTGTACTACGGCCATCGTTTAATCAAAGATGCTACTGCTGAAAATGGGTATTCCTTCACAGGGCCAGAGATTCCCTTTGATAAAAGCGCCGTCTACAACTTATTTCCAAATACTAAGTTGGCCATGTTGCCAGACGGGACAGAGGAGAAGCGTCTAGCCAATCAATTTAGTTTTGTCTATGCCAAACTCCTCAATGCTCTACACCGAACCTTTAATGGAGATGTAGGCTTTTTCGACAATACTTTTGGGCTCATGTATGATTTGAAATTGATCGCTAATCGTTTGTGCGCTATGGATTTTCCTGGAAAAGAGGCTTACAAGATTGGGCCTACCTTCGAGTATGTAGACATAAACGTTTAATGAGAATGGGAATAGCTTTCTAAAAAACAGGTTTTGCAAATGGCGTATATGGTAGTTCAATCGTTTGTAAGTCTTAAATGGTACTCCGGAGGAATTTATTCCCCTGTTCGGCGTAGGCTGTGGGCAAAATAATCATAAGAGAAGTTGGGCGTAGTTTTCAACTATGTCTGTGTGATTCCACCGTTATACCTATTAATAGGAAAGAAGAGCAGGAAGAGTTGGGTTTGGGATGGTTAAGTTATGGGGCTAGGGAATATGATGCGAGTATTGGGAGGTGGATGAGTGTGGATCCGTTGGCCCATGTTCAAGAAAAAATCTCAACATATGCATATTCTCTGAATAACCCTACTATTTACGTTGACCCTGATGGTTCTCTTCCCATATTGATTAACGGACGTGCTGCGTGTAATAATTGCAGAGGGAACGAAAAATACTGGGGGAGAAGTATATTGGCGACAATCGCAAATAGCGGGGTAGCCAATCCTGGAGGAGAGTTACATTTTGTAGATAGGGATCAGTTTTATGATAATCATGCTGGATATAGTTTCAGACCTAAAGAGGGAAAAGGTTGGTTTCATAATGGCAACCATCCGGGTGAAAGAAGACAAGCGGGATACTTACAAGCTGAAGCAGACTTTGAAGAAATTTTATCAAAATTGGAAAGAGATCCTGAAACAGGGAAAATAACGGAACATATTCAAATATATACACATAGCAGAGGTGGAGCTTTTGGCGAAGGTTATACAAAGGCCCTTAGACGATTAATAATGAAAAATTCGGATCTATTCCAAGATGCTTCCAATGTAATTGATTTCTCTCTAAATCTTGGAGCCCACCAATCTTCAAGCATTGATGCTATAGAAGGAGTTCCAATATATTCAATGCATCATTTTGATGATGCTTTATCAGGAACTAAAATGGGAGGCACTTTGGCTAATTTCGCATCTAAGATAGGGAATGGTACAATCGAAGCACATAGTACTACCTCTTTTGTTAAAGAAGTAAATTCTTTTTTAAATAACTTTAACCAAAATAGGGCAACTCAATCCACCATTGATAATTTCGTAAGACAAATGCAGGAAGAATATGGTATCACCGTTACAGTTAGGAATTAAATTTAGTCTATGAATAGCTATCAAGTTTTCGTTTTCAACATCGTCAATATACTTATCTTTATAGGCTTAAGATACTTATCAATATTTACTATTGTTTTTGCTAGGATTGGGCCAGAAGCAAAGTACTCAATCTGGGATTTTGTGCCAGCATATGCTTTACAATTAATAGTATTATTGTTTTTTATAGTGAAAAATAGAAAATGGCAATTCGCTTCGATTGTTAGCATTTTTATTCTTTCAATTCTTTTTTTGGGGAGGCACTATGATCTTATACCTAATTCATTGATTCCGTCTTAACAACTTAGCTGATACTATTTTGAATAGTATAGAGTTGTACCCAGTCGGGGGTAGTTTGAATTAAAAGCAAAAAAGCAAAAAAGCAATCTGTTCGGCGTAGACTTTGTCTGCGTCGGAGTGAAAGCAAGATTATATCTTGCGAGCATACAGTAAGCATGGAAAAGTAGAAGCCTGTCTCGGTGTAAAATCGGGATGGGCTTTTGTCATAAAGAGAGCCTTCACTTGAGTTCTGTTTTGATAAAAAAAGCATCCAAAAGCCTTTTGACGATTTTTATGCGGTCTTGCAGCAGTAGTTCAACTCCGAGGAGTTCTTGATCCGAGATTATATTATCCGCCACTTCATCGGTTGAGCCAAGCATGAGGAAATCACCCGAGCAACCAAGATGAAAAAAATAGCCCCTACAAACCCAATCCCCCCAATCCGTGCCATCCGCTGAATCCGTAAAAATCTGTGATCCTCTGTGCTACCAATCGTCAAACCGAAATCCAAAACGTATCCCTGCGTAGTAGGTCCAGACCCTACTCGCCTGACTAGCAAAAATGGTCTCCCCTGAGCTGTCAATCTCGCCCGTAGGAAAATTATCTTGCCAATTGATTTCTGGGAAGTATCTTGCTTTGATCATAGGTGTGATGGTGAGGATATCATTGATCCCAATATCCAGACCAAGACCTGCACCTATACTAGCACTGATACCACCCATTTCTGCATTTTGGTCGCTAGTCAACTCAAAATTGGGTAGCGTCACTCCAGGCGATAGTTGAAAAAATAAGCCTTTCTTAAAAAAGTCATTCTGCTTACTGAAGGTCGGGCAATCACAGTCACTCGCTAGATCAAGAAAATAAACATTCGTATTAAAAAAGAAGCTGAAGAATTGCGTGCGGATGGTATTGCCCGAAATCAAAAAATCACTTTCTGACCAGCTATAATTCAACTCTGGAAGAAACTCGATACGCCTATTTTTCAGCCGAAACCAATAGTCGATGCCAATACTATACATTTCTCCCGGTGACTCGAAGCCACCAGTTTCTTGAAAAACGGAGTTCGGAAAGGTCCAGTCTGGAGCATCGCTACTTTGGTAGCCAAAACTTACACCAAATTGGGCTTGACTAATGCATGGTAGCGCACATATCAGACTGACGAGGACTAGGTTTTTTATTCGCATGTGTATGGTTTCTTTTTTTATCAAAACGGCTATTGGATTACTTAGAGTATTTATACGTTGCTAATTACACTCTATTTTGCGCCACAATCAATTTAACCTTATCTTTGCGCACTAATCTGAAATGAGGTATGAAGACCAAGACGCTTAAGAAGGATAAAGTGAATGTTATTACGCTAGGTTGCTCCAAAAACCTAGTCGATTCTGAGAATATGATTACGCAGCTACGGGGCAACGATTTTGAGGTCGTTCACGACAGCAATGATGAAGACGCCAATGTAATTGTAGTCAATACTTGTGGCTTTATTGATCTAGCCAAAGAAGAATCGGTCAATACCATTCTGAGCTATGCAGAGGAAAAGAAAGAAGGGAATATTGATAAACTCTATGTGACCGGCTGCCTCTCCCAACGCTACCGCGATGATCTCGAAAAAGAAATTCCGGAAGTAGATGCTTTCTTTGGTACCTTGGAGCTACCTGGATTGTTGGCGAAGTTCGATGCAGATTACAAACACGAATTGATCGGCGAGCGGATCACCACCACGCCAATGCACTATGCCTATTTGAAAATATCAGAAGGCTGTAACCGTACCTGCTCTTTCTGCGCCATCCCCTTGATGCGCGGCAAACACATCTCCAGATCTATAGAAGATTTGGTCAAAGAGGCCAAGAACTTGGCCCGAATGGGTGTGAAAGAACTGATGCTTATTGCTCAGGAGCTGACCTATTATGGCCTTGATTTGTACAAAGAAAGAGCCTTGCCCAAGCTGCTCCATGCCTTGGCCGATGTAGAAGGTATCGATTGGATTAGGTTACATTATGCTTATCCCTCAAAATTTCCAAGAGATATCTTTGATGCGATGGCCGAGCGTAAGGAGATTTGCAATTACCTAGATATTCCGCTTCAACACGCCAATAATGATGTCCTGAAAAGGATGCGCCGCCAAATCACTAGAGAAGAGACGGTCGACCTGATCAACTACGCCCGCGAGCGCGTACCGGGTATCCATATACGTACTACCATGCTCGTGGGTTTTCCTGGCGAAACAGAAGAAGAGTTCCAAGACCTCTGCGATTTTGTAGAAAAAATGCAATTCGATCGACTTGGCGTATTTCAGTATTCTCACGAGGAAGATACCATCGCCCACGATTTGGAAGATGATGTCCCCGCCGATCTCAAACAAGAAAGAGCTAATCGCATTATGGCGATTCAGCAGGAGATTTCCTTGGCGAAAAATACCCAACGTATTGGTGATCGTATACCAGTCTTGATTGATCGCAAGGAAGGAGAATACTTCGTGGGACGTACTGAAGGCGACTCTCCAGAAGTAGATAATGAGGTGCTGATCAATGCCAAAGAGACCTATCTACGTATTGGAGACTTTGCGGAGGTAGAAATCATTGATGCCACAGAGTACGATTTAGAGGCAAAATTGATATAGCCTGACAAACATTATGTGGCTTTTTGCTATTTAGTGCCTATGGAACAAAGTAAACGCACTTTCACGGATAGAGTAGGGAATCCCATTTTTCAGGCGGCGCTAGTGTTCGCTGGCGTGCTCGTTACGATTGCTATGGGAGCAATCTTGAACTCCTCTGGGCTAGGCATGTCGGATCGTTGGCCTTGGATGTGTGCCACTTCTTTTATGCTCTTCTTTGCCATGTTCAATAGTGTTTTCGCGCTGGCGAGTAAGACCTTGTCGAAATATTGGGGGAGATCGATCTACAGTTTTTTAGGCTTGGCTTTTATTTCGGGCCTCATGGCTTACCTAAGTTCTGGTCTGTCAATTAATGAAGCTGGATCCTACCGTTGGATCTACATAGTCGTTACCATCGGGTATATGATTTTCTTGGGTATGGCTACGATGATGCGTACTATTGTAGATTTTGCGCAAAAAGAAGAATGGTCAAGCCCCAAGCGACGAGATCAAAACAGACCATCGGAGCGGGACCGCCACATCAAATAATGCTGCAATGCAGCGCCCTTGACTCTTAGGACCGGGTAAAGAATAAGTTGCGCATTTTGATCGAGAAGATTCCCGACGCAAGGTCGGGGTAAATTCGTGCCAAGACGAGGCAAAAAACGTAGATGATGCAGGGCATCAGCGTCCCGGACTTGATCCGGGATTTAACGAAGTATTAGAGCAAGCCTGTCCCGAATTTAGGTCGGGAAGATTCCATCAAAATTGATAAGTTATTTTTTAATTGGTCCTTAGACATTAAATTGTGTTAAGGTCTCAACTTTTCAAAGCCCTATTCCTTTTATGGTAAAAAAATTAATCATGATCAACCGTGTAATACTACTTTCATTTGCCTTTTCTCTGAGTATCTTATCTTGTAATACCGCTCAGAAAGGAAGCTCTGCCTCTACCAGCCAAAAAGAAAAGGAAAACAGAGTATTTGTTAGCCTAGCTGGAGATACGCTCCAGACAATTAGTAAATCAGATGCCGAATGGCAAGCTCAGCTCGATGATATGGAGTACCGAGTTTTGCGCGAAGCCGGTACCGAACGCGCCTTCACTGGGGAGTACTGGAATAATAAAAAAGAAGGCATCTATCTATGCCGCGCTTGTGAATTACCGCTGTTTACTTCTGAGACCAAATTCCGTTCGGGTACAGGTTGGCCCAGCTTTTATTCACCGATTCGTGAAGACCATGTCAAAGACATTAAAGATACCTCTTATGGAATGATTCGGGTAGAAACCGTTTGTGCTAGATGTGAAAGCCATTTAGGCCACGTTTTTGAAGACGGACCAAGACCTACAGGTTTGAGGTATTGTATGAATTCGGTCAGCCTCACCTTCAAGGAGCAAAAAGCCCTAAAAGAAGCCGCACCAAAAAAATAATCAGATAAAACGCATTAAAATAAAAACTTAAAAGAAAAGGTTATTACCGAAAATTAAGTGTGAAAAGGTGATAAGCGATTTGCGGGAGGCCGCCTAGGCACTGTTCGAGTGGAACGAGTTTGGCTAGGCAAGATTTTTTTGCTTCGTTTTTGTATCGAATGACAAAAATGAAGATGCTAGAGCGGTTTTGAATTGGAGTTTCAGTAGAATTTATAAAAGATTGCAGTGTGATTTTTTGGTGCGTTTGCCCTAAAAAATAATTTATCCTATCTGTCCTTTGGGGATAATTTCTTACTTTAATCGCGTTAAGGAGCACCAAAACGGATTTAAGCCTAGGTAAAGAAACATTATTATGCCCACAAGGATACTCGCTGTAGATGATGAGCCAGACTTCGAGCGCTTACTCCTACAGCGATTCAGGAGAAAAATCAAATCAGGGGAATTCGAGTTTGTCTTTGCTACCAATGGTAGTGAAGCCATCACGAAGCTGCAAAATGATCCAGACATACAGATGGTTTTGACAGACATCAATATGCCTGAAATGGATGGACTCACCTTACTTGGGCGTATTAAAGAACTCCGACCTCTACTCAAGACCGTCATTATTTCTGCCTATAGTGATATGTCCAATATTCGGAAAGCCATGAATTTGGGGGCCTTCGACTTTGTTACTAAACCTATAGATTTCCCAGATTTAGATGTGACTATTCTGAAGACCCTCCAAGAAGTAAGTTTGATTGAGAAAGGCCTGAAAGCAGAGGAACTAGAAATAGACAACCAGCAGCTACAGCAGGTAGACCAACTCCGTACGCGCTTTTTTACCAATATCTCCCATGAGTTTCGTACTCCACTCACCGTGATCAATGGTATGGCTGAGCAAATCGAGGAAGATCCCGAACGCTGGTTACTCAAGGGCATAAAGATGATCCGCCGCAATGCAGAGGGCTTGCTAGATTTGGTGAATCAAATCTTAGACCTACGCAAGCTACAGGCAGGTAAGCTTCAACTCCATTTTCAGCGAGCCGATGTGATTTCATATACGCATTATATTTTGGAAGCTTTTCGCTTTTGGGCCGAAGCTCAAGATGTGGAACTAAAGTTGGAAACTACCTCAGCAGCTATTGAAATGGATTTTGATCCAGAAAAACTGCTGCGTATTTTACAAAACCTCATCTCTAATGCCCTGAAATTTACCGATGCAGGTGGCCAAGTCACTTTGGCTATTCAGGCTTCGGAGCCGAATGTTAGTTTTCTTGTACAAGATACCGGAAAGGGGATCGCCCCAGAACATCTAGCCACCATCTTTGATCGCTTTTTCCAATCCCAGGAGGCGCAAGAAGATATCCAAGCTCAAGAAGGTACAGGTATAGGTTTGGCTCTAGTCAACGAACTGGTTAAAGTTTGGGATGGTCAAATAGAGGTGCAAAGCAAGGTAGGAGAGGGCACTAGTTTTCGCATTCAGCTACCTCGCTTGCAAGTGACGCCATCCGCTAGTTCAGCTAAAGAGCTGCCCAAAGTATATCCTTTTAGCACTAGTCCTGGCGCTGTCATGGAGCCGGTAGACAAGGTCGACTATACCGATGATCTACCACAGCTGCTAATTGTAGAAGATAACAAAGACATCCTCACCTACCTAAGTAGCTGCCTCGAGGGACAATACAATCTGAGAATAGCGACCGATGGTTTGGAAGGAGTTACTCAGGCTTTGGAAAATATTCCAGATTTGATCCTTAGCGATGTTTCTATGCCCAATTTAAGTGGCTTTGAATTGTGCGAACAGTTGAAAAACAATCCCATCACCAGCCACATACCCATCGTCTTATTGACTGCCAAATCGGATCAGGTGTCTAAAAACCAGGGTCTAGCTAAAGGTGCCGACGCCTACCTAGCGAAACCCTTTAATAAAAAAGAGTTGCTGATCCGACTAGAAAAGCTGCTAGAACTTCGGGCTACCTTACAGACTCGCTATCAAGATCCAGATACGCTTACTCAAGACGCTACACCGGCTATCCAGGTGGAGGATGAGTTCATACTGGAACTTCATCAAGAAATTGGCAATAATCTTGACGATGAGCATTTTGGAATCCAGGAGCTTTGCAAAGCCATCGGCATGAGTAGAGCCCAGCTGCACCGCAAGCTGAAAGCCTTGACGGGCCTATCTGCCTCTCATTTTATTCGAAACTTTCGATTACACCAGGCCAAGGGCCTCCTCTTTTCAACCGACCTCAATATCTCTCAGATTGCTTTCGAGGTAGGTTTCAAAGATCCTAAATATTTCTCCAGAACCTTCTCAGAATACTACGGCGAGTCGCCTCAAAAGATGAGAAGTGGAGGTATGCAACAATAGTACACCCATTTGCAACAATGAGTGGAACCTTCCTTTGATTTATTCCTCACCTTTGTAATGTACTTAGTAACAAACAGGGACTTTTTAAAACTTAACCCCTTGTTTAGAAAGGAGTTGCCCGATTCTGAAGGGCGGAGTCGGCAACCTTTTTTTTACGCAAGACATATAATTAAGATGACAG
>JBELML010000045.1:36751-39635 GCA_042095835.1 Saprospiraceae bacterium
TTTAATTTCCCTTTATTTAATTTCCCTTTATTTAATTTCAGGACACTGAAAACCAACTTTAAAGGCCCCTACGGGGGCAAAAATAAATTTCCTTTTTGATAGTTTTTATGACACTACTCTAAGATTACAGACTAGATGTTGAAATGAGGACCAACGGTCCTCATTTTTTATATTGCACTACCTAAAACTCCCTAATAATACAAGCCACAATCAGGCATCCCAAAGTTCAATAGATAAATACCGTTTGTTATATTTGTAGGAAATGGGAAAACTAGGAATTAAAAAGCTATTCATCATAATCCTGTCGGTCTCACTTGGATTTTTAAGTTGGGGGCAGGCCACTTCTATTCAAAAGATGGAAGGGGATTTGCGCTGGAAGGCTGGTAAGGAAAAAATTGACCTGCTCGAAGATCTCAGTTTAGCCTATAAAAAGGTAGATCCCTCCATAGGTTTAGCTTATGCTGAGGAAGCCCTTAAATTGAGTAAAAAGATAGGGGATAGTGACCGTGAATTATCTGTAAATATCCTGATTGCAGAGCACCTGTTTCTGAATGGAAGAAAAAATAAGGCTATCCGAACCGCCAACTCCTGTTTAGCCACTTGTAGAAGTCGAGGAGATATCCTTTCTGAAATGCGTGTCCTCTCCTTACTGGTTAGCATTTATAGTGTAGATGAGCGGGATCAAAAAAAGTTAGCTGATGCTGAAAAAGCCTACCAAAAGGCCAGATCAGTGCGCGATTTATCTATCCGAAATCGACAACTGCGCAGCTCAGAAGCCAACCGCAGAGCACTCGCAGAGGAGAACCTTGAAATAGGCGAAGCTTTGGATAAGAGTATAGAGGACTTGCTACGCCTCCAAGTAGATTCGGCGATCCTTGCTGAACAAAAAGCGCGATTAGCTCAGGAAACCGCAGAACTGAAATTTGAAACAGAGCGCCTAGAAAAAGAAGCGCTTGAAGAAAAGGTGGTCCGCATAGAGTCCGAAAGAGCCTTGGAAGCGTCTAAAAATCGAAATAGAACACTGCTACTCATTATTACTTTATTGGCTGCATTGGTTTCTATCGCCTTATTGTTGGTTTTATACCAAAGGCAAAAAAGAAAGCGCTTGGAGGAAAGGAGTATGCTCCAAAAACAATTACAAATCAAGGATAAAATGGCTTCCCTTGGTCAAGTGACCGCGGGCATAGCACATGAAATCAAAAACCCACTCAACTTTGTAAATAACTTTGCTGAAGGTTCTACCTTCCTCTTACAGGATTTAGAAGAGACGGTAGACGAGGTGAAACCCCAAATTGCTGCCGTAGATTACGAAGAAATGGCCGAGCTTACCTCAGAACTGAAACTCAATGCCAAAGATATTCTACAGCATGGCAAAAGAGCGGATCAGATTGTCAATAGCATGCTGAACCATGCCAGAGGCGATGCTGGTAGCCCCCAAAGTACCGATCTGAATCAATTGCTCGAGGAAAGCCTCAATTTGGCAACTCTAGCATTTAAAGGCAATCATCCAGATTTCAATTTTAAGATTGAAAAAAAACTGATAGATACGCTGCCTAATGTTGCCGTGATTCCACAGGAGGTTGGTAGAGTTCTGCTCAATATTTTCAATAATGCCTGCGATGCACTATACGAAAAGCAGCTGCAATTGGGAGGTGCCTTCGAGGCTGTTTTAGATGTGCAATCCTCTTTTGATAAAAAATATGCGACTTTGACCATCAAAGATAATGGCCCTGGTATACCTGCCAAAGTAAAAGAAAAGGTGTTCAATCCTTTTTTTACGACCAAAGCTACAGGCAATGGTAATACCGGTTTAGGGCTATCGATGTCTTACGATATCATCGTCCAAGGGCATGAAGGAGAATTGACAATGGAAAGTGAAGAAGGTCAGTATACCTTGTTCAAGGTTCAGTTGCCGATTGGAAAGTAAAGTCGCTAGAATGTTTGCGATTTATTTCTCGGTCTCTTTCAACTTGCGGGCAATCTTTTGATCGTTATTACTTTCATAGACCGTGTATTGCTCATATTTTGCTTTATCTATTTCTGCCCAGATATCTTTACCGATATTGCATAAGACAATCATCTCCTGATAAAGATGGTTACCTTTTTCGATTCGCCGCTCCACTGAAATATCCCGATCTGCGACTTTATCCTGCTGAATATTTAGGGCTTTTTCAAAAGTAGAAGAGGCATCATTGATCCGCTTCAAAACTTGCTCATTAATGCCAACATCGGCCAAGAAATCAATTTGCTGACGAGTGACCCTGACGACTCTACGGCCACAGAACAAGAGCTGAGCATCCGTCATGTCGCCGAGTTTAGCAGTACCAAATTTGCGATAGCGACCTGAGCGGTTACTATATTTCATGGCGACTCGCGTCATCAAAGACCGGATAGCTGTTTTCAAATCTTCCGAAGCCTTATACTTCTTGTCGGTAGCAATCATTTGATCGCCTACCAACTCATCATCATCTGGCAAACCTCTGAATTGATCACACATCGATTTGAATTTCTTGAGGCGGTCAAGTCCATAGCCATACTGCTCGAATTGCTTGAGGTCTCGATGGGCAAACTTGATCCGCTCCATACACTGAATGTACAAATCCGCATCCGGGAAATTGTATTGTCGATGAACAGATTGTTTTTTCATAGTGATCTGATTTTCAGTTAGGTAACAAAAATAAGAGAAATTTTTAAAAACAATATATTTTTTAGGAGAAAAATATTGGTTTATATTGTTTATCTATTTTACTCATTCGTAAATTTCTTTATAATGATTTATAGCTCAAGTTTTCAGCGTCAACTTTAGCAATAGATGATTAGTAGTCTAGTGCAAATGCATTAAAATAAAAACTGAAAAAGAAATGCTTATTTCTCGAAATTAAGT
>JBELML010000046.1:0-39180 GCA_042095835.1 Saprospiraceae bacterium
AGTAACGATCAAAAAATAACTTATCGATTTGTGGCGGAATCTTTTGTCCCAATACGTCGTTAAAAAGCCTCGCTAATGCCCTGCATTAGCTACGTTTTTTGCCTTGTCTTGAAACAAATTTATCCCGGCCTTGCGTCGGGAATCTTCTCGGCCAAAATGCGATACCTATTCCTCGTCCGTTACTTGCCAAGCTAATGGATAACAAAAATATATTATTTTTTACGGATTATCGTTGATAATTCTCAATGATCAATTAAATAGCTAATCGTCTAAGAGAATTTTACATTAGTCGGTTAAAATGGAATGCTAGTGTAAGATTAGACAAATTTCGGGAGATTATGTATTTTACCATGTATCGAGTGATACACCCGACATTACCGTAACGATTAGGAGAACCAAATGAATTATTTCAACATCTTAAAAGAGCACTACACGCAATTCTTATATACCTTGTTTAGCTATCCACAAGGCTATCATTTCTTAGTGAAAAACAAGGTTTGGAAGGGTTTCTGGAAATATAATTGGGCAGCGCGCTTTATCGTCGCAGTAGCCATTATCCTGGGTATCAGTATGATTGAGCCCTTAATGGATGTTTTTAACAGGACAGACACTTCTGATCCTATTGCAGCGATGAGTTCTATGGGGAGTCAACTAGTGAACTTAGTGGAGACCGAAATCGATTTTCTCACCAATGGGTCGATGCGGTACCTGATGATCATACTAGTAGAGATCATTATTTTTCACGTATGTAGACGTACTTTAGAGGTTCTGATTGGCAAAACGGCAGATAGCTCTATGAAGGCATTCATAGGTGCCCAAGTCAGAATGATTAAGGTAGCGCTTTTCTGTTACGGGATGGAAATGGCCTTTGGCATGATGATCAAAACAGCGGCTGATATTTTTGAGATTTTTGCCTTTGTAGCACCACCGCTCCTGTTTTTGAGCAAAGTGTTTTTCATGGGTTTTGCGGTGTTTGATAATTATGTAGAGCAATTCCAGTTTACTATCCAGGAGAGTTTTCGGTATAGTCGAGAGTACATCGGCGTATCTATCGGTGTAGGTTTGGTGATCCATTTATTCTTCATGGTACCACTTGTGGGTCCGCTTATTGCACCTTTCCTAGCGGCGGTTACGGTTACGATTGTTATGGTAGAACTTTCTACTATTCATGTACAGGGTAAACCTGCTTACGTCATTAAAGAAAAGAAAAAGTCAGCAAAAAAGAAGAGGCGCAGAAAAGAGGTAGAATTGGAGGAAGATTATGTTTAAAAAAGGCCTACATTTGGGGTGATATCCTGGAGGGATGTATTCAGGAGGATTTCAGAAATTAAGTTACACACCCATGAAGATAGCCATCATAGGTCCTGCCTATCCCTACCGTGGAGGTCTCGCAGCCTATAATGAACGACTTGCTACTCAGTTTCAAAAAGAAGGACATGAGGTAAAAATTTATACATTTACGGTCCAATATCCCAATTTCCTTTTTCCGGGCAAAACGCAATACTCTACCGATCCAGGTCCTACTCATCTAGATATTACTCGCTGCATCAATTCGACAAATCCTCTGAATTGGCTGAAGGTGGGTCGGCGTATTCAAAAAGAGCAATTTGACTTGGTCATGGTCCGCTACTGGCTACCATTTATGGGCCCTTGTTTTGGTACCATTTTAAGACTTGTTCGGAAGAACAAGTACTCTAAAATTATCTGTTTAGTAGATAATATGGTGCCTCATGAAGCTAGAATAGGAGATAAAACCTTCACCAAGTATTTTGTAAAACCAATAGATGGCTACATCGCCATGTCAAAGACGGTTTTAAAAGACATCGAAAACTTTGACCCCAAAGCTCCGAAGAAATTGTCTCCTCACCCGCTATTTGATAATTTTGGTGATCCAATGGATCGAAAAGAGGCACTTGCCAGCTTAGGCTTGAGTCCTGATGAAAAATATGCGCTATTTTTTGGACTTATTCGCGGCTATAAAGGTTTAGATTTATTATTAAAAGCGTTTGCAGATCAACGCTTCAGAGATAGTCGGTTAAAGCTGATTATTGCGGGGGAGTTTTATGCCAACCCTAATGAGTATCTTTCTATTATTGAAGAACATCAGTTGGCCGATGATATTATTCATATCAATCACTTTATTCCAGACTCTGAAGTGGTACTCTATTTTAGTGCAGCCGACCTAGTGGTACAGCCTTACAAATCTGCAACTCAGAGTGGTGTGACACAAATCGCCTATCATTTTAATAAACCAATGATTGTGACTGACGTTGGAGGCCTGAAAGAAATGGTACCTGATACGAAGGTAGGTTTCGTGGTGCCTACTGAACCAAGGGCTATTGCAGATGCCATGCTTCGCTTCTTTGAAGAAAACTGGAGCGATAAAATGGTGGAACAAATAGAAATAGAAAAAGAAAAATATAGCTGGGAAATCCTCACAAATAATTTTCTAAGTTTCTTAAAACCCTAACTACACCTAAGCCCTCAATTAATGCTCAACTAATCGATGCCAAATGGATTCAAACAATGCGATGCTGAAAAATCTAGCATCTTCTATCCAAACCAAGCAAACCATGCTGGCTGATAAAGCTTTACTAGATACGATTACCCAGATCGCTCACCTACTTGTCATGGCTTTTAAAGATGGGAAAAAGGTGCTCTTTTGTGGTAATGGTGGAAGTGCAG
Organism: Saprospiraceae bacterium; assembly: GCA_042095835.1. Taxonomy (GTDB): domain Bacteria; phylum Bacteroidota; class Bacteroidia; order Chitinophagales; family Saprospiraceae; genus DATFKA01. Next base: position 2,686 of record JBELML010000046.1, read on the forward strand.
CAGACGCGCAACATTTAGCCGCAGAGTTGTCTGGGCGCTATTATTATGATCGACCACCACTCTTTGCTGAAGCACTACATGTCAATACTTCTTATTTGACAGCGGTGGCTAATGACTACTCCTTTGATGAGGTATATGCTCGCATGATCAGAGCGATAGGGCAGGAGGGTGATGTGCTGATAGGTCTTTCCACTTCAGGTAATTCAGCTAATGTACTACGCGCTATAGAAGATGCCCGATCTTTACAGATGCATACTATTGGCTTTACTGGAGCTGGCGGAGGCCGACTGAAAACTTCCTGTGACCATTGGGTACCCGTTCCCTCAAATGATACACCACGCATCCAGGAGTGCCATATGTTGATTGGCCATACCTTGTGCGAAATAGTAGAGCAGGCTATGTTTCCCAAGCTGTAGATAGCTCAACTCCCTGGAATAGCCGCCTTCCTTTTGATTCCTCCCTTTGTCTCAATGTGCAGTTGAACCGACCACAGCGTATTATAGTGATTAAAGTGGGAGATTTGGATGCTTCTTTTTAAGAAAAGAAGGCTAGAATAGAGGGAAGTGTCAATAAATGGATTCCAGTCTTTTCACAATCTCATAAGTAGCAGGGCAGATTTCGGTATTCTTCAAGGTGAGATTGAGGATTTGGTGGAAATTCTTGCGGTCCGTATGCGGGTACTCGCGGCAGGCTTTGGGGCGTACCTCGTAAATGTCACAGTAGTTGTCGCTCCCTAGAAAAGGGCAGGGCGCTATGTTGAGTACATAATCTCCTTCTTGATCTAAATGTAGGTACTGCTCGATCAGTTGACTGGGCCGTAAGTTTAAATGTTTGGCAATGCGGTCTATGTCGATGTCTCTAAATATAGGGCTGGTGGTTTTGCAGCAATTGGCGCATTGCAAGCAGTCTATTTCTTCGAATACTTCTTCGTGCAAGGTAGCTACCACCTCATCTAACTTTTTGGGAGGTCGTTTCTTGAGCTTTTGAAAGAACTTTTTCCATTGTTTTTTCGATTCTTTAGCTCTGGTTGGGAGTGTTGTTAAGTCTATTTTTATAGCCACGGTATTGCTTTATGAAATCCTTAATACATTTATCTCAATAACTCAGGCGCGCTCCACGAAACAACTGCGAGAGCGTTTGCAGTAGCAGCACTACAATCGCCGAAATACAGGCATATCGGATTAATTCATAATCTCCATTTTCTACAATAACACCAATTAATGCCCAAATAAAAACAAGTGGAATAATACCCCCTTTTTGCTTAGACATAAAAATACCTATGAGTGCTAAGACAGCAATGATAAGCACAGTGACAACAGTCTGTGTGCCAATTTCCAAGCTAAGACCTGCCTCTGTGAGCATTAGTGCTGCAGATACTGCCGTGGCCGCACATATCCAACCTAAATACATTTGAGTAGGTAAATAATACCAATGCGTATTGGGGTTCGATTCTAATTGTATTTGCTTACGCAAAAAGATAAATAGCGCTAGGAGTGCCAATAAATGCCAGATAATATTAAAAAAGCTCAACCATTCTGTGTCCATATAGCTGATCGGAACAAAAGCAATCGATGCCAAACCAGCAGTAATACCTGCAATGGTAGCTTTTCTCAGATAGGTACTCTCCACCCGAACGGCTTGCATCTGAAACCAGCTATAAATGATCATACCCAGAAAAATGGGTCCCCAAATGGAAAAAGCATAACCAGCGGGCTGAATCAATACCTTAGCATCATCATCGAAAGGAGAAGGGAAGAGAAAATTGACCCCAAAGTTGACAATTGGTACGATCAGGAATATAACGAATTGGATCTTGCGTAAATTCATAGTTGGTTGTGTTGATCTTCTACTCCAAACAAAGATGCTCCATTGATGTTTATTTTCCCTCGCTCAGCTTTATCCTTTCCTGATATGCCCTCAATTCTCGCTTGACTACAGGTGCCAAGATGTACAAGCCTATGATATTCGGAATGGCTACTATAAAGACCAAGGCATCAGATAAATCGAGTACGGCATCTAGCTGAATGGTACAACCAAAAATCACAAAAAGACAAAAGATTGCTTTGAAGATATTTTGAGTCCTTTTGCGCTCTCCAAAAAGATAGGTCCAGCCTTTTAAACCATAATAAGACCAAGATATGATGGTACTGTAGGCAAATAAAATCGCAACAATGGATAATGGAATGACCGACCAACTCAAGGTATTCCCAAATGCTCTGGAAGTCAGTTCTACACCTTGTACTTCTCCGCCCGCCATGCCTGGCTCATATACAGTAGTCAAGATGACTAAAGCAGTAATACTCGAGATGACAATAGTATCGATAAAAGGTTCTAATAGTCCCACGTATCCTTCGGTCACTGGTTCTTTGGTTCTTACTGCTGAATGAGCGATTGCTGCCGAACCCAAACCCGCTTCATTAGAGAAGACGGCCCGCTGGAAACCCAGCATCATTACACCGATCACTCCTCCACTGACGGCCTGTGGTGCAAAAGCATTTTGGAAAACAGCTTGAATCGCCCCAGGAAGTGCTGCTGCATTCATACCAATAATCACTAAGCCACAAACCAAATACAGGATGCCCATAAATGGAACCAATCGACTCGTTACCTTAGCAATGTTTTTCAAACCACCCAAGATGACCAAAGCTACCAAGCCTGCGATAACAATTCCAAAACCTAATCCTTGCTGCTGAAAAGCACTTTCCTCCGCACCTGTCACAAATACAAATTGCTCGAAGGCTTGATTGGATTGAAACATATTTCCAATCCCCAGACAACCTACAACCATCGTTATCGCATAAAAGACGCCTAAAGGTTTGGCTAGCCGCTTGAAACCTCTTGCTTTTAAGCCATACTCCAAGTAGTACATAGGGCCGCCCGAGATACTGCCATCTGGATTTTCTCTACGGTATAATACACCTGCGATACACTCGGTGAATTTGGTAGACATAGACAAAAATCCTGCAATGACTAACCAAAATAATGCTCCTGGCCCTCCAAGGGTCATCACAATCGCTACTCCACCGATGTTGCCAATACCAACCGTACCTGATAGCGCAGTTGCTAAGGCTTGAAAATGGCTAATCTCGCCCTCTCCTTTTCCATCGGAAAAATCACCTCGTACCAAACGCACAGCATGCCAAAACCCTCGGATATTGATGAAGCCAAAGTAGAACGTGAAAAATACCGCTGCGGTAATCAACCAGAGCACAATCAAGGGAAAGCTTGCCCCAAGAACGGTCACCTCAAAAAAAATAAAACTGTTCAGAGCGTCTGCCGCAGGTCGGAGTAGACTACTAATAAAGTCCTGGATTTGCTGCATATGTGTTATGTTAATGAGACCCGATGCTTTAGCAACGATGGTCGGGATACTTTGCTATGTATTATGTGCTATGTGTTAAGTGCTATGTGTTTTGTCAAGTTATGACAAATGTTGGACTTCCCTATTTTATCAAAGAAAGCTAACTAGCTATTACACCTACGGCCATAGTCCCAATAGTTGAATTTGGATCAAACCATCTCGAAAATCCAAATAAAAGAAACCGTAGGTCGTCCTTGTATCTTCCTCTAATGCAAAATGAACGAAACCATCTCCTGAAAAGGGTGACCATATACCCCTGAAAGCAGAAGTCTCATAACAAGTCTCTCCGTAGTCGGTTAGATCATAACTCCGATAGCGGATGATTAGGGGACTTTGCTGACTCAGGTCACTTGCTGGTGTCCAATCACCAATTTTATAGGATTTACCCAGTTGGTCGTAAGTTATAACCGTTTTTTCTACTAAACTATCTAAATCTCTATCTGCTAGTTGCCAAGCTTCTGCGGTATAATAGCAGATGACCTCACTGCTATCTTTTTTATCAGCCCAGGTCACAATAGTGTCTACAAAAGTGTTGCCTTGTAGCTGAACACCATCGTGCAAAAGGTGTACCTTATAATCCGTAAGTGTCCAACCAGACGGAGCGCCATTTTGGATACAATCGAACTGTATATCTTCCAGCCCATCTTGGTTGAGATCAAGCGAAAAATCAACTAGTTCTCGAAAACCGTGGAAGTAACCAATGTTTGGATTCATCTCCCAGTAGCCCTTATCGTCATTCCACTCGAAGCCTTGAGTTTCGCGTAGTTGTAGGTCTTCTTTACAGCCAAAAGAGAGAAGAAGACTAAAAAAAAGAAGGATTAGCAGTGGTTTAGTTCTCATAGCTTTCTTGTTTAGTAACGGACAAAGAATAAGGCCCGCATTTTGATCGAGAAGATTTTGTGCCAAGACAAGGCAAAAAACGTAGATGATGCAGGGCATCAGCGAGGCTTTTTAACGCCGTATTGGAGCAAAAGATTCCATCAAAATCGGTAAGTTGTTTTTTGTCTGTTACTTTCTTTTTTTAAAAATACGCAAAAAAAGCTAGTTTGGATTTTACTTTTGAGAGATGTTGACTTCTACACGCATTTCTTTTGTTTGGTTCATAAGTAGGTAGAAATAGGTGAGCAATTCTTGCATTCGATCAAAAGGGATACCCGCAATTTCGTGTCCTGCACCTTCGAAGGTGTATAAAACATAAGGCGTGTTCAGCTCTTTCAAACGCTTGCTAATGGTACGAGAACCATCAAGCCAAATATAACCTGTATCCTTTGCGTCGCAGTAGTGGTGGGCCGCCGTGGCATAAGGTACTAGCTTGTCCGCAGTGCCGTGGAAGAAAATAGCAGGTACGGCATTTTGCTCATTGACATACCTCACATCAATAATCGCTCCTGCCAAAGATAAGACCGCCATAGGCTGGATGGCATCGTAGGGGTGATCTCCTTCGTAGAGCCAATCGCGCATATAGATAGCATTGAGGGCGCCTTCCGCTCCTGCACTGCTACCACCAATAATTAATTTTTGGGGATCTATGCCGAGTTCTTTAGCGTTTTGGTGAATATAAGCGATAGCATCCCACAAGTCCCAAGAAGCTTTGCGAAAGGTCTCCATTTTTTCTTTTCTGGAAGCATCACAACTAAAGCCTTTGCCTTTTGCCGTAAGGCGATAAGAAATAGAAACTGCCACGTAGCCTCGTTTCGCTAAAAGCTCCATGAATTGCACTTCTCCATCTCCATCTCTGGCACCACCTTGGAAACCACCTCCGTGCATCCAGATCATGGCTGGTCGATCTGTTTGAGTATCTCCGGCAGCTTGATAAATGTCCAGTTTTAAGGACTCCCCATCTACTACTGCGTATTCTTTTGTAGTTTTTTTAGAGGTAGAAAATAAAGAATCTAGGTAGCGAGTTTGGGCATTCAAGCCGATACTACCGAGTATTAAAAGACCAATCAGTGTATATTTATTGGATAAAGACATGTATGCTTAGTTTTTATTATTCCGCTCCTTGTAAGCTTTAAATCGTGTTTTATATTCTTCTAGGTTTTCGTCAGAGAGGCTTTTTATATAGCGCGGCGGGATTTCTAGGCGCTCTTCCATAGCATCAGGTGCTTGATCAATGAAGCGATTGCTACCATCAGCCTGTTTGGCTATAGTGAAAGCGTCATACAGTTCATCAGCTGCCGTATAAGCTTTAAAGCGAAGCTCGTCGCCCTCAACCGTAAGCAATTGGTACAGCTGGGTGTTCGCAGCTGCTCTTTGCATCCAATCTGACAAGCCCGATGGGTACATCTTGGGTCCACTCACACTCACCACATACATTGGACCGGCTAGTGTTTTTCTCTTGCCTAAGGGTAAATTGGTGCCCCGTCCATAGGTGTGATCATGGCCTTGTAAAACAATATCTACTCCGTATTCCTCAAAAAGCGGCTGAAAGGCATTACGTAATCGTACATTGTCTCGACCAACGGAAGAAGAAAAGATAGGATGGTGCATGGTCACGATTGTCCATTTTTTATCATTATTTTCTAAAATGGCTTTAAACCAGTCTACTTGAGCGGTACTGTCTTCTTTAGAGCCTTTAAAGGCTTGAGAGTTGAGGGAGATGATTTTGATGTTGGGATAGTCGATGGTGTAAACGGTTTCTTTAAGTCGTTCGGGGCCATTTTTAGGTAAGGTGAAAGTTGGGTTCCAATGCCTGGAAAGCGTTCTTTCATCTTGCGAGACATATTGGTATTCGTGGTTGCCTGGGGTTGCTATTGAGGGCATCATCCGGTAAATCCAACCTCCTGCATAGAACCACTCTCCCCATTCGTGATCGCGATTGGGGCGATTGATCAAATCTCCAGCATGTAACAAGAAGTCTGCTTTAGGCATTTGGCTATAGGCACCACGGATCGTCCTGGACCACATGGATTTTACATCATTCTGAGCATCACCAAAGTAGATGAAAGAAATAGCACTTTCATCAGTAGGACCTGTTTTGAAATGAGCCCACTCACTCCAATAGTTGTCATGCCCCACTCGATAAGCATATTTGGTGCTAGGCGCCAAATCTTTGACGACTACAGAGTGATAGTTGGCGCCACTCATGTCAGAAAGTAGAGCTGAGGTAGTGGCTTGGATGGCTACAAAAGTGTCTCTTATCTCGGGGCCACCCGTTGCTATGGTGATTTGTACAGTTCCTTCAGTCACTGCTAAGGAAGTACGCCAATTGATACCTATACTGGTCGCTGGATCTTCGGTAAGCGTGAGTATAATGCGGTCAGGCATCACCGTTGGAGGATAAAAATCTCCAGTGTTTCCCTGACAAGATATAAAGGTAGAATAAAGAAGTCCAATCAGTAAAATGCAAAATTTGGATGATCGCATGATGTTTGAAATAGGTGGATGTGTTGATTTGATGCATCGAATATAAGGAGACCTATTTTAAATCTTCTATGGAATGGAACACAAAATCTATTCTTAATTGATGCAACCAGTCAAATGAGGCCATCGTCTGATATAAATTGGTCTTATTATTCGAATGCAATTATGATTTTTGAATTCAAAAACATGAAGAATGCCAGCCTATTTTTATTACTCACCCTCACCTTATGCGCTTGTCAGAATCAATCCACTAATGAAATTGATAGTTATATTGGTTTTAAAATTAATAAAACCGATGTCGGTACTTTCCTCATCAACCAAATGAGATATCTGGTCTCGGAACGATGATCTATTTTATCTTTAGATCGATTCGTAGATACCGCCGTAAGACTTAGTCATTTTATTCTGGTACCAAGCGTACCACTTTACCTGGATCTTCCAGCGCTACATAGATGAAACCATCTAAACCCATCTGGATATCTCTAACTCGACCAATGTCTTCTACAAGTTTTTCTTCGCCCACAATTTTGCCATTTTTTATTTTGCAGCGATTGATATAATCGAACTTTAGTGATCCTACAAAAAGATCGCCTTCCCAACCTGGGAATTGGCCACCTTCTATAAAGTCCATTCCACAGGGAGCGATGGAGGGTACCCAATAAAGCTCAGGCTGTTCCATGCCTTCTTTTTTGGTGATTTTTGTGAATTTGGTACCACTATAGTTAATGCCATAAGAAATAACTGGCCAACCGAAGTTTTTTCCAGCTTGTATGCGGTTGACTTCGTCGCCACCTCGGGGCCCGTGTTCGTGAGCCCATATTTCTCCTGACTTGGGTGCTATACTGAGCCCTTGCGGATTGCGATGCCCATAGGAATAGATGCTGGTTTTTGCTCCTTTTTGCCCTACAAAAGGATTGTCATCCGGAATGCGACCATCGTAGTGTATTCGGTGTATTTTACCACAATCATTAGCAAGGCTTTGCGGATTTTGGTCTCTTTTTCCTCGGTCACCAACAGAGAAGAATAGGTATCCATTCGCATCAAACTCTATACGCGAGCCATAATGATGATTGGTGGATAAATAGGGTTCGGCTACAAAAATTTCTTCTACTTCTTCTAGTTGTGTACCTGTTAGTTTGCCCCTAGCAATAGCGGTGGTGGCGGTATTGCCTCCGTCTGGGTTCGGTTTGGAGTAGCTCAAGTAGATCCATTTATTGTCTTTGAATTTAGGATGGACAGCTACATCCAACAAGCCTCCTTGTCCTCGGGCTTTTACTGTAGGGACACCTGAGATTTCTTGCAGTTGACCATTGGCGCTTCTTAGATGGAAAGTGCCTCCTCGCTCAGTAATGAGCATATTTCCATTGGGTAAAAAATCAATACCCCAGGGAATACGTAGATCATCAACTACGGTTTCTACTTTGAAGTTCTGATCCTCAGATTCGATAATAGAGGCTAGACTGTAGTCAATTTTGGGTGATTGAGCTGTTGTAGGACGATTATTTACATTGGTGAAAGCATAAAAGCCAACACAGGCCAAAGTGAATAGCAGAAAAGAGAGGACGACACGGCTACGCATAATTGTTAGGTTTTAAAGATAGAATGGCTATTTGTATAAATTTAAAATAAGCGATAAAGTTGATTTTACGACTTTGATTCGACTAATGGTAAGCCTTTCCTCCTCTATAGGTGTTTTTCGCCCTCAAACCGAAGCGTAATTATTGCTCAATTCCTTGAATAATCCTCTAAAAGCGTATATCTTTGCGCTCCTATCCACAGCTCCATTTGCCCGGGTGCTGGAATTGGTAGACAGGCATGGTTGAGGGCCATGTGTCCTTTTGGGCGTGCGGGTTCGACTCCCGCTCCGGGCACCTTTTTTAATGATGTAATTTTTTAATGCTTTATTGTTGTAATATGGACAACTAGCCATCAAATTACACCATTACACCTCTAATTTGTTTTACACAAAACATGTATACTTGCCGATACTGACGAAAGGCTCGTTTCTTCCCTTTGTCAGTCTACTTCTTAACCAATTAACCTCATTTCACCCTAACCCTTTTAAACAAAACAACGCATCCTCAAGTCTTCCATTTCACTACTTCCTCCATCTCCATCTCCATCTTCCCAAAGTCACCATCTTATTCAACCATCCGTTCCAGAATTTTGTATTCAGAGTAGGTTTCGAAAGCCACTTTAGGTCGGACGAGACAATTTTGCTATATTGCTGTATAGGCAAAGCGGGTTTTCCGCTGAGTAAAGCTTGAAAAATAAGTTTCGCATTTTGGATGAGGACTTATAGTTGGAGTTTTACGAATTATTTTACTTTTGTATCTATGGAAACAAGTAAAGGTGTTCTTAATGAACAAGAGGCAGAAAAGCTGGAACGTATTGCTTTTATCCTCAAGACCGTCGCTCACCCCTTACGCTTAGGGATTATTCACTTGTTAGAACAGCATCCACGTCTGTCAGTTACAAAGATTTGTGAAATGTTGAATAGTGAGCAGTCTCTTACCTCACATCATTTGCAGAATATGCGCTTGAAAGGTATCCTTTCCGTAAAACGAGAGGGTAGGAGTATGATGTACTCCCTGAAAGAGCGCGATGTATCTTTAATCATTGAATGTCTGGAAAACTGTCAATGTAATATGTGATTTTTTGCAGATGAGCACTTTTTGAGTGCTTTTTTTCTTTATCATTGTATGAATATTTGATCATATATAAATATTTAAATAAATGACCCTTTTTCGAAAAAGTTCTAAGTTGTACGGTATATTCAATTTCAAGTGTCCAAGGTGCCACGAAGGAGATTTATTTGAGACACCGACTTTTTCTTATAGAAAGCCTTTTGACATGCCTGATACCTGTCCTCATTGTGGGCAGAGCTACCTTCCTGAGCCAGGTTACTTCTATGGTGCTATGTTTATTTCCTATATTTTCACGGGGTTTTTCAGTTTGGGTTTTGTAATGGTATTTCATTGGGTGTTGGGTTGGAGCTTGAATGCCTCTACTTTGTTGCTCATCGCCTTCTGTGCCGTATTTTTTGTGTTTATCTTTCGATTAGCCCGCTCGGTGTACTTCAATTTGGATCAATCTTATGATCCAAAATATGCTAATAAATAAATCTTTTGGCTTTTAAGAAAATTTCTTGGAGCATCTTAATCCTAAGCTTTTGGTACAGAATAAAATGTATTGCGTGTCTCCACCGCACCTTCTTTCCTTTGGTGTAAAAAAGTCAACGCTAAAATTATATTTCAATATAGATATGTTAAATTAACTTTAATGTTTTTATTACGTAATTTTAGGTTAAAATAGCATTATTAGTTGTCAATTTTGGACTAGCTTTCTCTTCTCTTCTCTGATACATTTGTAATCGTTGGCCGACAAAATGTATCGTAGGCATTCCCTGTTAGGGTCGTGTTTGCGGTCAATTTCTTAATGATACCGGCTTGAAATCAAGTAGTTGCAATGGCAATTGCCCAATTTCATACAGGTATACAAAAGATGTTATTATGAAGGATTCACAAAATTTTAAAACTCTAAGCCTTTTTACCTCTGTTATTGCATTTGTTTTGATAGCGAATGTAGCAGCAGCGAGAAATTCAATTTTTCCCAATGTGGAAGTAAAAACAATTGGAGTTAGTAAAAAAATAAAGATCGCTATCAGCGAATTGAAGCAAACTGCGCAGATCAGTATTAAGACACAAGACGGAAGGCAACTCTTATCAGAAACCATAAAGAGCCCTTCGTTTGCTAAGCTCTACAATCTAGAGCTGCTGAATGTCGGGGAATACCTAGTGCAGATTACTAGCGGACAAAAAGAATTGGAGCAGCCATTTTCCGTAACTGAGCAAAAGTTATTAATGGATAACAGAAAACGCCGCGAATTTCTAATTCCAACCGTGCGCCTTGCTCAGAAAAAGGTGAATGTGATGATGCTCAACACTCGTATGACGGATGTGAAAATTCAGATCAAAAATGAGTATGGAGATGTGCTCCTCAACGAAGAACTGGATAGCGTAGTAAAGGTGGAAAAGCAATATAATATTGCTGCCTTAAAAAGAGGACGCTACCAAGTAGTCATCTCCACTCCTGAAAAAACGTACTACGAGAATTTTATTAATAAATAAGCAAGGTAAGAGTACAATACTGACTTATTTGCTCTTTAATTCAAATGCCAAAGCAGAAAAGCTTAGGTAGCAGCATTAAAAATCTTTTTAAGTTTCATACGTTAATATGCAAGTCCCTGGCGCTATGCGCGCAGGGACTTTTTATTTTCCTTAGTACACCTGTTCTACAATTTTGGTAGTAGTCTCTGCATCTCCCATAGTGTAATAATGCAGACAAGGTACACCCGCAGCCTTCAATTCTTTTGATTGCATGGTGCACCACTCGATACCTACTTCTTTTCTAGCTTGGGCATTCTTGGCCTTGATCATCTCTTTCGCTAAATCTTCGGGTAGATCAATGAAGAAATGTCGCGGGATAGAATTGAGCTGGTATTTTTTAGTTAAGGGTTTTAAACCAGGAACTATTGGTACATTAATGCCCGCTTCTCGGCAAGCTTTCACATAATCAAAGAATTTCTGATTATCGAAAAACATTTGGGTGACGATATAGCCTGCACCTGCTTCCACTTTTTTCTTGGTCCAGTAGAGATCAGACTCCATATTGGGCGCTTCAAAATGCTTTTCTGGGTAACCGGCTATGCCAATGCAAAAATCGGTTTTCTCCCCGTTCTCAATATTGTCGTCGAGGTACTTGCCCTGGTTCATATCGGCGATTTGTTTGACCATGTCGATCGCGTAGTGGTGGCCGTTATCTTCGGGTACAAACTTGGTTTCAAATTTGCGTGCATCGCCCCTCAGTGCTAGTACATTTTTGATATTGAGGAAGTTGAGATCAATCAATACATTCTCCGTCTCTTCTTTCGTGAATCCTCCACACAAAAGGTGTGGTACCGCATCTACACCGTAGCGATGCATAATTGCTGCACAAATACCAACGGTACCTGGCCGCTTACGGATAGCCGTTTTCTCATAATAGCCTGAATTCTTTCTGATATAAAGGAACTCCTCTCGATGATAAGTCACATCAATAAATGGCGGTTTAAACTCCATTAGAGGGTCCAGGGTGTGGAATATATCTTGCATCCGACCACCTTTGAGCGGTGGTAATATCTCAAAAGAAATGAGGGTTTGTCCCTCGGTATTATCAAAGTACTCCGTTACTTTCATGAATCCTCGTTTGTCATTTGGGAGTGCAAAGCTAAGTAATCCTTCGATGAAATGCATACCCTTATGGTCAACAAGGCACAAGATTTACAGACTATCTACAAACCCTAAGCTATATTCTCCACCCAGAGCTGACAAAAATCACTTGACGAACCCAAAAATTAAGACTATTTTTGACTAAACGGTTGGTCAATAAACCCGAATACGATCTATGGCACCCAAAACAAGTGAACAGTTTGCCGAAATCCGCCGTCAGAGTCAACAAAAAATTGAGATGGCAGCATTAAGCTTATTTGCCGAGCGCGGCTACCACAATACTTCGATTAGTGCCATTGCCAAAGCTGCCGGTGTATCGAAAGGGCTACTCTACAATTACTATGATAGCAAAGAGGATTTGCTATACGAATTGGTAACAGGAGCAATGGATGATGCTGGTAGTGATATTGAAGAGATGCTGAGGTCTGATGCTCCTGCACTCGAGAAACTTATCGCTGTGACCGAAGCTTCTTTTGATCTAGTGAAGACGAATCCCAGGTATTGGAAATTGATGACAATGCTCTCTTTTCAGAAAGATGTCATCGAGAATATAGAGGAGTTGATTCGGCAAAAAAGAGACGGAATGATTCAATTAGCTAGGGGCCTATTTGCCGAAATAGGATTTGAGCATCCAGAGCGAGTAGCCTTCTTGTACGGTGCGCTACTAGATGGCATAATGGTGCATTATATCGTCCTGGAAAAAGATTATCCACTGGATGAAATGAAAGCTTATCTACTAGAAAAATTTAAAAGAGCAGCTACTTAAATACACTGTGTAATAAATTACTTAACGTTTTGAAGCCATCTTTGAAGCCATCTCTGCGTTATGTACTCGGCTTCGTAGCTAAGGCTACGAGCCTGCGCCATGCCTTGATCTAGCTTAAAATCTGGTGGTTCAAAACATCAATAAACTTGTTGCACAGTGTATTAAAATTTATAAATCAACAAATGGATAATAATTTTATAAAACAAGATTCGAGTTGGCTTTTTGTGCTACTATTGATGTTGCTTATCCCATTTATGGGCACCGCTCAGTCGCAGCTCTCTGCTATAGATATCGTCAAAAAAGCAGATGAAAAAAATCGAGGTCTGACCAGCCAAGCAGTGCTCAAAATGACCATTGTACGGCCTACTTGGACACGAGAAATTCAAATGAAAAGCTGGTCAAAAGGTAGCGATTTTTCTTTGACCTTGATCACTGCTCCGGCTCGCGATAAAGGTGCCGCTTTTCTCAAAAGAAATAAAGAAATTTGGAATTGGCAACCTACGATTGATCGGGTCATCAAAATGCCGCCCTCTATGATGATGCAATCTTGGATGGGATCAGATTTTAAAAACGATGATTTGGTCAGAGAATCTTCTATTGTCGAAGATTATACTCATCGCTTGGTAGGAGAAGAGGAGATCGAGGGTCGTCCATGCTATATCATCGAACTGATTCCCAAAGAAGATGCTCCAGTCGTTTGGGGCAAGGTGACTTCCTGGATAGATCAAGCAGAATTTATGCAACTCAAAACAGCATTCTACGACGAAGATGACTACCTCGTTAATACGATGTACGGTAAAAAGATTAAAGAATTGGGTGGTAAGCTTTTACCTTCTGTATTAGAGGTCGTACCAGCAGACGAAGAGGGGCAAAAAACGATGGTAGAATACCTGAGTTTGGCCTTCGACAAACCGATTAAAGAGTCGTTTTTCTCTGTTCAAAATATGAAGCGAATTCGATAATTATTCATTGCCATTAACATGCAGTTAAAACTAGCTTGGAGAAATATATGGCGTAATAAAAGACGCACAGCTATCACCGCAGCATCCATCATGTTTGCCGTTTTGCTATCGACTTTTATGGATGCTATGCAAAAGGGCGCTTGGGACAACCTGATTTCCAATGTGGTTAACTACTACTATGGGTATGTACAAGTTCATCAAAAAGGTTACTGGGAAGAACAAACCCTAGAAAAGTCCTTCGAGTACGACGCAAGTATGATCGAACAAGCCGAAGCTATTAGCTCGGTAGAGACCGTGCTGCCGCGCCTGGAGTCATTTGCCTTGGCTTCAAGTGGAAATAATACTGCTGGGGCCTTAATTATCGGCACTAATCCTGAAAAGGAAGACGAGGTTACAGCACTCAAAAGTAGAGTTGTAGAAGGAGATTACCTGGCCACTGGTGATAAAGCCGTATTAATCGCTGAAGGCATGAGTGAGCAATTGAAAATAGGCTTGGGCGATACGCTAGTATTGATTGGTCAAGGATTTAGAGGCGTGAATGCTGCTGGTAAATATCCAGTTAAAGGGATTGTCAATTTTGGATCTCCAGAACTAAACAAGCAGATGGTGTATATGCCATTAGCAGAGACCCAATGGTTTTATGGTGCGGAAGGTCGATTGACATCGCTTGCTTTTGGACTGAAAAACCCTAATAAGGTCAAGCGTACTTTGCAAGCACTCAATGCTCAATTGGATACTAGTGCTTATGAGATTATGGACTGGGAAGCGATGCTACCCGATTTGGTAGAAGCCAGGACCTTGGATAGCGGAGGTAATGTAGTTGTCTACTTTATACTCTATATGATTATTGCCTTTGGCATTTTTGGTACCATTCTGATGATGACCAAGGAGCGCTCCTACGAGTTTGGCGTACTTATATCGATAGGAATGCGGCGCATGAAACTAGCGAGAATCGTTTGGTTGGAGGTTTTCTTCTTGGGGCTTTTGGGAGCTATTTTAGGTATTTTACTGAGTATTCCTTTGGTGGCTTACTTTCATGTCAACCCTATGGAGTTTTCTGGTTCTTATTCGTCGACTATGGAGCGCTTTGGCTTTGAGGCCGTTTTTCCGACCTTGTTTCGTTGGGATATTTTTGCCGTCCAAGCACTAGTGATCATCATTATGACCAGCATTTTGGGATTATTCCCTTTTTATATACTTAATAAATTGAAGCCGGTACAGGCGATGCGATCTTAATTTTAAAACAGATATGGCCGCATAGCAATGCGATCCAACATTAGATTATTATGATTCTAACACTTGCATGGCGGAATATATGGCGAAACCCAACTCGATCACTAGTGGTGATTATAGCCATTGCTTTGGGTATTTGGGCGGCCATGTTTATGTCTGGTTTCGCAACAGGTATGGTGCAAAGCTATGTCGATAACGCTATCGCAAATAGAGTTTCTCACTTGCAGATTCACCATCCCGAATACGAAGAAGATCAGGATATTCAGTTTTCTATAAGCAAGATAGATCAACTCAAGAACAAGCTTGACGAGGCGGATAATATCAGTGGTGTGAGCTATCGAACCTTAGCTAATGGTATGTTGGCATCGAGTAAAACTTCTCGAGCTGTACGCATCAGAGGCATTGAGCCAGCCGCGGAGCAAGCTGTGACGGGATTGCAAGGACAGGTAGAAAGTGGAACTTATTTCGAGGGAGATCGAAAAAATCAAATCTTGCTCAGTGAGCGCTTAGCAGATAAGTTGGGCGTGAAACTCAAGAAGAAGGTAGTACTCACTTTTCAGGATAAAGACCGGGAAATTGTAGCTGCCGCTTTTAGAGTAGTCGGTATCTATGATACTGGGAATAATATTTTTGATGATGTACACATTTTTGTAAAGCATCAAGATATTCAACGGCTGCTTGGTGTCGACGCCCAAAATGCCCTCTACCACGAAGCGGCTATCCTTTTGCAGGATAAAACAGGAATGGATTCACTCCAGCATCAATTACAAACACAGTTTCCAAATCTTTTGATTGAAAATTACCGAGAGCGTGCACCAGATGTGGACTTATATGAGTCCATGCTAGGCTCTTTATCGCTGATTTATTTGATCATCATCATGCTGGCACTCGTGTTTGGAATTATCAATACCATGTTGATGGCCGTACTGGAGCGCATCAGAGAACTAGGTATGTTGATGGCCATCGGTATGAATAAACTGAAAGTCTTTTTGATGATTATGACGGAGACACTGCTTTTAACATTAGTAGGGGCACCTTTGGGGCTTGGGCTTGGAGCTCTGACGGTAGCCTATGTAGGTAAAAAAGGTCTTGACTTGTCTGCGTTTTCTAGTGCGATGGAGATGTATGGAATGTCGAATGTCGTTTATTTTGAATTGTCACCAGCGGTATATGGGCAAGTCGTCATCGTAGTGAGTATGACCGCCATTTTGGCCTCGATTTATCCTGCTTTGAAAGCCATCAGACTGAAACCAGTAGAGGCGATTCGGAAATTGTAACGCGGATTTTGGAACACGGATTTTTACGGATTTAGGGGATTGCACGGATATTTTGGAACACGGATTTTTATGGATTTAGCGGATTGCACGGATATTTTGGGATGCGTATTTTGGAACACGGATTTTTGCGGATTTAGGGGATTGCACGGATATTTTGGGACATGGATGATTATGGATTTAGGGGATTGCACGGATATTTTGGGTGATATGTATTCTTAGGTAGACATCATTAGATCATTATACCATTACAACATTAATAATGGAAGTTATACGTACAGAGAAAGTAACTAAGGTTTATAATCCTAAAACTATACCAGTACATGCGCTGAATGGTGTAGACTTATCTATCCAGCAAGGCGAATTTACAGCTATTGTGGGGCCTTCTGGTTCTGGGAAAACGACGCTGTTGAATGTGGTTGGTGGATTGGACCGCCCGACGGAAGGGAAAGTAGTTATTGATGGGACGGATATTGCGCAGTTGTCAGAAAATAAATTAATCGATTTTCGTAAGGAAAAAATTGGCTTTGTTTTTCAAGCTTATAATCTTATTCCGGTGTTGACAGCAAAAGAAAATGTTGAGTTTGTCATGCTGCTCCAAAAACGATCAAAAGCGGAGCGTGATGCGCGGGCCAAAGAGCTTTTAGAGGCAGTAGGCATAGCAGAGAAAATTGATAAAAGGCCGGCTGAGCTGTCTGGTGGGCAGCAACAAAGGGTAGCAGTAGCTAGAGCCTTGGCCTCCAAACCCGCTTTTATTTTGGCAGATGAGCCAACAGCTAATCTGGATTCTCATTCTACGAATACGCTTTTGGATATCATGGCAAGACTTAATGAAGAGGAGCAAATTACTTTCCTGTTTTCCACACACGATCAGCGAGTGATCGATCGGGCAAAAAGAGTGATCACTTTAGTAGACGGTAAAATCGACACTGACGAATATAGGTAGATTGTTTTTTATAAACATCAATTAAAGTGCAACAAAAAAGCGTATTTAGGATTGATTAGAATGGACTATAATCTTTCCCAATGCTGTATTCGATCAAACAAAAGTTGAGCTTAATTCTCCTGTCTTTTTGCCTACCCTTACTGATTTCTACTGACTGGAAATTGGCAAAATCTTCTAATGGTATTGAAGTTTTTACCAACAACTCCCCCAACTCAAAGCTCCGAGAGGTGCGTTCGGTCACCACCGTGAAAGCTCCTCCTTCTAGTATCTTGCAGACACTGAGGACCTATGATTATATCGCTGATTGGAGGATGAAGACTAAGGAAATGGTTTTATTAGAGGGACAACCAGAGGGCCAGCATTATTTATACCTTGTTGTTGACCTTCCGCAGCCCTTTAATGATCGAGATTTTGTATTAGAGTTGACAACTAAAGAGATGCCTGACCAATCTATTCGAATTGATTTTGAAGCAGTAGAGGGAAAATACCCTTTGCAAAAAGGACGTACTCGGATGCAGACTATGAAAGGCTATTGGTTAATAGAGCCAGAAGATGCCCAGTTTACGAAATTGACCTACGAATATTTGAGTGATCCAAGCGGCGTACCTGCTTGGATCGTCAACCTATTTTCTGTAAATGTGCCTTATAAAACCCTAAAAAAACTAAAGGCGCAACTAGAAGAAGCCTAAGGTTTCTTAGGTGCTCCAAATAGCTCCACTAACTTCGCCTCAAGACTTGGGCCGCGTAGATTTTTTGCTACAATTTTACCTTCTGGACCGATCAACATTGTCTTGGGAATGGAGGTGATTCCATACTGTTTGGCTACTGCATTAGACCAGCCTTTGAGGTCACTGACATGAGGCCAAGTGAGACCATCCTTTTCGATGGCTTGTACCCAGCGGTCTTTGCTACGATCTAAACTGACACCAAGAATTTCAAAACCTTTTTCATGGTATTGTTTGTACATACGGACCACGTTTGGATTTTCGCGTCTACACGGTCCACACCAACTCGCCCAGAAGTCAATCAAAACGTATTTGCCACGGAGGTCGCTCAATTTGAAATCTTCGCCTTCAATAGTTTGTTGAGTGAAATCAGGAGCTACCCTGCCAACCTCGAACTGAGTAAGCTGAGCCAATTTTTGCTGGACACTTGCCGCCATACGCGGGCTACTAACTTTGTTTTCATTGATAAATAGCTTGGCATATTTTGCGTAGAGATCAGATTTGTTTTTCTCCATCGAGCGGATGATTCCTCCCAGCGCATTCTGGCGAGTACCTGTTGATTCTGCCGGGATCATCATCAAGTAGCGATCTAGAAATTGACTAACCACATTCTTTGGAACCCGAACAGAAAGTAAGGTATTGGTATACTCGTAGAAGGCATCAAATACTAAGGGTAGGCCATTGTAGCTTTCATCTTTGAAATCAGCAAAACTAAAAAATTCATTACCAAAATATTCTAGCTCATTATTGTAGTTGCCTTGGTTATGCGCAAATGAAAGGTAAGTATTTAAGGCTAGGTATTTGGCTAAATAAGGAGAAGCTTGGCGCAAGGAGTCCAGCAGCTTGACCTTCTTTTCGTCTAGTACCTTTAGCTCGGCGGTAGCTTTATCTTTATCTTCTTGAGATTTACCGCGTACGATACGCGTCATCAATAGATTGTTGTCGCGCTTCATTCTATTGACCTGGTTCTTGAGGGAAATATAAGCACCATTAAATGCAGAACCAGAGATTTTTGCTCTTTTGGGTGTTTTACAGCTGCCACTAATTTCAAAAGCCTTTTCTGGGCCTATCATTACAGGGACCACTTTATTGGGGGCTTTACCCACGTATATCATTTTAGGGCCTTCGGTAGCCAAGCTGATCTCGTATTTCCCCTCCGTATCAATAGTGGTTTTTTGAATAGGCATTAAGCCAACACCTCTGAATTCGAAAACCTCAATTTCATTTCCACAGTCGGTCATCTTGGCGGTCAACTGCACCTGTTCTTGTGCGTGTAAAAGAGAAACCGAAAAACAAATGAGTATAGTCAATATCTTGTTCATGCTATTTTTTTGTAAAGCTCAAGTATTTTCCAAAAATACTTCTATTCATCTGCCTTACCTAAAATCGAGTGTTAAAATAATCTTAGCATGTACAGCTCAAGTCGTTCCCTTTAAAACATATCCATACAACCGCCGAAGACTAGCATAAGTGTCCCAAATCCTAGTACTAGTCGATGAAGCTGCAAAAAGCCCAACTTTTATGTTATTTTTAATGTACTCTTAGTATTTAAAATCAAAACATCTGTAAACGACTACAGGATAATGACACAAAGAAAATTTTATAGTTTCGATTCATTTGGAAGCAATAATGGGAGAAATCAGAACCCTTTATTTGGGATTCTAGTTGGGATGGTGATCCTTATTGGATTATTTTTTGTGGCGCGTTTCATCGTGCGCATCCTTTATATTTTGGCGCCCATCTTTTTAATTATTGCGGCCATCGTAGATCATAAGGTGATTGTCAACTTTGCAAAGTGGCTGGTGGCTACTATCAAGAAAAGCCCACCCTTGGGCATTGGTGTTGCGATAGCTAGTGCCATTGGTTATCCTTTCCTATTTTTAATATTAATGGGGCGTGCGCTTTTTAATAAGCGAATCAAAGACGCTAATCAAGCATTTGAGCAATATACCAAAGGAGAAGAAGTTGAGTTCGAAGAGTTAGATAGCGAACCACTTGATTTGCCTGAGCTAGACGAAGAAATTAGTAGTAGCAAGCGTAGTAGCAATGACTATGATGATGCTTTTTAAGCGCCTGTTTGTATAGACCATAATTCATTGTAGGTACCTTCGCTAGCAATTAACTCATCGTGGGTACCTTGCTCCACCACTCTTCCTTGATCTAATACGATGATCTGATCAGCATTCCTAATTGTAGAAAGGCGATGGGCAATGATGATGGCGGTTTTGCCTTGAGTGAGTTGATTGAGATTGGCTTGAATGGCTTTTTCGGTTTCGGTATCCACCGCACTGGTTGCTTCATCCAATACTAAGATGGGAGCATCTTTAAGAATAGCTCTCGCTAAGCTTAAGCGTTGCCTTTGGCCACCTGAGAGCTTTATACCTCTTTCTCCTACAATACTTTGATAAGCTAGAGGCAAGCTTGCTATGAAGTCGTGTAACTTCGCTTTTTTAGCGGCTTGTATCACTTGGTCCAAACTAGCTTCCTCCATTCCATAAGCAATATTTTCGAAGATGGTTCCATGAAAGAGATAGACTTCTTGACTCACCAAAGCTATGCGCTGGCGTAATGTCCTGATACTAAGTTCGCGTAGATCTTTACCTTCTAATTCAATTCGCCCCTGAGTCACATCGTATAAGCGGAGCAAAAGTTTGATAAAGGTCGTCTTCCCACTACCAGTAGCCCCTGCTATACCAATCCTTTGACCTGGGGAAATTTCTAGAGAAATCCCTTTGATGATCGGATGATTGGGCTCATAGCCAAAGTGTACATCTTTCCAGCTAATTTGACTACTCTCTGATTCTAAATGCAAGGGCTTGTCCAATTCCTCTAAGTTCCGCTCTTGATCTAAGAGACCAAAAATTCTGCGCGAGGAAGCTCGGGCACGCTCGTATTCATCAAATATATTTCCCAAACGTGTGACGGGCCACAATAATCGTTGAATCATCATTGCAAAAAAAGCTAAGGCTCCCAAGCTAAAACGCCCTGGCTCGTACAGTACCCAATAGGCACCTATAAAAAGCGTAGCAGTGAAACCCAAGGCGATAAACATCCGAATGATCGGGATAAAAACGGCACTCCACCGAATGGCTTTATAGTTGGCATCTCGGTAGGCTTGTGATGTTTTTTCTACTCTTTTACTTTCAAAATCTTCTGCGGTAAAACTCTTAATTACTAAAATGCCCGCAATATTATTTTCTAGTCTTGAGCTTAAGGCGCCTACTTGATTACGTATGATCTGGTAGAGTGGTGCAACCTTCTTTTGGTAGTAAAAACTGCCAAGAATGATCATCGGAATAGGGATCATACCGATAAGCCCAAGCTCTAATGAAATAGCGCACAAGGACCAGCCTGCAAAGATGACTAGAATGATCAACTGGATGATCTCATTGAAAATGCTATTAATGAACCGCTCCAATTGATTAATATCATCATTGAGAATAGCCATAAGGTTACCGGTGCGCTGATTTTCGAAAAAGGCAATCTCTCTTTGCTGCATCTTTCGATAGGTATCCATGCGTAGGTCATGCTGTACCTTTTGAGCCAAGCGGAGGAAGCCTCTTTTAAAAAGCCACTCAAAGAAGCTTTCAAAACCAAAGATCAAAAAAGTAAGAATAGAGAGCAAGATGATAATGTCTAAGGTGTCACTATAGCCCAAGCGGGCCAACCATCCTGGCGGATTACCACTGACCGAGTCAATGAACCAAGCGGTGAGGAAGGGAGGCATCAGGTCGAAGATCTTATTGACGACACTCGCTGAGGTAGCACCCCACAAGGATTGGCGATAATTGGTTAAGTATTGGAAAAGCCTACGCATAGGCCGGTCATTGCTTAAAGACATCTATTCAATTGTACTGGATTCTACAATTTGACTATTGCACCAAGCTACATAATCCTTAATTGCCAAGCTAGCATTTTGTATTTTTTTTAGCCAAGCTTCTTGATTCGCTTCCGAAAGATTTTCTAGGGCTATTTCTTTTTTGAAATCCTGATTTAAAAACTCAAGACCAGCGATCTGTTTGCGAATACTCAGTTTCAGCTTGCTGGTACTCGGGGCTTGAATTTTTGCTTGAGCAAATTGATAATAGCTTTGTGCATTAGATAAGACCTGGGCAATCGTATCTCGTCGATTGGATGGCTCGATGACCTTGGCTAGGATGGCTTTGACCTCTCCTCCGAGGTTGTATAAACTAGCGTCATTTCTATAGTTTTGAATCTGTTGTTTATAGTCCACCACACGGTTTGTAATTTCAAAATACCTAGGGTGCTCGACTCCTTTTTGATTCAATAGGACGAGTTGCTGGTTTAGGGAATCCATTAAGTGCTCTGGCGTATCCATAGTCGATGGAGAAGACCATACTAAACGGTCTAGAGCAGTGCGATCTACTCGATCAGCAATTTTTATAAAGTCTTGGGTGGTATTTCTACAGGAAAAGGGGAGTGCAATCAGACAGATGAGTAGAAGAGCTCTCCAATTCATGAGCATTAGGCTATAAGTTTTTTAAACGGATTTGTACCAAGGTATGCACAATTTCTAATTGTTCTTCTTCCGAAAGAAAGGTATTGTCAATCGTCACTGCACCGACTGCCTTTTTTAGAGGACTGTCTGAGCGGGTAGAGTCGATATAATCCCTGGTGAAAAGGTTTTTGCGAATGGCCTTTAGTGAAGTGGATTTACCTTGATGTAGGAGTTGTTCAAATCTGCGCTGTACTCGAGTCTCCATAGCAGCCATCATAAAAATCTTCAGCTCAGCATCAGGGAATACAATGGTGCCTATATCTCTGCCATCCATGACGACACCCTTTTGTTGTCCCAAAGCTTGCTGTTGTGCCACCATGGCCCTCCTGACCTCAGGTATGACTGCTATATGGCTGACTTGGCTGGAGACTTCCATTGAGCGGATGGCGCTTTCTACCTTCTCTTGGTTAAGGAAGGTGATCAATCGGTCGTCTTGATACTCAAAATGAATATGGATATCTGTTAATAAAGCTGCCACTTTCTCTACATCTAGTGGATCAACTCCTTTCCTCAGGGCGTACAAAGTGACAGACCTGTACATAGCACCAGAATCAATAAACAGATACCCTAAGCGTTTAGCTAAAGCTCTAGCGAGGGTACTTTTCCCGCAGGACGAGTACCCATCTACAGCGATATTTATCTTAGCTTGATTCAAATAAAAATAAAGGTTGGTGGATTAGTCGGTATACAAAGACCTAGTACTCGTCTTCGTTGAAAAGAAAGTCATCTTTACGCGGATAATCCGGCCAGATATCTTCCATGCTTTCGTATACCTCACCCTCATCTTCCATTTGCTGAAGATTTTCAATTACTTCCAAGGGTGCGCCGGAGCGAATTGCATAATCAATAAGCTCATCACGGGTTGCAGGCCATGGTGCATCTTCCAAGTGATAAGCTAGTTCTAAAGTCCAATACATATTCTAAAATGATGATTTAATCAATTACACTAAATGATTGATCCAAGGCAAAAATCTAGTGTGAGATGTTTATTACAATAAGGACAAAACAATAACTTTTAAAAAAGTTCAAAACTTCAGATTATTAGGGTGTTCTGTCCTGAGCATATGTCAAAACTTGATCTTTAGACATACGCTAATTTGCCGCAATAATACAAAATTGAAATGTTCGTTGCCAGTTTTTTTTTACGGGATGCCCGCTTAGCCTGAAATAGTGGCCCAACAAAGGCAAAAAAAACTTATAAAGCGGAGAAGTGGTGTATGATTTCGTACGGTACGCCCTTTAATTCTTTGGGTATTTTTCCAATAGCTGAAGAATTGTTTGGCCCAGTGGGGTCACAAACCAAATATGGTTTTCCTCGATAGTAGATCGCTTCTCCCTTGGTATTTGGTATGTGTACGGCTACCGTCATATGGTCTGGGTAGGCCACTAAAACCATTGGCAAGGAAAGGGTGGCTCGAACGAGCGCATAAAAAATAGCGGATCGATCTTCACAATCCGAAAAGGGATAATGAAAAAGCTCATCTGGTATCATCGGCTTACTTTTGCCAAAGTAGGCTTTATCTTCTTTGTAGCGAAATGCAGTGCGGGTGAATACTGTGATGAAACGCACCTGATCTACGGTACTCATAGATTGAGTAGCCAACTTAATTTTGGGTACAATCGTATTGATCAATGCTCCAGACATAGGAGCTAAGACATACTCGGTCTCATCAATAAAGGGGTAGCTCTCCATTAAACGAACGAGGGTGCGATCAAAGGCAATATTCCATTGATAGAGACTGTCATTGAATCGAAATTTTACTTGCTTTCTTACAATGTCTTCTTGTAGTCTGGGTCTTTGTTGTAAAGAGAATGAAAAGGGAAGCCCCTGTGGGTTGGGTACGTAATCTAAAATGTAAACCGGTACGCGATCTGTATTTTCAGTGCCTACTTCGGTCAGATTGACGTAGGTCCGCTGTTCTTGTTTGATGAGCGGCACTTCAAAGACTTTTTCTTCGATATAGGCGCATAGGTAGACCTGCTGGCCTCTAAATGTCAGTCTGATGTCGTAGCCCGATTTAGTCAGTAGAAACCAGGTGAACAAGGATTGAGTAGCCTTGCTTTGATCGTTCAAAATCTGCTCACTCACTTTGTTGACTAGTTGGTAGTAAAGCCAATCGTTGAGCGCAAAACGATCTTTTGCTAGGTTCAAATTTGCCAATAAGCCTTGATAAGGCTTTCTTTCCATTTGCCCATAAAAACGCCTTAAATCATCAGCTTCTACTTCTACTGAATTGCGCGGTACGATCTCCTCTGTATATTCAAATTGGAATCGATGACCAAAAAAGTCGACCTGCACTTCTTGGGAATAGAGCGAAGTAAAGCATAGCAGGAGCAGGGCTAATTGAAAAAACTTCAGCATGGATGTGGTTTCTAAACGCTAAAACACAGCAAGGACTTAGAGTATGTTTAAAAATTATCCTTCGGGCTAAAATTCGTCCTTTCAAGCCAATATTTCGCCTGTCTGCCTCGAAACCTCGGCGCAGGCAGGTTAAAAATGCTCGCAATAGCTAAGGCTATTACTGTGCTTTTTGCCTCATTTAGACTCGAAATCATCGAATTTTATCTCCAAAAACAAAATTTAGACATACTCTTATTCTAATAACCCCTTGCTATGTATATTATTGTGAAACCATAAGATAGTACTTAGCGATGACAACTGCCGTCGCCAAGCGGATATTCTCCTAAATAATTAGCATAGCATCACCGTAGGTAAAGAAACGGTACTTTTCTTTTACTGCTTGGCGATAAGCTTCTTTGATGAGCTCTTCTCCTCCAAAGGCACAAATCATAATGAGTAGACTTGATTTTGGTAGGTGCAGATTGGTCACCATTGCATTCGGAATATTGAACACATAAGGCGGATAGATGAATTTATTGGTCCAACCTTCTGCATTTTTCAATAAACCTTCCGCAGAAACAGCCGATTCAATGGCGCGTACAGAAGTGGTGCCAATAGCACAAATTTTACGCTTTTCTATCTTTGCTTTATTGACCAAATCGACCGCATCACCATAAATACGGAAGTATTCTGCATCCATTTTATGCTTTGATAAATCCTCTACCTCAATATTACGGAAGGTACCTAAACCAATGTGTAAGGTCAATTCTGCAAAGTCTACACCTTTTATTTCAAGGCGTTTTAGCAACTCCCGGCTAAAGTGAAGACCTGCGGTTGGCGCAGCAACGGCACCAATCTCCTTGGCGTAGATCGTCTGGTAGCGATCTTTGTCAAGGGCTTCTGCTGGACGTGAAATATATTTAGGTAGAGGCGTATTTCCTAAGCGATGTAATTCTTTTTGGAATTCATCATCTGCTCCATCATATAAAAAGCGTATCGTACGCCCTCTAGAAGTCGTATTGTCAACGACTTCTGCTACCAATATATCATTGTCATGCTCATCGGAGAAGTAAAGCTTATTCCCTACTCTGATTTTTCGAGCCGGATCGACAAGTACGTCCCAAAGTCGAGATTCAGGATTCAACTCTCGAAGTAAGAAGACCTCAATTTGAGCGCCTGTTTTTTCCTTGCGACCATAAAGGCGAGCAGGGAAGACTTTGGTATTGTTGATGATAAATACATCCTCCTCATCAAAGTATTCGATGATATCTTTGAACATCTTGTGCTCAATGGAACCATCTGCTCGATTGACCACCATCAAGCGAGACTCGTCTCTGTTTTCTGTAGGGTATTGTGCGATTAGCTCCTGTGGGAGATCAAATGCAAATTGAGACAGCTTTGTCCGCATAAATCTTGTACTTTTTATTCTTTGTCTAATTCTTGTTTACCAATCTTTTCGGCCTGCTCTTTTCTAAACTAGGCGTACTTTGCTAGTACATTCAAAACATAACCACAAGAAAAGCCAAAGATAGGCGTTTTCGAATATCGCCAAAGATAACAATCGTGGTACTTTTGGCAGAAAAAAAAGGCTATTTAATCGAATGAATTCAATGAATGTATGGTAGCTATGTACTTTCGTGATTGAATTTTAAAACCTAAACCGCTCCAATTACAGCTTGTAGCGCTATTTTTGGGTTCTAAAATTATGATCATATAACGTCACTTTGATTGGCTAAGTTCAAGGAATAGCCCTTACGCTCTTAAATACAAAGCGAATGATTACCGTTTTTAAAATAATTTACGAAAGTATCGTCCAGGCGCTTCAGCAACTGAGTGCCAATAAACTGCGGTCATTTCTATCACTTCTAGGAATTACCATCGGTATCTTTTGTATCATCGGAGTATTGGCGGCAGTAGACTCCCTGGAAGATAATGTACGTAGTAGTATCAATAAACTAGGGGATGATGTGATCTATATCCAGAAGTTCTCTTGGGGTGAAGATCCGGGTGATAATTTTTATAAATATCTACGTAGACCTTCCTTGAGCTATGATGAGTATGAAGCGCTTAAAGAACGCGTAAAGAACTATGACAATTTAGCTTATCAAATTGGGGTAGGAGGGCGTACCGCCAAGTTTAAGTCGAGTAGTTTACAAGG
This sequence comes from Saprospiraceae bacterium, assembly GCA_042095835.1. Taxonomy (GTDB): domain Bacteria; phylum Bacteroidota; class Bacteroidia; order Chitinophagales; family Saprospiraceae; genus DATFKA01. The sequence goes on from JBELML010000046.1 coordinate 29,604, forward strand.
CGCTTATTTATTAGGCGTCTCTATCGAATATGTCGATTTGCTCAACCTAGATATAGAACAGGGGCGCTATTTCTCTCAAACAGAATACAATTTTGGCTCTCCTAAAATTGTCATTGGCTGGAAAATCGCTGATGAACTTTTTGGCAATATCGACCCGATTGGCAAAGTGATCAAAGTGGGTGGTAGAAAAGTAGAAGTCATCGGAGTATTGAAAAAAGCTGGAGAAAGCTTGTTGAATATTATGAACTTTGATGAGGTCATCTTTTGTTCGTATACCTACGCGCGTAAAATTGCCAATCTCAATCGTAAAAATGTCGTTTTTGGAAACTCTTCCATCAATATCAAAGCGGCTCCAGGTGTAGATGTCGAGGATTTGAAAGAGGAGGTTAGAGGAGTCTTGCGAGCCAAACGTAAGTTAAAGCCCAAAGAAGAAGACAATTTTTCGCTTAACCAGCTGTCCATTATTGCCAATTTCTTGGATTCCTTCTTCGGTATCCTCAATTCTATGGCGGTGATCATCGGTGGCTTTGCTATACTCGTTGGAGCCTTTAGTGTGGCCAATATTATGTTTGTATCTGTAAAGGAACGAACTAAGCTGATTGGTATCAAAAAGGCACTGGGCGCTAAACGCTGGGTTATCCTCTTGGAGTTTTTAATTGAGGCTATTATCCTTTGTGTGATTGGTGGTGCTGTAGGTTTGTTTTTTGTCTATGGAGCACTATTTATAGTCACCGAGGTCATTAACTTTGATTTATATCTTTCTCCTGCAAATGTGGTGGCCGGACTCAGTATGTCGGTTATTATAGGTGTGATTGCTGGTATGATTCCGGCGATTAGAGCTTCGGGTATGGATCCTGTAAACGCTATGCGCCAATAGGTGATCGGCCTTCTATTATGCGGTATCAATTTGAGCATCCCGCTTCTTATGCTTTCTTGGCAGCTGGAAGTGTACTTTTGAGTAAAGGTGGCAGTCCTAATTTTTCTGTAAAATTAGGTCAGGAGATTTTTTATCGTTGTAGCCCGTATTTGCCTACTTCGGAGTCCTTAAGTCTTTACGATCCTTGTTGTGGTACTGCTTATTGGTTGACTTGTCTAGGCGTATTGAATGCTGGCAAGATTCGCCATGTTTTTGCCTCTGATATTGATCCTGCTTTTCTTGAAGTTGCTCAGAAAAATCTGCAAATTTTGTCTCCTCAAGGTAGACAAAGAAGACAAGAACAACTTTCCAGCTTATTCCAGGAATACCAAAAGCCTAGTCATAAAATGGCCTTATCGAATTTGCTACATATCGGTGAGGAGTATCTAGATCAATATCAAGGCCCCTCGATTAAGGTTTTTGAGAGAGATGTTTTTTCTACTGCCCATAGACCGGATTTTCAAGTGGATTTGCTTCTGACAGATGTCCCCTATGGTGATTTGGTAGGCTGGCAAGGGCAGGGTGGCATCAATCAGCTATTGACTCAAATGATCCCTCATTTACACGAGCAATCGGTGCTGGCTATTGTACACGATAAATATCAGAAAATAAGTAATGATCATTTTCAACGTCTTGAAAAATTTAAAGTTGGTAAAAGGGTCATTGAGTTGTTGAACTTAAGCCGCTAACTCTTCTACCAACCAAGATCGATTGATGAGGTTTTCGGTATCATTGATCTGACTATTCAGCTCTTCCAGTTTTTTGTTCAGTTCAGACTTGGAATAGGCGTGATAGTCATGCTTAAGCAGTACAAGTTTTTTTACGAGCTTGAGAAAGTTAAAATAACCTTTCTTTTTATCAGCAGTCATCTGCCGATTACGGAGTACATAGATACGGAAGGTTTCGATTAGGGATAAAAGCGCTTCTGTATCTTTCATTTTGTAGTAAGTCCTTAATAATAAGAAAGAAGAACTCAAGTGGTATTGCACATCGGTGTACTGCACATGCAGCAGATTAGAGAGTACTTCTCTGTATTTTCCTTTGGTATAATGCAGGTAGGCCAAACTATATTGATAGGCATTTTCTCGGTGTGTGGGCGCTAATTTAGTTCGCTGGTTGTTAATGAACCACTCTGTCCATTCAAACTTTTCAAGCTTAGCGCCAAGGGTGGCGATGTTTTTATAATCCCATTCCGACAAAATGCCATTGTTGTAAATCAGTTGACTACTTAGTCCTCTCTGGTATAGCTCGAAGAGTTCTTCTAGATAAGCGGCATTTCCCCTATTGACTTGCAGAATACAGTAGTTATAGGAGAAAAGATACAGGTGCTCCTGTTCGGACTGGGTAAAGGAATCAATATGATGATGCAGGTATTCTTTCATCTGCTCGTAGTGGGCAGGGTTGTGGCTATCTTGTAAGCTTTTCAGAACGGTTTGGTACATCCAAATGGCAATATCATCTTGGTATAGCTCCTTGTTTTCAACAATGTAGTTTTGAATGATGTCCAATAACCCCCAGTCGTACTGGGTATTCATGAGCATGGTATTAGCCACCAAATGGCAACTATTACTTAGTTTTTCCAGGATATAATAACGATCTAGCTGATGCATCATTTTTTGTAGAGGAGCTGCATTGGAGCGATCGGCATATACGCCTCGATGATATCCTAATACATTGTCTAAGCGATAGCGGACATAATGGTAGTTTTCGTCTTGTTTGCTTCTTTTGCCAAGTTGCTTTTCCAATTGTTTTGCTCGGTTGAGCATGAGGTCGAATTGCTGGTGTTTATGGGTAGTTTCGACGGTAAGTAGGGCTTCCATTTTTGGATTTTCCTCTAAATAACTCACTGCTAGAAAGCGGTTGAGTAGTTTTTTCAAGTTAGAGAGCAAGTTGAAAAGGCGTTGCTCATTATAAGTTTTGCCAGGATAAAGTTTTTTGAAGACGTATTCTTTATCGAGTTTTTTCTTTTTTTTCTCCGCCTGAGAAAGAATATGTTCTAATAATTGGATGGTTGGTTGGTGCTGGTTATAGTAGGGAGACTGGACAAAGTGTAAAAATTTTGTCTGTTGTTTAGGGGAGAAATTGAAGATATAGTGGATTATTTTACTGCTTTCCATGATAAAAATGGGAATTAAAAAATATTTTTTAGGAGTATTTTTTGATGTAAAAAATTGGATATCAGTTTTTTATGAAAAAAATGACATTTTTTTTACACCAGAAAGATAGTTAAATGTACTTAAAAGAAGGAAGGGAAAATCAGATATTTGAAGTGTTGAAAGAAATAAAGACCAATTTAGATAACCTTTTTTACACATTCAGTCTGGAGCGGCATACTGCTAAATAATATAATCCAGCATACTCAGACCCGCTACGGGACTAATTTCATTTATAATCTCATGAGTGCGTTAAAAAGGGTATCGTAATGTTTCATTACGATACCCCCCTAAAAGGGAAATGCCCACCATCCGCAAGCACTTCATTTCAATGTAGATTTTTTTCTCTCTCTCTTTTTGAAAGCCTAATTAGCTTTTCAATTTCTAATATATACGCCGAGCTATTGCTTGGGTTTCAAAAAATGAAGGATTATTTCTTCATTTTTTTGCTTTGTATAGCTTTGATAAAGCTTTTCCTCTTTTTTTTTTGATAAAAAAAGGGACTAAAAAAATAAAAATAAAAATAGAATTGAGTAGAAATTGAAGTGGTAAGTGTCTGTAGATTAGTTAATTGTGTGGGTTGGAGGGTTTAATTTTGAGCCAGTATTAATATTTTTTGTACTTACTTTCAGTGGAGAAAAATTAGACATTTGTATCGTAAGCAATTGGGAAATAAATAATCAAAAGAAATTTCCTGATAACTACTAGCAATGATAATCCCACGAATAAAGAATAATGACATTTATAATCTCATGAGTCATTTTCGGGTATCAAAAGAGATATCCGTTGGTATGTAGATAGCCTCTCAAAGCTCTTTTTGAAAGCCGGTTAGTTCACTAACCGGCATTTTTTTTGCTCTTTTCTAAAAACACAAAAGTATAATTTTTTTTTGAAAGGATCAAGTTACCCACCTATCCTTTTGCTCCAAGCACTTTTTCAGCCTCTATTTCCTTACTTCTTCGGTTCTCTACCTATTAATAGGCGTTTCCCTGATCTTCTTGAAAAAGGAAATGCTTCCACCTTTTTAACCCTCTCAAATAGTTTCTATCTTTCCGCCTCAAAAATCAAGTACAATATGAAGCATTTGGTGGCGCCATCACTATTGGCCGCAGACTTCACTCGTCTACAAACCGAAATCGACATCGTCAACAATAGCCAGGCAGATTGGCTCCACCTAGATGTCATGGATGGTCGTTTTGTTCCGAATATCACCTTTGGTATGTTTATCATCAAGGCGATCCGTAAAATGTGTACTAAACCACTCGATGTTCACTTAATGATAGAACAGCCCGAATTGTATATCGAGCAATTTCGAGAAGCAGGAGCAGACAATATTAGTGTTCACTACGAAGCCTGTTCGCATCTGCACCGTAGCATTCAGCAGATCAGAGCAACTGGAGCCAAAGCAGGGGTGGCCCTTAATCCGCATACGCCCGTGCACCTTTTGGAAGATATTTTAGAAGATATCGATATGGTAATCCTGATGTCGGTGAATCCTGGTTTTGGAGGACAAAAATTTATCCATCGTACTTTAGCGAAAATCAGGCAATTGAGAGATATGGCTATCGTTAGGAATATAGATTTGCGAATTGAGATTGATGGGGGCGTAGGTTTGCAAAATGCAGAAAAGATTCTCCAAGCCGGTGCAGACGTACTTGTAGCTGGTAGTAGTGTCTTTAAATCAGAAAACCCTCAACTGTCTATTGAACGGCTAAAAGCCATCGGAGAAATGCCCTTTTTAGCGTAAGTTTGCCAGGGCAATTGCTCTATTACTAGAAACGATTATGAAACACGTTTTACTCTCTTTGTTGTGTTGTTGCTTAAGTACTTTGCTTGTAGGTCAGGCAAGAGCTACCATCACAGGAATCATTACTGATGCCGATACCGGCGAGCCGATTGATCTTGTGGATGTTTTTGTAGTAGGTACGAATTTTAATACCCAGTCTGCTAGCAATGGCCGTTATAGTCTGGAAGTACCGATTAATGATGCCTTAAGAATCATTTTTACTCGAGTAGGATATAAAGAAACACCTGTCAATATTCCAGCTATGCCCTCTGGTAGTGTACGCCAGTTGGATATCGGCTTGGCTGCCCAAAACTCTGACTTGGAAGTAGAGGTGCGCGCCAGCAAGATATTGCAAAACGGGATGATCCGAGAAGGTGTCGAACAGCTAAAATTGATCCCTTCGGCCTCCGGGAATCTGGAGAGCCTCCTTCCTTCGATTGCTTTAGGAACCAGTGCTGGTACGGGTGGAGAGCTATCCTCCCAATACAATGTAAGAGGAGGGAACTACGATGAAAACCTGGTCTACGTCAACGATTTTCAAATCTATCGACCACAGCTTATCCGAGCAGGTCAGCAGGAAGGTTTGAGCTTTCCTAATATTGATTTGATTAGTAATCTATCCTTCTCTTCTGGTGGTTTTGAAGCCCGCTATGGCGATAAACTATCTTCTGTCCTTGATATTAAGTACAAACGTCCAGACTCTACCCGCGCTTCCTTAGGGGCAAGTTTATTAGGCGGTTCTGCACATCTAGAAGGGAGTTTTAATGTAGGTAAAGACGAATACCAAAAACTAAGGTATTTGATTGGTGCCCGCTATAAAACAACCCGCTACCTATTGGGGACTTTAGACATTCAAGGAGAATATCAACCCGATTTTTCAGATATCCAAGCTTATATTACCTATGATATTACCCGCGATCTACAACTGGGTGTACTTGGAAACTATAACCGAGCGGTCTACAATTTTGTGCCCACCGAACGGAATACTGGATTTGGTCTGATCAACTTTGCGCTCCAATTATTTAGTGTGTTTGATGGACAGGAGCGCGACGAGTTCACCACATCTATGGGCGGCGTCTCCTTGACCTATATCCCGGATCGCAAACGCAATCCATTGTTTTTGAAACTATTGGCCTCTACAAATCGCTCTGATGAAAATGAGGCTTTTGACATTATTGGCCAGTACAGCCTCCGACAAATTGATTCTGATTTGGGAAGTGGAGACTTTGGTGAAGTCATCGCAGAACTGGGAGTAGGGACTCAACAAGAATTTGTGAGAAATTTCTTGAATACAGAAGTCAATAATATTGAGCACCGTGGAGGTGTCGAGTTTCAATTATATCCCAAGGGCGACAACGTCACGAGCAGCCATTTTGTACAATGGAGTGCCAAATACCAGCAAGAGAATATTAGCGATAATATTAATGAGTGGGAGCGCCTAGATTCGGCAGGCTATTCTTTGCCCTATGATCCAGGCCAGGTCTTACTATTTAATACTTTAAGAACCTCCAATGATTTAGCTTCTAATCGCTATTCTGGGTTTTTACAGAATACCTACACCTACCGCGATGAACAAAAAGCCGAGATTAAATTGTCTGCTGGGGCAAGAGTGTCTTATTGGGATTTGAATGGAGAGTTATTATTGTCTCCACGGGCCCAGTTGTTGTATAAACCACTCAGTGGCAAACGCGACATCTCCTATCGCCTAGCAGGTGGTATCTATAACCAGCCTCCGTTTTATCGAGAAATGCGCCGCCTAGATGGTACGATCAATACAGATTTGCGCGCGCAAAAATCTGCCCACATTGTAGGTGGGATGACTATGGATTTTTACATCGGTAAGAAGAACCCGAAGAAATTTCGCTTCATTACCGAAGCCTATTATAAAAGCTTGTGGGATTTGGTGTCCTATGATATTGAAAATGTTCGGATTCGCTACTCAGGCGAGAACGACGCTACGGGATATGTGACGGGTATAGATTTTAGAATTAATGGAGAATTTGTCCCAGATGCCGAATCTTGGATCAACCTTTCCTTCTTGCGAGCGAGAGAAAGTTTGAGTAATGTACAGCACCTCCAGCGGGAAATAGGCCAGGCCGAAGCGACGCCAGTTGCAGATGTGCCCAGACCTACAGATCAATTTATGACCTTATCTATTTTCTTTCAGGATTACCTGCGTACGAATAAAGACTTTGCCATGCATTTAAACGTGACAGTTGGTACTGGTCTGCCTTTTGGCTTACGAGGAAATAATGAGGTTTTTCGGAATACCTATCGCTTTGATCCTTATCATAGGGTAGATATCGGATTCTCTTTTTTACTTTGGGAGGAAGCTAAACGCAGTAAAAGACCCAATCACTTCCTTCGATTTACTCGGCGCTCTTGGCTAAGTTTAGAGGTTTTTAATTTGATGCAGGTGCAAAACCAAGCAGGTAATACCTGGATAAAAACCGTATTTAACCAACAGTACGCTATTCCTAATTTTTTAACTTCCCGGCGGATTAACCTAAGGGTGAAATTTGATTTCTAATGAGCTCAGAATCTGGAAAAAAAAGATTACTCACCAGATGGGAGAAAATATTTTTGGCCATCGCTTTGATCATTCTGCTCTATTTTACGGTCACCAAATTAGGTATACGTATGGGCAAAGTAGTAGACGATACAGAAATCATCGACCCTTACAAAGATTAATCATTGCCTGATGGCTTGGTAAATCCTAAAATGATGTGAATTTATGGCTTAGGAATATACTAATGCTATAGTGCGATTTTCAACAACCTCAACACCTCCTCATGCGTAAATTAGAACACATCGGTATTGCTGTCAAAGATTTAGACGCCGTCAATGAATTGTATACCACCATTTTAGGGACTGGCCCTTATAAAATGGAAGAGGTGGCTTCGGAGCATGTCAAAACTTCTTTTTTTCAAACAGGAGATTCCAAGGTAGAATTTCTGGAAGCTACACATCCCGATAGTGCTATCGCTAAATATATTGAGAAGCGAGGCGAGGGATTACATCATATTGCATTTGAAGTTGATGATATTCACGCAGAGATGCAGCGCCTGGCTGATCAAGGTTTTCGCATCCTCAACGAACAGCCCAAGCGAGGTGCTGACAATAAATGGGTGTGTTTCCTACATCCCAAAAGTGCCAATGGTGTACTAGTAGAGTTATGTCAAAGTATCGACCCATTAATTCCTTAACGCATTTACCCAATGTTGCATTTACTCATGGTTAATAATCACACATTATACACTTGGACTTAAACTGGTATCACTACGTAATCGCCATTATTGGATCAACTATTGCTGGCGGCATTAATACTTTGGCTGGGAATGGATCGGCGATCACGCTTACGATTCTTACGGAATTGATTGGACTGCCTGGAAATATGGCCAATGGCACCAATCGAGTAGGTGTTTGGAGTCAAAGTATGGCAGGTTCTTACGCTTTTCATAAAAATGGAAAACTAAAAATCAAGGACAGCTGGCTATACATCCTCTTGACGACCATCGGCGCGATTGCTGGTATTATTACGGCTATTTATGTCAGTAATGAACAGTTTTTGGTGGTTTTTCGATTTTTGTTGGTAGCGATGTTTGTGGTCATTTTGATTAAACCTAAACGCTGGTTGAGGGAGACCGATAAAACGCTCCAGCCTTCGCTATGGCTGGCTATTCCACTTTTTTTGGGTGTCGGTTTTTATGGTGGCTTTATCCAGATGGGTATGGGGATCATCTTTTTGGCCATTATGGTATTGGTGGCTCGCTATAGCCTGATAGATGCGAATGCTGTCAAGATAGCCGTAGTCGCCATTTATACCTTACTGGCCCTTGCTATTTTCGAATATCGAGGATTAATTGATTGGAAAATAGGCCTTTTGATGGCCGTTGGACAAACCATTGGAGGTTACTATACCGCTGTTTTTGCAGCTAAAAGTCCTGCTGCCAATATCTGGGCACACCGAGTATTAGTAGTGGTCGTCATTGCAGCTATTATTAAGACCTTCGAATTACACAAGTTTTTCCTTTAAGAATTCGGTATCTTTACACCGCTTTAAAGTGTCTTAAGGATACGATCATCCTTGGGTTTAGCGTGTTATAGTATTGACACATGAAGTCATTTACTCATTGATACATTGATATAAAAAACATGGTTGGCTTTTTTGATAGAGAGCAGGAAAACAAAATCATCTCAGCTATTCGTATTGCTGAGAAAAATACTTCTGGAGAAATTAGAGTGCATCTTCATAAAGAGATCGATAAAGACCTCATGCGTGATGCAAAGTTAGCCTTCCAGAAAATGGGTATGCACAAAACCAAAGGCCGCAATGGGGTCCTTATTTTTCTAGTTCCAGAAGCCAAACAGTTTGCCATTATCGGAGATAAGGGAATAGATAAGTCTACACCAGACGATTTCTGGGAGACAACCCGCGATCTGATGCAGCAATATTTCCGAAAAGGTGATTTTCTAGAAGGCATTATTCAAGGTGTGACGAAGGTAGGAGAGGAGTTGAAAGCTTTCTTTCCTTATGCTTCGGATGATGAAAATGAGCTTTCCGATGAAATTTCTTACGGCGAGTAGAATAGCTTTTAGCCGAGTTTCTCCTAGGGTTTGCCGAAAATTGAAGTGACTTTTCTGCTTTTTGTTGTTATAATATATAAATATAAATGACATCACAAAAAAATCAAATGCGACAGTCTCCATATATAATTCGAA
>JBELML010000047.1:0-38899 GCA_042095835.1 Saprospiraceae bacterium
AAGTATTTCTTCTGGAATTATAACCTTGAGCGAGCCTTACATTAATAACACTACCCAATTATAAGTAACGGAAATTTACATGATTGATTCTAATAAAAAAGTGCAAGATGTTTTAATTGCTTATCATCAACGGATAATAGCCGAGACGACTTTAATGAAAAGTTTACCTATTGAAGAAGGGATGAAACGCAGGGACGAGTTCCTACTACCCGTTGGTCGGGAAGTTGGACAATTTTTAAACAGTATGGTAAAAGCGGCCTCCGCAAAAACGATTCTAGAGATTGGTACTTCTTATGGATATTCTACTATTTGGCTTGCCGAAGCAGCACGACAAACAAAGGGCAAAGTTATTACCCTAGAAATTGATGCTAAAAAAGTCGCTTATGCTCGGAGTCAAATAGAAAAAGCAGGATTAGTAGCGTTTGTAGAATTCCGAATTGGTGATGCCTTAGAAAGCATTCGGCAAGCAACCGAAACCTTTGATTTTGTTTTGGTGGATATTTGGAAAGAATTATATCTACCCTCCTTAGAATTGTTTCTACCTAAGTTATCCAAGGAAGCTTATGTGATAGGAGATAATATGTTGCATCCACCTATTCACCGAAAAGAGGCTAATGCTTATCGAGCTGCGATTAAAGCAACACAGGTATTTGATTCTGTCTTACTGCCAATTGGGAGTGGAATAGAAGTGAGTAAAACTAAAATATAACTGATTTTGAATGATAAGACTTAATAAACGGTTGTACCTAAACAATAATTCCTTAACAACGATAATAAAATAATAGAATGGCAAAAAATCCTCATTATTTATCGCAACTGGCACATATCGAAGTGCTAACGAAAGACCTAAAAAAATCTGTTGAATTTTTTCGAGATGTTGTTGGCATGGACGAAACGGGTCGAGAAGAAAATTCCGTTTATTTAAGAGCTTGGGGGGATTATTTTCACCATACACTCAAATTGACAGCCTCGGAAAAATCGGGCTTAGGACATTTAGGTTGGAGAGCGGATAGCGCCGAGGCTTTAGAAGAATGCGTGGAGCATTTAGAAAATTTAGGTGCTGGCATTGGTTGGGTGGAAGGCGACCTTGGACATGGAAAAGCCTACCGCTTTAAATCTCCTGATGGGCATATACACGAGGTATTCTGGGAGGTTGTTTGGCTACGAGAAGAAGGAGAGCGAGGCAGTATTTATGCGGACCGATATGCTAGCAACCGATTGAAAGGAGCCAATCCTAGAAGGTTTGACCATGTGACCTATATGGTTGCTAAAGGGAAATATGCAGAAGAGAAAGCCTTTTGGCAAACTTTCGGCTTGAAAAATCCTGATGAAATCAGAATTAAAGATGACCTCCCTCCAGTTGGCGGCTTATGGACCATTGCTAATCTTTCTCATGATATTGCTGTTTTTACGGACCCTAATATTGGTGAAAATGAAGCAGTGCTAAATCATATCTGCTGGAATGTAGATAGTCGAGAGGAAGTTTTATTGGCATTGGATTATTTCCTGGAAAAAGGGTACAAAAGTGTGATGGGAGCACCTACTCGCCATAAAGCAGATGAAGGCTTTTTCATTTATATTCAAGACCCCGGTAGTGGAATTCTATTTGAATATTATGCTTGTGCGAGATTAGTATTTGCACCAGACCATCAAGATATTCATTACTTAAAAGACAATCCAAATGATGCTTGGGGAAGTGTCAATCCTTTTGCAGAAATGGCAAAGGGTAAAAAATTGGGACTTACTGATGGTGTTGTAAAACCAGTTGATATTTAAATTAATTTGGGATTTGTGATAGAAACTAACTTGTCACTAATGGAGGATCTTTTCTGAGATGAAGTCCTTTGCAATCGTTGTTTTCTCTATAGTAAATTTTACGTCCTGCACCAATCAAAAGGTGATGAAGGAACCCTTAATGATGGAACTCATCCTTGCGAATAATTAATTTATAAAAACAAAATCAAAATAATATGTGGCATTTTTTCCCAGGCAAATACATGCCCTCTTACCAAGTCAACCGAGCATTAACTCAAGCCCATTATGGCGGCGGAGAGTTTGCAGAAATATTAGAAGTAGCTGGAAATATTGACCCCACGGATAGGTCAACGATTAATACCGCATGGCTCAATAAGGGCAATCCTGTTTTTGAGCTTGCTGAAGAATTTGAAAAAAATGGAAATTTCGTCTCTGCACGTAGAACCTATTTAAGAGCTTTCAACTACCTGCGTTCTGCGGAGTTTTTCATGAAACTCGGTGACGATTTAAAAATTCCGACTTATGTTAAAGCGGTCGAGGCGTTCAATAGAGCCTTGAAGTATTTTGACCAACCAGTAAAACGAATTGAAGTGCCTTTTGAGGGGGCTTTTTTGCCCGGTATATTATTCAAACCTGTGAATGTAGACAATCCGCCTATGATGGTCATGTTTGGTGGATTGGATAGTCTGGCAGAAGAACTTTACTTCGGAGTCGGTCAACATCTAAATGAAAGGGGCATCGCTTTATTAGCGGTTGACGGTCCGGGACAAGGAGCAGCTTTAAGGTTAAATCATATTCATTCTCGACCTGATTTTAACGTTGCAGGAACAGCCGTATTGGATTGGTGTATTGAAAATTTGACAAAGCAGATTGATGTAAAACGCATTGGTATTGGAGCTGTTTCTATGGGCGGCTATATGGCAGCTCGTTGTGCCGCTTTTGAACCTAGATTCAAAGTTTGTATGATTTTCGGAGCAGTTTATTCTTATTATGATGTATGGGCTAGTCGTCCTGATAATCACCCTCTAGCTGAAATTTTAAAGCATATTATGGGAGAAGACAATATGACTGCTACCAGAAAAAAATTAGAAGGTTATACCCTTGCCAATGGTGTTGCTGAAAAAATTTCCATCCCAACTTATATTTTACATGGAGAAGGAGATGTGCAAAATGTGGTAGAACATGCCTACAAAGTGAATGAAGCACTTACCTGTGAACATGTATTAGAAGTAGTTCCAAAAGATGAAAGCGGTGCACAACATTGTCAAATTGATGATTTTACGAGAACATTCAATATGTATGATTGGATTGCTAAGAAGATAAAAGAATAAGGCTCAAAGTGAATCCACTTGGTTAGCCTTTATTATGAGATTTACTTGAATTTAGAAATTTTATGTATTTCTGATATCTATCAAAATATCTGACCAAATGAAATCACTTTGAACCAAGAATAACCACTATTTAAAAAATACAAAATAATATGGCAGTAATTAAAAAAGCCCTCATCGTTGGAGGGGGTATTGGTGGATTATCGCTGGGTATTGGTTTGCGAAAAAAAGGCATTGATGCCGAAATAGTTGAAATTCAACAAGACTATAAAGTATATGGCTCTGGTATTATTCAACAAGCGAATGCACTCAGAGCATTAGATGCCTTAGGCGTTGCGGATGAGGCTATGGAAAAAGGCGCCCCATATGGTCAAGTAAAGATGTGTACAGCCACGGGGTTTGAATTTGCTAAAGCTGGGCCACCTCCCCTTGGTAGATTTCCCAGTCATAATGGTATTTCTCGACGTACCTTACACGATATTTTATACAAAGAAGCGGTTAAGTTGGGAGTGGTATTCCGAATGGGAACGTCTGTTGTAAGTGTAGAAAATACCGTTAATGGCGTTGATGTACAATTTACCGATGCCACCAAAGATAACTACGAAATAGTCGTTGCTGCTGACGGAATATACTCCAAAGTACGAGATTTGGTATTTGGTGAATACAAACCTAAATATGTCGGAGCATCGGTTTGGCGATACACGTTCCCACGTCCTGAGGGTTTGGAAACAGGCTATATGTATATGGGTAAAAAAGCGAAAGTCGGACTGATTCCAACTACAGAAAACCACATTTATATGTTTGTAGTTTCGGTGGAGGGAAAGGATAATCCATTAATTAAAAAAGAAGATTTTATACCAAAATTAAAATCCTACTTGGACGAATTTAATGTTCCCTTTGTGAAGGAAGTTCAACCACAAATTACAGATCCCGATGAGGTTAATTACCGCCCATTAGAAGTAATGACGGTACCTGCTCCTTGGTTTAAAGGTCAAGTCATTATGATTGGAGATGCAGCTCATGCTACCGTTCCACAATTGGGTTCTGGGGCAGCCTTAGCTATTGAAGATGCAGTAGTTTTAGCAGAAGAATTAGGGAAACAACAAAGCCTAGAACAAGCTTTTGAAAACTATATGACTCGAAGGTACGACCGCTGTAAAGCCATTGTAGATGCCTCTGAAACCTTAGTAGAATGGGAACGATTAGAGTTTTCAGGGCAACAACTTCCAGAAGGAGCAAATATTGGGGCATTAATGGGTAAAGCAATGGGATTATTAAGGCAACCTATTTAATTTATTAGGAGTTAGGGGGCATGACTCCTAACCCCTAGTTTCCTAAAACTACAAACATGAAATTAGTAACTTTTAAAAATAAAAAAAGGCAGACTCGTATTGGTTGGCTAAAAGGAGATGGAGTAGTAGATATGAAATTAGCAGATATACGCTTGCCCACAAAAATGTTGGCTTTCATTGAACGACATGAAAAGTATTTTGACCTAATCAGCACTAATAAGCTGGAAGAAATAGCACCACATTACGATTTATCCGAAGTGCAATTATTAGCCCCTTTACCTAAACCACCTACCATTCGAGACTTCTTAGGTTTTGAGCAACACATGTTGAACGCTAGTAAATCTTTTGGACACAAAACAAGTGAAATCTATTATGAAATCCCCGTTTTTTATTTTACCAATCCACATGCCGTTTATGGCTCAGGTGATAAAATCAAACGTCCTAAAAATGAGACTAAACTAGATTTAGAATTGGAGTTGGCAGCTATTATTGGAAAAAAAGGGAACGATATTTCACCCGAAAATGCGGATGATTATATTTTTGGTTATACCATTTTTAATGATTGGACTGCTAGATCCATTCAAAAAGAAGAAATGCAGATGCCATTGGGGCCCGCCAAAGGAAAAGATTTTGCCAATGCTTTTGGCCCATGTATCGTCACTAAGGACGAATTTGAAAAATATCGATGTAAGATTACCAGAGCATCACAGCCTGCTCACCTAAAAATGCCTAATCTAACGGACAATCGTTTTGATTTGAAAATGACTGCAAAGATTAATGGTGCAACTATATGTGAAGGTAATTATAAAACGGCCTATTGGACTTTTGCAGAAATGCTAGAACGAGCCTCCAGAAACGAGGTGTCCTTAATGCCAGGAGACATTATTGGTTCTGGTACCGTAGGATGGGGAAGTTTGATAGAAAATAATTTTTCTGTTCATCGGCCCTTAGAACCAGGGGATGTAGTGGAGTTGGAAATTGAAGGAATTGGAATTTTGTCAAATACCGTTATTTAAAAAAAAGACTTAACAATTATGAAAAAATATCCCTTTCGCGCCGACCATGTCGGTAGTTTATTAAGAACAGAAAAAGTTAAAACGAATCGCCAATTGTGGAGAGAAGGTAAACTTTCTGCTGAGGCACTTCGTGAAATCGAAAATGAGGCAATTTCCGAAACCGTTAAAAAAGTAGAATCCATTGGGATGAAATCTATTACCGACGGAGAATTTCGTAGAGATTATTTCCATTTAGATTTTTTAGAACGGTTGGCAGGGGTAACCGTTAAACACTCTACCCATTTGGTAAAACCTCCAATTGTCACTGTTACGGGAAAATTAGACCATGTGCAGTATATACAAGTGGCTGATTTTAATTATTTAAAATCTGTAGTTACTCAGACACCGAAAGTGTCTATTCCTTCGCCAACGATGGTGCATTTTCGGGGTGGCAGAAAAGGAATCGATATCAATTCGTATCCCAATATGGACGACTTCTTTGATGATTTAGCTAAGGCTTATCGCCAAGAAATTGATAATCTATACCAAGCAGGCCTGCGTTATTTGCAAATGGACGACACCAATTTGGCCTATTTATGTGACCCTAAAATGCGTGCTGCGGCTGCAGATAGAGGAGAAGACCCCAATGAATTGCCTAAGACCTATGCTGCCCTCATTAACGCAGCACTCGAAGGTCGCCCCGACGATTTAACCGTAGGGATTCACCTTTGTAGAGGCAATTATAAAAGTTCCCATTTTGCAGAAGGTGGCTACGAACCTGTAGCAGAAATCTTATTCAATGAAATCAATGTGGATGGCTATTTCTTAGAATATGACGATGAGCGTTCTGGTGATTTTGCTCCGCTGCGTTTTATGCCTGACCATAAAAAAGTAGTCTTAGGCATTATTTCTTCCAAAGTACCAGAACTGGAAAAAATAGATGACTTGCGCAAGCGCATTGATGAGGCCGCTCAATATATGCCGATAGAAAATATGTGTATTAGTCCACAATGCGGTTTTTCTTCTACCCATCATGGCAATCACTTAAGCTTTGACGACCAATGGAGAAAACTAGAGTTAGTGGTCAATACGGCTATTAAGGTCTGGGGAGAAGCCTAAATTTATTAAGAAAGCAGTCGTCAAATTGAAAGCATCAAAATAGTGAGGCACTTTCAATTATAGCCTTAATTGAAGGTTAAAAAAGATTTGAAAATATAAATTATAAAATGAAAAATCTATTTCTTGGCCTAATAGGCCTAGTTTTTATAACAAGTTGCCAATCGCCACAAAATCCAACTTCATCTAGTGAAGTGAGTACTCCTTTCCGAGACCTTAATAAAAATGGTAAAAAGGACATCTATGAAGATGCTACTCAGCCAATAGAAAAACGGATAAAGGATTTAGTAGTACAAATGACCGTAGAAGAAAAAGCGGGTTTGATGTTCAACGCTATTTCAGGTTTAGAGTTTGGGGAAACAATTGAGCGTATAGATTCCTTTATCACGCAAGTAAAAATCAATCACCTAGATATGCCAGGGATGGCAACCGCAAAGGAGCATATAGCACATAATAATATCGTTCAAAAAATAGCAGAAAAATCCCGACTTGGCATTCCCGTAACTTTTTATTCAGACCCTAGGCATAATATTCGATTTAACGAAAAAGCGGGCCCTAATCGCTTTCATTCTTATTGGCCTTCTGAGTTGGGATTAGGTGCAATCGGGGATGCAGCATTAGTCAGAACGTTTGGCGATATTGAACGACAGGAGTACCTCGCTTTAGGTATTCGATTGGCATTACACCCGATGGCTGATTTGGCGACTGAGCCAAGATGGTTTAGGAATTATACAACTTTTGGCGAAAATGCCGATTTAAGTGCCAAACTGACTAAAGCCTATATTCAAGGCTTTCAAGGCGAACAACTGGGTACGCATAGCGTGCTTTGCCAAACCAAACATTTCCCTGGTGGCGGTCCACAAAAAGATGGTATGGATGCTCATTTTCCAACGGGAAAAGAACAGGTCTATCCAGGTGGAATGTTCGACTATCATTTAAAACCATTTACGGAAGGGGCATTGCCTGCGGGCACTGCTCAATTGATGTTGTATTATGGTGTCCCAGTTGGCATCACGGAGGAACAAGTTGCTTTTGGCTATAATAAAGAAATAGTCACCAATTTATTAAGAGATTCCTTGGGCTTTGATGGCGTCGTTTGTACTGATTGGGCTTTAGTGACGGATAATCCAGCCAAGCCTGCCTCCGCTTGGGGGGTGGAACACTTATCGGCTAAGGAACGAGTAAAGAAAATTTTAGATGCAGGAGTAGATATGTTTGGCGGAGAATCGTGCGCAGAATTAGTGGTTGAGTTAGTAAATGAAGGTAGTATTACCCAAGCTCGATTAGACCAATCAGTTCGTAGAATATTGCACGATAAATTTGTCTTAGGCTTGTTTGACAATCCCTATTTGAGTGAAGATAATTTGAAAGTTTTTGAAAATGAAACCTACAAGGAATTGGGGCGAGAGGCACAGCGTAAATCTTTAGTGTTGCTTAAAAATGACGACCATATTTTACCTTTGGCTCAAAATACCAAAGTTTATGTAAAAGGGATAGATGCCAAAGCATTGGAAGAGTATGCAACTATCGTTGAAACTCCTGAATTAGCGGATGTGATTATTAATAAATTTGGTACGCCATTCACCCCTGTAACAGAACCTAAATATTTTTTAGAACGTGTTTTTCTTCAAGGAAGATTAGATTTTCCTGCTACGGAGAAACAAGAAATGTTAGATTTAATCAATACGAAACCTACCATTTCCATCTTCACCATGAATCGCCCTGCTGTAATTCCTGACATCAATAAAGCCAGCAAAGCCTTAATTGTGGATTTTGATTGTCAGGATGAAATTTTAACAGAATTGATTTTTGGAAAATTCAAACCAACAGGAAAATTGCCGATAGAGCTGCCATCAAGCGTAGCAGCAGTAGAGGCGCAATTGGAAGATGTACCACAGGATTCTAAAAATCCGCTTTATCCGTATGGTTTTGGATTGAGTTTCCATAAACAGGAAGTCAAAAGCGGAGCAATTGAGGTAGAGGGAAAAAACAGGGTGTTTGAATATTTTGCACCCCCTACATTTACTAGCGCCCCTTCTTTGGTCTTTGTCTTGCACGGGTCTCGTGGAACGATGTATGATGCTCGCTGGCAAACCAATTATGAATTTGAAAGATTGGCAGCAGCAAGAGGCAATCAGATTATTGTCTATCCACAAGGCTACGATAAGCATTGGAATGATTGTAGGGGAAGTGCCAGTTATACCGCCAATCAAGAAGACATTAACGACCTGGCGTTTTTTACTAAAATGATTGATTATTTCGAGCAACAATACCAAATAAATAAGGAGGCTGTTTTTGTAACAGGCATTTCCAATGGCGGGCAAATGTGCTATAAATTGGGCTACGAATTACCAAATAAATTTAAAGGGATTGCCCCTTTTGTAGCCAATCTTCCAGAAGACGCTAATAATGATTGTACCCCTAAAAACGTGTCCGTTTCCGTAATGGTTATTAATGGAACAAAAGACCGCATTAATCCTCATGCTGGTGGATGGGTCGTTTTGGGGCAAGATAGTACACGTGGAGCGGTACAAGCTACCGAAAAAACAATCGCCTATTGGAAAAACTTATTGAACTGCGAAACGAGGGTCGAAAAAATAGCTTACGATGACTATTGCAAAGAGGACAACTCCACCGTTATTCACTATAAATATGCCTGTCCTACGACCAATAAAAAAGTAGAGTTATTAGAGGTGATAGGTGGTGGTCATGTCGTACCTGTAAAAGATACCCCTGACCTGCCAGAAGAGGCTAAACGGTTTATTGGAAATAAAAATAGAGACATCAATGCACCTATGATTGTGCTTGATTTTTTTGATAGTTTGGTGGAGTAAGGAGACCAAACTGACGGCCTTGTTTTGGGATAAAACAAAATCGACATCCTCCAGTTTTGAAAAATTTATACTAGCCATATTGCGCACTTGGTGAGTTGGCAAAATAGGGGAGAAAAGTAATATAAACAAGACATTGGGTAGGGTTCTTGTGAGTTTCTAAATATAGAAAGCTTTCAATTTTGTATGTAATGGTAGCAGTCTCACTTTAAATAAATTGACCACTAAGGTGCTCAAGCTCACTGAGGAACACTAAGGAATTTGGACAAAATCTGGCGTTTTAGCTCATGTTCTTTAGTGCAACTTAGTGTACTTACTGTCTTAGTGCCTGCCTGCCGAAGCCTCGGTGCAGGCAGGGTGAAAAAAAGTTGACATTAGCGTTATTTATCCTTTTTATATCTAAAATGAGAATTGTTGTTAATTTTATTACCTTAAAAGAAAATATGAAACTGAATTTATTATCCTGCGACGCTCCTCGGCCGGATCGTAGAGCCATCGCTAAGTGTATAGCTGAGATCGCATCCGATATGGATCAATCTTTGGCCAATGAGTTGACCGATATTCTGCTGGAAGGGGATGCAGTAGAAATTGAAGTAAATGGTAAAAATACCAGCTCTGCTTACCGTGCATTACGGAAATTAGGTATTGACTACGAAATAATAGAATGAAATAAGCTTGACCACCTCCTAAAGCCTATTTTAACTCCATGATCTCCACGCCTTCCCAATCTGTACCTACACCTGATGAGTGATACTTGATGGCATGATTGAGGTAGAGCTGGGCTGGCCGGTCTTCCGGATGGATACTCAACACTTGTGCAAAAGCAGCTGTGGCTTCTTCAAAGCAGCGCTCGTTGTACTTTTGGAGTCCGGTCTGAAAAGTAGCCAATGTAGCCTGCTTTTTTTCAAAAGTGCTGGGTGGGGCGCATTGGAAGATGTCAAATATTTCTAGCGCACGTCTCTTTCCTTTCACCTGTACTTTGCCAAGTGATCGGTAGGCCATGTCCGCCTGCGAGAGGGGCACGCCCTGCAAGACAGCTTCGGAGGCAACGATGGCGGTATCGTAATATTTGGTGAGGCCTTCCATGCGCGAGGCAGTGTTGACGGTATCGGAGACTAGGTTGGCCTCCTGCCTGCGATCGTCTCCCAAAATGCCCATGATCAGGGGACCGTGATGAATACCAATTCCAATTTTGATGGGTATGCGCTGCTTCAGTTTGCGGGCAGCATTATAGGTCTTGATCTTATTTTGAATAGCTACCCCAGCGGTTAAAGCTTGTGCTCGATCATCCAGAAAGAGGGCTAGCATACCGTCGCCCATAAAGCTCATAATCATTCCACCATTATCGTTGATGATACCGCCCACGCGTCCAATATAGCTGTTTAAGAAAGCGAAATTCTCTTCGGGGGTCATACCTTCCGAAAAGGTCGTATAACCGCGGATGTCGATGAACATGACCGTTACCTGCTTTTGGACCTGATCGCCTAGTTTGACATCTTTAATGGACTCCCGACCTAACAAACGGATGAAGTCGTAGGGGACAAATTTCTTGCTGGCCTCGTTGATACGTTTTAATTCTGCCTCCCGTGCTTCTATTTCTTGGATGTTTTTTTCATAAAGGAGGCTTCGCTCGATGGAGGAGGCCGTCTGCAAAGCCAAAGTGTTTAAGATTTTTAGGTCATTGGCTTTGTAGGAGTGCCTGGTATTAGTGCCCAAAACAATCATACCGATGGGAGATTCTGCTACTGTTAAAGGGGCATAGATTAGGGAAGATAATTGCAGCTGGAGTTTATCGGTGCGGCGATCTTGATGGGTATCTGGGATGATATCCGCTTTCAATTCTTGGAGAAATTGTTCTAGAATCTGTTCTTTGGCGTCCAGAATAAGCTGGTCGGGGCTGGTATCTCCCGTTTGGGCCAGCAAAGTGAGTTGTTTGTTGGCTCGGTCAAACAGCAAGACACGCCCAGCATCCGCATGAATGAGCTGTTGGGCTTGTTGTAAGGCCAGTTCGCCAATACGCTGGGGTTCAATGGCCGTAGCCATCGCCTCCGAAAAATCGTAGATGAGATTAATTTCCCGATAGAGCTGCAAGACTTCATTGCCCATTTCCCTACGCTCGTATTCTTTCTGTAGCATGAGCTCTAGTAGGTCTTTGATCATTTTTGCAGTAGTATCCGAGGCATAAACCTTACCCAAGAGTTGGCCATTCAATTCGATTCCTTGACTTTCTGGTCCTAGGGTAGTATCCCCTAATAAAACCTGATTAGAGGAATCCGTAATCGTGATGGGTGCAGGTAAGTGGTCCAGCAAAACGGAAAGGGTCTGGTAGGCGTCCTTCTTTTTTAGTAAGGTTTTCAGCTTAAGGGTACTCATAAGTTGAATGTTTTACGTGCCTTGTCTAGTAATGCATCAGGGTTAAAAGGTTTGGTGATGTAAAGGTCTGCGCCTACTTCTTCACCTTTTTGGCGGTCAAACTCTTGCCCTTTGGCGGTCAACATAATGATGTAAATATCACTACGCCCCCATTCCTTTTTTACGGTCTGACAAACTTGGAAGCCATTCATATGAGGCATCATAACGTCGAGGAAGACCAGCTGTGGCCGCTCTGTTTTGATCATTTCTAAGCCTTCTCGCCCGTTGGAAGCGGTTAGGATTTCTATGCCCTCATCTTCTAAGTCTTCCAAAGTTTGTTCGATGAGTGAACGGATGTGCATTTCATCGTCAACGATTAGAATTTTCCTTTCCATTCTACTATTTTTTATTGTACATTTTAAAAACCGTTTACTGATACATAATAATCAACACAGATTCCAGGCCTTTCTCAAAGCGCAGTGCCCGCATGACCTCTTCCCGTTGGTGCAGGGCTTCGTTGAGGACAATCACATCGGGTTGGGCAGAGCGGGCCTTTGCCAACAAGTTGTCTCCGTCCGCCTCTACTACGTCAAAGCCTTTGGCCACTAAGACCGAACTCATGGTGGCCAGCGTCGATTGGTTTTCATCAATAACCAGCACTTTTTTGGTGGAAATACCACCGTTTAGTAAGGCCTCCACTTCTCGTAAGAGTAGATCGGTATCGATGGGTTTTTGTAAGTAGCGGTCTACGCCGATGCGGTAGCCCCTTTCCTGATCCTCTACGATGGACAGGATGAGAATGGGGATATTGAGGGTTTTGGGATCATTTTTGAGGATGGCCGCCAGATCAAAGCCATTGAGTTCGGGCATCATGACATCGAGGATAATCATATCGGGCCGCTGAGCGCGTACTTTTTGCAAAGCCTGCTTACCATTTTCCGCCAGGCGTACCTGATAACCAGTCTCACCAAGTTCTTGGCGCAGCAGCTCGCGGATACTTGGGTCGTCATCAACCACCAAGATGTTGGTCTCCGTTTTTTGCGGCATGATGACCGAGCTGAGCGACATTTTCTGTTTCAATTCTTGTACCAGCTGCTCCATTTTGACCTGCGCATTCTGCACTGATTTCTTTTCTTTTAGGGGCAGAGAAAAAGCAAATAAGCTGCCTTTCCCGAGCGTACTTTCCACCCAAATTTCACCACCGAGATAGTTTATGATTTCCTGGCAGATCGGCAATCCCAGTCCGGTTCCCTGAGGTTTATCCGTCAGGGTATCGCCCACTTGTCGGAATTTTTCGAAAACCGTAGCTAAATCTTCAGGCGCAATGCCAATGCCCGTGTCTTGCACCCCAACGATCAGCTGATCGCCCTCCCGCTTAGTAGATACCGTCACCGAACCTTTATCCGTAAATTTTACGGCATTGGAAAGCAGATTAATCATGACCTGTACCAGCTTATCGTGATCACCAGTCACCGTAGGCAGTGTGGGATCCAACTTTTCCTGGTATTGCAGCCCTTTCCCTTCAAAAAGGGAGGAAGTGGAGATATAAGCCTGATGGACCAAGCGATTGAGGTCGATGGGCTCCAGGTGCCAGTCGGTACGTCCCGCTTCAATTTTGGCGAGATCGAGTACATCGTTGATGAGCTTGGTCAGGCGTTCGCCTTCGAGGACGACTACATCGAGGTTTTTCTCAATTTGATCCACCGTACGATTGAGCTTTTTGTCCTCTGTTGGTAGGGCGGGCTTAATCCTTTCGGAAAAGCGCTTGCGGATGATTTTGGTGAAACCGAGTACGGAGGTCAGCGGCGTGCGCAGCTCGTGGGAGACGGTTGAGAGGAAGTTGGATTTGGTTTCACTGGCCAGCTGAGCGGCTTCTTTTTCTGCTTCTGCTTTGGCCTTGGCAGCGATGGAAGCCTGGGTTTGCTTTTCTTGTTGTCTGGAACGGAAGCCTAGGGCAAGGGCAATGAGGATAGGCGCACTGGTGTAACTAAAAAGAATGTAAATTTGCGCTCTACCAACTACGGCGGTAGGTGATAATATTGCCCGCAGATTTGTAAAAGTAATAATGGAGGCCGTAATAATAATGGCGATTAAAAAATACCAGGCATTTTGATTGCCTCGACGGATGGCTATTATAGCTAATAGAATCAATAGCAATCCAGCCAAAACATTAAGCACCTGTGAAAGATCCAATATCTTACTACGGGTACTCCCAAACCCTAAAGTCTGGTAGAAATATATATCGGCTAAAGCAGTCAATAAGATCAGTCCACACAAAATTGGAACGCCACTTTTTAATCTTATTTTCCAGTGCTTTAAAAAGAGAAATTCTTGGGTAAAAAGTAAAACAGAAATCAAGGATAACCTATAAAACAAAATAGTTAAACTATGACCATATTCTAATAAAAAAGGGAAGGGGTAAAATTCATTAAAATAAGCAGTGAAATTTGCTAATAGGAATAGAAAGAAAGCCAATGAGAAATAGCCATATACTCGTTTGCGGCTAATGATAAAAAACAAAAAGAAAAATAGCCCAGAAGCCAGCATGATGCCATAAAAAAGTAGGGTGCCGATCGTAAAAAAGGCATATTGATCCCAAAAGGTAGATTGGTCAAAATGGAATAATTGAACCGTAGGTATACCTAGACGATTAGGGTCTTCATAGCGTAGGTCATTAACACCTTCCAAACGTAGAAAGACTTCTAAGGTATCCGTTGGACTCAGCTCAACGGTAAATAAATTCATTTTATGCCAGCGCAACTTTTTCCAAAGCGGCAGATCATTGCCCGTTCGCTGGTAATCAAAGCCACCTGCTGGATTTGGCGTGTACACCTCCACTTTATTCCAACCCCAGAGATAAGGACCTCCTACGCTAAACAGCTGCTGTCCATAGAAATCTGGACTCCCGAATAATCTCAATTTCACCCAATGGACTTGGTTGGGATCAAATCCCCGCCAATCGTTATACCGCGCCTTTTCTTCCCAAACTTCTTGGAAGGTCTCTAGTGTATGCGCTCGACTAGTATCCTCAACAATTTCTAAGCTTCTAAGAATAAAATTATGAGCATAAGCCATAGTATAAGGATTCCGGTATACACCCAAAAAACGGTAGCCTTCTAACTCTAAGCACTCCTCGACTTTATTATGATATATTCGGAGTCCCTTTGGACTATAGGGCGACCGATTGGAACCTTCTACCCTGACAAACAAACGAATTTCTTCCTCGGGCTGTAGGGACACCTTGATCCAATTGAAAGCATCTTTAATGGCTTTATCCTTCGCCAATCGACCAAGGCCCGTTTTTAAGTGGATTAGGGAATCCCCTTGCTCGTAATATACATCAATTTTATCCCAACTGAAGATATCTCCCCCAACTTCAAAATATTGCTCGCCAAAAACCTCTTCAGAGGCTACCACTCGGAGCTGCATCCAATAAGTCAGGTCCTCTTGTAAATTATTGGTAGAATTATTTAATAAAAAAGATTGCTGTCGAATCTCCTCGTAGTCCATTATGCCGGAGCTGTCGCAAAATATGCTAAGCGTATTGTAGATTGAAAGCCTTTTCTTACCATATGCCTTTGAAGTAAAATAGCTGTACCTATTGTCCAGACGAAAGCCATACTGATTCATCAATGCCATCTGCTGCTGGCGGATGGATTCCCCAGTAAGGCTATCTCCTTGAGCCAAATAGCTACTAGATTGGTTGCGATAAGCACTAATCAAGCTACTGGTATCTTGCTTTTGTAAAGCCAGTTTTTCCAATTTTGTGCTGTACACTAGACAACTGTCCCAGGCTTCGGTATCCCTAAATTCATTGGAGAGTTCTGCGTACAATTCCATGCGCAGCTCCTCCCTTGCAGCAGGAAGTAGCTGCCGCAAAGAATCCACCCGTGGAGCTTGCCCCTTGCAAAACAAGGGCAGGCTCAAAAGCAATAAGAATAGAAGGTGTTTTTGCATATTGAATTGTTTAGCTACTTTGAATTCAAAAAAATGGGTTTTAGGTATTTTTTATACTTCAAACTTCGATAATTCTTCCTCCATCAGCTTGCACTAATCGTGAAATGGTGGGTACAAATCGTGAAAAAGGCCGTAAAATCGGTGTTTAGAAGTGTCATCAGGTATGATTTTGCTTGCCAAGTGGTAGTGTAAAATAAAAAGTACTTCCTACTGACGTTTTCTGGGAAAAATCAGCAGGGCTTTCCACCCAAATCCGTCCTCCGTGAAACTCCACGATCTCCTTACAAATAGGCAGCCCCAAGCCCGTTCCTTTGGGTTTTCCTGCTTGCTGATCTTCAATCTGCTGAAAGCGTTGAAAGATTTTGTCTTGGTATTCGGCGGGGATGCCCGCTCCGGTATCGCGTACGGCAAACTGTAATTGGGATTCCGCATTTTGTTGGACCAGCAAACTCACCGTACCCGATTCGGTGAACTTAACCGCATTAGAGATCAAATTGAGGAGGACTTGCAGCAGACGGTCGAAGTCGCCTTGGAAAGTGGGTAGCCTGGGCGATACTTCGGAGACAAGGGATAGTTCCGTTCGCTCCGTAAATAAGCCTTGGCTGGTTTCTTCCGCTCTTGCAATTAGCTCGCTAGGCGAGATGTCCTGGATATTCCACTCCACCTTTCCAGACTCTATTTTGGCCAGGTCGAGTAGGTCATTGATGAGCTCTGCTAGGCGCTGGCCTTCTTGTACGATGATGGCTTCGTTTTGGGAGACGCGCTGCATCACCTTTGCGGCTTTTTTATCCGTATCTGGGATCAGTGGGAAGAGTTTTTCTTCTAATCGTCGTTTGTTGAGCTGGGCAAAGCCGATGATGGAAGTCAGCGGCGTGCGCAGCTCGTGGGAGACGGTAGAGAGGAAGTTGGATTTGGTTTCGCTGGCTTCTTGAGCCGCCGCCGCTTGCACTTTGGCGATCTCTTCCGCTGTAATGGCTGCAGCTCTTTCTTTTCGTTGGAGTCGAGAGCGATAGCCCATACCGAGGGCGAATAGAAGCGGAATTGCCAAAGTAGTAATTTCCATTCCACTGGTGAGGGCCGCCAATTCAAGCTCTTGTATAGAACCTGCCAATTCATAGATAAATAGGAAAACTAAAAAAATGAGAAAGCCCGAAAAGGCCAGTAAATAAAAAATGGCGGGACGATGTCCTTTTCGCAGCGCAATAATTCCAAGTATAAGGCAGGTTATTCCAAAGAGAAAGAGTAAGGGGCCTAAGAGTGTATTCAGCCAACTGAGGAAGACAGCTCCAAAAGTAAGTTGAATTTGTAAAACAGAAAAAACAACAAGCAGCAGCAAAATACCCAACAAAACATATCGAAGGCGAATTTGTAGTTTTTTCAGGTTTAGATACTCTACCGTAAATAAGTAAATACCTACAAAAACCATTAGGAAAAATACACCAGAGCGTGTAAGTCCCCAGTCTGCGTTCCCGGTATCCATTGCCATTAAGCCCTGGACCCAAAATGTTCCTAAAAAACCTAAAACCAACAAGAAAAAATAGAGGTATAAACGACTGCGCTCAATTAAGAAAAAAAGCAAAAAGTAAGCTGCAATTAAGCCCAAGCCTCCCAGTACAATTCCCTTCCGAAAAATGATCCAGGGCAGATTCAATTCCTCATAAGCTTGACCGATGTGTCCCACATAAACAGGGACAAATTGTCTACCTTCCCTTGATTGAAAATAGCGATTTTTCTGTTCAAAGCGAAAGAGGACCTCTAAGGTGTCGTTAGGAGGCAGCTTGATCTCTACAAAATTTATTTGATGAGGGATAGGCTTTTGAAAGAACGGACGGCTACTGCCAGTCTTGAGGTGTATTAGGCTACCATCCGTCCCCTGATAGTACACATCAATCTTAGCAAATGCGCCCACTTGAGATGCTCCAAGCTGGAATAATTGTTCGCCCCAAAAGGAATCACTTCCAAGCAGCAACATTCTCCCCCAATAGACACTTTCCGACGAGAAGGTGTGTGCTCCATTGACAATGTTTGGCGCACGGCGCAGCTGCGCTTTAGCCTGCTCTAAATTTAAATCACCGAGAGGGTCAGATAGTAGCGTCAGGTATTGCGAACATTCTTTATATCGAAAACCCAGTGTGCTGGGGGATGGAAATTGCCCGTCTGAGCTATAATAAGGCGAATCCTCAATGCCTTTTCCTGCTAGATAATACAACTGAAGTTGATTCGCCTGAAAGCAAGCAGAGGCTCCCTCAATGCGCACATACAGCTCGATGGTTTCTCTAGCCGAAAGATCGACTTCAAAATAGGAATTGAAGCCAGTTGATAATTTTTCATTGGGAGAAAGGCTATAGCCCAATCTTTGATGAATGATGGAATCGCCTCGCTCGTAATAAATATCCGAACGCTCCCAAGATCTCCATCTGCTACCTATCTGAAATAAATAAGTTGCTGATGTATCTTGAGGACCGTGCAGCTTGATTTTCATCCAGTGTACCGTATCTGGCCTCAGATCAGGATAGCTAGCGTTGAATGCGAACTCCATACCTTTCACCTTTTCGTAGGACCAAGCCGGATCCACTTCTTCGAGGACTTGCAGTTGGTAATACAATTCGATCTCTTTCTTCTCGTAACGACCTTCCTCTAGAAGTTGCTTGACCTCAGCGGGATGGAACCCATAATCGACCCCAAAGGCAAAGGTCTTTTGCTTCACCACCTCTATCTCCTCGGAAGATAAGCGGTGCGGATTACCATCCCAGATCTTGTAGAGCGTCTGCCCATAAAGAAAGCTATCTTGTTGCGAAAGGTATTCCTGAGCGAGTTGGTAGATCGAATCAAGGGGAGCATTTTGTCCCTTCCCCCACAAGGAGAGGCTTAACAAGAGTAGCAGGAGAAGGTACTTTTTCATGGTATAGGTTTTTAAAATGGGTTTTAGTTGTTTTGATAGGTCAAACTTCGGGAAATATTTCTCCATCGACTTGTACAAATCGTGAAAACAAGGGTAGAAATCATGAAAACCATAGCAAATTCAGACTATTTCAGTTGTTCCCGATAAGCACTAGGCGTCATACCGGTATCTTTTTTGAAGACGCGGGAAAAGTAGCCCGCAGAATTAAAACCAGAGCTGAGGGCTACACTGATGATGGATTCATCGCTCTCGCGTAGCAGTTGCTTGGCATGACGTAGGCGCAGCGATTGGATGTACTGTAGTGGACTTAATCCAGTCAAAGCTTTGACCTTGCGGTAGAGGTTGGAGGGGTCCATAAACAGGAGCTGGCTGAGCTGCTCTACCGAAAAATCTTGCTGCTCTAGCTGCTCTTCTATTAGTTGTCGTACTTTTTTTAAAAAAGCATCTTCCAACTGATCAGGAAGGTCACTAGACGGACGACTTAGCCCCTCCTCTGATAAGCCCGATACTGATAAATAATAAGATTGCAGCCGGCGACGCTGCTCTAGCAGGGAGTCAACGATAGCCTCCAGCTCCTCGGGCTGAAAAGGCTTCTCGAGATAGACATCGGCACCCTGCCGCAGTCCGGTCAAGCGAGAATGCTTACCCGTTTTGGCACTCATCATAATAATGGGAATATGGCTGGTTGACTCATGGTTTTTGAGCGTATAGCACAACTCATAACCATCTTTTTGCGGCATCATTACGTCTGTAATCATAATATCCGGCACGTGGCGTAGCGCCAAATCGATACCTTGCTGTCCGTTACGCGCAATCATCAGATTGTATTGTTCACCTAAGATTTGACTCAACAAGTTGACGAGATCTGGGTGATCTTCAGCAATCAAAATTAAGGGGGCGTCTTCGTGTTCAAGAATCAGCTCTTCAGGGATGTTGGTCGCTTGGATGATCTCCGCTGCTGGAAGTTTGATCGGCTCAGCCTTAGGCGCTTTCCGAGTGACGACCAAGCGGAGTGTTTGGTGATAAGTGCCCTCCTTTACCAAGACCTTTCTTTTTAAATCGGCTTGCATAAAGGCCAGTAATTTGGTGATAAAGTTGCGCGCTACCTTACCTTCTTCTTCTATCATCGGAACAGCTTTGGAAGGCAAGCGGTTGATAAGTCTTAGCTTTAATTTTTCTTGCTGCTGCTCTGCTATTTCAACAGCAACCTCCAATTTAATAAGTTTTCCTTGTGGATTTTGTCGATAGGCCTGATCGAGTAGATGGGATACGAGGTAGATCAGCCGTACGCGGTCAAAATCCATAATAAAATGCTCCAGCTCGGATAGAAAGTCCAGTTCTATCTGTAGATCCTCCTGAGGGAAATGCCAGGAATCCACCAATTGCTGTAAATGTGGTATGATGTCGCCCTGTTCTAATTGAAGCTTCAACTGTCCTGCTTCTAATAGAGAAAGGTCTTGTAAATAGCGGATTTGGTGGATCAATCGACTTATATTGGCTTGGATGAGCTGTAGTTCGGATGGGATTTCGGTCGTCTTTGCAGCTAGCTGATCGCTAGCACCTGCAATGACTGTAATTGGTGTACGCAAATCGCGAGTTATCTGCCTAAAGAGACTCTCCCGAAATCGGGCCATCTCTTCTTGTTGTTCTTGCCGCAGCTTGTGACCTTGCTCTTTATGCTGCTTGCGCATATAAAGCAAAGCTCCAAGGAGCAAAATTACCAAAATATATAGGCCGATTAATTCGAGCATGACTTACTAGTTTTCTACATTTCCAGGACGGATAGGTTTTTACCGTAGCCTCATATTGAGCTTTTTAATGATAAAAAGTACAACGCTTTTTTTACTTTTTAGTAGTTTATGGGCTCTTCTGTATAAAAACGGCTTTAGTGGGAGCTTTTTTTACTTATGAATTTTTCACACCTATCTTTTATTACACAGTATTTAGTGCAAGTGATTTGTTTTCTGTATCTTCTTTTTAGCTTCCTAAAACCCCTAATAGGGAGGTACACCTTTTATTAAAACCACTGCATCATCCTATGAAATCTATACTCACTTTTATCTGTATCCTATCTTTTACTTCTCTGCTTTTTGGCCAAAACTTGTCTACTGTTTTGGATTATAAAAAGGACTTTCGTGTGATCCTTAATGAAGCAGAGGCTTATTTTGAAAAAAAACATCCTGGCATTGAGCTACGCTCCTTAGCGAGCGGAGCCAACCGTGATAGTGAGTATGTGAAATTTATGCGCTGGAAAAGCTATTGGGAAAATAACCTCAATGCTGATGGAAGTATCGGTGATCCCTCCTTATTCTGGCGACAGCAGAATCTTAAGACTAGAAATGCCAACCCTTTTAGTGATGTCCAATGGACGAATATTTCCTACCAGGAATTTTTGGGCGGACAAATCAATATGGGCCGAACCACCTCGCTTGCTTTTCATCCAAGCGACTCCAATATTTTCTACGTTGGTGCGGCTATTGGTGGTATCTGGAAAACCAGCGATGGAGGCGAAACCTATACTGCCTTGGGCGACGACTTACCTTTTATGGCGGTGAGTAGTATAATCATCAATCCAAGCAATCCTGACCACCTGTTTATCGCCATTAGTGACCACCTTTGGTACGGACCTCCAGCCATTGGTGTCTACGAGTCTACGGATGCTGGGCTAAGCTGGGAAGCCACCAGCTTGCAATTTGATTTTCAGGAGAATATCAGAATTTTCTGGATGGAAGCTGATCCCAAAAATCCGCAAAAGATATTTGTCGCGACAGCAGATGGACTTTTCCTGACAACAGATGGTTTTCAAACGGTATCAAGAATTTTTAATGAGCCAACCTTTGATATTAGATTTCAACCAGGCAATAATAATATCCTCTACCTCGGAACGACCAATGGTTCCTTTTACCGTAGCCTGGATGGGGGCGCTAGCTTTGATTTTATTCGCGATTTTGGGAATCAAGCCGTCTTTTTAGCGACTACACCCTTAAATCCAGAAAAGGTATATGTGCGGCACGTCAAAACCCTCTTCAAATCTTTCGATAGCGGTTCTTCCTTTACAGCAACCAATACCTTCCTTGAAGAAAATGAAGTATTTGTGATTGCGCCCAATGACGAAAATATTATCCTATCTGGCAACTTTGAGACCAGCCGTTCAGATCAGGATGGGCTTGGTTTTTATAAAACTTCTCAATGGTATGGAACCGGTGATTTGCCACTCGTGCATGTTGATCAACGCAATATGTTTATAAACCCACTCCAAAATAATTTCGTTTACTATTGTAATGATGGAGGTGTTTATCGGTACGACGTTGCTCAAAATAAGTTTACTGACCTGTCTAATGGATTAGCCATTACCCAGTATTATGATATCGCTGTATCACAAACCGAACCCAATGTAATTGGAGGAGGCTCCCAGGATAATGGAAGTATGTATAGAGATGCCAACAAAGAATGGTATTATTATGCGACTACCGGAGATGGAATGAACCAGGAAATAGATCCTACTAATGCTAATAAGCGGTATTGGGCCTACCAGCTTGGCGAATTGATCCGTTGGGAAAACGGATCCAATACGCCTATTTCTCCTCCTGGAAAATCAGGAGAAGGGGCCTGGGAAACGCCCTATCGCCTGGATCCCAATAGCCCGCAGACGATTATTGCTGCTTACGATCGGGTTTACAAGTCAACTAACTCAGGCACAAACTGGACTACGATTAGCCCAGAACTAGCTAACGGAGAAAACCTCAACGAAATCGCCATCGCGCCATCAAATTCGAATCGGATTTATGTCACCCACAATAATCGATTATTCGTAAAAGATACCGCCGATAATTCTTGGACAGAAAAACGACTTCCTGCCACTGGAAACATATCAGATATTGAGGTGGATTTTGAAGATATGGATATCCTATATATCACCAATCCAGGATTCTCGAATGGTAATAAAGTTTTTAAGTCCGAAGATGCGGGTAGTACTTGGACCAATATCAGTGGTAGCCTGCCCAACGTGTCTACTGGCGCTATTGAAGGGTATAGTGAAAAAGCTGGAGCCTTATTCGTTGGTACAGATGCAGGCGTCTATTACATAGATAGTAGCCTAAGCGATTGGTTGGAGATTGGAGCCTTGCCACATACCCGAGTAGAAGATATTGAAATTCAGTACAGCGAGCATCTCCTGCGGGTAGGGACCCACGGCAGAGGCGTATTCGAAGCATCCATTCTTGATATTCTCAACAGTTTTTGTGATGCCAACAGTCCAGATTCTGATGGCGATGACATCTGTGATTTGTTTGATACTTGCCCAGACTTCAATAATCAGCTCATCGGTACACCCTGCGATGATGGAGATCCTTTCTCTAGCGATGAGACTTACTTCTCTACTTGTAAATGTGAAGGTGGTAGGGCCAATTTAAGTTATTGCTCGGCTGAAGGTAGCCCGGGGACGGGATCTGATTACATCACTAATATCAAACTCCATACATTAAATTTTGCTTCCGAACAGACGAATTACAGTGATTTTCGTAGTGCATCCACCACACTAGAAGCCGGAGTAGAATACAGGTTAGAAATGACTTTGAACTATGCTTTTCCTCCGGATGTGGCCTATGCCTGGATCGATTATGATCGGAATGCTAGGTTTGATGCCGACGAACAGATTTTTATGTCTGCTTTTTCCAATAATAAAAGTACAGGTATGGTCACTCTACCTGGATTTATCGAACCCGGTGCTACCACCATGCGCGTTCGGGTGGTTTATAACAATCCGGATACGCCTCCTCCTTGTGGCTCTTATTTTGGAGAAGTAGAAGATTACACGGTGGTATTAAAAAATGAAAATACTACGGTATCTACCCAAGAGGATTGTGTAGATCGGGATAAAAACGGTATTTGTGATGTTCAAGAAGAGGTACTAATCCAGCCTAATCCTAGTAGGAATAGCTTCAATGTGCAGTGGCAAAAAGGGAGAAATATCCATGAAATTTATTTACTAAGCCTTGATGGAAAAATGATGCAGTCCTTTAAAGATTTGGAATTGACCCATCAACTGGAAATCAATTGGGAAGCTTCTACTGCTCCAGGTTTGTATATTCTGTATTTGGTCACTCCAAGCGGACGAATGGCCAAAAAAGTTATACGTATATAATGAAGTTGTGCGGCAATCGAATGTTTCTATGGAAAGTTGCAATAAAACAAATTAATACGTATTTTTATATTTAATTAAACACGTGTGTTGTAATGAGTACTAAATTAACATTGACAGTAGACAAAAATATAATTGAGGAGGCAAAAAAATATGCTAAATCGAAAGGAAAGAGTCTATCAAATCTAATTGAAGAATACCTAAAATCTTTAATTGAGGTTAAAAAGGAAGAACCTATATTTGAAATAAGCCCTTTAGTAGCTTCCTTATGGGGATCTGTATCTATTCAAGAAGAATCGATAGACTATAAAGAACTTTTGTCAGAAGAATTAAGTAAAAAATACCTTTGATGATAAAAGTGTTTTTAGATACAGATGTACTGATGGATTTTTTAACCAAAAGGAGCCCATTCGAGTTAGATTCTATGAAAATTATGGAGTATGGGAATCGCCAAGAAATAGAAATTAATATATCATCTTTGTGTTTAAGCAATATCAATTATTTACTAAGCAGATTAGAGAATAAAGAAAAGGCTAGAGAGAAAGTAAAGCTCCTACTCGGATTGGTTAACGTATTATCAGTAGATAGGAAAATTGTTGAAAAGGCTGCTTATTCGGAATTCAAAGATTTTGAAGATGGAATACAGAATTACTGCGCTGAGTCAAATGGGATAAGAGTGTTAATAACAAGGAATACTAAAGATTATCAAAAAAGTAATATTGCAATCCAGACTTCCAAGGAATTTGTGTCTAACTTCGAAAAAAATAGATAGCCTGCTGCCAACACAGCATAGCTGACCATAGTCGCTCGCTTCGCCGCGTCTACGGCAGCTACACTGACCGTTGCAAAAAGCCATTTCAATTACAAATACCCAAGAAGGTAAAGGTTGAAATGGCTTTATTCTTGACCCTTTCCGTTTTTGTTAAAGGCCATCTAGTAGTTTGATGAGTTTACTTAAAAAAGATATCAAGATCATCTTCGATCACAAGTGCAATATCCGTTTCTACCAATGATTTTAAAATGATATCAGATTCTACTGCACGATTGAGCATAATATCTGATTCAATTTCCTTGCTTAAGATGATGTCTGATTCTACTAATGCATTTGGGCAGCTGTCTAGTAATGTTGAGATTGCATAAAGGGAATTCATAGTGCTTGTTTTTAGTTTGTTAATCGTTGTTATTTCAAATGTAAGCACCACTCCTGGTAATCAATAGGACAAGTTTTCTTGAATTTTACGGACCGATTGAGCTATTTTGAGGTTTTTATGATTTGTAAGTGTTTGAATATTAGGGGTTTAGATTTGATGAGAGGTATGGATTTTTACCTGAAATAGATAATGAAAATATTGGTTTTAATAATTTTTTTAGTATTAAAAGCTGTGTATATAGTTGTGGACAGAATATAAAGCCGAATTATTGGCTTTTATTTTAATTTGATACTGTGTAGTAAGGAGCTAGGCTTCAACTGGAGAGCAATTAGATGCTTAGTCGAACCCATCCCTGTAGATTGCTGCTGTCACGGACCAACTTAAAGGCTCCATTTTCACCAATGACCTCAATGGGCGTGCCAGTTGCTAATTTTTGCAGGCCTAGGGCGGAGGTGTCTGGAGCCAATAATAAAGTTGCGCCTTGCTTGAGGTTTTGTGTGGAAATGGGCAAGTCGAGGTTTTCCACTTCAGTGACTTGCAGATAACCTGTTTGGCCATTTTGGCTACGTACTCGATACCAGTTTTTATTACCAGCAATGATTTCTACAGGCAGGTGTCGCTCTAGCTTTTCTACCACCGCAGCCCGCCTTTGGGGTGCTTTACGCAGAGCTGCAGTTGACGTTCGAACTCTCGCTATTTCTCCTAGGGGATTTAAGTCAGCATTTACTCTTGGCGCCTTTTTATTACGATAGGCTACGAATGGTTTAGGATCAATAGCTCCGTACCCACGGCGATAAATACTAAAATGCAGATGAGGTCGCGTACTGCGAGCATTACCAGTATTCCCTACGGTGCCCAAAGTATCTCCTACCTGGACCATCTGGTCTTTTTCTACCAATTGTTGATCAAGATGCGCATAATACAAAGACTGTCTACGTGCCTGATCATATAACCAAACTTGTTTTCCACCTAAGCCAGTGTCTCTTACCGTCCGAATCCGACCATCGACCGCAGCGATAATAGGCGTACCACGTCGCGCAAAAATATCGATCCCTTTGTGGGTGCGCCGTCCTCCATCGCGTGGATCGCCAAAAGAACTCCAGATGTCGGTGTTGTCTTTCCCTTTTACAGGAAAAGCCCCATAGGCAGGTTGGCTGATGATCTCCAAAGTGAATCGACAGGTGACCAGCAGTTCGGGTTGTATACGGAGCAAATAGGTGCCATCGTCCCGAATTTCGTAAGCTAGACTATCGGTCTGATAATTCTCCGCACTAAAAAGGTGTTGGTAGTAATCACTGCTATCCGTAGGTACTAATCTGAAAAAATCAACAAAGAAGAGGGTGCTATCCGGCTGTGTACTCAGCGATATTTGGACCCGCTCGCCGGTTTTTAAATCTAATCGATAAGATAAAGCTTGAGGTACCTCAGCTTTGAAAAAACCGATTTCACGAAATGGCGGAGTGACTTCTACGCTATCATAGAATGCCCGCTGGGCGGCTCTTTGCCAATCTTTCACCATCTGAGTTTTTGATAAACCCGTTGAGTCGAGTCCTGCCCAGTAAGCATCTCGAGGCGTGTCGATCTGATAGGGAGTCGAAGTCCGAATCAGTTCGTCAGCTGTGCAAGAATTAAAAACCGATACGCTAAAAATGAAAATACAGAAGTAAATCAATCGGGTCATTAGACAATGAAATCTTTAAGTATTAATGTGCTTAATTATCAAAGTGTTCGTTGGGGCAAGGTAGGTCTACACTTATAATCCAATTTATACAGTTTTTATTGCCTAAATCGCCCGATCTAAGTGCGTATAGCCACCATCAACAAAGATCAGTTGCCCAGTGGTATGGCTTGATCTAGTGGATAATAAGAACACCACCATATCGGCAATTTCCTGAGGCGTAGTCATCCTGTTTTCTAGAGGAATTCGCTTGGTGATTTCCCTTAATTTTTCTGATGGATGTTCAAAAGTTTGAATCCAGCGGGCATAAAGTGGCGTATAACACTCTGCAACAATCACCGCATTCACACGGATACTGTAGGGAAGTAACTCTACCGCCCACTCGCGACTAAGGGCATTGCGGCCACCATTGGCAGCAGCGTAACCAGAAGTGTTTCCCTGCCCAGTATAGGACACCTTGGAGCCAATATTGACAATTGCACCTTTAGTGCGTTTCAAATAGGGAAGGGCTAGCTGAGCCATTTGATAATAATGCCCGAGGTTGCGTTCGATAGAGCGTAGAAAATCTTGGTAGTTACCATCTTCTAAACCGACACTATCATTGATGCCCGCATTATTGACAAGACCATCAATTCGCCCAAATTCATCGACTATTTTTTGTACGGCTGCTTTACATTGTTCTGGATCGGTCAACTCTGCAAAGGCATAACTGGCTGTTGCGCCATTTGTGTTGATCGTCTCGACCGCCCGGAGGACATCTTTTTTATTTCTACCGATGATAAAAGGTACGGCCCCTTCAGCTGCTAGGGTTTCTACAATACCCCAACCGATACCCTTGGAGCCACCAGTAACGATGATAACTTTATCTTTTAAATGTAAATCCATAGCTATAAATTATAAAAATCAATGGCATTAGCTCCCATAATCTTGCTTTGCTCGGTCTGTGAAAGCGATGATATATATTCTTCTACTATTGCTAGTTGTTCTTGGTATTGCGCTGCTAGAAGACAGACCGGCCAATCAGAGCCATACATCACTCTATCAATACCGAATGCAGAAAGCACAAGATCTATAAAAGGTTCGAAATCTTGTTTTCCCCATTGGAAGTGATCTGTTTCGGTGACCATGCCTGATATTTTGCAATAGACATTGGGATAGGAGGCAAGTTGCTGGATATGATTTTTCCAATCTTGATCTATCCCTTTAGAAATTTTTGGCTTGGCTAGATGATCCAGGACAAAAGCTTGTTCAGGAAATTGAGCTACCAAACCGATGGCAGCCGGCAGCTGATGAGCATAAACCAAAATATCATAGGAGAGACCATAGGCCGCCAGTTGAGCGATGCCATTTTGCACCTCTTTTTGTAATAGAAAATCATCAGCTTCAGCCTGCGCAATATGTCTTATACCTTTCAGTAAAGGATGCTTAGAAAATCGAGCTAAATGCTGGTCCAAATCCGCTGCCCTGAGGTCCAACCAAGCAACAACCCCTTTTATAAAAGGATACTTTTTGGCTAAGGCCAATAGAAAAATAGTCTCGGATACGGACTGGTCGGCCTGCACGGCAACACAGCCTGTGATTCCATGGCTTTTTAGAATAGGAGCTAAATCCTGGGGCATAAAATCCCTGCGGATCATTTCCATAGAGTCGTCGATCCAAGCATCCCGCGCAGGATCAAATTGCCAAAAATGTTGGTGAGCATCAATTTTGGTCATGATCTTGAATTATAGCTTAGCTGCCGATAAGCGTAAAGACCTACGACTAGAAAGCACATTAATGGCAGAATAAAAGAAAATCGGACTTCTGATACTCCTAAAATATTCAGATCGGTATATCCAGGACCTCCCCAATCTAGCATGATACCTTGTGCGGTGGGCATGATCGCGCCACCTACGATAGCCATAACGAGGAAGGCGGCGCCATATTTAGCATCTTCTCCTAAGCCTTCTAAGGCAATACCATAAATGGTCGGGAACATCAAGGACATACAAAAAGAGATCATCACCAAGCTATATAAACCTAAAATACCTGGTAGAAAGATGGCTCCTATGGTAAAAAAGATGGCAAGCATAGCCATTCCCGCCAAAAGCTTAGGAACGTTAATAGTGCGCATCAAATAGGTGCAAATCCATCTGCCCACTAAGAAAATGACCAAAGCACTCATTGCATAGGGTACCGCCGAACGATTGTCGATGCCCAGCGTTTCGGCGTATTGATAAATATAGGTCCAACACATAATTTGAGCACCTACATAAAACATTTGAGCGATGACGCCTTCGCGAAACCTGGGTATTTTAAAAATCCTACGGATCGCGACAGCTAGACGTTCACCTTGGTCCTCTTCCTTTTTCTCAGGCATTTTAACCAGGAAAATGAGTAAAAAAATGAGACAAACTCCTAGTCCTAAAACAACGTAAGGGTTTCTGATGACCATCAAGTCGGCACTTCGAATACCCGCTTTGGCACTTGCAGATAAAGTATCATAAATAGGATTGCCATTGGCATCCAGATCGTCAGATTGCAAGGCCCCTAAGATAAAAGTCTGCGCAATGTATAGTCCTGAAAGGGCACCGATAGGATTAAATGCCTGCGCAAGATTGAGCCGCTGCGTAGCCGTTGCTGCCGGTCCCATAGAGAGGATATACGGATTGGCAGTAGTTTCTAAAAAAGCCAGCCCAAAGGTAAGTATGTAAAGCGCTGCCAAGAAAAAACCAAACTGCGCATAAGCGGCCGCTGGGTAAAACAATAAAGCTCCCAGAGCATACAAGGCCAAGCCAATCAAAATGCCTGTTTTGTAGGAGTATCGTTTGGCAAATAAAGCAGCGGGTAAAGCCATCGTAAAATAGCCACCATAAAAAGCCATTTGTACCCAAGAAGCCTGGGTATTGTTCAATTCCAAGACCTTTTTGAATGCCGAAACCATCGGATTGGTAATGTCATTGGCAAATCCCCACAAAGCAAAAAGACTCGTGATCAGGATGAAAGGAAGTAGCAGTTCTTTGGGAACTACGGGCTGTTGATTGGCTTGTTTCATAGAGTTGGTCTTAAGAGAGAATAAGTAACGGACAAAGAATAAGTCCCGCATTTTGATCGAGAAGATTCCCGACGCAAGGCCGGGATAAATTTGTACCAAGACAAGGCAAAAAAAGTAGGCAATGCAGGGCATTCTGCCTTGCTTATGCCTGCGGCATAAAGAGCTTTTTAACGCCGTACTTGGTGCAAGCCTGTCCCGACTTTAGGTCGGGAAGATTCCATCAAAATCGGTAAGTTGTTTTTTGGCTGTTACTAAAATAGAAAGAATAATCGATAACTTTAGTAAACATCTCCCACCTATTAGCTAATCGCTTTTGGATGCCTGCTTAATTTTTGCTATTATAAAGTACCATTTTAACCAACACCAAAACCATCCTCTTATGTCTAATTATTCAGATTTACACTGTCACCCCGATGGTAAAAACTTCTATAAGTATAGCGTAGGTGATTCCGCAATCTTCAACGAAGCCGCGGCTCATCTGTGGAATTTGCCTACTAATAAAGGAATATCAAAGAAGTGCTAGATTTGCTTTGTATAGAAAATGCCAAGCGTTTTGTGAAAACCCATTTTTAGGCTTATTTTCAAGACTTTAATTATAACCAAGCACTTGCCTTTTGGGGCAAAAAAGTAGCATCCCTTTTATGGAAAAATTGCAACAAGCGGAGGAAACCTATATCCAAGGCATGAAAGAATTAATTGGAATGGATAGTATGGAGGCTGTCATCGAACGATTAAAGGACTATGCTAGAGGAGTCTCTCGTGATTTTGAGAATAGTATAATTATGCAATCTGGTCGTTTAGCAGGTTTGAATAAACGAATGCATAATGGATTGATTGGAGATAGTAGCTATACTGTCAGTAGAAATCAAATTCGCCATGCTTTACTATACCAATTAGATAGTATCGCTGAAGAAAGAAAGCTACAAGCTTTTCTCGATACATTTGATAATAAACTTCGGGTAAAGCCTCATTTAAATACCTTAGATCCTGCAGGATTTGAAAAAGTCTTTGGTAGAGAGGAGTTATTTGAAATTAATTGGCTTCAAAAAGCAACGACGGCTTCCAAAGCGATTTGTAAAGTACTCTTACCTTCTGGCAAAGCAGGAACTGGCTTTTTATTGAAAGGGGGTTATTTGATGACCAATTATCACGTGCTCACCACCCGCAAACAAGTTCAAAATGCCAAAATTATTCTCGATTATCGGGTTGATGCCCAAAACAGGGCGCTACCAAATCGAGAATATAGCCTTTCTGATGAGGTCTTCTTACGAAGCAATGAATTAGAACTTGATTTTTCTCTTACCAAAATAGTCGCTAGTACTCAGGATTTATCAGACTATGGCTACCTTCAATTGGATACTTTTGCCGACCCACAAATCGATGAAAAGGTTAATATAATCCAACACCCTGAGGGTGGCTCAATGAAAATCGCACTTCCTGATAAAACTATTAGCGTTTGGAAGCAATATCTCTTTTACCTTGCCGATACCAAGCCCGGATCTAGTGGTTCTCCTGTGTTCAATCAAGATTGGAAAGTTATTGCGCTACATCATGCAGGCAAAGATGAAAATAGTAGGAAAGGAGGACTACAAATTAATGAAGCCGGAGAAGTGAAACCTAGTAATCGTGGTATACTTATTAAAAATATTCTCGCTTATATTAAGGAGCAAGAACCAGCAATAGTCGAGCAGATAACTTGACCATATAGTAGCACAGTTTCTAGCTCAAAATGGGATGTACCACCTCACCATGCACATCCGTCAACCGAAAGCGACGGCCTTGATACTTATAGGTCAAGCGCTCGTGGTCGATACCCATCAGGTGTAAAAGAGTGGCCTGGAAATCGTGGACATGGACGGGGTCTTTGATGATATTGTAACCAAATTCGTCGGTTTGGCCATAGCTGAATCCTGCTTTTACACCTGCTCCGGCCATCCACATAGTAAAGCATCTCGGGTGGTGATCCCGACCATAACTCTCTCCACTCAATTTGCCTTGGGAATAGACGGTTCTGCCAAATTCTCCTCCCCAAATGACCAGGGTGTCCTCTAGTAGTCCTCTTTGTTTTAAGTCTTTGATTAAAGCAGCAGTCGCCTGATCTGTTTTAAGCGCCTGATGCCTCAAGCCGCCATTCAAATAGGTATGCTGATCCCATCCTTGATGGTACAATTGTACAAAGCGTACATCTTTTTCTAATAGTCGCCGGGCCAGTAAACAGTTGGCCGCATAGGTGCCTGGATCACGGCTATCTTTTCCATACATCTCAAAAATAGCGTCCGGCTCTTCCGATAGGTCTGTTACTTCGGGTACAGAAGTTTGCATTCGAAAGGCCATCTCATACTGGGCAATTCGATTATCTATTTCTGGATCATGATAGCTGTCTTTCTGAAACTCGTTGAGTTTTTTGAGGTATTGGAGCATATTGCTGCGATCCCCGCCATCGTAACCTTCGGGATTATTTAAAAACAAAACAGGATCCTTGCCAGAGCGAAATTGTACGCCCTGGTGCCTGGTTTCTAGAAAGCCATTGCCCCAGAGTCGAGCGTAAAGGGGTTGTCCACCTCCATTTTTTGAAACCAATACAATGAAAGAGGGAAGGTTCTGGTTCAAGGAACCTAAACCGTAACTTACCCAAGCGCCTATCGAAGGTCTTCCAGCAATTTGATTGCCCGATTGAAAAAAGGTAATCGCAGGATCATGGTTGATCGCCTCCGTATGCATCGTTTTGATAAAACACAAATCATCTACCACTTTAGCAGTATGTGGAAAGAGCTCACTCACCCATGCCCCTGACTGACCGTGTCGTTGAAAGGTAAACTTTGAAGCAGTCGTCGATAAAATAGACTGTCCGGCACTCATCCCCGTCAGTCGCTGGCCTTTTCTGACAGAATCCGGCAGCGCTTGGCCGTGCATTTTTTCTAAATAGGGCTTATAATCAAATAGGTCTAATTGAGAGGGGCCACCACTCATAAACAAATAAACAATTCGCTTGGCTTTGGGCGCAAAGTGAGGTAGATTATTCAATAAGTTCTCCTTCGTCAGGGCTAAGTTACCTGTTGGACTATGCTGCCCGATCAGCTGATTGCCTAGTAAGGAGCCAAGTGCCATTGACCCTAGTCCTAGGGAGGTTTGGGTGAGAAAGTTTCTGCGGTCTATTTTTTGCGCTAGTTTCCAAAACTTGTTGTGCATGATCTAGGTGGTTTATCTTTTGACAATGGTGGCATCTGCATTGATAATCGTACTGGCCACTACCGTATTGGCCGCTAGACTAGCTTTATCAAAAGGCAAATTCAGCTGGTAGTCTCCTGTATTCAACCAACCAGCCATTTTATTGGGGACTTCGTTGAATTTCATCCTTTCAGTAGTCTGTAATTCGAGTAGTAGGTTTAATTCTTGCTCGCTTGCACGCCTGCCTGTGAGTTTCCGAAAGGCTGCTTGGATTCCCTTTTTGTTATCCGAAGCTTTCGATATTTCATATCCGATTAATCTTGAGGTCTCTACAAAGATGGGATCATTCAGCAGTACTAAGGCTTGCAGCGGTGTACTTGTTTCTTGTCGTTTGATAGTGCAATTAGCACGGTCTGGAGCATCAAAGGTGGCCTGCGTAGGATTAGGTACAGTCCGTTTCCACATGGTATACAGACTTCTTCTGTACAGTTTTTCACCGGTATCTTGTTGGTACCTCGACCCATTAATCCTCCAGAGGCCCTGTGGTTGGTAGGGATATACACTTTTACCACCGATTTGCTCGACCAACAAACCACTTGCCGATAAGGCATTGTCTCTGATCATTTCAGCACTAAGGCGTTGGGAGGGACCACGGGCAAGGTACCTATTTTCGGGGTCCTGCTCCATCATCTCAGCGGTGGCTTGTGAAGCTTGTTGATAGCTAGCAGCCATGACTAGAAGTTTGATCATCTTTTTAAGATCCCAAGCTGATTGTTGAAAGGCTAGGGCTAACCAATCTAAAAGTTCAGGATGACTAGGTAGTGCTCCTTGGTTGCCAAAATCATCGGGGGTGCCCACTAATCCTTGACCAAAAAATTGCTGCCAAAGGCGATTAACAGCCACCCTAGCAGTCAGGGGATGGTCTTCATGAAATAGCCAGTTCGCTAGTCCTAATCGATTCTTAGGAAAATTTTCGGGTAACCTTAAAATCGCCTCAGGTGTAGTAGGATATACGGAATCCAGTG
The DNA here is from genome assembly GCA_042095835.1 of Saprospiraceae bacterium. Lineage (GTDB taxonomy): Bacteria > Bacteroidota > Bacteroidia > Chitinophagales > Saprospiraceae > DATFKA01. Next base: position 33,725 of record JBELML010000047.1, read on the forward strand.
GCATATTGTATAGCCCTCGATCTAGTATATAGCTTTGCCTAGGGTTTTCCATCTCTTGCATGACCATTATCTCTTGTACACTATCTAAAGTACTATTGTACCGCTGCCTCAAGTCCTGGATATCCTCCTGGATATTGTTAATGCTACTGGAGTGATGAGCCAAGTAGTAGGCGCGAAATTGCGCTACTTCGGATTCGCTTAAAGCATCCATTGGCTGCTGTAGTAATGCTTGGAAACGATCTTTATCATACAATTGCAACACTTCTAAAGAGGTCAATGCTGCATCAAAAACGGTGATTTCGTCAATGCTCGCACCTTTAGCGCCAATACCTCTCCAGCGAGCACCAATTTGGAGACCAGCTTCTGCCTGCCCTTCGAATTGGAAAAGGATACTTTTATATAATTGATCGGTATCAACACTGGTTGCCAAGGCTGCACCATTAAGGTGGAGTTTTAATCCAGCTGCTGTACTGCTACCGTCATAGGTCATCACTAGGTGTATCCACTGGTCTCTCGGAATTTGATCAGCATATTCAATGATGGCATTGTAGGGAGCGCTATGGGCCATCAAGATTTGAAGGCGCTTGTCCTTCAAGGCCAGATGATATCCTCTAAAGTTATACAGCGCCGCCCCAATACCTTTATGAAAAAGGACACCATTTTCTAGTTTTTTAGGGAGATTGACCCACATGCCTATAGAAAAGGGCTGATGGCGGTCATATACGCCTACGGCTCCAAGATCCAACCAAGCGTCTCCATCCAAGTGCAAGCCGTTTCCTGCTTTGGCAGCTTGAATGATTGGCGAAATAGGCGTGCTGACGTGTTGCTGTCTCATCACGCCCTTCTGTCTAGGATGAATAGAATTATAAATCTCCTGTTCATCCAAGTTGAAATGAGCGACTAGGTGCTCGGGGTAGACTTGGCCACTTAGCAGTGGTCTTTGCTCAAGCATCCATTGCTGAAATATTGCAGGCATTTCCGATTGCTCAATTCGCTGGAGTTGAGCTTCTTTATCTTCGATTTGTGTGTTGATAAAGTGGGCGATGCTATCCACCTTTTCATCACTCAACAAAAGGGTTGGAACAGGCATGGCATTATCCCAGCTGATCTGTCCGGCTTCTTTTACATTATTAAAAAAGCTGAAAAGCTCGTAGTAGTTTTTTTGAGAAATTGGATCAAATTTATGATCATGACAGCGAGCACACTCTACAGTTAAACCCAAAAAGGCAGTACCCAAGGTATTGGTTCGATCGGCCACATATTCTACCCGAAACTCTTCTTCAACGATGCCCCCTTCCATGTTTTGTTGGTGGTTGCGATTGAAGCCAGTTGCCAAAATTTGTTCTTTACTTGGATTGGGGAATAAATCTCCCGCCAGTTGCCAGCTTACAAATTGATCATAGGGCATATTGTCATTGAAAGCCTTGATTACCCAATCTCTCCAAGGAGACATGTCTCGGAATCGATCGACGGTATATCCGTGACTATCAGCATATCGAGCTAGGTCCATCCATTCTGTGGCCATACGTTCCCCAAAATGTGGAGAAGCCAGTAAGCGGTCAACTACTTGCTCATATGCCTCTGGATGATCATCCATTAGAAAGGCATCCATCTCCTCTATGCTGGGCGGGAGGCCCGTCAAATCAAAGCTGAGGCGGCGAAGTAAGGTCTCTTTATCTGCTTTATCACTAGGCGTCCAAGCTTTTTGCTCTAAGCTTGCTAAGATGTATTGGTCAATGGGGTTTTGTACCCATTCGCCTTGCTTGACCTTTGGTAGAGCTGAGCTTTGAGGTTGTTGAAATGCCCAATGTGGCTCATAGGCTCCACCTTGTTTCAACCAAGCAATCAGTATCGCCTTTTCGCGAGGATTTAAAGCCAATCCTGATTCAGGAGGAGGCATTACGGCAGATGGATTAGAAGACAGTATCCGATGAAATAGCTCACTTTGTTGGAGGCTACCCGGTTTGATGGCCACTTTGTTGGGATGATCGGGTAGTGGAGCATAGGCCGCTTCAGCTTGATCAAGTCTTAGGCCAGCTTTTCTTTTAGCTTCATCGGGACCGTGGCAGGCAAAGCAGCGATCACTCAAAATAGGTTTTACATGAATATTAAAATCTATCTCTGTAGGTAACTGATCCATTTCTGCTACAACTTCAATAGGCATTTCCACTTGGCAAGCAAGCAACAAACCAAAACAAAGGACTAGTAAAGTGTTAGAGCGCAGTGACATGAATTATTGATGATAAACTTTGTTTAATCTAGGAAACCCTGGCTTTGCTTTAAAATAACAATAATTACTTATTTTAAGAGCATCTTTAAAGGATAGTAGATCGAACACGTTAAAATAAAAACGTAAAAAGAAATGATTTTTATGGGGAATTAAGTTTAAAAAAAGTCATAAGTGAAGTGCGGGATGCCGCCTAGGCACTGTTCGAGTGGAACGAGTTTGGCTAGGCAAGATTTTTTTGCTTCGTTTTTGTATCGAATGACAAAAATGAAGATGCTAGAGCGGTTTTGAATTGAAGTTTTAGTTGGAATTATAAAAAATTGCAGTGTGATTTTTTTTGCGTTTGCCCTAAATGATAGCCTATAAAACGGGTTTTAGCAACACTTTAAGAAAGCGAAATTGCACCGTACTACTTAGATGAAAATATTTCCCTATTTTACTTGAAAAATATCATGAATCAAGCTACTAACCAAAGAAGACAATTCTTAAAAACATCTGCTCACTTAGGTATAGGAGCACTTGTCATTCCTCATTTTTATATCAAAAAATCGAAGCCCCTTTTAGGCGATGAAATCATTGGGCACGGAGATTTTAAGTATAAAGTCCATAAAGCATGGGGTAACTTAGATCCTAAAAATACACCAGTAAAGAACTGTCACGAAATGGTCATGGACTCCAAAGGTAGGCTGATTATGATTGGCGATCATACCAAGAATAATGTGTTGATTTATGATAAATCTGGGAAGCTACTCGATGCCTGGGGCATCCGATACGGCCAGGGCCATGGCCTGACACTATGGAATGAGGGAGGAGAAGATTTTCTCTTTATTACTGATCCCTATGGTGGTAGTAAAAAGGATGGTCCAAGTGCAGTCATCAAGGCGACTCCTGAGGGACGAGAATTGATGATCATTAAGCATCCTTCCCATTATGGCGCCTATCCTGAGGATTTGGCTTGGGCGCCTACCGAAACAGCCATTGGGCCTAATGGAGATATCTACATCGCGGATGGGTATGGAGCTTGTTATATTTTGCAATTTTCGAAGGAGGGAGAGTTTATTAGAAAGTTTGGTGGTAGGGGAGAAGGGCAGGATCAAATGATGACTGCGCACGGAGTCTGTGTCGATTATCGATATGGCGGGACACCTACACTGCTGGTGACCTCCAGAGCAGGAAACTGTTTCAAACGATTTAGCTTGGAAGGCGAGTATATGGAGACTATTCATTTGCCTGGGGCTTATGTCTGCCGACCCGTGATTGATGGCGATGAACTATATGCAGGCGTTTGTTGGTCCTCAACGGTCAAGTATGATCCTAAAGATGGAAGTACCCACGCCGCGAGCCATAATCCCAACTCTGGATTTGTGACCATCTTAAACAAGAAAGCGAAGGTGGTCTCTAACCCAGGAGGCAACAAACCCAAATATAAAAAAGGGGCATTGCAGCCTATCGTACAAGAACAGGCAATTTTTAACCATTGCCATGATGTTTGTGTGGATGAGGACAAAAATTTGTACGTCTGTCAATGGAATGCGGGAGCGACTTACCCTATTAAATTAGAGCGTGTATAAGAACCAAATTTATGGATATTTCGGCATTTTTAGGTAGGCTTCATCCTTTGCTTGTTCACCTGCCCATTGGCTTTCTCCTCTTGGGAGGCATTTTCTTTTGGTTAAGTAAAAGAGATAAAAATGCGGCATTGTCAAGAGCATTACCCATTACCTTTTTGTTAGGAGCGGGTAGTGCTGCTGCCGCTGCTATATTCGGATGGTTACTTTCAAAAGAAGGCAGTTATGATGCGGGTACACTTAATTGGCATAAATATTTGGGTTTAGGCACCTTAGGCCTATCCTTATTGGCTTATTGGTGGTCAAGAGGTCAGCGAAAATTGCCTGTATGGTTGATGGTGGCTACCCTCTTATTATTGGTGATTACGGGCCATTTAGGAGGCGCACTCACTCATGGAGAAAGCTATTTGAGCGATCCATTATTTGGCGAAAAAGAAGAGGCGACCTTAGCTTTACCGGATGCGGTAGATTCCATTGGTTTATATACCCATTTCATCCAGCCTGTTTTAGCGAAGAAGTGCTATGCTTGTCATAATGATAAAAAGCAAAATGGCGGCTTGAATATGGCTAACTGGGAAGGTTTGATGGCTGGAGGAGATGGCGGACCGATTCTCGCTCAAGATGCCTTCGAGAGTGAACTTTTTCGTAGAGTATCTTTACCACAGTCTAATCAAAAATTTATGCCTCCCAAGGGAGATCCCTTCACTTTTGGCGAAGTAAACTTGTTGAAGTGGTGGCTACAAGAAGGATATGAGCCCAATGCAAAGCTGAAAAGCTTGAATGCTACCGAGGATATCAAGCGGCTACTTTTGCAAGAATATGATTTGGATATAAATCCTAAACCATTTGTGGAAACGGTCCAATTAGCTCCCATAGCAGATGGCGTTCTGAAGGAATTAGAACAAGAAGGTTGGAAGCTCAATAAATTGGCACAAACCAATGAATTACTAGATGTCAAACCTCAAAATAAAACAGTAAACGAAAGCATGATCAAAGCGCTACTCCAAGCCAAAGAGCATATCACTTGGCTTGATTTGAGTGGGTCAAATGTTCAAGATTCAGACTTGGAAACGCTTGGTCAATTAAGTAATTTATCCCGTCTACGGGTAGATAATACGGAGATTACCGATGCAGGTTTGGTGCATCTAAGCAATTTACAACATCTAGCTTCTTTAAATTTATATGGAAATGCAATTACCGATGGGGCTTTGGAGCACCTGAAGCAAATGCCCGCTTTAGAAAAGGTCTTTTTATGGAATACCAATATTTCAGAATCTGGCAAACAATCCTTGCAAGAAACCAATAATAATTTAGCCGTAAATTAGTAAGGACTTATCTGCATCTAGGACAAACGCATTAAAATAAAAATTTAAAAAGGAA
>JBELML010000048.1:0-38809 GCA_042095835.1 Saprospiraceae bacterium
GAAAGGAAGCCTACTACTTTTTACTGATGAATTTTTAGTGAGTTACCTTGAAGAAATGGAAGCTCAAAAAACCATGCTCTTATTCAACGAATTGTTGGGAGTGCCAAAATTACAGTTAAAGGATGGTGATTTTCAAAATGTTCAGCAAGTAATTGATAGAATTAAAGAAGAGTATTTCAAGGTAGATGATAAACATTCTTTGAGCATCATAAGAAGTGAAATTCATATCTTAATTACCAAGCTTTTCCGAATAAAAGCAAATTCAGAAAAAATTGATTTTGAAAGAAAATACCTTAAAGATTTTGTGTTGTTCCAGCATTTGACAGAAAAAAATATAACAAAAACTACCAGAGTGCAGGACTATGCAGGTATGATGGGATTGAGCACCAAGACTTTAAACACCATTACCAAAAGCATTGTCCATAAATCGGCAAAGGAATTTATTGATGAGATATGTACAAAGCAAATCAAACGGTTGCTCATCAATACAGAACTGTCGATAAAAGAAATCGCCTACCAATCAGGATTTGACGAGACAACGAATTTTTATAAATATTTTAAGCGTCAAACTCAAACCACACCAGAACAATTTAGAGTCACACACTAACACTTTCCCATTTTTACAGTCATTGAGCTTTTATTTATAACTAATAAGATTGATGATAATTTCATCTTTGCACCATACTTTCAAAGTAAAAAATTCAATGATGAAGACAACACTAATTTTCAGTCTATTTGTTTTTGCACTCGTTCTAAGTAGTTGCAATTCAAATAAAGTTTCACAATCAAAAAAAGAAGTAAAAATGGAATTATCAAACAAAGAAAAAGTAGTAGCTCTACTTAACAGTTTTAACACGGGCGACCAAACTCCAATTTCTTACATAAATCCTGAAAAATACATTCAGCATAACTTATCAGTTGGCGATGGTTTAGCAGGTTTTGGAGAAGTAATGAAAAATGCACCAGAGGGTGGTTTTAAGGCAAATGTTGTTCGAGCATTTGAAGACGGGGATTTCGTGTTTACTCACACAGAATACGACTTTTTTGGACCCAAAGCAGGATTTGATGTTTTCAAATTTGAAGATGGTAAAATAGTGGAACATTGGGACAATTTAGCTGAAGTTACTCCACCTAATCCAAGCGGAAGAACTCAATTCGATGGCGCAACTGACATTACAGCCAAAGAAAAAAAACAGAAGCCAATAAAAAGGTAGTTGAGCAATTTATCGATGAGGTTTTGTTGAATGGAAAAATGGATAACTTGACTAAACTTGTTAATCCTGCAAATTATATCCAACACAATTCAGCAGTTGCTGACGGATTGGATGGCTTAGGTGCAGCTCTAAAATACTTTGCTGAAAATAATATGGTCATGGTGTACGATAAAGTACACAAAGTATTAGGAGAAGGCAATTTTGTATTGACCATGAGTGAAGGTAAATTTGGTAAAGCGCCAGGTGACCATGTAGCTTATTATGATTTGTTCCGTTTAGAAAATGGGCAAATCGTCGAACATTGGGACGTAATACAACCAATTCCACCAAAATCGGAATGGAAAAATCAGAACGGAAAATTTTAATATTCTGACGCCTGAAAATAGTACCTTTGGAAAGACTACTCTGGAGAAGAGTGGTCTTTTCGTATTTGAAGAAATGAGAAAACGGCACACACAAGGGCTATGATGTCCATGCTCCTAACGTCGCACGTCACATAGCCAGACCGTTACCATCAATTAAAAAATGAAAAAAGAGGAATACATAATAAATTTAGACTTACCTCCTGAAAAGAGATGGGAATTTCTAATTGAATACAAGCAAGAAGTTAATGATTTACTTGAATGCTATTTAAATGACTTTAAAGGTTCTGAGTTTATTTTTGAAGGAATTGGTGAGTTCAAAAAAGAAATAGTATCAGAAGAATATTTAAAGGAAATCGAATTCATAGCTTCAATTTCAAAGTTTTCATCAAATGAAGTTCTTATTGCAAATCTCTATTATGATATATTAAAATTCTATTTAGGGTGTACAGCATTTGCGTTTGAAAATAACGGAAGGATAATCCATTCAAGAAATTTAGATTGGTGGACAGATAATAATTTATTAAGCAAGCATTCAAAGATTTTTGATTTTCAAAGAAATGGAAGTACTGTTTTCAAAACAGTTGGCTGGGTTGGATTTATAGGGGCATTATCTGGTATTAAACCAAATGATTTTTCATTAACATTAAATGCTGTATCAAGTAATGATAATCCTGAAATAGCCAAACCGGTTTCATTCTTACTAAGGGATATATTAGATTCTGCAAAAACATTTGAGGAGGCAAAAAGAGAATTGGAAACAACAACTATTGCAAGCGATTGCCTTATATTATTATCGGGAACAAAATCGAATGAAATGGTTGTCATTGAAAGGACTCCTAAAAGATTTGCCACAAGAGAATCGGTAAATCATTGTATCGTCGTTACAAATGATTAAAAAAAACTTGAAAATAATCTAACAGAGGGAAGCATTCTTCAATCAACTTCTTGTGGAAGATTCGATAGAGCAAAAGAACTATTAACTGAAGGTAAACCTGAAAACTTGGATGATTGCATAAGAATACTTCAAGATGAAAAAGTAATGATGGGAATTACAGTACAACAAATGGTATTCGATAATAAAACAGGGGAAATCAGATTAATAAAAACATAGAAAAAAAACTGGTGGTAATCGAGTAGACGGCCCAGACTCCTAGAGCCAGGGAGCGCCTCTCCCACCACCGTACATACGGGTCTCGTATATTCACCCGCTTTCGCGGTTCCCTCACTTGAAGTTTTGTCATACGTCACCCTTCGGGATCGTTCGCTCACAGTTCATTATTGAAACTTTCCTTTTTGGTAATATTCAACAAAACTAGAGTCAAAGACGCGCAAAACTGGGTCAAAAAGCTTATCTTAAAAGTGCTCAAACAAGCGCTGAAAGCTGGGCCAACAAAATACTTTTCCACTTATAGTTTTGTAGGTAGCGTAGCCAGCGGATCATCGTTCAACTGACCAGTCTGCGCCCACTTCCGTAAAGCTTGGGTTTGGGAAAGTGGGCGCAGACTGGCCTTTCAGTTGTGTACCAACTATCCTTATAGGAGAAACGACCAATAAATTATTATTGGTCGTTTCTCCTACTCGGTTATTGAAGAAATCAACAATTAAAATATCAATTCTTAATCCCTAGTGGGCAATAAATCATACTTCGCAAATTTCTCGTAAAATACCCATCTTTTTATATAAGGTTTACAAGTGCTTAATCTGATTTAGGTACTTTTGTTTCCAGAAGAAGTGTCGGGACAATCCTGCAAGATAACATCCCAGACACTTCTAATTTTTTACTAAAACATCACGAATTTATGAAAATTTTTGGATTTCACCAAAAGGCATCCTTATTATGTCTGTTGGTAGCACTTTTTGCAGGTGCAAACAATCTATTTGCACAAAAAACAGTATCAGGTACAGTTACCGATGCTATTTCTCAAACTCCTCTAATCGGAGTAAACATCCTAGCTAAAGGCACTTCTGCTGGTACTATCAGTGACCTTGACGGTAAATTCGAGCTAGAAGTACCAGAAGATGTAGATGCTATTTCTTTCTCTTACATCGGTTACACAACTCAAGAGATCGCTTATACGGGACAGTCTACCCTCGATGTAGCCCTTACTGAGGATGTAACTCAATTAAGTGAATTAGTGGTAATTGGATATGGTACGGGAACAAAAGAGAAGTTCAATGGTGCCATTTCGAAGGTAAACAACGGAACACTTAACAACTACTCTACCGCCAATTTAGACCAAGCACTTGCTGGTACCGTTGCAGGTGTCCAAATTTCTGGTAACAATAAAAACCCCGGTGATAACTCTGTCATCCAAATTCGTGGATTGAGTACACTTACGGCTGGTACTAATCCGCTTATTGTAGTAGATGGCAACCCACTTACAGAAGGTACAACCTTAAGCTCTATTAACACACAAGATGTGGAGTCGATTGACATATTAAAGGATGCTGCCTCTGCAGCCATCTATGGATCTCGTGCTTCAAATGGTGTAATTTTAATTACAACTAAAAAAGGTCAATCAGGAAAGTTAAAAGTAACTTATGATGGATACATTGGTTTCCAAGAACGTATTGACGAATTCCAGCTTGCTGACGCATATGGCACTGCAGGTTTTGATTATGACGCTAGAAATTTCGGCTACCTTTCTGGTGGTACTGGAAGAGCAATCACCGACGACAATGCCACTAGAGATGCTAACGGAGGTGGTAAGCGATCTAGAATTCAACCGTTCTTACAAGACTATGTAGATGGAAAGCCTGGTTTAACCAATACTAATTGGGAAGATGCTGTTTTGGGTACCGCTCCTCAGCAAAATCATTACTTGAATTTTAGTGGTGGTTCTAGCAGAACGAACTACTCTGTGTCATTTGGCTACTTTGATGCAGAAAACATTGTAGTAGATTCTGATTTTGAGCGCTACACTACTAATTTCCAAATAAACGCTGATGTCAATGATTTCATTCGCTTCGGAATCTCTTCTAATGTTGCTGTTTCAAACGCTAATCCTGTTGGATACCGTGGTTGGTCTGACTTTAACTTAGGCGCTGCTCCAGATCCTGCTTTTGCAGTTATCTTAAATCACCCTTACTACTCTATTTATAATGAGGATGGTTCTATAGCCCCTGCACTTCAGATTGAAGATAATAACGCGAATTGGGATGGTCCTATATCTGGCAATGTAGTAGCAACAATGACAGAGACAGATTATACCACCAATAATTTCCGCTTGTTTGGTAACACCTACCTTGAAATCGAGCCAATAGCTGGATTAACCTATAAGGTATCTTTTGGTGGTGACTATGATACTGGTGTTGAGCAGTTCTTTGCTCCTTCTACCTTAGGAAATTACCGTACGCCAGTTGCTAACTCTAGAACAATGGGCTTCAAGAGTGACACTCGTCGTGAGAACTATATCGTAGAGAACTTATTGACTTATGACAATACTTTTGGCGACCACGGTATCAATGTATTAGTGGGGCATTCTTACCAGCAAGAGCTATTCAATAGAGTTCGTTTGGAGAGTCAAGACTTTACAGACGATAACTTACGTAATATTGCTGGTGCAACTAATCCTACAGCAACAAACACAAGCGGTAAGTGGGCCTTGGAGTCTGTGTTTACTCGTTTACAGTATGATTACGCTAGCCGCTATTCGATATCTGGTTCTTTCCGTCGTGATGGTTCTTCTCGTTTTGGTGCAAATACCAAGTATGGTAACTTCGCTTCCGTTTCTGCAGGATGGACGATTAGCAATGAGGACTTCTTCCCACAAGATGGATTAATCAGTTTTGCTAAAGTAAGATATACTTGGGGCCAAACTGGTAACAACCAGATCGGAAATTTCGCCTCTATTGCCTTAATCGGACAAGACAATTATACTATTGATGGTGGCTTAGAAGCAGGCGCCTATACAAGCACTTCTCCAAATGCTGACTTGTCTTGGGAAACCAACACCTCTTCTAACATTGGTCTTGACTTAGGTATTTTAGACAACAGGTTATTATTAACTGCTGAGTACTATACTTCTAATACTACTGACTTATTATTGAGTGTTCCAGTACCTCAACAGTCTGGTTTCTCTTCTTCTCTTCAAAATATCGGTGAGTTAGACAATACTGGTCTCGAATTAGAATTACGCGGTAACGGTTTCAAGTTAGGAGACGTTGATTTAGGATTTAATATCAATTGGTCAACTACTCAAAATGAGGTAGCTGCTTTAGGTAACGATCAAACTCAAATTCTTACTAGTAATGGTGGCATGGGCTTTCTTACTCGTGTGGGTGAACCAATTGCACAATTCTATGCCTACGACATTGTAGACGTATACCGCTCTCAAGGTCAAATTGAGGAAGATCCTATTATTCCTCTTCCTGGAACAGAGGTAGGAGACTACGTAGTACGTGACGTAAATGGTGATGGAGAGATTACTCCTGATGATAGAACTATCCTAGGTGACTACAACCCTGACTTCACCTACGGCTTTGGTTTTTCTGCAGCCTATAAAGGTTTCGACTTAGCAGTTCAGTTCCAGGGTATTGAAGGTAGATCTGCCGCTGATCGTATGGTTTACTTTGCAGAATCAGGTGAAGGTTTCTTTGTTCCTAATCAATACTACGTAGATAATTACTTCTCTGATGATAACCCTGATGGCTTCTTTAGAAGACCAGACTTTTCAAGCTTCTCTTCTGCTGGTCGTTTGACTCGTGCATCTAGTCTGTCTGTTATGGATGCTGATTACTTCCGCTTAAGAAGCTTGCAATTAGGATATACGCTACCACAGGCAGTAACACAGCGTTTTGGTATTGAGAACTTACGAGTATATATCACTGGTAACAATATTTTCAATGCGACCAACTATAGAGGTTACAACCCAGATGGTATTGATACTAGATCAAACACTAACCAAACCTTAACGCGTGGATGGATTCAAACTACTAATCCACTTACTCGCTTCTTGGCATTTGGTCTTAATGTTAAGTTCTAATTTCCATTTTTTACATCTACAATTTAAAAATAATGAAAGTCTTTAAATATATATTCTTTTTCGCAGCTACTCTAATAGCTTTCACTGCTTGTGAAGACAATCTAGACATTGCTCCAATTACAGATAAAGGTGCGAATAGCTTTTACAACAATGAATCAGAGCTAGAAAGTGCTATTGCTGGCGTTTATGCCCAACTACAAAGTGGTGGCCTTTATGGTCTAGACTTGATTGGTGTGGGTGAAATTTCTGGAGAAGACTCTTTCGAAGAAATTGCAGCAAATGATGGCGGCCGTTTTGGTCAATTAGACGATTTCTCTACCAACGCAGGCAATGACCTTGTGGGTGATATTTGGAGAGAAGCTTACGAAGGTATTCAGCGTACCAATGTAGTATTGAACCGCATTACAGATATTGATTACGAGGATGCTAGCCTTAAAACGCAAAGAATTGGAGAGATTCAATTCATTCGCGGCCTATTGTATTTCAACTTAGTACGCTTATTTGGCGATGTGCCATTAGTACTTGAAGAAACGGTAAACCCATCTGATTTTTTTGGTCAAGGTCGTACTGCTGCATCTACTGTTTACGAGCAAATAGAGGCTGACTTGAATGCTGCCATCGCTAGCTTACCTACTACTAAAGTTTCTGGCCGCCCAGCTAAGGGTGCTGCACAGGCTTTATTAGGAGATGTTCAAATGACTCAAGGCAAATACTCAGCTGCGGTTACCAACTTAGCTGCAGTAGTAAATTCTGGTGAATATGAGTTGGTAGCTTCTACAGCTGAAATATTTGGAACCGCCAATGAAGGAAATAGTGAAGTAGTTTTTGAAGTTCAATTTACTAGTGGTTTAAACGGTAGCTCCGAAGGAAATCCCGCTGCTTCTCAGTTCCGTCCTTCAGGTACTACTGCCAATGCAAAAGGTCATAACTTACCTTCCACCGAGTTTGTAAACATGTACGAAGATGGTGATACCCGTAAAAATGACTATGTAGGTATTGATTCAGATGCTAACCCATTTTACTTTTCAACTAAGTACGAGGTTTCTGAAACTGGTATCAACGATAGTGGTAGTGACATCTACGTCATTCGCTACACTGACGTGATCTTAAAGTACGCTGAAGCCTTGAATGAAACTGGCAGCACAGTTGATGCTATCCCTTATTTGAACATGGTTCGTAATCGTGCTGGTTTGGGCAACACGACTGCTACCAGTCAAAGTGATGTTCGTGCAGCCCTTGAAATGGAAAGAAGATTAGAATTCATCGGTGAAGGACACCGTTGGTTAGACCTTAAACGATATGGCACTGCTCTTCAAACCATGAACGACTGGTTTGCTGCTAATAGCATCAATGTGACTATTGATGACACAAAGTTGTTATTACCTGTTCCTCAGAGTCAGATCGATACTGATCCTGCAATTACCCAGAATCCTGGTTTCTAATTTTTCATACATTATATTATCGTATGAGGGGGTATCACACCCCCCTCATATTTTTTTACTCCTTCCTAAATTTTCGACTCATGCAAAAAAAATGCCTGCTCCTGCTACTACTACTATTCCTCGGTGTTTGTTGTAGCCCTACCGAGCAATCCCAATCTCAGGAATATCTCACAGAAGAGGTAGCCAATGAACCTCACACGATTACAGACCTGATTAACAACTTGGAAGACTCTCATAATAAAGAAGTAATGGTGGTCGCCCATCGTGGAGACTGGCGCCACTCACCAGAGAATTCTATTCAGTCTATCAAAAACTGCATTAAGATGGGCGTGGATATGGTAGAGATTGATGTACGCGAAACGAAGGATGGGCACTTGGTTCTGATGCATGATAAAACTATTGACAGAACAACTACCGGCCAGGGGAATGTGTCGGACTGGACCCTAGACTCCCTGAAAACGCTGAGTTTAGTTGATGGCCTAAACGTAGCTACAGATCACAAAATACCAACTTTAGAAGAAGCCCTTTTAGTTGCTAAAGACAAAATCCTTATCAATCTGGATAAAAGCTATGACATTTTTGACAAGTGTTTTGCCATTGCAGAAAAAACAGAAACGCTAGATCACATTGTCATTAAGGGAGCTAAAGCCAGAAGTGAAGTAGAGGCAGAATTTGGTCAGTATTTGGACAAAATATACTTCATGCCAATAATACGTCTACCAAATCCTTTAGCAGACTCTATCATCACTGATTATCTAGAAAACCGCTTGCCTATCGCATTTGAATTCACTGTTCCATCCGATACCATTAGTACCATTGCCATGTTTGATGACATTCGAGAAGCAGGTGCTGGCGTTTGGGTTAATTCTCTATGGCACCACCACTGTGCGGGCCATGATGATCGAAAAGCAGCCCAAGACCCTGCTACTTATAATTGGTTCTTGGACAGAAATGTAGATATGATACAGACGGACCGTCCTGCCCTATTATTAAATTTCTTACAAGAAAAAGAACTACACCTATAATGAGGTATATCGGTATCATCTTCCTAAGCATTTGCATTTTAGCTTGTGAAAGCCAAAACAATAGCGCCACGCAAGCAGAGCGTGAAGCTCCTACTCCGCTTAAACTAAATCAGCTACAAGTACTGGGTACTCACAATAGTTATGCTCAACCAATTGATAGCAATGTAATGGCCTATGGTATGAAGGTATTTACCCCATTAATGAAGCAAAGACGGGAGAGCATGGATTCCATAAGACTTGCAGAATACAAAGAGTATCATCCGAACGAAATAAGTATTACAGAAGCACTTAGTTATCACCACCCTCCACTAAAAGAGCAACTAGATGCTGGTATGCGTAGCCTTGAGTTAGATGTTTTTTATGACCCTGATGGTGGTCGTTTTACTAAGCCAGCAGCCTACCAACTTATGCAGGAACAAGGGTTTACCAAGCTACTACCACATGATACTGCGGGCTTGCATCGGCCGGGATTCAAAGTGCTGCACATCGCAGACTTCGATTTCCGTAGCCACTGCCCAACCTTTGAAGACTGTTTGGGGGAATTAAAAAACTGGTCGGATTCAAATCCAAAGCATACGCCGATCTTTATTATGCTAGAAATAAAGCAAAATGGCTTACCTATTTTCCCTAATCCAACCCAAATTTCGCAATTTGACCAAGGGGCGATGGATGCCCTTGATTCCACGGTATTGCGTATTTTAGGTAGAGACAAATTAATTATACCCGATGACATTAGAGGAGACTTTAAGACCTTAGAAGAAGGTGTTCTGGCAAAAAACTACCCCACTTTGGAAGAATCCGCTGGAAAGTTTCTCTTTTTGATGCTACCTGCCTTAGATGAAAACATGGCTAGTCCGTACTGGGAAGGACGGCCTTCTTTAGAAGGTCGGATGATGTTTGTCCGCTCAACTCCTGGCACCCCTCGCTCTGCGTTCTTACTACTAGATAACTCCATTGTTCGCAATGAAGACATAAGGAAATGGGTTCAAAAAGGATATCTAGTACGAACTCGCGCAGATATTGAGACCTACGAAGCTAAAGTAAATGATTATAGCAGAGCAGAAGCTGCCTTTAACAGCGGTGCACAAATCATTTCAACGGATTACTTTAAATCCGGCAATTCGTATGGCACCGAGTACATCGTAAAATTACCCGGAGGTAAAGACATGAGATGCAATCCTGTAAATGGAAATTGCCAATAAAATCTATAACCAAACCTAATTTTCAATGAAAAAGTTAAGCCTATATTTTATATTACTTGCCATCATCTTTAATAGTTGTCAACAAGCTAGCCAAGAGTCTGCCACGACCGTAGTGGAGGCCACGCAGGATGAAAAGGTAAGGCAAGAATTCCATAATAGTGCTGCGAAAGTGCTTGAACACCTTAAAAATCCTAGCAAAGACTATATCCTCGCTGTTTCTCATCGCGGTGATTGGAGATACGCCCCAGAAAACTCTTTAATGGCGGTTCAACGTTGCATAGACTTAGGAATGGACGTAGTCGAAATTGATGTGAGGTTAACAAAAGATGGTCATTTGGTGGCACTACATGATAAAACACTAGACCGAACTACCAACGGTACGGGCTTATTATCAGACATGACACTGGAAGAAGTGAAACAGCTTCGGCTCAGAAATGCCTGTGGCGTGAGGCATTCACGTCAGCAGGTGCCTACTTTGGAGGAGATTATGTTGCTTACTAAAGATAAGATCATGGTGAACCTAGATAAAACGGAAGGCGAAACCGTAATGGAGGCCTATGAAATACTGAAAAAAACATCAACTGTGGATCAAGCAATTTTTAAAGGAAATGATCCACTCGCGGTGATGAGAGAGAAGTATGGCGATTTGATGGATTCCATTATTTATATGCCTAAACTCTGGTATGATACTCCAGACAAAGCTAATTATGTAAAAGAATTCAATGAATCATTACACCCTGTTGCCTATGAGATGTTATTTGATAGCACTTCCAGCCCAGTGTTTGCCGAAATTGAGAATTTGAACAATGAAAAGGTAACCGTACTAGCCATTGCCCTATGGGATGCATTATGTGCGGGACACACTGATGAGCTAGCCATGATTAAAGGGCCTGATGCCGCTTGGGGATGGTTGATTGAAAACGGTGCCAATGCCGTTATGACGGATAGACCAGCTGAACTAATGGAATATCTACGAAATAAAGGGCTGCACGAATAAACGAAGTCGTATTTTAAGTTTCATAAAACTAGTGAGTGTGTTTTAATGAAGTGCTTGAAGATAGTCAAGCACTTCTTTTATCTTTGGGAGATGGTTAATATGGGTAAAAGAATGCCAGCCGAGAATCGAGTAGACGGCCCTGACTCATAGAGCCAGGGAGCGCCTCTCCCACCACCGTACATACGGGTCTTGTATATTCACCCGCTTTCGCGGTTCTCTCACTTGAGGTATTGTCATACGTCACCTTTCGGGATCGTTCGCTCACAATTCATTATTGAAACTTTCCTTTTTGGTAATATTCAACAAAACTAGAGTCAAAAGACTCGCAAAACTGGGTCAAAAAGCTTATCTTAAAAGTACTCAAACAAGCGCTAAAAGCAGGGCCAAACAAATACTTTTCCACTTATAGCTTTGTAGGTAGCTGGGCTAGCGGATCATCGTTCAACTGACCAGTCTGCGCCCACTTCCGTAAAGCTTGGGTTTGGGCAAAGTGGGCGCAGACTGGCCTTTGAGTTTTAGGCATAAAAATATACAAATGAATAAAATATTTAAGCTATTGAGCTTAGTGATACTTACGGCCTGCCAATCGAAAAACAAACAACATATCGTAATAACTTTTCAAATCGATATGTCGGAAATAATCGCGAATATCGAAGACCCCTCAACAATAGGAATTGTTGGTTCAGGACCTCTTAATTGGGAAATCACACCCTTGGAAGATAATGGGAATGGCATTTATGCTATTACTTTTGATTGGCCTATAAAAGATACATTAGATATTGAATACACCTTTATTCACAGCTACGATACATTTGATGAAGGTACTATTGGAGAAGCTGCTTATAGAAAAGTTAAGCCGACTCCAGGAAAGCAAGTTTTACCCCTTATAAAATGGGGAGAATTACCCGCATTAAATACAGGGCGTGCCAATCCGTCTCCCATGCTGAAAGTGGAGAGAGCAGATACGGATGCAGAAAGGAAGGCCTTAGCAATTCCTTTTTTTGGCCTAACCTCACAAGGAGTAATTGAATCAAACTTGTTTTCAATCAAAAAGACCAACATAAGCACTTCCAAAATAAAGACTGCAGTTGAGGAATTTCTAAGTTCCTTGTCACCCGATCAGCGAAAGAATTGCACCTTCCCTATTGATGATAAAGAATGGAGAAGATGGTCAAATATCGACTATTATGAAAGAAAAGGGATAGGCTTGATCGATCTTACCAACGAGCAAAAGGAATTGGTTTTCCAGATTCTGAAAGAAAGTTTGAGCCCAAAAGGGTTTAATAAGACGCAAGACATTATGAAAATGGAGGAATACTTAGCCAGGCTAACAGGGGAAAACGACCTTCTGGGACCAGATCTCTATTGGTTTTCATTTATGGGCATACCTTCTGAAACTGAGCCATGGGGCTGGCAGATTGATGGGCATCATTTGGTCATCAATTACTTTATTCTGGGGGATCAAATTGTAATGACTCCTACTTTCATGGGCTCAGAACCAAATTTCATTGCCGATGGAAAAAATGAAGGCACACGAACTTTTGAACATGAGGAAAGATTAGGATTAAAATTATATAATTCATTAAACGAAAGGCAAACAACGGAAGCAACATTGTTTGACATAAAGGAATATAATTATCTCCAATCAGGAGCCTATAGCGATAATGCAACTGTACCCTACAAAGGATTGAAGTTGTCTTCCCTAAATCCAACACAAGGGGCAATTTTAGAAGAACTAATATTGGAATATATCGGTAATATTAAAGAAGGGCATGCTGAAATCAGAATTGAAGAGATTTTAGAACAAGTAGATGAAACCTATTTTTCATGGGTAGGTGATCCTAATGGAACTGGACCATTTTATTATAGGGTACATAGCCCAGTTGTTATGATTGAATTTGATCATCAAAAACCAATATTCTTGGAGGGAAATACACCGAGTAAAAAGCATGTGCATACCATTGTTAGAACCCCAAATGGAAATGATTATGGCAAAGACCTTTTACAACAACACTTAAATTCTCTTAAACACTAAAATACGCCTCACAACAATGTATATAAAAATCATAGCTCGTACCTCGATTCGCTCGAAGCAGCGGTCATGCCCAGCAAAAGCAGGTCACGCCGTGTATGCTCGACCAATGAACAAACAGCTTTAAACTAGAAAACACCTAAAGGAGTCAAAAGACTCGAAAAACTGGGTCAAAAAGCTTATCTTAAAAGTACTCAAACAAGCGCTGAAAGCTGGGCCAACAAAATACTTTTCCACTTATAGCTTTGTAGGTAGCGTAGCCAGCGGATCATTGTTCAACTGACCAGTCTGCGCAGACTTCCGTAAAGCTTGGGTTTGGGAAAGTGGGCGCAGACTGGCTTTTGAGATGGGTGCAAAAAGATCAAGACAAGGAACTATTCGAGAGAAAATAAAGCTATTATTTAAATCGGTTGATTAAGAAAAAAGAAATAACGATCTTAGTACGCATCAGATATTTTTAAAGATCCTGATCGAATAATCTATGGACAAGTAAGAGATGGCGAACAAAGGTATCGCACAGTAGGAAAAGCTTACGAAGCCAAAATAAGCGTAATATATACGATAAGAAAATTGTCCATTCGAATAATCTCAGCAAGAAGAGCGATGAAGGAAGAGAGAAGAGCTTATTTGGCTAAGAAACTAAGTAAAAAACAAGAAGATGAGCACTAAAATAAGTGTATCAGAAGCATTAAGAAAAATTGAATCAGGGGAACAAATAAGTGATTATTCAATCGATTTCGATAGAATAAAGATTGAATCTTTGGATGTAATTAAATTATCTAAAGCAGGAGTAAGTGTACCAAAAGAAGCAATATACTATGATGACGAATCAATTGAATATGATGAAGAATTTGAAGGTGAATGGGTTGAAATAAAAACTGATCCATTAATAAAAATGGAGGAAGGAACAGAAATTAGAATTCAGTTGAATAGCGAAATAAAGAAATGGATTGAATCAAAAAATATTCAATTGGATGAATTAGTGGAAAATCTCTTGGATAGCTTCTATAAAACACAGAAGGTAATAACTAAAGAAAAATAGTTGAAATTCTGCACTAAAGGCAGACACTACCTCATCATAACATGAGCCTCTGTGATAAAAAGCTCGTGGTATTTATAGTGGAACTTGGTAAGCCTGTATCGTTCTCTTTTTAGAGTAAGAAGGAAGCAATTCCTAATGATGGCGGTGCAGGTAAAGGACGATGGAAAAAGCGAATGCCAGGCTGTAATGGCCAAGATAGAAGTTGCGTTTTTTTAGGGCAAAAGACTAAAGAAGACAAGATCACTTCGGGCGAAAGCCTTGCTGACTTCCCAATCGGGTGTTTTAGTACAAGATGTTTTGTAGAATTTTTGTAATCAGAAAAAGCACAAAGAAGTGAGCTTTCATCTACCATTTGTTTATTCAATGATGGGCAATAACTATGCGTTTCTATCCGAGCAGCAAGCTTGGCAGTCCATAAAATGTGGGATTGTCGAATTGTCGGTCAAAAAACTACAGCATCGTATTGTACAGACGACCGAGCTAAAAGCTCGGATGCTGCGCTGACCATAAGCGTTTAAAATGCTTGAGCCGCTTGCTGGGAAACTAGCACGGGCGGTTCTGAAGGGGGAAGGAGGGGGGAATCTCTGACCTACCTGACTTCATGCTCCCTATGCGGTCGCACGCCGTGTATGCCGAACCCTTAGCTACAAACTGAATCAAACTAAAAACACTAAATAAAATGACTAATGAACGATTACAAAAATCAGTCCTCTTGATTACGGCTATTGGATTAGTTCCAATCGCTTTAGGATATGGTTTTATGCCAGAAAAAACCTTGACGCTTCTGTATGGTTTCGATGTCAGCAATGTAAATCTAAAACATATCATGAGAGCCGTAATGGGCATATATTTCGGTCAAATCATTATTTGGATTCTCGGATTTTCTAAGCCTAGTATAAGAAGACCTGCCATGTACTGTTTGGTTGTTTTTGTATTGGGCGTAGCTGGAGGCAGAATGATTAGTTTTATAGTAGATGGAATAGCTCATTGGTCATTTACTGTTTATCTGATTCTGGAATTAATCATCGGACTCTTTGGATTGAAATTGATTATAACAGAGGAAAAAACCAAAATAAGCCAGTAGCTAATCGAGTAGACGTCCCAGACTCCTAGAGCCAGGGAGCGCCTCTCCCACCACCGTACATACGGGTCTAGTATATTCACGCGCTTTCGCGGTTCCCTCACTTGACGTATTGTCATACGTCACCCTTCGGGATCGTTCGCTCACAGTTCATTATTGAAACTTTCCTTTTTGGTAATATTCAACAAAACTAGAGTCAAAGACTCGAAAAACTGGGTCAAAATGCTTATCTTAAAAAGTACTCAAGTAAGTGCTAAAAGCTTGGTGGGTAGCCGGGAAGACGGATCATCGTTCAACTGACCAGTCTGCGCCCACTTCCGTAAAGCTTGGGTTTGGGCAAAGTTGGCGCAGACTGGCCTTTGAGTTATTTTCCATATGCCAATGATCAGGTTAGCTACCTATTTCATAATGAGAGATACTCTTTAATTTCATCTGAACGAACAAGTATAAGTAAATATGAATTTTGAGTTGATAAAGCAATATGTCTACGATACTGGAATCGCGCTTGTGATACTTGGGCTTATTCTGAGCATACTCTATCTTATAGATTTCCTAACCAAAAAGCTTAAGTATCGGGTACTAAAGCTGAAACTCAAAAACCTGAAATTATTTGGTCTGGAGATCATTAATATTGGGAAGCAAGAGTTGATTATAACCACAGTCATCAATTCATTCCAAATCGTTGTTTCCTTAATATTCCTCTACTTTTCGCTTGTCTTAATCCTAAGTGAAATCCCCGCCACAGAACGGATGGCGGTTGAACTGATGAACTTAATCTTTGAACCTGTAAAGACTCTTTTCAACAGCTTTCTTGGCTACCTACCGAAATTGTTTAATATCATCATCACGATTGTGATTGCCAGATATTTGATTAGCGCTGTTCAGTATGTGGCGAAAGGAGTAATTGCAGGTAATTTTCGCTTCCCTGGTTTTCACCCACGTACAGCTCGTACGACTAGTGAAATCATGACATTTATTCTCTATACCATTACGATTATTCTTATTCTACCCAGTATGCCCGGATATGAATCAGTGGCTTTTAAAGGAATCGCAACATTTATAGGTGTTCTCATTACCATCGGTGGTAGCTCTGTGATTTCTAATTATATGGCGGGAATAGTTTTGACATATATGCACGCTTTTGAGAAAGGAGACTGGATAGAGATTGATGGTATTTCAGGTCAAATTGTTGGTGTATCTGCCTTTGGGATTCGTTTGGATTCGTACAAAGAAGAAGTAATCAACATTCCCAACGCTAAAGTGCTAAATACTGCCATTCGAAACCACTCAATCAAGAACAAGGATCATTTAATCTTACATACCGAAATAAGTATTGGGTACGATGTTTCATGGGAAAAGGTCAGCGAATTACTAATAGAAGCCTCTAAAAGCACCTTACTGTTAGACGCTAATAAAGAGCCCTTTGTACTTCGCAAAAAGCTAGATGATTTTTATGTTGTCTATGAACTCAATGCTTTTCTAAATAATCCATTGAAAAAGCCAGAAGCACTTTCTTCTTTAAACTCCAACATTTTGGATGGGTTCAATGAGGCCAATATAGAAATCATGTCTCCACATTACCGAGCGGAACGGGACGGGACCGCAACGACCATCACAAAAAAAAGAAGGATTAAAGAATGAAAAAGATCAAGTTCTTAATGTGTTTTCTGCTTATCGGGTGTTTCTCCGTTGCACAAGGTCAAACCAACTCCACGGATAACATTTGGAGTAGAATCTTCCTCCCTTCTATTGATGTGGGGTACCAATTTCCAAACTCAGACTTAATCGAGGAATCTGTAAGAATAGGAACTTCCATCGAGTACCGCATAAGAAACAACAATGATTTCTTTATCAGACTAAATTATGATACCTACGGGGCAAAATATCAACTCGACAACAATAACAACACAACAAATAATATCCGGGGTACTGCTCAGTTTCAAGATATCATCTTTGGCCCGGGTTATAGACTTGGCGATAATACCTTACGTATTATGTTTTCTGCAATGGGTGGCATCAAACTTTATGACGTCCCTGTAGCAACCCTTAATGGGCAACAAGTTATAGTTGAATCACTATCAAAGTCCATTTTCACCTCAATGCTGCTTTCAACAGCCGAATACTACATTGATGAAAAGTCTGCACTTACTTTTAGCATCTACCAAAACCAAGTTTGGAGAAAAGTAGACTTTTGGGAAGATGGTGGTTCAGCTATTGGTTTTTCAATTGGTTTTATCACATCCTTGAAGTAAGTAAGATAACAAACACTAAGCTCCATCGGCTTACTTTAGGTATTTGCAAAGAGCGTTCGGAAAAGATACGTTTGAGGTATTTGAAATGCTAAGCCGACAGAACTTAGTTAGACGTTGATCCAATTGCTGCTCTGGACCTATTAATTTCGCCTATTTGTTCATAATCAACCATATAATAACTTTTATCTACGGTGAAGAATGAACGTATACTACCGTACTTTGGAGGTCCTTTCCTTTGTACTTGTAAATCCATAATCCGAGAGTAAAAATAAGGATCAATTAATTGGTTTTCTAAAGCAGTATTGAGTACTTCATTAAAATTATACTTTGGCTCTACACCTTTAGGATAAATACCTTGAGTGTCGTGCCAAATGATAATTTCATAAGGATAAGCAAAATCTAATCCTTTATTAGGGAGGCCTACCAACTCCTCTGAAGGAAACCCTTTTAATTTAATATTTTCGAGCAGTATCTTAATTATTATACTGTCTTCTCTATCTATTTGGTCTCCGAATCTGCGATAGGGATCTCTCTTTTTCCTACACAATTGGTCTCTTTTTCCAATTCAACAAGAAGTTGACGGTATTCAGGATCAAAGCCTTCTAGAAAAATTTGATATAAGCTATCATAACCCAAAATAATTAAGCTAATTAATAGTGTATAAACACTACCCTTTCGTATACTCATAGGATAAGATTCCGCGATTTAATTATTGCCGCAGGGCACCTCCAAAATAATGTAATTCTTACTTAAAAAGGATTTTTTTCACAGCCATGGTGATACTTATCCAAATTAATGATCTTTATTCATAAAAGACATTTCCAATGGATGCAGCTATTCACCAAAATCGCCGACAAGCATTAGAGCAAGTTTATGAGAAAGCCTTTCCCGTAGTGGCTCGACTCATCAAAAATATGGGTGGAGATTATGAAGACGCCAAAGATATCTTCCACGACGCTATGGTGCTTTTTTATGAAAAAAGCCTTTCTAAAGCCAATCCAACAGTTGAATTTCCAGTAGCCTATTTACGACAAACCGCCAGGCATCTATGGTTAAAACGACAAGAACTGGGCGAACGTAAAAAAGCTTATCAACCACAGGTAGACCTCGGCATTCATGAGCCACCTGCCATCAAGGAGCAAGTCCTCTCCTACCTACAACTAGCTGGGAAACGTTGCCTCGAATTATTAGAATCTTTCTACTACCACGAGTATTCTTTAAGGGAGATTGCCGAGCACTTTGGTTTTAGAAATGTGCGATCTGCAACGGTCCAGAAGTATAAATGCTTGGAAAAAATTCGAAATAAAATTCAAGAAAATCAAACTTCTTTCAATCAGAAAAAATCCAAATCTTATGCGTAAGGCCCTATTAGTCATCAAAAAAATTGAAGGATATATTGATGAGAAAATTTCGAATGAGGAAAATATTTTTCTATCCAAAAAACTAGCAAAAGACCAGAACTTTCAAGAGCAGGTGCGGTTGCAATAATGGATTATGGAGTTTGTACGGCAACGAGGAAGGCGGCACATTCGTCAAGAATTGGATCGTATCCACGAACAACTTTGGAGGCTACCAGAGAAAGCAGCTACCCAAGAAACATTATCTAATATTTTTAAAAACTGAGTATGCACACCATCACCAATGCCACCATTCCTATGGTCATCGATGCTAGTGATCGCGGAGAGAGAGCTTTCGATATTTACAGCTTATTACTCAAGGAAAGGGTCATTTTTTTGGGTACCGGCGTTAATGACCAAGTAGCGAATCTACTCGTCGCCCAACTCCTCTATCTGGATAGTGTCAACGCTGATTTAGCCATCAATATGTACATCAATAGTCCGGGTGGGAGCGTTTATGCAGGAATGGCTATCTACGATGCCATGCAGATGATCAAGGCACCAGTATCTACTGTGGCCGTTGGGGTCACTGCAAGTATGGGGACTGCCCTACTTTGTGCCGGAGCTACTGGAAAACGCTACGCCCTACCCCACTCGACCATACACCTACATCCCGCAGGCGGCGGCGCACAAGGTTATACCGAAGATGTACGAATTGCTTTCCATGAGCAGGAGCGATTAGAAACCCAGCTTTTCCATTTAATTGGTAAGCACACAGGGCATCATTGGAGTGAAATCGCAGAAGATTTTAAACGAGATCGATTTATGAACGCCGTCGAGGCCCAACAGTATGGTCTGATCGACGAAGTATTGGGCGACACCTCAGATATTGTCTTCCTAGAGCAAAGCAAGCGACCAGAATTATTGGCGCTATCCGGTCAGCAAAAATTAAGCGGGAAGTTGTCTTAAGTCAAAAGACTCGAAACTGGGTCAAAAAGCTTATCTTAAAAGCACTCAAGCAAGCGCAAAAGCTGGGCCAAAATATACTTTTCTACTTATAGCTTGGTCGGTAGCAGGGCAGACGAATCATCGTTCAAAGGCCAGTCTGCGCAGACTGGCCTTTGAGTTGAATTCGGGAACTTCTGTTGAAATCTAATAATTTATTATATTCGCTGCTATAATTGCAACAATTAAGCAGTAAATCTCACTGTAACATTTCCGGATCGTTGAAAAGTTTAAAAACAGGAAGGTTTCTATAAATCCACATCACTTTTGAACCTTTCTAGGTTGACTCTTGGATGTCTTGACTGATTTAAAAGCCCTATATTTAGCTAGAGTGAGTGAGAACTGCTGGCAATTAAGTGAATTTTGATTTCTTAAAGCAAGAAACGTATGAAACTTTATTTTACATTTATTTTTTCATTTTTACTCACTACAAGCTCCTTTCTACAGGCACAAAACGTTAGTGGTACAATAACAGATGAACAAGGGCAAGCTCTAATCGGAGCTACGGTCCAATCAAAAGCTGATCCTAATAATGGAGTTAGTACAGATATAGATGGGTCCTTCAATATTCTGTTGGCTTCCACTAAGGACACCTTGATTATTTCTTATATAAGTTATAAAACACAAATGATACCAGTTGCTGGTCAAAGTAAGATCGATGCAACCTTATTTGAAGACCTCCAGACCATAGACGAGGTAGTAGTAATCGGTTTTGGTACTCAAAAGAAACGTTTTACAACTGGTTCGATCTCAAGTGTAAATGGAGAAGACCTTGAAAATTCTACTCAAACTACCGTAGAAGGAACCCTCCAGGGACGTATTGCAGGGGTTCAGGTTACCACCTCAGATGCGATGGCTGGTTCTCCGGTAAGCATACGCATACGTGGTACTTCTTCTTTGGTCGCAAGTAGTGAGCCCCTTTATGTAGTCGATGGTGTACCTGTGGTGACAGGCAATTTTTCATACAATAATGCTAGTAATTTCCGTCTAGCTACCGCCAACGAATCTAACGCCCTGGCTCAACTTAATCCGGCAGATATAGAATCTATTGAAATTCTCAAAGATGCCTCCGCAGCAGCTATTTATGGTTCTAGAGGCGCAAATGGGGTGGTTTTGATTACAACCAAAAGTGGAAAACAAGGCAAAACCAAATATGATGTCGGTTTTCAAACTGGATTTTCTAAAGAGACCAATCGTATAGATTTACTCAACGGCTCTCAATATCTGGACCTGGCAAAAGAAGCCTGGGCTAATAGTCATGAAGATGCACTGGCTGATGATGATCCGAGCAATGATCGCCGCTTTGATACCAGCAATGATTTTGCAAAGTTTTGGAGTACTATTTTACCTCCAGGCTTAAGCAGAGAAGTCGCTGAAAACACCAATACAGATTGGATAGATAAGGCCTTACAGGATGGACATTTTCAGGAAGCCAATATTGCGGCCTCAGGAGGAAATGACAAAACCATCTTTTATATCGGTGGTACCTACCGAGATGAGCAAGGTATCTTTGTAGGGAATAATTTCAAAAGATATAATGCCCGAATTAATATAGACCACAATCCAACGCCCTTCCTCTCTATCGGCGCAAGAACTGCTTATACAGTTACAGATAGAGATATTATTCCTATTTCCTGGGCAGGAGGTTTGGGCGCAGCACAAAGTCAGGCGCTTCCTTTCTGGCCGGTGTACAATGAAGATGGTACTTTTTTTAATGCACAAACTGGAAACAATGTTGTTTCAGAATTAGAAAATACTGAAATGAATCAACGAGGAACTTCGATTTTGGGAAATGTTTATGCCCAGTTGAAGTTTCTTAAAAACTTTACCATACGATCTGAATTTGGCATCAATAACATTTATAAAAAAGAATTCTATTACCGTTCTGCCATCATTGAGCCACTCGCCATTTCTACCTCTGTTCTCTCGGAAAGTATCAACTGGAATACCAATAATATTCTTTCATATTCCAATCGCTTTGGAAAGCATTCTTTTGATGTTCTTGCTGGAATGAATGCGACCAAAAACGATTTCTTTTCCAATATTATTGATGGAGAAGAATTCCCAAATCCTGCTTTAAAAAACCCCGAAAACGCGGCCAATCAAACTGCTTCAGTCGGAGTTTCTGCTTTTAGTTTTCTATCTTTTATGGGAAGATTAAACTATCAATTTAATGATCGTTATTTATTAGGGTTTAGCTTAAGAAGAGATGCGTCTTCTCGATTTGGAAGTGGCAATCGTTGGGGTACTTTTCCAGCCCTCTCCTTAGGATGGATTGTTTCAGAGGAGAATTTCCTAAAAAACTCCGATTTCTTAACCTTCTTGAAAATAAGAGCTAGTTATGGAGAGGTCGGTAATGCTGAAATTGGAAACTTTGAATATTTTGGTTCCTTCGCTACCAGCAATTATATCGACCGTCCAGGTATAATCGTAAATGAAGTTGATAATAGCATCTTAAGTTGGGAATCAACTAAACAATATAACCTAGGTATTGACTTCGGACTCAAAGAAGGAAGAATAGAGGGTGGATTGGAATTTTACCTCAAGCAAACAGATGACTTATTAACAGAAGTTGACGTATCTGCACTTTCAGGTGTAGAACGAATCACTAGCAATATTGGTTCTTTGGAAAATCGTGGTGTAGAGTTTTCAATGACCTCCCACAACACAGTAGGTAAATTTAGATGGAGTACTACTTTCAATTTGGCTTATAATAGAAATGAAATTACGGATTTGGGAGGAAGAGACTTTATCCCGGGTCAGGCATTTGGACTAGGCGCAATAGGAATAGGTCAACCTGTTGGAGCTCGTTTTCTTGTAGAGTCTGCTGGAATCGCCGCTAGTGACCGTACTGCACAGGTTACTGATCCTGATACAGGCAATCCAATTGAGATCCAAATTAAAGGAGGTGATGAGCTTTTCATCAATCAATTTGGCGAAGTCACTAATATTTTTGATCCTAATGATCAGACCTTTATAGGTAACCCAAACCCAGTTTGGACAGGTGGTCTCAACAATACCTTTACCTGGAATGGCTTTGATGTAAATGTACTCTTCACCTTTGCGGCAGGACATGACCTAATGAATGATGAGCAGTATTTCCAATATCGTGGCTTTGGATATGGCTGGAATATGTGGGATGAAGGATTGACACGTTGGCAAAACCAGGGTGATGTCACCAATATGCAGCGATTGACTTGGGGGCCAGAGCGCTTCAATTATAGTAGATTTATGTATGATGCAGACTTCGTTCGTCTTAGAGATGTGACTATTGGATATACCTTTCCGAATAGTTTATTGGAAAAATGGAAGATTAATAGTATGCGTATTTATGCTCGTGGCACCAATTTGGCTACGATCACAGATTATCCTGGCTGGGACCCAGAATACAATCGAGATGGTGCGGGTAATGTGAATCAGGGTAAATCCTGGTTGCCTTCTCCTCAAGCCAGAACGATTTCTTTTGGGGTCAATTTGAGTTTCTAATTTCTATTTTTCCTAGTTGTAAAACACAAAAAAATGAAGCGTTTAAAATATATATACATCCTTTTATTAGGCCTTACTTTTTTTGCTTGCGAAGACTTTATTGACCTGGAACCTGAAACCAGCCTTTCAAGTGCAGTAGCCTTTGATAATGTACAAGGTATAGAAGCTGGTATCAATGGAGCATACAGTGTGATGCATAGTGATTGGGTAGAACGCCAGTATGTTTTTGCAGAATGCCTGGCAAGCAATGTATTCGAGGTCAATCAAATCAACAATTCAAATTATCAGGCAGCTTTAAGGCATCAAAACTGGACTGATCTCTTCAATATTTCCAACTATCTCTGGGCTATGAGTTATCGGGTAATTGATTTATCCAATCAAATAATTGTGGCAATCGATGCTATAGAATCTATCAATGATCAGGTTGAAGCAGATAAGAAAAGGTTGTTGGGAGAAGCTCAGTTTTTGAGAGGGATGAATTATTTTGTCCTGAACCGTTTTTGGGCTCAACCGCAAAATGGCTTAAGCGTACCACTTCAATTGACGCCCTACCAACCAGACGATTTGCCAGCAAGAGCTCCGATTGAGGAAGTTAAAAATCAAGTACTTGCAGATCTGGAAGCAGCGGAGCAAAATATGGAAGGGGTAACTAGTAATGACCAAAGGGCTACTATTTATGCGGTAAAAGCACTATTAGCTCGAGTAAATTTTGAATATGAAAATTATGAAGCGGCAAGATCCTATGCAGATGAGGTGATCAACAATGGTCGTATCGAAGGAAGGAGACTAGAACTTTTGAGTGAGGATCTATCTATTCCTTATTCTGATGCTATAAGCTCAGAAAATATATTCACTTTCATGGGATCTCCTATAGATAGAGCCAATCGTCGTCTCTTCGAAATATTTAGCCTCGAAAGTGATGCGGTAGAGCTGTCCATGTCCCAACAATTCTGGGGAGTCATTTCTAGAAATAGAGGGGATCTTAGATTAGAGCAATTGCATGAAGACTTTAGAGTAGCCTGGGCTTGCTATAAATATGACGATAGAGATATGAATTTGCCCTATATACGCCTTCCTGAAATGTACCTGATCCGAGGAGAAACCAATGCTCTATTGGGCAATGAAAGTGAAGCCCTGGAAGATCTAAACACCCTTTTGGCGAGAGCAGGGGTAGAAGCCACAACTTATAGCGATAGGGAAGATTTACTGAATCAAATTTACAGAGAACGCAGCCTGGAACTTTCTATGGAAGGAGATAATCTTTTCAACCTTAAGCGACTACAGCAACCTGTTGGAGGCTTACCTTACGAAGAAGCTATTTATAAATTGGTCTTCTTCATACCGGAGAAAGAAGTACAACTTAATTCTAATTTGGTCCAAAATGATACTTGGTAGAACATACATAATATTTTTTGTTATAGCGTACTTTTTTTCCAATACAGCGCATACACAAATTGAGTTTTCCGAAATCAGTCGGGAAGCCGGGATAGACTATCATTATCTCAGTATCAACGAAATTGGTGGCGGTGCAGCTTTTTTTGACATGGATAATGATGGAGATGAAGACCTTTGGATTTCTGGTGGTTTGCAACGAGACATGCTTTATGAAAATGACGGGACCGGAAACTTTACAGAAATAGGGATAGCAGCAGGATTAAAAGTTACAGATCGCTATATCACTACTGGTATTGTAACTGGAGATTTCAACAGAGATGGCTTTAAAGATGTCTTATTGACTACCCATATTGGACATACCAATCTCCTGTTGCAAAATAATGGAAACAAGACCTTTAGAAATGTATCCAATAAGGCACGGCTACATATAGATGGTACCTATAATTTATCTGCTACCTTGGCCGATGTCAATCAGGATGGTCTATTAGATATCTATTTTGCAGATTATATCAAAAAAAATAATCTGTATTATAATACCGAGAGGGATACCGTCACCGGCTTCGGCCATAGCTGTTATGAAAATCGCCTATATATCAATAAAGGAGATTGGACCTTTGAAGAACAAAGTGCTGAATTTGGACTCACAGATATTGGATGTGCATTGGCCGCCCTTTTTACCGACTATGATAAGGATCAGGATCAAGATTTACTCATCGCCAATGACTTTGGTGCTTGGGTAGCACCCAATGCCCTTTTCCAAAATTGCTTCCCAAAAGATACTTTTTTAAATAAAAGTCAGCAAACAGGAATGGACCTGGAAATTTACGGTATGGGGATTAGCGCAGGGGATTTTGACAATGATATGGATCTCGATTATTATATCACCAATATTGGAGCCAATGCTTTGTTAGAAAACCAAGGAAATGGTCAATTTATAGATAAAGCAATAGAATACGGTGTTGCGGATATATTTGGCTCTGATAGTCTTTTTACAGTAGGCTGGGGTACCGCCTTTTTTGATGCAGACAATGATACTGATTTAGATTTATACGTAGTGAATGGATTTGTACCAGCGGCTCCTTTTATAACCAATGGAAAGGCTATCCCAAATCGGATGTTTGAAAATGATGGGGGTGCTGGTTTTAATCAAATTCCCTTTGCCAAAACTACAGATAGTCCTCAAAGAGGTAGGGGCTTAGCCTACGCTGACATAGACCAGGATGGGGATCTGGATTTTATTGTAGTTAATGTCAATCGTCAAGCTACTCCTGATACGATTCAAAAGGTACAATTATTTAGAAATGACAGCCCTTTAGCCAATAATTGGCTTCAAATAAAATTGAAGGGAAAAGTAAGCAATCCAGATGCTTATGGAGCCAAGGTGCTGTTAAAGGCAAATGATCGCTGGTATTTCCAGGAAGCTAATGGGGGCTTTGGATCTCATGCCTCTCAGCATAGCTGTATCGTTCATTTTGGTTTGGGAAAGGCCAATCAGGTAGATTCCCTAACGATAATTTGGCCTGGTGGAGCAATAGAAAATTTCATCAATTTAACCGTTAATCAGAAGGTAGAGATAACAGAAAGCAATACAATTACCAATACTTTTTCCATCTTAGGTGGCAGAAATTTAAACGTACAAATACATCCCAATCCTTTTAGCGAAGAAACGCTAATTTCCTATTCTCTCACCAAAGCAGGGCCAGTCAATATAGCAGTATTTAATCAATTGGGGCAAGCACTCTTTGAGCAGTCTTTCGAGCATCAAGGAAAGGGCACCCATCAATTCAAATGGAAAAATAAAGAAAAAGGGCTATTCTATTTTAGGATACAAAACAGAGAGTCCCAGGTTTCTAAATTACTTATAACTAATTAACTTAATGATTACGTATGAAAAACTTATTACTTACATTTTGTTTGCTCTTCTTAGCGACCTTTAGTTTTGCGCAGGAGGAGGAATTAATTCCTGGCGCAGTAGTTGGATCTTGTATCGATCCTGACAACAACATGATCACTATTATTTTTGATTATAATAAAAACTGTCCAGAAGCAGATCCTACAGGCTTCCTCGCTGGTGCTGAAGAATTAGGCTTTCACTCTGGGATCAACAATTGGGCTACTGCTGTGGCTTTTGATAGTGATGACGTAATGAATCTTCAATCCATTGGTAATGGAATCTACCAGGTGGAAATCAATACTATGGATTACTACGGTAGTGCCTTAGCTGACATTACAGAATTCAACTTTGTTCTCCGTTCCACTAATACAAGTGATTCCTGGGAAGCAGGTTCTTGTAGAGATGATGTTGGCGGAGGTGGTTTTGGTGGAGATGAGCCTTGTAATGATTTCAAATTGGTCACAGCTAATTTACCTACCTGCGCTGAATTGGCGCAAGAATCCAGTAAGTCTATTCTTGGTGCCACAACCATAGCCAATTCTTGTATTGATACCACCACTAATAGTATCACTATAGATTTTGATTTAAGCAAAAACTGCCCAGAAGCCGATCCCAATGGGGATTTAGCAGGAACGAGCATTTTAGGCTTTCATTCTGGAGCCAACTCCTGGTCTTCTCAAGTAGACTGGGATGATCCCAATGCAGCACAAGCAGTAAATCAAGGCAATGATGTATACTCTTTGACGATCAATCCTATGGATTATTATGGAGTGGCTTTATCTGATCTAGACAATATTATGTTTATTTTAAATAATGGTATTAGTGATCCAGGAGATCCCTGGACTATATCTGGAAGAGATGAGCGAGATGGTGGTTTTGGTGGTACAGAACCTTGCTCGGATCTAAGTTTAATTGTTTCAGAATTAGGCTTCTGTGTAGCAGAACCTGTTTTAAATACCAGTGCCGCAATTTTAGAACCCACAGGTGATGATCTTACTTGTAAAGATCCTGCTACTGGAAAAATCCGCATAGGTTTCGACTTGAGTTTAAACTGCCCAGAAGCAGACACCCTTGGAGAGCTCATTGGTGCAAGTGCTTTAGGCTTCCACTCCGGTGCCAATGAATGGGCTATTCAAGTACCCTGGAATGATACTAGTGCTATGCAAGCCGTCAACAACGGAAGCGACATATTTACAGTTACAGTGGATGTAATGGATTATTATGGTATTTCCTATGACTCACTTAGCAATATCAGATTCCTTTTGAACAATGGCCCTACCGCACCAGATGCTGCCTGGGATGCCACGGGAAGAGATGATAGAGATGCTGAATCTTTTGGAAGCATCAACCCTTGTTCAGACCTGACCTTTGACATAGCGGAAGTACCTACTTGTGACCTTTTTGTACCAGAGCCAGGAGATAAGGAAACGAGTGATGCCTTGTTGAGTGATATGGGGAGCTCTTGTATAGACAACAACTTCAACTTGGTCAAAGTAGCCTTTGACTTAAGCCAAAACTGTCCAGAGGCAGATACCGCCAATTTATTATTGGGTACTCCTGCCCTTGGTTTCCATTCAGGTGCGAATAATTGGGAAGCTCAAGTAGCCTGGAATGCAGATGGTGCTAAAAATGCAGTAAATGATGGTAATAATGTCTTCTCCGTAGTAATCAATCCTGCGGAATACTATGGCTTACCTATGGATGAAATTGACAATATTGAATTCCTTCTTAATAACGGTGTAGCTGATCCAGATAACCCTTGGATACTTACCGGTAAGGATATAGGAGCTGGTGGTTTTGGTGGCGAAGATCCTTGTAAAAATCTACTTATTGTCTTCTCTGAGTTACCTTCTTGTGACCTTAGTGAAACGGCCACTTCTCATGCCTTATTAAATGGAGCTGCTGCTTCTTGTGTAGATTCACAAAATGGTCTTATTCAAATTGATTTTGACTTGAGCTTAAATTGTCCAGAAGCAGATACCACTAATGCTATTGCTGGTCTTGCAGAATTAGGTTTCCATTCTGGTATCAATGAATGGCAGGATCAAGTAGCCTGGGATGCTGAAAATGCAAAAAGAGCGGTCAATGATGGCAATGATAAATTCTCTGTGACAATTAACCCTATGGAATACTATGGTAAACCCTTAGCAGAAATTAGCACAATCAACTTCCTCTTCAATGTAGGACCTACAGATCCTGATAATACCTGGAATATTACAGGTAAGGATTCCAGAGACGGTTCTGGCTTTGGCGGTGCAGAACCTTGTTCCAACTTCTTGTTCCAGTTGGATGAAGCACCTGCTTGTGACTTGTCTACTAATACAGAAAACATAGTCGTAAAAGAAAGCTTTAAGGTTTATCCTAATCCATTCACAAATGAGGTTAGTATTGAATTTGCCAATCCAAAGAGCGAAAACTTTACTTTGCAAATCAATGATATTGCAGGTAAGGTGGTACGTACAATTAGAAATATCAATACTTCTAAAATCACCATCAGTAGAGGTAATTTATCCGCTGGTATCTACTTTGCTCAATTAGTAGATGCACAAGGAAATTATGCGACGACTAAATTGGTAATACAAGACTAATTGAGTAGGAAGTAGTTTGAAATTCAAGTATCAAGCGCAAGTTCTACTTTGCATATGATACTTGAATTTCTCCTCAAAGAGGTATTCAAATAAAGATTTTAAGGCATTTTCCCTTAGTAACAACAGAAACGAACTACAGCAAAGAGCGCTGTGTACTCGACCTATATTATCCTCAAGGCCGTTGGTTCAGCAGTATCTTCTTGGGTGTCTCGGGTGGTTTTAAAAGATAAAATAATGCTCACAATGAATAGAATTTTAGTCCTATTTTTATTTACACCTATTTTTCTATCTGGACAATCCAGCTTTTTTACCAATCCCATAATACCAGGAGGTTATCCTGATCCTTCAATTTGCAGAGTGGGAGATGACTTTTATATCGTCAATTCCTCCTTTGAATATTTCCCGGGCCTACCTATCCATCATAGCAGAGATCTTGTAAACTGGGAATTAATTTCCTATGGCTTACATAGACCTAAGCAATGTACAGGCGAAAACAATTTAGTAGATGTACAACAAAGGGGCGGAATACACGCTCCAACCATACGACATCATAATGGTATTTTTTATATCATTACTACAAATGTATACTCCCCTATAGATAAAGATAAACCTACAGAGTTTGTCAATTTTATTATCACTGCTGAAAATATAGAAGGCCCCTGGTCGGAGCCACACCGCCTGGAAGGAGCACCAGGTATTGACCCCGATATCTTTTTTGATGACGATGGTAAGGTTTGGTATTTGGGTACTCATGCACCTGAAAATCCACGCTTTAATGGAGAAGGAGAAATCTGGCTTCAAGAAATAGATTTAGAAAATTGGAAACTAACTGGAGAAAGACATTATTTATGGAGAGGGGCTTGTATGGGTACCTGGGCAGAAGGGCCTCATCTTTATAAAAAAGATGGCCGTTATTATTTACTCATTGCTGAAGGAGGCACCAGCTTCAACCATGCTGTGATGATTGCGTTGAGTGATTCTATTACTGGGCCCTATCAAGCCAATCCCAGAAATCCAATACTCACCACTCGTCATCTTTCCTATGACAATTGGGTCAATAGCACAGGTCATGCAGATATGGTAGAATTGAAGGATGGTCGATGGTATATGGTCAATTTAGGCATTCGGGGAGATGAGCTAAGACGTTCTAATATGGGAAGAGAAACACACCTTGTGCCCATAGAATGGGAACGAGAACCTCAAGAATGGAAAAACCCCAAATACCTTTGGCCAGTAGCCAATCCAGACGGAGGAAGCGTTAAGCGCTACACAGCACTCCCCTTCTCTGACAAAGGCCAATATCGAAACGATGGTTTTTATGATAATTTTGATCATCCTCAATTGGATTTAGAGTGGAATTTTAGGCGAGTCCCCCTCAACAAGCTCTATTCCCTCTCTGAAAACCCAGGTGTCTTAAGGTTATATTTAAAACCTGAAAAAATAGCGCTACGTGGCCGATGCAGCCTAATGGGGATCCGCCAAAAAGAAAGTGACTTCGAATATACGGCGAGTATGAAATTTCAGCCACTACAAGATCAGGAAGAAGCTGGCATTAGTATCTTCCAGCAAGATGATAATTATATCATGTTTACAGCCACCAAAGAAGGAGATAATATCGCTTTAAAATTATTAATCCAGGAACGCAAGAAGGAAGCGGAAATATTTCAACAAGCAATTATCACGGATTATGAGGGCCAAATACAATTTCAGGTAATCGCAAAAGATAATGATTATCACTTTTTCTACTCCACTGATCAAGGCAAAACCTATGCCCTCTTTGCTAAAACTAGTGCTCATTTGGTACTCAGTCATGGTTATACAGGCGCTTATCTAGGCCTTTATGCAACTAGTAATGGCCAAGCTACTAGCAACTTCGCTGATTTTGATTGGATACATTATAAAGGACATGAACGTAAATAAAATCAATTCAACATGAAAAAGCTATCAATAGTCATCATAAGCCTAATCATTGTTTTACTATCTAACTGCCAAAGGCTTGAAACACAGGAATCAATATTTGAAAACACCTCAGAAATTGACTCCTTAGTCAACCATTATGTAGACAATGGATCTTTTCCTTTTATTTATGTCCACCTGGAAAATAAGGAAGGAGAGGTGCTCTATCAGCATGCTGCAGTAAACGAAGAGCTACTTCCTGACGCAGAGATAAATGGCAATACATGGATTAGAATTTGGTCGATGAGTAAAATTATTACTATTTCTTTGGTGCTGGATTTAGTGGAGGAAGGTATTCTAAAATTGGATGATCCAGTGACGAAATATATTCCAGAATTCAAAGACTTGAAGGTCGCTGTTTCTTCCGAAGGAAAAAGCCTGAACGAATATGGCTGGGGAAATAGGGATGGAGCATGTCCTATTGATTTAGTACCCCAGGAAAGGGAGATGACCATTTCTGATTTGATCAATCATAAAGCTGGCTTTTATTATGCTACCACAGGTTACCCCTGTATCGATTCTTTAATGTCTACTCAAAATTTAGCCACTGCTAAGAACACAGCAGAAGCAATAAATCGCCTCGCACAATTACCTCTTATTCAACAACCAGGAACGGATCATTTTTATGGTACCAATACAACAGTCTTAGGTTTTGTGGCAGAAAGAGCAACTGAAAAAAGCCTAAAACAATTGGTTAAAGATCGAATTACAACCCCACTTAACATTGATGGATTACAATATGGATTGGCTTCAGGTGCCAAAATTTTACCAAGATTTTCAGGGGTAGACTCTTTACTGAGGGAAGCCAATAAAGGAGAATTAGACATTTTTGGGCCCGATGTACCGGATTATGATCCCACACATAAATTATATTTGGGAGGAGAAGGTATGCTCGGTACCGCAGATGCTTATGCTGATTTTCTTCGTTATGTATTTTTAAATAAAGGAACTTCGGAGACGTATCGTTTTTTAGACGAAAGTACTGTAGATGAGATCACCAAGCCTCGTACCCAACTCGATAATCCCTGGGGCTCCAATGGATACAATTTATGGATTACAGGGGATACCATGCGTACCCTTGGTTTTGGAGAAGCAGGACTTTGGACGGGTGGAGGTTATGAATCGACTCAGTTTTGGGTTGATCCTAAAAGAGAATACGTAGCAGTAATTATGAGTCAAATGTTTGGTATTCCACCTCGTGGACATGATAGAGATAATCAGATCAGAGGAGCGATATATCGACAGTTTTGGAAAGATGAAGAATAATTTTTCAACTCAAAAAAGTTCCAAAAGTCAAGTGCAAGCTAGAATTCTCCTCTTTGAATTTGCAATTGACTCTTGGATCTCGATACTTTACCCAATATTCATCTCTTAAGGAATAAATTAGTTGAGTGGCAGTAGCTTCAAAAGAATGAAATTTGAGACCGCACTCAACCCAGACAATCGCTGGTTTTTGATGGAATCGATTGTTCCGTGGGATGATTTGGTCAAGGTGTTTTGCAAGAGTTTAATTTCTAACGCAGTATTGAAGCAAGCCTGTCTCGGCTTTAGGTCGGGAAGATTCCGCCACAAATCAATAAGTTATTTTTTGATCGCTACTAAAGTTCGCTTGATCTGTTTTCGGTGGCGATCGAAATGACTGTCAAAAAAAGACACCATTCCAGAAATGGGCAACCTGCCTCCTAATGGATGCTTGTAAGCTTGCTTATCAAAGACCTCCTCTGGCAGGGTCTCTAAAAAAGAAACAAGTTGTTTACGTTGCCCCTTCCATTGCTTAATAAAATCATCTAAAGGCAATTCGGATTGAAATACATCAACGCCCTTAGGTGCTTTTATCTTAAAAGGAGATCGATTGAAAGTATTCAAGGTAAGTACCCTAAACTTTGAAGACAAATCCACCTTAGGGAGCTCCGGCTTAAAGCTCAATTTTTTCTCTAAGTAGCGCTGTGCATGGTACTCTGCTAAACTAAGATGCTCCAAAATATTGAGGACAGACCAACTTCCCTCTGCCGGTTGAGTAGCCAATTGTTCCTTTGATAGGGGCTTTAACTCTTGATGCAGCTGATCCAGTTTGGCCTCTAATTTTTGAAGTAGCTTTTTCGTTTTGTTATCCATTTTGATGTTTTGATGTAATGATATAGTGGTGTGGTGATATATGGCTACCCGGGCGAAGATAGACCCTATCGTTTTGACTTAGTTAATCTTTAAAATACTTTATGGGAACATTCATATTGTAAAAAGTGAAGGCAAAACGATCGGCATATTCCTCAATAATTTTGGAGGTCGGTTTTCCAGCGCCGTGTCCTGCATTGGTTTCGATACGAATCAGGACTGGGTTTGTCCCTTGGTGTGCTTCTTGTAAACGAGCGGCGAATTTAAAAGAATGGGCCGGTACTACCCTATCATCATGGTCTGCAGTAGTCACCATAGTTGCAGGATAGCTTGTTCCATCTTCCAGATTGTGATACGGTGAATATCCCTTTAGGTATTTGTACATTTCAGGGCTGTCTTGGGCTGTACCATAATCGTATGCCCAGCCTTTCCCTGCGGTGAACTCGTGGTAGCGCAGCATATCTAGCACACCTACTGCCGGCAAGGCCACCTTCATTAATTCAGGTCTTTGGGTCATCGTGGCACCAACTAGCAATCCACCATTGGAACCTCCCGAAATCCCTAGATATTCGGAACTGGTATATCCTTGATCTATCAGGTATTCAGCAGCAGCTATAAAATCGTCGAATACATTTTGTTTCTGCATTTTAGTACCTGCTTTGTGCCATTTTTCTCCGTATTCGCCTCCGCCTCTCAAATTGGGCACCGCATAAACGCCCCCGTTTTCTAACCACACAATATTGGCGGTACTGAAGGAAGGTGTCAAACTAATATTAAACCCGCCGTAGCCGTAAAGCATAGCTGGGTTTTCACCATTCATCTTAAGACCTTTCTTATAGGTAATCATCATAGGTACCTTTGTGCCATCCTTAGACTTGTAAAACACCTGTTTGGACACATATTCAGACGGATCAAACTGTACACCACTAGCTTTATAAAGCGTAGAGATCCCTTTTTCAATGTCATAATTATAAATCGTACCAGGATTAATGTAGGAGGTGAAAGTAAAATACAAATTATCTTCCTCCCATTTTCCACCAAAACCACCTACTGTTCCCTGGCCTGGCAAGTCGATGACTCTTGTCAGTTTCCCCTCTAAGTCGATCTGCTCAATATAAGCTAGTGCATCTTTTAAATAATTGGCGTAGAAGTATCCTCCGCCAGTATTGACGTTGAGCGGCTCTTGGCGTTCAGCAATAACATCCGTCCAATTTTCAGCTTGCGGATTGGCCGCATCGACTTTCACCAAGCGGCGGTTGGGAGCATTCAGATTAGTCTGAATATAGAGTGTATTCCCTTCGGTGTGGATTAGATTATGGTCATTATCAAAATTGTCAACCACAGGAATGATAGGTGCATCCGCTAGACTTAGGTCTTTGATGTAGAGTTCATTACCCGTTGTGCTGGTAGCGGCAGAGATCGCTAACCATTTTCCATCTTCTGAGACCCCTGCAAATATGTATCTCCTTAGCGTCTTCTCCCCACCAAAAATTAGAGGATCCGCTTGCTGGGCGGTGCCCAATTGATGATAGTACAGCTTGTGGTATTGGGTGAGGCCCGAGAGCTCGCTTCCATCCTTAGGTTTGTCGTAGGAGCTGTAAAAGAAACCTTCATTACCTTTCCAAGAAATTCCAGAAAACTTGACATCTACGATGGTATCGCCAACCAATTGCTTGGTTTCTGTATCTATAACCATAATTTTTCGCCAATCAGAACCGCCTTCCGAAATACTATACGCAGCGAGACTGCCATCTTTAGTGAAGGAAATGCCACTCAAAGAAGTCGTTCCATCTGCGGAGAAAGTATTAGGGTCCAGAAAAACTTCCGGATCGCGGTCCCCTTTTTCTCTGTAGAGCACGTACTGATTCTGAAGGCCATCATTTTTATAAAAATAGGTATAAGCTCCTCTTTTGAAGGGCGCTGAGTATTTTTCGTAGTTCCACAATTCCTCCAGACGTTCCTTGATCGCCTCTCTAAAAGGAATATCCTTGAGATAAGCAAAGGTGACCTCGTTTTGATCTTTTACCCACTGCATGGTATTCTCTGCTCGATCATCTTCTAGCCATCGATACGGGTCTGCTAATTCTTGATCATGATAAGTATCCGTGTGGGCTATTTTATTAGTCTCGGGATAGTTCAAATTCATCTGTGCTAAATTATTATTGTCTTTTTCTTTTTGCATCGGTTGACAAGCGGTCAATAGTACAACAATTAAAATGAAAAACGTCCTAGTCATATCTTCCTTTTTATGGCCAAAATAACAGTATAATCGCTATTTTTTAAATAAATCCTACCAGCAGTCTAAGTCCTTTGTTTATCTTAAAGCAGTTTAAGTTTCCTTACTGGGCTATCAAAAACATCTTTCTCGCCTACAACAGAAATTCTTAGACAAATCAAAAGAAATTGATATACCAACACAGAATTAACATGAAATGAGCATGATCTTATTTAATCATAAAATCACCAAATGGTGATGATTAAAAAAGATTATGCAAAAGCGAAGCGGTTGCAGAGGTTTAAAATTTCTGCAAAAACTTAGCTTTCAAGCAATTGCAAAAATTTTAAACAAATGAAAAGAACTCATCTCATCATTTACTTGATGCTCTTTTGCTGGAGTATTAGTGCACAAGTAGAAAAAGCTCCCGATCGGAAAGCCGGCGAAGGGGACGGTCCGCATGCACAACTCATCATCAGAGGAATCACCCTCATTAATGGAAATGGAGCACCTCCAAGGGGACCAATCGATATTGTAGTAGAAAACAATATCATCAAGCAGATCAAAGTAGTCGGTTATCCTGGCGTAGAAATCAAGCCTGAAGGCCGCCCTAAATTAAAGGAAGGAGGGAAAGAGTTGGACTGCGAAGGAATGTACCTCCTACCAGGCTTTATAGATATGCACGGGCATATTGGAGGCAGGGCTCAAGGAGCAAATGCAGAATACGTATTCAAATTATGGATGGCTCATGGTATTACCACAGTACGTGACCCTTCTTGTGGAAATGGCCTGGATTGGGTTTTAGATCAGAAGGAAAAAAGTGAGAAAAACCAAATCGTGGCTCCGCGTCTATTCGCCTACACCGCTTTTGGTCAAGGTAATGGTGGACCGCTAGAAACGCCCGAAGAAGCCAGAACTTGGGTAAAAGAAAACGCTGCCAAAGGTGCCGATGGGATAAAGTTTTTTGGTGCCCCACCTGAGATTATGGCTGCTGCTCTGGAGGAAAATAAGAAGCTAGGCTTACGTTCGGCCTGCCACCATGCACAGATGGACGTCGCCCGCTGGAATGTAGTCAATTCTGCTAGAGCTGGGCTTACAAGTATGGAGCATTGGTATGGCTTACCGGAGGCATTATTCAATGACCGTACGGTGCAAAATTATCCATTAGATTATAATTATCAGAATGAGCAACACCGCTTTGGTGAAGCAGGTCGCTTGTGGGTTCAAGCTGCTAAACCCTATAGTGATCACTGGAATAAAGTAATGGATGAGCTATTAGAATTGGATTTCACACTTGATCCCACCTTCAATATCTACGAAGCGAGTCGTGATTTAATGCGTGCTCGTAGAGCGGAGTGGCACGACGACTACACCATGCCATCGCTTTGGCGATTTTACCAGCCAAGCAAAATTTCTCACGGTTCTTACTGGCACTATTGGGGCACAGAACAAGAAGTTGCCTGGAAAGAAAATTATCGCCTTTGGATGACCTTCATCAATGAATACAAGAATCGCGGTGGCCGCGTAACGGCAGGCTCTGATTCTGGTTTCATTTTCCAATTGTACGGTTTTGCTTATATCAGAGAATTAGAACTTTTGCGTGAAGCAGGTTTTCACCCTTTAGAAGTCA
The DNA here is from genome assembly GCA_042095835.1 of Saprospiraceae bacterium. GTDB lineage: Bacteria > Bacteroidota > Bacteroidia > Chitinophagales > Saprospiraceae > DATFKA01. The sequence goes on from JBELML010000048.1 coordinate 37,256, forward strand.
TTCGATCGGCTACCTTAAATGGTGCAGAAGCGCTTGGTGTCGCTGATAAAATTGGTAGCGTCCAAGAAGGCAAATATGCAGACTTTGTGATCCTAGAAGAGAACCCACTAGTCAATTTGAAAGCACTTTATGGCACTGGCGCTATCAAGCTAAGTGAAGATAATGAGGTAGTAAGAGTAGGTGGTGTAAAATATACGGTGAAAAATGGAGTCGTTTATGATGCTAAGCAGCTCCTAGCTGATGTAAAAGCACTGGTGGAGAAAGCAAAAAGTGAAGAAGAATATAAAATTGTGCAGCCCGGTATGCCACAACCTGGCGGAAAGTAACAAGAATGGGACGCTTAGTTTAAATCTAGGAGTCCTTCAGGTAGGTCCATTATGATGGTTTTTTGGCCTTCATCAATGTCTATAATCAATTGAGGAGCAAATGGTATAAATACTGTTTGCTCCTTGTAGTTGGAGATCACTAGTATTTGCTGTGGGAGCTCTTCGAAGTCTTCGATTATAAGTTCGATCGAAGTCGAATGATCTTTTACGGTATAACCGATAAATCGTTGGAATTGGCTGGTGACTTCTTCAATGTTTTCGACGGCTGGTAGGTCTTCTTTTTTCATCCAAAGGGCTTTTCCAGTGATAAGTTGAGCCTCTTCTTTGCTGTTCAGGTCTTCTACCTTGAGCACTGGATCGGCCTTGAGATCAATACTTTCTACAAAAAAGGGAACCGGCTGGCCTCCGATCCTGGCAAAAACAACGGTAGCCTTTTCGAAAGCACTTAGGTAGGACTCTTCTACTTTACATTTCACTTGACCTTTGACACCAATGGCCTTGCTGAAATGCCCCACTTCTATTAAGTCTAATATTTTGCTCATATTGGTTTAATAATCCAACAATCTTTCTTCTACACGTAGCCCTTGTTCTGCTTTATCTGACCAAGGAATATCCAGGCATTCTCCGGTATTTCCACCGCAGCACTTTTGGCACTGCGTATCAAATATCTCAAGCAAACTGTACACTAGTCCAATTTCGGGAGCATACCATTCCTCCACCTTTCTAAGTTCAATCAGGTTTTCTGAATCTGCTAGCTTGACACCTAAAACATTAGAGATATCACCACTGGTCGCACCAAGGTAGGTCAAATCATTGGCATAAATACGCCCTTCCCAGTTTTTATAAAAATCAATAGGATCGCCAGCGATTACGACATTTTGTCCCTCCGTAAAAAAAGCAGTTGGATTCCATGTAGATGCTAAGGAGGCTGGAAATATCATCTTAAGTAGAGATTGATTCCCCGCTTGCAAGATAGCTTGGCGGTTGTTTCGTTCCAGCACATTAAAAGACTGTAGTATCCAAGGATCAGTAGCGGATTTTCTGTAGTATCGTTCTATTGTTGCAGAAATGGTACCATCTGGATTTTCAGATACAGCAGTAGTGACTTCTCTTAAGAAGCCAGAGGTGGTATCGATCACGGTACCTTCTCTGCCATAGATAATACTATCGACTGCAAAGATTTTTTCCTGCCCTTCTACGATTGGAAAGTATCGATATCCGTAATCAA
>JBELML010000049.1:0-38460 GCA_042095835.1 Saprospiraceae bacterium
CTATTTATATAAACAGTATATATTAAATAAAGTGCCTAAATCAACCGCCAATTTGTCCTAATGTTGGACGAATGGCGAATTCACTCGATTGATCCACAAAAATGATGGACCAATGACAGTCTTTCTAAACCAATTTTACACTTTAGGCTTATAATTCATAATAATCAAGGCTTGCGCCGGGCATTCAAAATAATTACGCAAGCTTCGCTATCTTTTAGTATATTATAAGTATGGATTTCTTCAACCCTACCTATTACACGCAGACTTATCGCAAGTTCAAGGCCATCAATCCTACGAACTACCGAGGTATTGTCCGTTTTTATGAAAAGGAAGAAGAAAAAATCATCCGCCTTGATTTCGACGAGTTTTTCGAACTATTGGTTGCTTATGTAGATGCACTTTTTGAGATTGGGGCGTATCGGAAACACTTACTTTTAGTCGATGTAGTCATAGAAAAGACGATAAGCAATAATATAACAGAATACAAAGAGGAAAAGATTTTCAATAAAATGCTTTTCCGCAAAGCAGCCTCCTTGTATAATACGCATCAATACGACAAAGCCAGCTATATTCTCTCCGAGCTTATCAAAATTAATCCTACCGATAATACACCAGCTCTTTTTTACAAAAAATGCCGCCTGAAAGCCCGGCCAAATCTCCTCAATAAAGCCAGAGCTACCAGTGTGTTTTTACTTTTCCTCACAGCTCTATTGATTAGCCTAGAAGTATTATTCGTACGGCCCTTTTATGCCATGCATCTCCCACTCGTGATGACCGTCCGGAATAGTTTATTTATTATGGGTTGTTTGGTTATCCTTTTTGGTTTTAGCTACAATTACTACCTCGCTAATCAAGATACAAAGATCTTTGTAGAAAAGGCCCGCAGTAAAGTGCTGTAATCTCCTATATTTGCGTGGGAAATGTCAGGTGCTATGCTAATGAGACCCGGTGCTTTAGCAACGTTGGTCGAATTACACGCTGACACATATCCTAGTGTATATTTGTCTATACAAAAACTTCAACAAATCACTACATCATTACATCACTATATATCTAAATGAAACCAACTTTATTAATATTAGCTGCCGGAATGGGAAGTCGCTACGGCGGTCTCAAACAAGTAGATGCACTCGGACCTCACGGCGAAGCCTTGATTGAATACTCCGTTTACGATGCCATTCGTGCCGGTTTCGGCAAGGTCGTTTTTGTGATCCGCAAAAGTATCGAAGCTCCCTTTAAGGAAAAGATTGGAGACAAATTTTCTTCTGAGATTGAAGTGGCTTACGCCTTTCAGGAAATGGATAGCCCCATAGAAGGCATTGATCGCTTTCCGGCTCGCGAAAAACCCTGGGGAACAGCCCATGCCGTACTTGTAGCCAAAGATGTCATCAAGGAACCTTTCGCCGTGATCAATGCAGATGATTACTACGGTATCAGTGGCTTCGAAACGATGGCTCAATTTCTCACTCAACAAGCCAGCCCTACGGACTATAGCATGATTGCCTATCAGTTGAATAATACGCTATCGGATGCGGGACACGTCAATCGCGGCATCTGTGAGGTAGACAGTAATGGTCACCTCAGCAATGTGGTTGAGCGCCATAAAATACACCGTAGTCCCGAAGGTATTCGCTATCTAGAAGGTGGTGACGATCATTTTTTATCACCTGAAGCCTTGGTTTCTATGAATTTCTGGGGATTTCATCCTAACATCTTTGAGACGATCCGTCAGGGTTTCGTACAATTTGTAAAAGATAGCCATGATCAACCTAAGGCAGAGTACTATATTCCGCTGGTAGTCAACCAGCAGATTCAGGCAGAAGCCATCCAACTGCATGTCTTAGCCAATGGTGAACAATGGTATGGTGTCACCTACCAAGAGGATAAAGTCAAAGTTCAAAAAGCTTTTGATCAGTTATCTGAGCAAGGTAAGTATCCTCGACCACTATGGAGCAAATAGTACAGCAGGTACAGAACGCTTTCTTCTCAGAGGAAAACATCCTTCGGTATCAAGCTATAGGTATCGGTCATATCAACGATACCTATAGCTTGATGACAAGCCAAGGCCAATATCTATTTCAGCGGATCAACCATTTGGTATTTCAAGAACCTAAATCGGTAGTTGAGAACTATCATCTTGTCTTCGACCACCTAAGCAGAACAGGGCTGCAATTATTATTAGCTGCACCGGTATCCACTTTAAACCAGCATCTATTTTGGCAAGATTCGGAAGGAAACTTTTGGAGGATGCTCCGCTTCCTAAGCAAAACCCACTCTTTAAGCCAGGCAGAAAGTGTAGAGCAGGTTCAAAGTGCAGCCAGCGCTGTAGCTCTTTTCCTCAAAGCGCTCAATACCGAGCCTCCCAGCGGTGTAAAAGCTACGATTCCAAACTTTCATCATTTCCAGTATCGCTATCAGCAATATTTAAAGATACTAGAAAAAGATGCCTATGGAAGAAGTAAAAAGGCTAGAGCCGCTATCCAATATTTAGAAGACTTCAGGGATACACTTCCCGATTTACAAGGTCTAGGCATTGATCAAAGATTGGTACACAATGACCCCAAAATGAGTAATCTATTATTCAATGATCAGAAAGAAGTCGTAGCCGTGATTGATTGGGATACCATCATGCCCGGTGCCTTTGCCACTGATTTCGGGGATATGGTCCGGACAATGGCGGTTTCGGCTGATGAAAACGAGACCAACCTGGAAAAGGTGCAACTAATATGGCCGTACCTCGAAGCGATTTGTGCCCATTTTCTACCTCCCCTTGCGCCGCTTTTCAATGAGCAGGAAAAAGCCACTTTGCACTTGGGACCCGCCTATATTCTGCTCGAGCAAATGCTGCGCTTTTTAAGTGATTATTTAGATGGTGACCAGTATTATAAAGTCCATTATACAGAACAAAATCTTGATAGGGCCTTGAATCAGATGAAGGTACATGAGTTGCTTTCGCAAAAGGAAAACCTCATCCGCTCCTTTATTGAAAAAAATATAGGCTAACACTTGATTAGCTTTGCTCATGGAGTCTCCCTATCCACAGAGAAGAAACTAAGGACAGTAAACAGTAGCCCAAAAAGAAATATAAACCCACCAATACCTTACTATCCGTAGTAATGCCCACTTGCATATTGCTAAAGGCTAGAAATGCCAGAAATACCGCTACCACGAACACATCAGCCATCGACCATTTCCCAGATTTTTCGACAATATATTTGATCCATTTTCGATCCGTGATTCGTGGTATAAACACCATCAACAAGGTGAGTAAAATCTTACTGATTGGAAATAGGATACTAAAGAGTAAAATCGAACCACCAACGACCCAATTACTTTGCTGAAATAACAAGGAAATCAATTCTACAACAGACTTGCTCTGATAGTAAAAGTACATATCACCTGGAAAAGACTGGGAGACTTCTACATTAACATTGACGCCTAGCACCCTAGCATTGATGGGTATATCCCCTAGATCGAGGTTTCGCTCGAATGCTCCAATTTCCAACATCGGCGCCATCAAACCCACTGGCAGACAAGCGAGGGCCGCTACAATAAACCCTAAGACCAACACCGCGTGTATTCTATTCTGAAAGAAGAAGAGTATCGTCAAGCCAATGTAAAGAAACAATAGGCCTCCTAAGTAAAGTGCTTGCTGAGTGGTCCGTTTCTTTAAAACTTGCAGCACAGCCTGAGTTTGCTGGGCTGCTTTCAACTTCTGAGCCGTTTCTTCTTTGGCTGTCCACTCGGCAGGATCTAAAAATCGATTACGATAGTTTAAAGTATGGGTATAGGCTTCTTTTTCTTGTTGGTAGGCTTTACTTTCCTGGATAACATTCCAACTCAGAAAAATAGAGCCAATCAAAAAGCCTAGGCTCAAAACATAAAATAATCGGGTAGACATGGTTTAGATTTTGATTTCAATAATCCTTTGATTCGCAACTGCGCTATACGGTTCGAAACTTTCGCCATCAAAAAGACCAAAAAGCATGATTCCCTGGCCGGCACTAGTCGCTACTAATTGCCATCCGCTGGTCTTCTCGACTTTTAAAGTCAGATAATAGCCATCCTGGTCACAACACTGAAATACGCCATCTTGGTAAAAAGGAATTACTTCCTGCAATAAGCCTGCGATCTGACGCACTCCTGGTGCTTCAGCCAAAGCACGAGTATACTGCAAGGTAAAAGCGCTGATAGAATCCTGCCCCTCTAATCGAGCAAAAGGTCTATCTTTTAGAAGTACATCCTTGAGCAGTGCTCTTTGTGGTAGCGGTGATGGATAAAAACAAAGATCGGCCTGTAGTGCAACTCCTACTTTATAGGCTCCTTCAAAAGGATTGCCACCCCAGGCAAAATCTAGAATAAGCGCGGCATCCTGGTAGCCTTCTCCCCAAAGCCAAGTCTGCCGCCAGCGCAGCCGATCATCTTCACCTTCCCTTTGACCGAGTACAATCCAATAATCAGATATGGGGTCTTGTAGCGCCAAGACATCCTTTTTCTTGAGGCTAATACCGGCTTGTTGGAGCCAGCCCATTTTTTGAGATTCCGAAAGGCTATGGTATTGTTTGAATTGTCTGACGAAGAGAAAGAGTTCGGCAATTTCTTTACTAAAATAAGGCAACCAATCTGCACTGTATTTTTGTACAATCATTCCTCGAATGCGGCGGGCGATATTACTCAAGCGCAGGTCGACCATCCGACCAGCAATATTTTCAAAGTAACTATCATCTTGCTGTTGTAGGCCCGCTAGTCCCTGAATAGCCGCATCTTTTAGCCAGTTTTCTAACTCAAATACACCAATGGCCATTTCATTGGTGTGCTTGGCGTATTTTTCAAGAAAGGAATTCACGAGGTAGGAACTAATCTTCTTCTTCAACAATGATCCCTAGAGAGAGCATTGCTTTTTCTGAAGCGCTTTGCTCGGCGCTTTTCTTATTATAGTCGTCTGCAATAGCTAGGCGGTTGCCATCGATCATTACGGCTACTTTGAAGCGGTCGCGCTTTTCGTATTTATAGCGGGCGAGTAGTTTATAGTTGACTGCCTTCCCGTTTTTCTGACACCACTCTAGTAATTGGCTTTTGTAGTTGTCATCAACTCGCTCTAGCTGATGGATGTTGACATACTTGCGGAGCATCTGTCCGATAATATAGCGCTTGGTTCTTCGGTAGCCACACTCTAGGTAAATAGCTCCGACCAGTGCTTCGACTGCATTCCCGAGCATCGAGCGACTCAATCGGGTGTTGTTGTACTCCGAAAGCAGCACATCAAGGCCCATTTTATCGCCAATCATATTGAGCGATTTCCGCTTGACAATTTTAGAGCGCATTTTTGTGAGAAAGCCCTCATCACTAGTAGGATACTTTTGGAATAGGTACTCCGCAACAATTGTGCCCAAGACTGCATCACCCAGGTATTCTAGGCGCTCGTTGTTTTGGGAGCCCGGTTTCTTTTTATCTGAAGAGTTGGATTTATGAGAAAAAGCCAACTTGAAAATTGACAAATTGACAGGAGTGAACCCTAACAAGGAAGTGAGCTTACGCGCAAAATCTTTGTCTTTGGAAAAGAAATAATTGTATAGCCGAAATAAAATTCGCAATCGAAATCCTGATTTACTATGTTCCTGTACTAATAAGGGCAACTCCGTATGTATATCAATAACTAGAGCGTCTGATTTATCTAACAGACAAGATAAATGATATACAAAAAGGTAATATACAACACTTCGATCAGATCGAGTCTAAAAGATAGACAACAAACAGGATTTAGACTCGGCCTGATAAAATATCCGAAATCGTATTAAAACGTTTCGTGCTATAGTACAGAAGGAATTTACCCTTCAAATTGTTTCAAGATTACCGACGAATTATGTCCTCCAAAACCAAAGGTATTACTTAATACTGCGCGTACTGGTTTTTCTTGGGCCTCATTGAAAGTAAAATTCAACTTAGGATCAAGTGCAGGATCATCTGTAAAATGGTTGATCGTAGGAGGTACTACATGATCTGTGATAGCCATAATACCTGCAATAGCCTCGATGGCGCCTGCTGCTCCCAACAGGTGTCCTGTCATGGATTTGGTACTACTGATATTCAGATTATAAGCATGATCTTTGAAGACCGACTGGATCGCCTTGACCTCGGCAATATCGCCCAGCGGTGTAGAAGTACCGTGCACATTTACGTAGTCTATTTCATCTGGAGACATACCTGCATCAGCTAAAGCCATCAGCATTACATTTTTCGCTCCCAAACCTTCTGGATGAGGCGCTGTAATATGGTGTGCATCTGCGGTTGCTCCACAACCTACAACTTCTGCGTATATAGTTGCACCCCGTTTCTGTGCATGCTCTAAATCTTCTAAAACAATGGCACCGGCTCCCTCCCCAAGTACAAATCCATCTCTATCTTTATCAAAGGGGCGAGATGCGGTAAGGTAGTCATCATTGCGTGTAGACAAAGCCTTCATCGCATTGAATCCTCCAATACCCGCTTTCACTACAGCCGCTTCAGCTCCTCCTGTGACGATGATGTCGTTTCTACCCAATCGAATACTATCGAAGCCGTTCATCAAAGCATGCGATGCCGAAGCACAAGCAGAGACGGTAGCATAGTTGATTCCTCTCAAGCCATATTTCATAGAAATCAGCCCCGCTGCAATATCAGCGATCATTTTAGGAATCATAAAAGGATTATACTTTGGTGTGCCATCATTAGCAGAGAAATACTCAATCTCCTTTTCCAATGATCTTAGGCCACCAATACCCGAAGCCCAAATGACTCCTATCCGGTCTCTATTCAAGTTTTCTATAGCCTCCGCAAGACCAGAAGTCTCCATGGCTTCCGTTGCAGCAACCATAGCAAACTGGGCAAATCGGTCCATTTTTCGGGCCTCTTTACGTCCAAGCACAGCAGCGCCGTCAAAGTCTTTTACTTCACAGGCAAATTGTGTTTTGAACTTGGAGGCATCGAATTGGGTGATGGGATTAGCGCCACTCTTACCAGCCTTTAGGCCAGCAGCAAAATCATTATATGTCTTTCCAATAGGAGTGATAGCACCCATTCCTGTCACAACAACCCTTCTCATAAGCATTTGAGTTTACTAAGAAATGAATGAGTAATGCTGGCATTACCCTTATTACAGATGGGGTGAAATTAGGCGAAAATTGGCCATTACTAAAAAAGAAGAAACAGAACTTAACCAAAAATTGGCCAAACTGGCCAACTAACTAGTTTATTACACCAGTAATCAAGAGTAAATCTATATTACTAGTATAAGTGTTCTATTTCTTCTTGAAGCTAAAACAAAAAAAGGAATGACCCTTACTTCTTGTTGGCTTCTAGATAATCGATCGCGTCCTGAACAGTCTGAATGTTTTCAGCCTCTTCGTCTGGAATGGCGATATCAAATTCTCTTTCGAACTCCATAATTAACTCTACAGTGTCTAGAGAGTCCGCTCCTAAGTCATTTGTGAAGCTAGCCGTTGGTGTGATTTCACTTTCTTCAATTGCTAACTTATCAATGATGATAGCTTTTACTTTTTCCGCAATGCTTGACATGAATAATTCGTTTTTATACGGTTAACGAATGCAGCTGCAAAGTAAAGTAGAACAATAGCAATTACCAAAGTTTTTTCTCATTTTTTTCATTTTCACGACTTTAAGACTACTTTGGTTTACTGATATAATCGTTGGTTAGAAAAGACTCTTTTTGAATTCTTTATAATTAAATTTACATTTATGACATCATTTATTGTAAATTTTACACTTAGTTTGCAAGAATATTTTTTCTTAGCATCTTAAATGATCCAATTAGACAAAATTAAATTACTGCTACACGAAAAACCAAACATAAAAAACTGGTATTCAAAGCCTTAACTGAATCCATGAATTGTACGCAGCGTTTAAGATTTAAAACAATGTAACTTATGAAGATTGTAGATCACCAAAGTACCAAGATTGTTGCCACCGTAGGTCCAGCCTCTAATTCTTATGAAAATTTACTCGAACTTGCTCAGGCAGGGGTGAATGTTTTCAGAATGAATTTTTCTCATGGTACCCATGAAGATCACCAACAAGTTATCGATCATATCACTCATATTAATGAGAAATATGGACTGCATTTAAGTCTTCTAGCAGACTTACAAGGCCCTAAACTACGGGTAGGTCAGATGGAAAATAACGGTATCGAGATTGAACCTGGAGACATTCTCACCTTTACTAATGAGCAATGTATCGGTACCAAAGAGAAAATATACATGAGCTACGAGTCTTTCGCCAGAGATGTGAATGTAGGCGAAAAAGTCTTAGTTGATGATGGTAAATTAGTACTTGAGGTTGTCGAAACTAATAAAATCGACACCGTAAAACTAAAGGTATTGTTCGGTGGTATTCTTTCCTCTAGAAAGGGCGTCAACCTACCTAATACCAATATTTCGCTGCCAGCTTTGACTGAAAAAGATCAGGCTGACCTGAAATATATCCTTACTCAACCAGTTAACTGGATCGCGCTCTCTTTTGTACGTCACCCTAAAGATGTAAAAGAACTGCGCTCTATAATTGATGAGCACAAGCATCCGGCCAAGATTATTTCAAAAATCGAAAAACCGGAAGCCATTGAAAATATGGATAAAATCATCAAGCACTCTAATGCCGTCATGGTAGCACGAGGAGATTTGGGTATCGAAGTCCCCATCGAGAGGATTCCGGTTATCCAAAAGGAAATCATCAGAAAATGTATCCAACGGGCCAGACCGGTTATTGTCGCTACCCAAATGATGGAAAGTATGATCACTAATCCAGGTCCCACTCGTGCAGAGGTAACCGATGTAGCAAATGCCGTATTAGATGGTGCAGATGCCGTAATGTTGAGTGGAGAGACTTCAGTGGGCAAGCACCCCGTCAAAGTGGTAGAGGAGATGAATAAAATTATCGAAGAAGCCGAAAAAGTGCTATCTCTCGATGGACGTAGACCTGTAGCTTCTCCAAAATCTAGAACTTTCCTATCGGACGCGATCTGTTTCAATGCCTGTAAGACAGCCGAAGATGTAGGCGCAACAGCCATCGTCGGGATGACTTCTTCGGGTTATACCGCGTTCAAAGTATCGAGTTATAGACCTAAGCTTGAAAGTGGTATTTTCATCTTTTCAGATCGTATGCATATGCTGGCTACCCTCAATCTAGTTTGGGGTGTACGTTGCTACTATTACGATCGTTTCACAACAACGGATGAAACCATCAACGATGTACAAGAGATTCTTTACAAAGATGGACGAATCAAAGAAGGAGATATTGTCGTCAATACTGGTAGTATGCCTATTCAACAAAGGCATCGTACCAACATGCTCAAGATCACTGTGATTGAGAAAGATACTTTCGAGTAGACTTATGCTATTGACTATACCAAATAGACCAGTAATATGAAGATCATTATTCCAATGGCGGGACGAGGGTCCCGCCTTAGGCCCCACACTTTAACTGTACCCAAGCCACTAATTCCCATTGCCGGCAAGCCCATCGTACAGCGTATCGTAGAGGATTTCAATCAATCATTTCCTAGTCAGATCGAGGAAGTGGCCTTTGTAATTGGAGATTTTGGTAAAGAAGTAGAAGCACAACTGGCTCAAGTGGCCGAGGGCGTCGGCGCAAAATGTAGTATCTACTACCAAGACCAGCCCCTGGGGCCTGCACATGCGATTTACTGCGCCCGCGAAAGCCTTTCAGGAAATTGTATTGTCGCCTTTGCGGATACTTTATTTAAAGCAGATTTCTCCTTCAACACCCAAGAAGATGGAATTATTTGGGTACAAAAAGTAGATAATCCCTCCTCCTTTGGGGTCGTACAAGTCAATGAGCAAGGGTACATCTCAGCATTTGTAGAGAAGTCTCCTGTTTTTGTATCTGATTTAGCCATTGTTGGCATCTACTATTTCAGGGATGGTGATTACTTCAGAAGTCAGGTAGAGCACCTCATTGATAACGATATCAAAGATAAAGGCGAATTTCAAATCACCAGTGTACTAGAGCTTATGAAAGAGGCTGGCACCCAATTCAAGCCGGCACAAATTGAAGAATGGCTCGATTGCGGAAACAAAGCCAATATCCTGGCAACCAATCAAAGAATTCTAGAACTCAAGAATGGCAATGAGCGGCTCATTCCCAATTCTATCACCTTAGAAAACGCTACGATCATCCCTCCATGCTATATAGGAGAGCGCGTTAAGCTAGTAAATACCGTCGTTGGTCCATATGTTTCAATAGGAAGCAATTCTGTGCTTGAAAATTGCGTTATTCGTGAAAGTATAATCCAGCATGATAGTAGTATTAACAATGCTATTTTACAAAAGTCGATGATTGGTAGCCAAGTAGACTATACAGGCTCCATGCAAGAGATTAGTATCGGAGATTATACTACAATTGGGAAATAAGCAGTAGAGTACAGTTCTCCTTGCTGTTTAATACCATTCAAGCTTCATTGTATCTGAGCCATAGTGCTAAGCCTATCAACTAAATAAGCCATTTTTTAGTTGATATTAAAACAGCGTTTTTATGTTGAAACAACTACCTTATATTTTAGCATGGGCTATCCTCTTCGGATCATCTTTTCTACAGGCCCAAGATCGCATCAATGAGAAGGAATTGAACCTCGATCAACTCTATTTAGATGCTACCAAGGAAAAGCTGTTAGGCAATACCGAAAAGGCTATCGAAGCCTTTAAAATAGTCCTGGACAATTATCCTGAACATGCTCCCTCCGCTTATGAATTGAGCCGCCTTTATCAATCAGCTAAGAATAGCCAAGAGGCGATTGCTATGGGCAAACTAGCTATGGAAAGCGATGAAGAAAATAAGTGGTACCGCATGCATTTGGCAACGCTCTACTCCGAAGCCAGTCAGAACAAAGAGGCGGCAGAATTATTTGATAAAATCATTGAAAACGATCCTTCTGATCAAGAACACTATTTCCAAAAGGCATTTTACTACGTCAAGGATAGCGACCTCAAAAATGCTTTGAAAGTGTATGACCAACTCGAGAAAAGACAAGGCCTGAGTGAGGACTTAGTACGGCGTAAGCATACGCTATATTTCGGCATGGGCAACTATAAAAAAGCAGCGGAAGAATACGTTCGCCTCAAGGAGGCTTTCCCTAATACGCCAGAATTCTACGAGCAGCTCGCTAGCTTCTATGAGCAGATTGACAATAGAGATGCTGCGCTAGAGGTCTACCGAGAACTCTTACAAATCGATCCAGACCATCCAAAAGCCAGCTTGGTAGTGGCTGGAGGAGATGCCAAAAATAAAGATGCCGTCGGCTATTTGGCAGCACTAAAACCAGTATTTGAAGATCCTAATGTAGCCATAGACCTGAAGATTGGCAAAATTTTACCGCTGGTAGAGCAGTACAAAAAGTCTCCCGACCAGGAGCTGCTACAAGAATTGGTAGATTTGACTGATTTATTGGAGCGTGTTCATGCCGACGATGGAAAATCATTCGCTATTGCAGGAGATATGCTGTCTTTGTCTCAGTCTTATGAGCAAGCTATTGCCAAGTATAAGCAAGCATTAGAAATAGATGACACCATCTATAGCCTTTGGGAGCAATTGTTGTATACGCTACAAGTAACAGGCCAGGCTAAAGACTTGAGTAGCTATGCGGAACGCGCGCTTGATGTCTTTCCAAACCAAGCAGAGATTTACTATAATGCCGCTATCGGCCATCTCAATTTACAGGATGCAGAAGAGGCGATTTATTATCTAGAGCAAGCGCTGCTGCTATCTGCTCAAAATCAAACCCTACAACAAACCGTGCTATCAGCTATTGGTATGTCTTACGCACAGGATGGTGATTTTCAAGAAGCAAAAGATGCCTTTGATAAAGCTAGGGCGATCCAACCTGCTTCGGCAATTGCAGAAACAAGATATGCCTATACTCTTGCTTTAGAAGGTAAAAAAGAGGAGGCTAAAGGCATTTTGCAAAAAATGGAAAAAATGGGCAGTCAGCAAACCTTGTTCGTCGAAGCCCAAGCACTGGCTAATGGAGGACAGGCAGGAATTGACCTCCTCCAGCGTTTTCAGGAGCAAGGTGGCCAACTCATGCCCCGCACCATGGAACTGCTAGGAGATTTCAATTTTCAAATCGGGAATGTAGATCAAGCCATTGACTTCTGGAAAAAAGCCCAAGATGCCGGCATCCAATCGAATAGCTTAAAGAAAAAAATCACGGACCGAAAACTGTAAAATGAACAAAAATACTTTCTATTCTATCCAATACTCCTCCCTCCTATTTTTATTATTAATAGGACTCCTCAGTAGCTGTGGAGGACTTAAAAAAGGAACGGAAGCCAATAAAGATATCTCAGAAGATAATCCGATGGCTCTTCTTGAGCGCCTAGCTGCTAAGGAATTGGATGCAGAATGGCTAAATGCTAATGCCCGCATTGCCTACAAAGGCGGAGGTATGTCCGTAAGCGGGTCTGCGAATATTCGTATGAAAAAAGACAGTCTGATTTGGATCAGGGTTAAAAAATTGGGCTTTGAGGTAGCTCGCGCCATGATTACGGTTGACTCGGTATACATCCTGGATCGATTGAATAACGAATACGCCATCTATGATTTGGACTACTTAGAACATAGCTATAACCTACCAGGGGACTTCCAAATGGTGCAAAACCTCTTCTTGGGTCAGCCCTACTTCATGGAGCCTAGAGCAGTCAACCTCAGCATTGAAGAGCAAGCTTATCAACTCACGGAGGCGAGTTCTAACTTTCAGGTAGATTATACAATTGCCCCAGATGACTTGAGGCTAGAAGCTTTGCAGTTTGCCTCTAAAGATGGAAAAGATGACCTGAAAGCAGCTTTTTCCGAATTCGGGACGCTAGATAATAATCAGCTTTTTTCCTATTTTCGACAATTAGATATGTCCAGTTCATCTCTAGGACAAACCAATATCACGATTAAATTCTCTCAAATTGAGTTGGATCAACCAAAAGACACCGGATTTCGGATTCCGAGTAGATATACCAGGATGGATGATTAAAAAAGCTTCGGTTCTTTTTACCATTCTGCTACTGGTGGCCGGGCCGTTCTCTGGGTTTTCTCAAAATAAATCCGATCTTGAAAGAGAAAGAGCGGCCATCCTCAAAGAAATTAACAAGACCAATAAGGAGCTCTCCCAGACCCGCGCCAGTAAAACTAATGCCCTCAATAAAGTATTGATTATCCAGCAACAAATCAGAAATCGCCAAAAACTGATCGCGGGTTATAATCGAGAAATAGAACTCACCGACCAAAATATTATCCGTACAGATACCGTCATCTCTGCACTGCAAAGAGATATAAGCATCCTCCAGGAAGAATATGAGAAAATCATGCGTGCAGCTCTACGCAATAAATTACAGCAATCCTATCTCGTGTTTTTGTTTTCTTCTGACAACATTAATGATGCCTTCAAAAGGTGGCAATACCTGAGACAATATGATAAATATCGAAAGCGGCAAGCGGAGATTATCGTTTTTACTCAGGAAAGTCTAGAAAGCAAAAAAGTCTTTTTAAACAATGAAAAAACCAAAAAAGAGGTTTTACGGCTCGACTTAATCCAACAAAACGATGCACTCAATGCGGAACTTTCTGACAAAGATAAGATGTTACAATCACTGAAAAAGGAAGAGAAGGGTCTAGTAAGTACTTTAGATAAAAAGAAAAAAGCTGCAGCAGCCTTAGAAAAATTAATTGAAAAAGTCATCCGCGAAGCCCTCGCTGCCGCCAGCGAAAAAGAAGAGAACAATGAAGCAACTACTACAGTTAATACCATAACAACCGGCCAATTTGTCAATGCTCGAGGTCGACTCCCTTGGCCAGTTCCACAAGGAAAAATCAGTAAACCTTATGGAATCAATCGCCACCCAAAATTTAAAAATGTAAAAACAACGAATAATGGCATAGACATTTCTACTGATGTCAATGCCTCTGTAAAGTCTATCTTTGCAGGCAAAGTGGCTGGTGTCCAGTTTATCCCCGGATACAAAAACACCGTCATTGTCCAGCATGGGAAATACTACACCGTCTATTCCAACCTTGCTTCTATCTATGTCAAACGAGGAGATCAAATTGAAGCACAACAGGTCATCGGCAAAGTAGGCGATTCTGAACCAGAGGTACACCTCGAAATATGGCGAGAAAAAGAGCGACTCGATCCCACGCAGTGGATTATAAGGAAGTAGCTCAATTGGCTATTCGCCAATAATTATATCATTGCCTACCTACGCTGAAGCTATGACGGAAGAGTAAGCTAGGCAGGCATCACTACAACATTATTCATCTACCGAAGCATTAGCGGAGGTAGACTTTACTACACCATTAATAATAGGAATGCAGAACGATTGGAACGTAGGACAACGGAAGAAGAAGGGGCTCAAAAAAGAGATTGAGGCTGCCGTATTAGTAGGTTTGGTACATAAATACCAGTCGGATGAGGCAGTAAGTGAATATCTCTCGGAATTGGCATTTCTAGCAGAAACAGCCGGTGCTAAAGCCGTAAAGATTTTTGTGCAAAAACT
Source organism: Saprospiraceae bacterium (assembly GCA_042095835.1). Classification (GTDB taxonomy): domain Bacteria; phylum Bacteroidota; class Bacteroidia; order Chitinophagales; family Saprospiraceae; genus DATFKA01. Next base: position 14,550 of record JBELML010000049.1, read on the forward strand.
AGCCCATCCTGACAAGAGAACTTTTGTAGGAAAGGGTAAGCTAGAAGAGATCAATCAATACATCCAAGAGCACGAAGAGATCAACATGGTCATCTTTGATGACGACCTTACTGGAAAACAGGTCGGTATTTTAGAAGAGGAACTCAAAGTAAAAATCATAGATCGAAGTTCTTTAATCTTAGATATTTTTGCCAGCCGTGCCCAAACTGCACAAGCAAAAACACAGGTCGAGCTAGCACAAATGCAGTATTTACTCCCTAGACTTCGAGGATTATGGACTCACTTAGAGCGTCAGCGAGGTGGTATCGGTATGAGAGGTCCTGGTGAGCAGGAGATAGAAACAGATCGTCGTATTGTAAGAGACAAAATCAGCCTTCTCAAAAAACGCCTGGATAAGATTGATCGGCAAAATGAAACGCGGCGCAAAAATCGTGGCGAACTTATCCGGGTAGCTTTAGTAGGATATACCAATGTAGGCAAATCTACACTGATGAATCTCATCAGCAAATCGGATGTTTTTGCAGAGAATAAACTATTTGCTACCTTAGACACTACAGTGCGAAAGGTAGTCCTGAACCGAATGCCTTTTCTTTTGAGTGATACGGTTGGGTTTATTCGTAAGCTTCCGCACCATTTGGTGGAGAGCTTTAAGTCGACTTTGGATGAAGTGAGAGAAAGCGATATCCTACTACACGTGGTTGATATTTCTCATCCACAGCACGAAGACCACATTAAGACCGTCAACCAGACCCTAAAAGATATTGGCGTAGAGGACAAACCTACTTTATTAGTCTTTAATAAAATAGACCTTTATCGGTCGCGTTATTACGATGACTTTTTAGATGAGGAGGCCAAAGAAGAAATTGAGTCAGGTTTACAAAAGAATCTGAAAAACTTATTTGAACACGATAATGTCTTTATTTCAGCAGTCACACAAGAAAATATCAACCTCTTTAAACAAAAACTCGAAGCGCTTGTAAAAGAGCAGTATACTGTCCGGTACCCCTATAGAACGCAATACTGGTAGGTATATAGAAAATATAACAAATGAAAAGCATACACGACAAATATGCCGAACTACTCGTGCATTATTGCCTAGAACTCAAACCAGGAGAACGCTTATTGATTAAAAGCTCCATTTTAGCGGAGCCCTTGGTACGCGCTATCTACAAAGTCGTACTTGACTTGGGAGCCGTTATGGAAACACAATTCACCTTTCAAGAAGAGAAGAGACTTCTTTTCACTAGAGGCTCAGATTTTGCCTTGAGTTATGTGTCTCCACTGACTAGAACTGGCTTTGCAGAGTATGAGGCCTTTCTAGCGATACGCTCTCCCTACAATATGGCCGAAGATCAAAATATTGATAATGAGCGCCTGAAAAAACTACAGGAATCTTTAGCTCCGATTTCTCAAACCTATTCAGAAAGGACGGCGACGCGATCTCTCAAAAGATGCCTTTGCCAATACCCCACCAATGCTGCAGCTCAAAGAGCCAATATGTCACTAGAAGAATATGAACATTTTGTCTATTCTGCCTGCAAGCTATACGACGATGACCCCATCCAAAGTTGGAAAAATGTGGGATTGAAGCAACAAGGTGTGGTAGACATTCTTAATGAAAGCAATCACATCCACTACCTGGGGGAGCACGTTGACCTACAGTTTTCTACGGTAGGACGCACCTGGATCAACTCAGATGGTAAAACCAATATGCCCTCTGGGGAGGTCTATACCTCGCCAGTGGAGAACTCCGTAAATGGCCACATCCACTTCTCCTATCCTGGTTTTTATAGAGGACATAAGGTAGAAGATGTGACCCTTTGGTTTAAAGATGGCAGGATTGAAAAGTGGGAAGCCAAACAAGGAAAGGACTACTTAGATAAAATTTTTGCAATGCAAGGTACACGCACTCTAGGAGAAGCCGCCATTGGTACCAACTATGACATCCAGCAACTCACCAATAATATCCTTTTTGATGAGAAAATTGGGGGAACCGTTCATGTGGCAATTGGGCAATCGTACAAGCAGGCAGGAGGAAAAAATATCTCTCCGGTACACTGGGATATGATTACAGATATGAGTGAGCAAGGAGCGATCTTTGCTAATGGTGCAAAAATTTATGAAAATGGGCATTTTTTACCGGAAATAGCGGAGAGCTTTTAGCCTCTCAATCCCGTAGTGAGATAATTTGGCTTTAGTAGAAAAAATTCGCCGAGCGGGGAGCTAAAATGTAGCATTTATTTAGAGAAAGGCTCAAAAATCTTAATATTTCTATCTAAATTGCATTTCTCACTTTGAGCCCAAGCAATGAGTTAACAAAAAATAAATTTTCGATTGGTAGATCCTAGTCCTTTAATAGCACATTCATAAAATACCCAGCGGTAACTATCGGATAAGCCTAAAAGATTAGAAAATCAAAAGTTTATATTTTTTTTAAGTATACAGAAAAATAAACAAGCTAAAAAAGCTAAAATTACTGGATCAAACAAATATTGAAACCGTGGACAGGAACATCGCATTTTTAGAATTAAAGTATGGCAATATTTATGGCGGTTACCCCAACTTCTATGCAATTAGTGAAATCGCGCTTTTAGTTTTCGAACCGAGCTCAAATCGCATTTTTCTTGAAAGTTTTGTAAACAATGCACCGGTAGACATTGTCAACGTTTATTCCGAAGTGAATGAACTAGGACATACGATCGGTCGTATGAAAGAAGTGGTCAACCTACGTACTGGTCGCCGCAGTGAATTTGACGAAGAGTATAAGTTGGATGAAAATGACTTAGCCTTCGAATTCAACAAATTGAGACCTTCCAAAAACCCGATTAAGAACTTCCTTGTAAAAAACATGAGAAAGTATCGCTTTCGGGATCTAGTCGTCTTTGATGGCCGTAGGGATGTTTTTCTATGTGAGCGCTCAGGTGCCAACTTTAGCCGCAACAAGATCATAGATATTCAGAAAGACCTCAATAAGGAGACTGATTATCTATTCTCCCTCAACAAACTAGCTGTAGTCATCAACTTTGAGTTGGACCGCTCTTACTTAAGATCCAATAATCTTGAGTATTGGTTGCATCCCATTGCTGCACGCCAAATCGTACCTAGGTCAGCTGCTTATGATGCAGCAAGGTTGATGATGGTCTTCAATGAATACCATTACCACCAAGATGACTTCATGATCAAGGCGCAGCTACTACTCAATAAGATACAGACTGAGGAATAAGTCAATACTCACTCCACTTTTTCAAAACCACATTTACTTCTTGCTGGTCCTTGGAAAAGTGGAACTTGATATCCTTATACTTCGGCGCCTTCCATTTCACTTTTGGGTTATTCGAAAACGCATAAGGCTCCACAGGTATGCCCAAAGCACTTTTATCTAAACGATTATTGTCATTGACATCGTGGTAGACGGCTACGCCGTACTCCCCAAATGGAATATCCTCAAAAGAAAGATCCACATCATCCAAACTCTCCACCTTTATAATTCGACCAAGCACCTCTGCCCCTTGGTCATCCAATTGCTCTGCCTCATCATAAATAGCGATCCGGATACATCCTGACTCTTCACTCAGAGCGTCTACTTTCAAACGCATTGTTCCAAGATCAGGCGTAGTATCTACTACTAGCCCCAAATGGAGCCAGCCAATCAACAAGAGTATCATACGTTTTCTTTTGGCTAGTAATTATTTTCCTTAAACTTGATTTTTCCCTAATAGGTTCAGATTGAGTATCTTACCTTTTTGTTAAAGCAAATAATACACTTATGAAATTCATGCTACCTATTATAGGTCTAATACTGTGGAGTACCCCTTTTTGTTCGGCACAGTCCGATTTAGATAAACAACAACGAGAAGTACTCCAAGCATTAGATAGTAAAACGGAAGTTTACGGAGATTTAGCGCATCAAATTTGGAATCTCGCTGAACTTGGCTTCCAAGAGGAAAAAAGTATCGCTCTACTCCAAGGGCAACTCCAAGCAGCAGGCTTCACAATCGAGCAAGGTGTGGCAGAAATTCCTACAGCCTTTGTAGCCAGCTATGGGAGCGGAGAACCAGTGATTGGCTTATTGGCAGAATACGATGCCCTACCAGGTATCTCACAAGATGCCGTACCGGTACAGCAAGCAAAAGAAGGGCTCAGCTCGGGGCATGCTTGTGGACACCACCTCTTCGGTTCAGGCTCCGTAGCAGCAGCTATTGAGGTGAAAAATTGGCTTAAAAAAACAGGCACCTCAGGAACAATCAGACTATACGGTACTCCAGCAGAGGAGGGCGGTGCTGGGAAAGTCTATATGGTACGCGCCGGTCTGTTCGATGATGTAGATGCTGTCATTCACTGGCACCCTGGAAGTGGAAACAGTGCAGACGCTAGCTCATCTTTAGCCAATAAATCTGCCAAATTTCGATTTTATGGCCAGGCCTCCCATGCAGCGGTTGCTCCAGAAAGAGGGCGCTCAGCTTTGGATGGTGTAGAGGCACTCAACTACATGGTCAATATGATGCGCGAGCATGTACCGATGGAGTCAAGAATCCACTACGTCATCACTCGTGGCGGTGAAGCACCCAATGTAGTACCTGCCTATGCAGAGGTTTTTTACTACGTTCGCCATCCTGAAATGCGTATGGTGCGCTCTATTTTCGATCGAGTAGTCAAAGCAGCTGAAGGAGCAGCACTAGGTACAGGCACTACACTCGACTATGAGGTCATACACGGCGTTTATAATTTGCTCCCCAATAAAACCTTGTCAGAGAAGATGCACCACAATCTTAAAATGGTAGGTGGTGTAGAGTACGATACCGAAGAAAAGGCTTTCGCCAAAAAAATTATCGCATCCTACCCTGATAAAAAGGTAAGCCCTGAGATGGCCAATGAGATAGATGAATTCACCGTCCGCGAGCGTGGCGCAGGAGGTTCTACTGATGTAGGCGATGTCAGTTGGGCGGTACCTACCGTTGGTTTGAGAGCAGCTACCTGGGTACCAGGTACAGCACCTCATAGTTGGCAAGCCGTAGCCGCGGGTGGAATGAGTATTGGTAAAAAAGGAATGATGGTCGCGGCTAAAACCATGGCACTCACCGCAATGGATTTATTCAAAGACCCCAGCATCTGTGCAAAAGCGCTGGAAGAATTAAAGGCCAGAAGAGGCACAGATTATCGATACGAAGCTTTACTGGGAGACCGCAATCCACCGCTGGATTACCGGAAGTAATACCATAAAAAACAGGTAGCAAAATAAATCTGCTACCTGTTTTTTATTACGCCTCATTCTTTTATTAAGAAGTTGTCTAAGGTTTTCTGTTGCAGGCGAGAAAACAGGATTTTGAGGCTAATCAAGGCGAAAAACGCAAGCTATGCATCGCATAGATGAGGCTTTTTAACGAAGAGTAGCCTTAAAAGATGTTTTTGATAGCCCAACAAGGAAATTTTAAACAGCTTCTAAGAAAACAAAGACTGCAACTTCATGGCTAAGCTCATGTCTCCCTGAATTTTTACCTTCCCAGACATTACGGCCATCATAGGATTGACACTGCCCGTACGAATACCATTTAAAGTATCAAGGCTAGTAGTAATCGTGCAATCAGCTTCCTTATCTTCGTTGGAAACCGCGGGCGTGTCTCCTGTAAAATCGAGGTGTACAACTTGACCATCAAGGACAAACTTTAAGCGCTTATCCATGCCCGTTGCTTTGGCTGCATTTTCTTCAAATATCTTAGTTACTGCTGCTAAATCCATAATTTTAAGTATTAATCATTTGAGTGCAGCAAATTAGCGAAAATTCACTAAAAGTTCCCAACTAATCTGCTGTTACTTGCTTCTCTATTGCCGCTAATACCGACAGCGCATTATCATAAGAGCCTTGCATAGCAGCGGAGTTATCCATTCCAGCAAAAAGGGCCATTTCGCAGTTATTCACAATTTGTACAAATTGCTCTACTTTTTCCGCTTCTACGTCCAACTGTTCTAGGCGCTGCCGCATATTCGTTTTGGTCATTTCAGAGCGGGGCAATTTCAACTTATCAGAAACGTAGCCCATCATTGCTTTAGATACTTCATCATAAAAGGAGCGGCTATTATTGGCATCCAGAAATGATTTGGCCGTATCCAACCTAGCCATTGCGACCTTGTTGGCCTTTTGTGCTTTGAGAATAGCAGGATCAATATTGGCCAATACCTGCAATTTATTTTTATACAAAACAGCTCCCACAAGGCCCAGAACAGGGAAGATCATTGCCAACCAATACCCAACAGACCCAAAGAAAAATAGACGTTTTTTTCGGAGCCTGGTATCAAGCTCTATGAAATTAAGCGCTGTCATCTGCTCACTATCATCGGGAGCAATGGTACTTTTGATAGCCGTACCCTGACGCACCGTGAGATCGTGATAGGCTCCCACTACCGTGAGATATTGGCTGCTATCTGGATCGAAGTAGGTAAATTTAGGCTGGAACCCAAAACGCCCTGCTTCTTGAGGTAAATAAGTATACTCAATCAGTTTTTGACCATTGCGGTAACTATTATGCTCGCCCACGTATTCCTCGACCACATTGGGCTCTAGCGACTCAAAGCTATCAGGCGCATCGAGGTCGGGAATTTGCACCCGTTTGATATCGCCATTTCCTCTGATGAGCATCCGTAAAGTCAAGGCATCATCTGTGGTTAAGGTAGACCTAGATATTTCGGTAGTTATAGAATATTTACCGACTGCTCCGCTAAAGCTAGAAGGCGAATTGGGTGGTAAAGATTTTACATTGAGATTCACTGCCGCTGTTTGTGAAGGCAGGCGCTTGATCTCATTGCCAAAAAAGAAGCTAGGTCTGCGGTCTTTATTAGTGACGACCCCCAGCTGAATCACCGCGGGATCAATGCTTAGTGTCCCCGTCTGTTGGGGATACAAGGCCACACTCTTTAAGGTCTTCGTGATGTACTGCTGACCATCTATTATTTCTTGTCGGCGTCGACCATCAGGACGCTGTATATCCTCCGCATAAAACCCTGTATAATCAGATTCTTGGCTGATGTTGAAGTTTTGGATATCAACTTGGTAATATAATTTATAGTCCAGTTTCACCTGCTGCCCTACATAAGCCTCCGTAGCACTCAATTCTGCTTGTACAAAAAACTGATCTTGAGGGCCCGTTTCGCCTTCTTTTGGCTCCAGCACCTCTACTGAAAATGGACTTGTTCGGAGGCTACGATTATTGGCGCTTATGGTAGCATTACCGATCGTGAATTTACCGACTCGCTTTGGTTGTAGGGTATAAATAAAGGAGATTTCCTTGGAGACATTCCCGTTAATCACCGTCGTCCTAGCCGATCGTGAAGGGCCCGAAACGATAACAAAATCGTTGAAGGAGGGCGGTTGAAATTGCCGACCATCTGCATTTCTTAAGGAAAAGGTGACCTCAAAATACCTATTCAACAAAACCTGCTTCGCATCAGCGTAGGCGGTGAAAGTAGCTCGATTATTTTGTGCTAGAACTGCTTGAGTCATCAGGATTAAGACGACTAAGCTTACTAGTTTTTGAAATACGGTATTTTGCATTGGCGATTACATCTTATAAATCTTGCGCTTCTTTTTCTTAGGTTGCTCTTGTGGGAACAATTGCTTCCATTCCTCTGGCATATTTTTCAACAAACTATCTGGAGGCATTTGAAAGAAATTAAACCCTTCTGGCATCTGAAAAAACAAACTATCTGGCGAGCCAAAATTGAAGTTATCTGGAAACATCTTGAAGAAGCTTCCATCATCTGGAAACATTTTCTGCATTTGCTCTATCAACTGATCGAAATCTCCAAAACCCTGTAAGCCGTCAAAACCTGGCATTTGGGGGAAACCTCCACCAAAATCAGGCGCCATCGGCTGCTTGATGCCATCAGGATTAGGAAGAACTAGTACCTCAACCGGAGAGGTTTCCAGAATATTTTCTGGCGTTTCGATATAAGCAGGTTCGATATAAAATGCACCTTCTTCTATAGGCTGTAGATAGTAGGTATAAGTTACAGATTGGCTCATTTGCCCATTCATAAAGCTCCTACTCGTAGAGGTATTTGGACCACTTACTACCTTAAAATAAGTGCCTAGCTCAGGGGCTTTAAAATTACTGCCTTCTGCATTTTCTAATACAAAAGCCACTCTGAAGGAGTTGCCCATCAAGATCGAATCGGTACTAATTTGTACTGAAAAGCGCGCTCCCGACTGTCCGATTGCCATCACTGCCGAAAGCATAAAACTAATAATCAATGTGTAATGCTTCATGTCTTAAATGATGAAATATGTGAATTGGTGCAAATGCACCTAAAAATTATTCTACTAGAATTCAGTCAGCCTCCCCTAATACTTTTTCTTCGAGCGATTGGGGCCAGGCTTGGCTTTGGCCTTTCGTACTTTCTCCTGGACCTTTTTCTCCTCTTCTTCCATAATTTTTAAAAGCTGCTCGGCCTCCTCTTTACTGAGGTCTTTTGGCTGAGCCTGCTGCTCTTCATTCTCTTGTTTTTCCTCTTGCTGCTGTTCTTGTTGTTGTTGCTGTTGATCTTGTTGCTGATCCTCTTGATCTTGCTGCTGGTTTTGTTCCTGCTCTTGATCCTGGTCTTCTTGGTTTTCTTGATCCTGGTTTTGTTGTTGCTGCTGCTGTTGTTGTTGCTGAAGGCGGAGTTGCTGTTGTGCTAAAGCTAAATTATGCTTCGTTTCTTGGTCTTTAGCATTGAGTCGTAGAGCATTTTTATAAGCTTCAATGCTATTCTCAAAATCTCCGTTACGATAGTGAGCGTTGCCCAAATTATGGAAAGCCATACTCTTGATAGCATCGTTAGGAGCTTTGTTGATCGCCGATTCATAATTTTTTATCGCGCTATCGTAGTTTTGTTTATTGTAGACAGTATTCCCGAGATTATAAGCTCCTTTGGGACTAGCCTTTTTCAACTGGGCTTTATTATACTCTTGCTCTGCTTCGGTAAAATTCTGCTTGCGGTAGAGCTGATCTCCCTTGCGCAGCGATTTATGAGCACTTTGCCCATAAGAGGAGCTGGCTACTATAAATAGAGCGCCGATAATCAATGAAAGTTGTATAATCCGTTTCATAGCTTTACTGATTAGTTTTCAGAAAAAAGATCTTTATCTCCCAAATAGCGATTCTTTCTATAAGATATCATAAACTCCAACAAGATCAATAACAAAGCAATAGCCACTGGGATTTGGAAATAACTTTCGTACTCTTCAAATACCCGCTGCTCATAGGTTTGTTTTTCCATCCGTTCAATCTTAGCACCCAAATTTGCTAGTATTTCTTCGCTACCACTAGACAGGTTGTAATAAGCACCATCTCCAGCTGTAGCAAGGTCACGGAGCATCTCTTCGTTGATTTTCGACATCACTAAATTCCCCGTCTCATCGTACATATACTCATTTCTACCTCTGGTACGCGTAGGAATAGGAGCACCATCAGGCGTACCCACACCAATAGTAAAAGTCAAAATGCCATCGTCTCTGGCAGCTCTCACCTGGGCCAAGGCCTCTTCGTCGTGCGTTTCTCCATCCGAAATAATAATGACTGCACGGTTGGCTTTGTTCTCTACTTCAAAAGATTCTTGCGCCAATTCAACAGCTGCCGAGATCGCAGTCCCTTGATTAGACACCATTTGGGTATTCGCTGAACTCAAAAATATATTCATAGCCGCATAATCATCCGTAAGGGGCGTTTGCAGATAGGCACTCCCACCAAAGACGATCAGACCTAACCTTTCTGAGCGCAGACTACGCACCACATCCATTGCAAAACGCTTGGCTCTTTCCATACGATTGGGGGCGATATCCTCTGCATTCATACTTTTGGATACATCCAGCGCTAAAAAGACAGATACACTCTTGCGTTCTACCTTTTCCTTCTTCGTACCCAATTGCGGATTGGCCCAAGCCACTAATAAAAAAGCTAAAGCGCCCACCAAAAGACTGAACTTTACGGTATGCTTATAGGGTGAAAATTGAGGCATCAACTGCTGTATCAACTCCAAATGTCCAAAGCGACGAAAAGCTCGCTTGCGAGCCCGCTGCGCCAACCAGAATAAGCCTACCAATAAAGGTAAGCCCAGTAAAAAATACAACAAATTGATATGCTCAAATTGAAACATAAATCCTATTATTGTTAGTATATCTATCTATACGTAGTTCTAGGGAATTGCCCTAAACAAAGAATACCTCAAGATCACTTCTACTAATAAAAATAGCATCCCCGCAATTACAAAATTATAGAATAACTCCTTGTAACGCTTGAATACTGTCACTTCAATTTCGGTCTTCTCTAGGCGGTCTATTTCATTATAAATCTCTTCTAATCCCTCTTCGGATAATGCTCGATAGTATTGCCCACCCGTCATCTGCGATATTTGCCGCAGTAGATCTTCATCAATTTCTACTCTTGCTAAGCCAAACATATATTTACCATCGCTACGTCGATTGACTGGACTCAGCGCGTCTCCATTGGTACCGACACCAATCGTATAAGTTTTTATATTAAACTCTCTGGCGATCTCGGCAGCTGTCTCCGGTTTGATATATCCTGCGTTGTTGACACCATCCGTTAGTAAAATCACGATTTTGCTTTTACTTGGGCTGTCTTTCAGCCTATTCACGGCCGTGGCTAATCCCATACCAATGGCAGTTCCATCTTCTAATAGACCACACTCTAAATCTGCCAAAAAGGCTTTCACTACTCTATGGTCAGTGGTCAATGGGCATTGCGTGAAAGCTTCGCCTGCAAAAACACTTAGACCAATCCTGTCATAAGCTCTTTTTTCTACAAACTCCGTAGCCACGCGCTTACATACTGCCAGACGATCTGGTTGAAAGTCTTGTGCTAGCATACTGCTAGAAAGGTCCATGACCATCATGATATCGATCCCCTCTGCGTTGACTTCTTCCTCTTGGAATACATTCCTTGGTCGAGCTAGGGCAATCACCAAAGTGATAAAAGCCAAAAGGCGTAAAATCGGCAGTAAAGCCCGAAATCGTCCCTTCCAGGAAGTAGTGCCCTCTACACTTTTCAGACTTGACATTCTAAGGGTCGCATAGCGATTCCCGTATTGCTTGCGATACCACCATAATACGGCAGGTATCAGTAGCAGCAAAAGGAAAAACCAAGGGTGCAAAAAGCTGATATTTGAAAATAAATTACTCATTGGTCACTTTGTTGTCCTGATGCTCAGAGTTGGCTTCATCCTCAGAGGTTTCTTCCTCTGTATCCTCTATTTCTATTTGCCTAGTAGATTCTACAAATCGGTAAACCATATCGTAAGCTTCCTCATGGAAGGTATTGGGAAAAGCAGCTTTAGCAAATTTCACCAAATCTGCCTTTTCCAGCATAGCTTTCAAATCGGTCTGCCATTGCTCAGGAAAGTCTTTTTCCTTGAGGTCTTGTATAATCTCTGGTGTTGTCGACTCTAGCGCATTAATCTGGTACCTATTCTCTAAATAGGCCCTTAGAATAAAGGTCAAGCGCGACTGGTATTTTTTGAATTCTCCTTTCGGAAGTAGATCTTCCTCCTTTAATTGCTGCAATTGCTCAAAAGCTAGAACATGGGCTGGTGGCGGCGGTGCAGCAACTTCAATCTTTTCTTTTTCCTTTTTCTTTTTATTCGAAAGCAGGAAATATACGATGGTCAGGAGTACTAAAGGAGCCAAAATCAAAGCCAACAAAGGTAAAACCTCCTCTAGACTTACGGGTTCTTCAATAATATCCTTGATCGGTTGTAGATCTGTAGAATCTGTTAATTGTACTGGGATGGTACGCACGACAAATTGCAAGGGAGGTGTACTTTCTTGTTTGGCAAGTCCATTCTCGGTATAATTAATTGGAATAGGAGGGATCTGATAAGTCCCTGCATCAAAGGCCGTAAATACCAACTTTTGAGTGACGTTGTATGGATCGGTCGTGGCGGTATCCGCCTTGGGGGTGCTTTTTAGTTCTAAACTATCTATAGGACTGAGTACATCGAGTTGCAGGCCCGTCATTTTCACCGCTTTGGTATAGCTGATAAAAATGGTCATCTCTACCTCATCACCGATCAATACATCATTGGTATTGAGCGTAGCAGTAGCACTAAGCTGCGCCGCTGCTTTTCCGCAAAAGACGAAAAAGCAAATCAGCACACTCAATTGTATGATGCTCCTTTTTGACATAATTGATAGTATTCTTATCGACCTCTTTTTTGGAAAAATTTCAGCAAAATATTTACATAAGACTCATCGGTCTGAATACTTACCGAATCGGCGCCACTTTTTAGAAACATCCCTTTGAAATACTGGTAATGCTCCTGATACCAATTCGCATAATTTTCTCTGACCTTTTTTGAGCTCGTATCCAGCCACCTCGTTTTTCCTGTTTCTGGATCAAGCGCTCTAATCAGTCCTACATTGGGGAGCTCTTTTTCTCTACGATCATTGATCTGTATACCGACAATATCATGCCTTCGAGCAGCAATCCTTAAGGGATTCTCGTAGGCTTTACTGATAAAATCCGAGAGAATGAAGCAGATACTCCTTTTCTTGATCACATTATTGAGATACTCTAGCGCCATCCCTATATCTGTGCCCTGGTGCGCTGGTTCAAAGTCGAGTAGCTCTCTGATGATCCTTAGAATATGAGAACGCCCCTTTTTAGGAGGTATAAATTTCTCAATCTGATCACTAAAAAAAATCACCCCAACTTTATCATTATTATTGATTGCCGAGAAACTCAGCAAAGCACAAACTTCTGTAATAATACCCGACTTGAACTGGTTCGTTGTGCCAAACAAAGAACTCTGGCTAATGTCTACCAGCAACATGACGGTCAACTCCCGTTCCTCCTCAAAGACTTTGACGTGCGGATCTCCCGTACGAGCGGTTACATTCCAATCAATATTACGCACATCATCACCATATTGATATCCGCGAACCTCGCTGAAAGACATGCCGCGCCCCTTAAAGGCAGAGTGATATTCTCCTGAGAAAATATGCTTACTCAAACCCTTGGTCTTGATCTCAATCTTCCGGACTTTTTTGAGCAGTTCGCTTGTCTCCATTATATAATTCATTACGGCACCTCTACCGTGTTTAAAATCTTATTGATGATATCCTCTTGAGAAATGTTTTCTGCTTCTGCTTCGTAGCTCAAACCTATTCTGTGACGCATGACGTCGTGGCACACCGCGCGCACATCTTCTGGAATAACAAAGCCACGTCTTTGTAAAAAGGCATAGGCTTTACTCGCTAGTGCTAAATTGATACTTGCTCTAGGAGAACCTCCATAGTTAATCAAAGGCGATAAACTCCCCAAACCGTATTCGGCTGGATTACGCGTAGCAAAGACTACATCGATGATGTATCGTTCGATTTTTTCATCCATATACACCTTGCGTACCGACTCTCTAGCTTTCATTATGACGCTAGGGTCGACCACTGGATTTACTTTCCCAAAGCCATCGATCGCCATATTCCTACGGATGATTTCTCTTTCTTCCTCTTTATTGGGGTAGCCAATTTTAACTTTGAGCATAAAACGGTCAACCTGAGCTTCTGGCAATGGATAGGTTCCTTCCTGATCAATCGGGTTCTGAGTAGCCAATACCAAGAAAGGCTCTTCGAGGTGGAAGGTTTCATTTCCGATGGTCACCTGCCGCTCTTGCATCGCCTCAAGTAGAGCGGATTGTACCTTAGCCGGAGCACGGTTGATTTCATCAGCCAGCACAAAGTTGGCGAAAACAGGTCCCTGGCGCACAGAGAATTCATTTTTACTAGGATTGTAGATCATAGTACCAATGATATCGGCAGGTAAAAGATCAGGGGTAAACTGAATTCTACTGAATTGGGCATTGATAGCACTAGAAAGTGTCTTTATCGCCAGTGTTTTTGCCAAACCAGGCAAACCTTCTAATAAAACGTGGCCTTTGGTGAGCAAACCTAGTAGCAGGCGCTCAATCATCGTAGATTGGCCTACAATGACTTTTCCGGTTTCTGCCCTGAGATCATCTACAAAGGCACTATCTATATGTATCTGTTGGTTTAATGCTTCAATGTCTACAGACTGCATAGTGGGTGTGTTTATTAAATTGGATTGCAAATTTGGCGATTTTTTTCTACAAAAAGGAATCTTAGTCCCTTGCTAATCAGCTTCCTAACATTTTTTAATTTTTATTTTAAAGAAGTGTTAAGAGACAGGATTTCATCGCGCTCTTCTGGCCGGTTGATATTTAACAGCGTATTCGGATTTTTCACATCTATCAGCTCCACATCGGAGTTGATCAAAACCTTCCTCGGACAAGAATACCCCTGTGCCAAAAATTGAAGTAAACTCAGGTAGGATCGAGGTTCCCAGATACAAATCAATGGTTCGGGAAATTCATTTACCGGGCTATTGAAAGCAGTCGCCAATTTGGAAGGATTCCTGGCCTCAATGAGTGTTTGTAGCGTGGCCGAATCTAGTAAAGGAAGATCACAGGCCACGACCAACCAGGCAGCATCTGGATGCGCTCTAAAGGCCGATAGTATTCCCCCAAATGGACCTAAACCACTGAAACTATCCGGTAATGCTTGATGATTTTTAGCAATATCTTGCGCTTGGTCGGGGCGGCAAGAAAGAAATACTTCCTCACAAAGTGGAGCCAACACCTCAGCCATGTAGGCACGTTGAGGCTTGCCGTGGTAGCTAATCAAGCCCTTATCTTCTCCCATCCGTTGGCTTTTCCCTCCGGCCAAAACCAGACCATATAGCGGTGGTTTAGCAGCTTGCAAACGATCCAATAGGAATGCGGCAATGCCTTGTACATCATTAAAAGCAAAACTCGGTATCGTATCGATAGAGGGGAGGGCTTCCCTAAGAAAAGGATATACCGCACTTTGTCCTTCGGTATAAAGGATCGCAGCCACATCTGTCAATTGAGACAATCGTTTGTGCAAGGATTTTTCCTTTTTGGGGTCAATGACCACTATTTGCCGCTTGGCCTGAAAGTGATTACCGTTTACCAAGACCACATCTTCATCCTTCATCTGGATACGCTGCTGATAAACATCCAAGTGCCCATTAAACGCATACTCATGATAATGTATCTTATCGGTATAGACTCTACTGAAGCCAGCCGCCAAGGGAGACTCCATCCCTCCAGCAGCCATTTGATCGCCTTCTGCATGATCAGCATCCACATAGGCTAAGCGGTAATCTGCTACCAGTCGATCGGCTAAAGCCTTGCATAGCTGTTGAATTTTTCCACAGCTTGTTCCTAAGATGGCCCATTCTTGGCTATGAAATTGTCCATAGTCTGGCCTATTAAGCTTCGCGTGTTTTTGATGTCCCTTCTGTTCCAATACAATTCTATATTTTGGGTCAAATAAAGAGTAACTCTAAACTAAGGAAACAAAATGAGATTCCTTTGACTTTATAAACCTATGGATAATCATAATGTTGACGTGGTGATCATTGGTGGAGGTTTGGCAGGACTAACCGCAGCTTTGCATTTGCGAAAAGCGGGCAAATCCGTTCTGGTGATTGAAAAAAAGACTTATCCACAACACAAAGTTTGTGGGGAGTATATTTCTTGTGAAGTTCTTCCCTATTTTGAATATTTGGATGCCCCTTTAGAAGCGCTTCAAGCCAATTTTGTCCAGCGTTTCCGCCTTCACGGGCCCTCTGGTAAATATGTAGAAAGTCAACTTCCCTTAGGAGGCTTAGGAATCCGTAGGTATACTTTAGATCACTATCTGTATGAGAAAGCATTGATCGCTGGAGTTCGATTCCTATTAAAGACTAATGTCCAGGCAGTCAGTTTCTCTAATGGTTTACATACCCTGAAAAGTGACCATCATACTATAAAAGCGCCTGTTGTATTGGGTAGCTTCGGCAAACGATCAAAAATGGACAAGGTCTTAATGCGGCCATTTGCCCAAGAACCAGCTCGCTATCTTGGTGTAAAGTTTTACATCGATGCTCCTTTCCCTACCGATCTCGTCACCTTATACAATTTTGATAGTGGCTATGCGGGAGCAGTACAGGTAGAAGATGGTACCATTGATATCGCCTATTTAGTCGATGCTGCCAGCTTGCAAAAGGCAGGTGGCGTCTCTCAATTAGAACAAAAGGTCCTTTATCAAAACCCTGCTATCCGAGAACTTTTTGAATCTGGTCCCAGAAGCCCAGCCAAACCATTGGCGATCTCAAATGTCTCCTTTCTACCTAAAAAACAAGTGATTGACCATATCCTTCTCATTGGAGATGCCGCAGGCATGATTCCTCCACTTGCAGGAAATGGGATGGCGATGGCGATCCACGGAGCAAAGTTAGCTGCAGAGTGTAGTCTAGAGTATTTGTCAGGACAAATCAGCCGAGAGCATTTAGATTTAAAATACCAACAACAATGGAATCAGCAATTCAAACATCGCCTTTTTTGGGGCAGAAGACTTCACCGATTCATGGGTAAACCTTTGGTATCAGAGACGGCTGTACAAACACTAAAAGTACTTCCTTTCCTACTTAGGCCGATAATCAGACAGACTCACGGTAAGCCCATTCTGATTTCTAGCTAAATTGACCCATGTTTAAATCTTTTAAAACCCGTTCGGAAGAAGCTGAAATCATTGATGACTTCAGCTTGGAAGGAGAAGCTATCGAAGCTACCTACAAAAGTATAGAAGGAGTCAATACTTGGTTGGGTGGCAATCTTGTACTCCTCAATAGCCTCAAAAAAGCCATTCGATTTCTCGGTTTGGAACACAAGTCTGTGCAGTTAGTTGACCTTGGTTGTGGTAGTGGGGATGGTATGGTTGCCCTAGCCAGATGGGCGAGAAAGAACAAGCTCGATTTGACCATCAAAGGCTATGATGCCAATCCATTTGTAGTGAACCTTGCGCGCAGAAATGGCGCCTCTTTCAGCAATATCTCTATTGAAATAGCAGATATTTTCAGTGAGCAATGTGATCTTTCAGGAGTAGACCTTGCCACCTTTAATCTCTGTTTACATCATTTCACAGATACCGAAATCAAGGAATTGCTAGAAAAGTGTAAGTCCTCTGGAGTAAAGGCGATTATCATCAATGACCTTCATCGGCATTGGCTGGCCTATGGTTTATTCTATGTAGTTTGCTTCCTCTTTCGAGTGCCTGAAATCCCCAAAAAAGATGGACTTTTATCCATCAAAAAAGGATTCAAGAAGGACGAATTAAGTCAAATGGCCAAATCAATAGGGAGCAGTACTTATGATTTAAAATGGAAATGGGCTTTTCGCTTTCGCCTGCTCATCTTTCTAAATAATTCCTAAATCATAGCGATTCTAGTTCCGTCTTACCATAAATTAGTAGCTTTCCAATATATATAACAAATACCCACTCTATGGTTGACCTACGGCCAAGCGTATTAGGCACGGCTATTCAGACTCCACCTTTCACCAAGGATACGGACGAGATTCTTAAAGACATGGAAGGCCACTTGGCCGATCAGGACGAGCGATTCCGTAGAAAAATCTTACGCATCTTTAAATATGCGCAGGTGGATCGGCGCTACTCCATCATTCCCGCTGATGATGTACTGGGTCAATTGAGCTTCGAAGAAAAAAATGACCGGTACGTAAAGGGTGTCATCGAGTTGGCGACTCAAGTTCTAGCAAAAGGCTTGAAAGATGCTAATGTTCAAGCGGAGGAGATTGACTACATTATTACGGTCAGCTGTACAGGTTTTATGATACCCAGCGTAGATGCCTATTTGATTAATGCTTTTGGTATGCGGCAGGATGTGGTACGACTACCCGTCACAGAGATGGGTTGTGCGGCAGGTGTCTCAGCTATGATTTACGCAACCAATTTCCTCAAAGCCAATCCGGGAAAAAAAGTAGCTATCGTCTCTGTGGAATCTCCGATGTCCACTTTTCAATTGCAAGATTTCTCTATGGCAAATATGGTGAGCGCTGCTATTTTTGGAGATGGCGCTGCTTGTGTCATCTTGGGAAGCGATGAAAATAGCAGTGGCCCACGGGTCATGGACACCAATATGTATCATTTCTACGATGAGACAGATCTCATGGGTTTTCGACTGCGCAACTCAGGTTTTGAAATGGTACTGGACGTAAAAGTTCCAGATACGATTGAAGCACATTTCGAGAAAATTATTTTCCCTTTTCTGGAACGCAATCAATTAAAAATCGAAGACATTGATCATCTCATTTTTCACCCAGGCGGCAAGAAAATCATACAAATGGTAGAAGGTCTTTTTGGTGCGCTTGGCAAGAATATAGATCAAACCAAAGCAGTCTTAAGAAACTATGGCAACATGTCGAGTGCTACGGTCTTGTATGTTTTACATCAGTTTTTGGAAAAAGGTATAAAGGCTGGTGACAAAGGACTCATGTTGAGTTTCGGCCCTGGTTTTTCTGCACAAACCGTTTTATTAGAATGGTAGAAAAAGCGTTTCATAATCAGTGGGGCATTATTCTGGGTGGCTCCAGCGGCATGGGGCTGGCAACTGCGCATGAGCTAGCCATGCGCGGCATGAACCTCTGCATTATACATCGAGATCGAAGAAAAGCAAGCGAAATATTTCAAAAGGAGGTCGATTGTATGCGAGATACTGGTGTAGAAGTGTTGACTTTTAATGTAGATGCCTTGCGTGCTGAGAAACGAAAAACCATCATCCAAACGCTCAAAGAGCAATTGGGTGAGCAAGGACGGATTAAAATTTTGTTGCACTCTATTTCGCGGGGCAATCTCAAGCTCCTGGCTCCTATTCCCACATCTGCTCCAGACTCCGCACTCAAGGAAGCTTTTTCTGACAATCCTGCCTATCTGCAATTATCAGATTTCCAGGCAACATTGGAAGCAATGGCTTTGAGCCTTTATGACTGGGTATTCGATCTATTCCAAGCAGAAATATTTGATCAGGAAGCCCGTGTTATTGGACTCACTAGCGAAGGCAGTTCCAAAGCTTGGCGATCTTATGCTGCGGTAAGTGTAGCCAAAGCAAGCCTTGAAGCCATAGCCCGTTCGATCGCATTAGAGTTTGCGCCTTATGGTATTACCTGTAATATCCTACAGCCTGGTGTCACTGATACGCCATCGCTGAGGATGATCCCAGGTAGTAAAACCCTCTTGGAACATACGCAAAAAAGAAACCCCAAACAGCGACTCACTCGAGCCGAAGATGTAGCAAAAGTCGTTTATTTACTTTGCAGACCCGAAGCTAATTGGATTAATGGCGCCATTATCCCTGTAGATGGTGGAGAGTCTATTGTATGATATGGAGTTTAGGGAGACCCTTGGGGACTGGGGGACTTGGAGACCAGGGGACTGGGAGACCCTTGGGGACTGGGAGAGGGGGAGACAGGGAGACGGGGGGACCAGGAGACCAGGAGACCAGGAGACTGGGGACCTGGAGGCTTGGGGAGCTGGGAGACGGAGAAGCACTGTGGAGTTTTAGACACATAAGACATAGCACTTGAGACTTGGCACATGGCACTTGGCACATGAGACATGAGACATGGCACTTGACACTTGACACTTAGCACATAGCACATAGCAAAGTAACTCGACCATCGTTGCTGAAGCATCGGGTCTCATTAACTTAAAAAATACATTTACAGATTGACTAAAGAGCAAAAAATACAATCTTTACTGCCATATGGGCCAGACTTCTGTTTTGTGGAGTCATTTTCGAAGATCGATGGATCGGGAGCTGAGGGTTATTACACCTTTCCGGATACAACAGACTACTACGACAGTCATTTTCCAGAACAGCCGATCACACCAGGGGTCTTATTAATCGAATGTATGGCGCAAATTGGTTTGGTGGGACTAGGCATGTACTTATTAGAGGTACATATCGAAGCAAAACCCATACAGATTGCCTTTGCAGAGTCAAATGTAAGTTTTTTAAAACCCGTTTATCCAGGAGCACGTGTGCGAGTCGTTTCAGAGAAAATATATTTCCGTTTAGGTAAACTCAAATGTTCTGTAGTCATGTATAATGAGGTAGAAGAGGAGATCTGTAAAGGGCAATTAGCGGGTATGATTATCAAGGCAAAAAATCAAGTATGAGAATTGTGGTCACAGGTATGGGTGTAGTTGCTCCAAACGGAGTAGGCTTGGTGGACTTTGAAGAAGCACTGCGGCAACAGCGCTCGGGTATTCGTTTTTTACCAAACTTGGCTGAGCTGAAATTTGGTTGTCAAATAGCAGGCGTACCTGAGATCAGCGAATCTACCAAACAAAAGTATTTCACCGAATTAGAGCTAAAATCACTCAAAGCGAGTGGCGTACTATATGGAGTTATTGCAGGACAAATGGCCTGGGAAGATGCTGGACTTTCAAAATCGTTAGAAGATCAGGCCGCACCGGACTGGGATAGTGGTTGTCTTTTTGGAGCGGGTTTAGCAGGAGCAGAAGTAATGCGCGATGCAACCTATTTAATTGATGGCAAAAAAGTAAGACGTCTGGGAAGTACCGCAGTACCGCAAGTCATGTCGAGCGGTGTAAGTGCTTTCCTGGGTGGGAAGCTGGGCCTCGGCAACCAAGTCAGCACCAATGCTTCTGCCTGTAGCACGGGCACAGAAAGCATCCTGATGGCTATGGCTAGGATTAAAAGCGGCCTAGCAAAAAGAATGTTGTGTGGTGCTTGTGATAGTAGTGGGCCCTATGTCTGGGGAGGATTCGATGCGATGCGAGTGATGACTAGAAAATCCAATGACAAACCCGCCGCTGGTTCTCGACCTTTAAGTGCAACAGCTGCTGGTTTTGTACCAGGATCAGGTGCCGGAGCTTTGGTTCTGGAGTCACTTGAAGTCGCTCAAGCACGTAGTGCTAAAATTTATGCAGAAGTCCTTGGTGGAGCTATTAATTCTGGAGGACAAAGACAAGGAGGCACCATGACAGCACCGAATAAAGGAGCTATCGTACGCTGCATACAACAGGCATTAAGCAATACCCAAGTACATGCTCAAGAAATAGATGCGATCTCAGGACACCTCACCTCTACCATGTTTGATCCCGCAGAGGTCGAACAATGGTGCAAGGCTTTAGATCGACAAGGAGATAACTTTCCCTTTATACGTAGCTTGAAGTCTATGATTGGGCATTGCCTCAGTGCTGCCGGTGCAATAGAAAGTGTGGCCGTTATTTTAGAATTGTATAAAGGCTTTCTGCATGGGACCATCAACTGCGAGGACTTACACCCGGAAATAGAGAAAAATATAGCCTCATCCGCTATCCCGAATCAGACCCTGGAGGTAGCACCAACTATCATCGCAAAAAGTAGCTTTGGTTTTGGTGACGTCAACTCTTGTGTATTATTTAAAAAATATCAACCATAAACAATGGATCAAAACGAAATCATTGAGAAGCTCAAAAAAATTATTGAACCTTATGTTCAAGACCAAGAAGCTTTTGCCAAAATCAACGAAGAAACGGACCTTTTAAATGACCTTAAAGTCAACTCCTCCAATCTTGTGGATATCATTATTGATGCTGAAGACGAATTTGATATAGAGATTGATGACGATTCGGCGGAAAAAATGCTTACTGTAAAAGATGCTGTCGCCATCATCTCCAAATTAACCGCTACGTGATTGGAGTAGATATTGTCGACCTCAGGGCTATACAATGGCCCTCTGCTAGCCACCGGGATCGATATGTAAAAAAGGTTTTTAGTCCTAAGGAGATAGCGAGCTTAGATCAGCAAATACTAGATAGGAATCTTGCTATTTGGATCGGTTGGGCCATCAAAGAAAGTGTTTATAAACTTGAGTTCCGTACTCAGGCTAAACGCTATTTTCGTCCCAAAAAATTGGAGATCCTGTCCATTAACTCAGCATCCCGATTTGTGGTATTAAGCCAGCAGACTGGGCAAATCTACCAAGGTCAAGTGCTGAAACATCCAGATTATGTCTTAGCCATAGCCTCCTCTAATCTTCCACATATTAAGCTGGAGGTCTTTTCTATACCTGAGGTCAATTCATCAGTGGCCACTCGGGATTTCACATTAAAAGCTTTAAGAGAAAGGTGGGGCGCTAGACTTTCAACAATTGCTTGGCGACCTTTTCCTATCGGCTACCTATCCTCTACAAAGCAGCGCTGCTCGAATTTTTCCTCCCAGCAGACTATTCCTTTATCGACTAGTCATCATGGACGTTGGGCTTGTTATGCTTTTTACCAGGCCCCAATAAAACAGCTCCAGCCTTAATGCCTTGAAAGACGCTTTTTTCAATCGCTAATTGACCATTGACTAGTACGTACTCAATGCCTTTAGGATACTGATGTGGATGGGTAAAGGTGGCCATTTCTTTAATTTCTTTCTGATCAAATATGGTAATATCTGCCTGATAACCGACTTTAATCAACCCTCGATTATCCAAGCCCATACGCTCCGCAGGTAAGCTGGTCATTTTCCTAATAGCTTCTGGTAGGCTCAGCACACTATCTTGTTTCACATATTTATCCAATACTCTAACAAAGGTTCCATAAGCCCTTGGGTGTGGGTGACCATCGCCTAATTCATTCAAGCGACCATCAGAAGCTATGGCGGTGTAAGGGTGTTGCATAATGCGATTAACATCATCTTGGTCCATGGCGTGGAAAATACAATTTGCACCTCCTCGGTATTGAGCCTGAATGACTAGATCGGCCCCATTTTCTAAGCTAGGTTCTAAACCCTCTTTGATACACCAATCATAAAGGGTCTTTCCTTCCAAAGTAGAATCCCAACGGACTCTAGAAAACTGGACCCGCTTCAGGTCAGCGCCGCCTCTATCGTTGATAATATTGAATAAGATTTGCTGTTTGATACTATCGCGTAGTAGCGGATCCTGAATCCGCTGACGGAATGCACCATTTCCTCCTGCTCTGGCCCAGCTTGGAATTAAAATGCCAATCCCGGTATGGCTTGCGGTGTAGGGATATTGATCGATTCGCACATCTAAGCCTGCTAATCGAGCGGAATCGACCAAGGCCGTTGTTTTTTTACTAGCGCCCCACATGGGTTTGCCAACAACTTTATGATGGGTCAAAACGACAGGTATCCCCGCATCGCGAGCAATTTGTATTGCTTCGCGTACACCTGCTAACAAACCTAGACCTTCTTCTCGAAGATGAGAGGTATAGAAGCCCCCATAATCTGCTGCGACTTTGGATAAATCAATGACCTCATCTACCTTAGAGAAGGTACCTGGCAGATACTTTAGTCCGGTGGAAATTCCAAAAGCTCCTTGCTCCATAGCTAAGGCAATTTGACTTTTCATTGCTTCTAATTCTGTCGGACTTGGCGGTCGATTATCTAATTGCATCACATTACTCCTCACCACATTATGTCCCACAAGAAAACCCACATTCATGCCTACACCTATCGCATTTAGGGTATCTAAATAGGCATCGAAAGGCCAAGGTCCGCCTCCATCTGGACCTCCTAATGCTGTAGTCACACCCTGCCGCAGATGACTTTCGCAATTGGATAAACGTAAAATAGGATCAAGGTGGGTGTGTATATCAATAAACCCTGGAGATACAACCAAACCTTGGGCATTGATTTCCCTAGTAGATTGGGCCGTACCCAGGTTGCCGATTCTGACAACTTTGTCAGCATTAATAGCAATATCGGTGATGGTTCCTTCTGCACCTCTACCATCAAAGACAAGACCATCTCTGATGATTAAATCGTAGGTTGGAGGAGTGCAAGAGAGTATTACTCCGGCGATAAGGAAAAAGGTCAATATTCTCATACTTCTTTGGTTGTAGAGGTTTAGTAACAGCCAAAAAATAACTTACTGATTTTGATGGAATCTTTTGTTCCAATACGGCGTTAAAAAGCCTCGCTAATGCGCTGCATTATCTACGTTTTTTGCCTTGTCTTGGCACAAAATCTTCTCGATCAAAATACAGGACTTATTCTATGTCCGTTACTTAAGATAAAAA
>JBELML010000050.1:0-37677 GCA_042095835.1 Saprospiraceae bacterium
TAAATAACTCATTCTATAAATTTCTGCTGGAATTCTTTACTTTTAGGTTCTAATCATCATGTATATAATAGTATGGCAAAGGTTGACCCTAAGAAGTTGAAAGCAAAGCTTGGCAAAAAGACCGCCTCAAGTGATCTGCGTAAAGGATTAAGTGATAGTGGCATTCGTAAAACGCCCCCACGTAAAGGAGGGGTATCCTCTGTTTTGCGAAATGTCTCCCAAGAGGACCCGAAGGACTTGGTAAAGAACTTCATGATGGTTCCTATTGAGCAGATTTCTCCTAATAAATACCAGCCACGGCAGGATTTTGAAGAGGAAGCCCTACAACAACTAGCAGATTCCATTAAGGAGTTTGGTGTAATCCAGCCCATCACCGTCCGTGCTGATGAGCAGTATGAAGCTTTCATGATTATTTCTGGAGAGCGGAGATGGAGAGCTAGCCAAATAGCTGGTCTGACAGAGATCCCAGCTTATATCCGTACCCCTGAAGATCAGGAGATGGCAGAGATGGCATTGGTGGAAAACCTATACCGAGAAGACCTCAATCCTCTGGAGATCGCCATCACCTACGATCGCTTAATGACTGAGTTTGAACTCACTCATCAGGAACTCGCTAAACGTGTTGAAAAAGGTAGAGCGACTATCACCAATTTTATTCGATTACTAAAATTGAGTGCTTTGCCTAAATCTAAATTAAGAGATGGCGGCATCTCTATGGGGCACGCTAAAGCCATTTTAGGAATTGGAGACAAAGTCAATTTGCAAGACCAACTTTGTGAGGAGATCATTACAGAAAACCTCTCCGTTAGAGAAGCTGAAAAAAGAGCTAGCATTTATAAAAACGACATCTACGCTAAGCTTTTTTCTACAGCCCAAGAGCATTGGATCAAGGGGCTTTTAGATGCTGAAAAAGCCAATCTATTAGTCACCGTAGATGAACAATTTGCTCAAAATAAATTGGCGGGCTTATTGATAGAAAAGGATATTTTTGAATCAGATGCTCGGGAAATTATTGAATTTTTTCAAAGCGCGGCCTACCAAAAAGATTTAGCAACGGAGGTCCGCCATTTGTTCCTGGATGGAAAATTAAACCTAGAGCAGACAGAAGCTTTAGCCGAAGTGTCTGACAAAGAGAAGCAGAGCAGAATTGCTAAAAATTTCCTATCTAAATTGAGGCCTCCCAACCAGTCCGAACTTCATAAACTAATCGCTAATTCATCTAAGAAAAAAGTGGCCAAAAAACCTAATAACCTTCCTCCCGTTTATCAAAAAATACAAGATAAATTGAGAGAAAAAGTAGGTTCTGGCAATATCAGTGTACAACTACAATCAGAGGAAAAAGGTATGGGCAAGATTGTACTCAAATTCGAAGATAGTGCCCAACTTAATCAAATTTTGGACTACTTAGACATCATCGATGATATCAATTAATCTACTTCTTCAAGACACAAAATCGGGCCCAGTTACGTTTATTAAATTATGAAGAAACTTCTATTAAGTTTGATTTTGGTGTTTTCCTTTGCTTTTCTAAGCCTAGGACAGGAAGCAGTTATTCCAAGGGACTCGATCAATATGCAGGTCAATACCAAAGGTTTTTTCAAATACGACGAGTTCAATAAACCTATTCCTAGTAAATCGATCAAATACTCTCTGATTTTACCAGGTATGGGGCAACTTTATAATCGCAGATGGTGGAAGCTTCCGCTAGTGTATGGTGCGATTGGTGGTCTGTATTATGCGATTGATTATAATCAAGATTTATACCGGCGCTTCCGTGATGCTTTGGAATTAGAATTGCTTGGTGAAGCGCATGAATTCACAGATAACGGTCTCAGCAGTACCTCTTTGCGTACTTTCCGAGACACCTATGATCGCTATACTCAACTCTCCTACATGGGAACTATCTTATTATATGGAGTGATTGCCATAGAATCTTTCGTAGATGGTCACCTCATCAACTTCGACATCAGCGATGATCTGAGCATGCAAGTTGATCCAAGAATAATCTCAGATCCAATATCAAATAGAAATACCATTGGGCTTGGAGTTGTTATTTCTATTAACTAGTCATCATCATACTGCTACTCTATATTACAATAGCAATACTTCAAAACTTCATCACTTAACAAATGCCAAGTCAATCAAAAGTTTTTCATCTTGGAATCGCGATGGCGGGAGCTGTTTCAGCTGGTGCCTATACTGCAGGAGTAATGGATTATTTACTAGAAACCCTGCAACGTTGGCAAGAAGCCAAAGACAAGAATAAAGAATTAGGTGAAGATCACCCGGAGTACGATCCTTCCATTCCTATGCATGATGTGGTCATTGACGTAATGGGTGGTTCCTCCGCAGGTGGAATGACCGCAGCTATTACCGCATTAGGACTATTCGAGGGCGTGAATCTAAAAGAGTGGGATCCCAATAAAAAACGGCTGTACGATTCTTGGGTTAATCTAAACGACAATGCTACTGACCTACTCACTATTGAACAGTTGCTAGATACTTCTGATATTGAGAAGATCGGAGAGTTGCCTTCTCTACTAAACTCTACTGCCATTGACCAAATTGCAGATAGAGCCCGTCACCTATTTAAGACCGATCAACTTCCTCCTTATATTGCAAAAGATATGGAGGTGATCCTGACGATCACTTCCTTACGGGGGATACCGATTGCGGTCAATTTTTTTGATAAAAAGAAATCAAAGAAAAAACAAGAAGAGCAAAACGAGGCAGATCAGTTGCCAGCGCATAAAATGTATCTTCATAAAGGAGTAGCC
Source organism: Saprospiraceae bacterium (assembly GCA_042095835.1). Classification (GTDB taxonomy): domain Bacteria; phylum Bacteroidota; class Bacteroidia; order Chitinophagales; family Saprospiraceae; genus DATFKA01. Next base: position 2,778 of record JBELML010000050.1, read on the forward strand.
CATTTCAAACTTGACCTAGATGGGACAGGTACCCCAAAACACACGGTACCTTTTCATCCTGAAAATGAATCCTTGAAGGACCTATTATTGGATTGTGCTAAAGCCACTGGCGCTTTCCCAATCGGCCTCAAGGCTCGCAAGCTGGAGGGCATTCATTTGGATTATGTCAAAAACATGGTCTACAGAATGTTTGGCATCGAACACTCTGAGGACGATCCAGAAGTCCAGGCGGTAGAGATTCAATCATCATCCAACCCCTTCAATTTGGTCGCTGTTGATGGTGGCACGGTCAATAATGAACCCTTCGGAGAGATTATTAAAGCTTTGGAAGAGCGATGTGCTTATGAGGGAGACAACCATGCAGTCATCATGATTGATCCATTCCCTAACTTTGGAAAACAAGAACCCAAAGAAGAAGAGATCAGGCATCCAAGTAATGTCATTGAATTATTACCAAGCCTCTTAGGCGCTATACGCGCTCAGGCAATGGTCAAAGAAAGAGAGATCGTACAAGGTCTTTCTAGTGATCACAAAAGAAAAATGATCTTCCCAAAAAAGAAGAATGATCCCTACCCTATTGCGAGCGGTGCTTTAGATGGATTCGGTGGTTTCTTTTCAAGAGAGTTTAGAGAACATGACTACCTCTTAGGTCGCCGCAACTGCCAAAGGTTTTTGCGTAAGCACCTTAGTATCAATATCAAAAACGCCAGCGAGCATAGCTTCTTTTCAGACTGGAAAGCTGATGGTAGCGACGCCCGCCACAATCGTTTCTTTGTAAAACATGATGAGGAGGGCAAAGCAGGTGCTTACCCAATCATACCGGACTTAGGTATAGAAGCTATGAGTAGGGAGCTATTCTATGATCCCTATGAAAAGGAGCCTCCAAAGCCAACACTAGACCCTCAAACAATTATAGACCTAGATCCACTTATCCAGAAAAGGATTAGAAAGATTGCTAAGTACTTCTTTACTACGAATCAGACTACGGTCGATCATCATACTGAAGAAACCAGATCTTATGTAAAGAACCTAATGGATCAACACTTTAAAAAGGGGAATTTCTTTTCAAAATGGATTTCTAGGCAAGCGGTCAAACTTTGGAATGGTCCTGGCACCAGGGTTTTAGGTAAGAGAGTGTCCAAAATGGTCATTGGTGAAATTCTATTGGACTTCAAGAAGCGGGGACTTTTAAAGTAAGCGCAATAGACTGGTGTGCTTTCTCTTACATTGAAAGTTAGTATTCTGCGAACTTTGATACACCCAGAATAAATTACTTAAGCTTTAAGAAAATTGCTTAACCTCGTCATGGCTACTTGCAAATGACTGAGCGGCACTGCCGTAAAAACTATTCTAAACAAACCATTTTTAGGGTGACCAAAACCTATACCTGGTGTTAAAAGGATTCCGGTTTTGTGGTATATGTCTAACCAAAGTTGTTGTTCTCCTTCCTCCGTATTTTCTTGAAGATATTTTGAAAAATCAGCCCAAACAAAGAAGCTCCCTTTGCTTGGTAGAAAAGGTATTTTTAGCTGCTTTAGACATTGAATCATGAATTGATAGCTCTGATTGAGTCGTCTTGTGTTTTCGGTGAGATAGGCATCTACAAATGCTGAATCTTTTAAAAGCTCAGCCAAAGCCCACTGTGCGAGATTGGAAACCATGTGAGGCACATTGGTATTGGCATAGCCTCTAAGAAAAGCTTCATTCATTGAGTAGACAACACCAATTCTAAAACCCGACATCGCAAAATCTTTTGAAAAGGCATACCAAAGGTGTAGATAATCACTCTGAAACTCCCCTATTATTTTCGCAAAGGAAACGTAGGTTTCCTTATCATTATCTGGTGTATCCATCAAGGAAAGTCCATAAATTTCGTTGACAATCAAGTGGATCTTGCGTTGGACACACCATTCTGCAAAGCTTCGAAGTTGAGCTGCTGTGTATCGACAACCGGTGGGATTATCGGGAGAGGTTAGCAACAAGATTTTAAAACCTTTCCCCTGCGCATGCAAGTCCATCCAAGCTTTTTCTAGTAAATCTATACTTAAAGGCGCCTTTGATCCAACTTCATGCAAGTCGAAGTGGGTAGGTAAATCATGACGTTGCATTCCACTTTTGATACCCAAATCGTTGGTATAAGTGGGGTAAGCTGGAGCTGGTATAACCACTACATCACCAGGATTCGCCAAAACAAAAGAAGAAACCTCAATAATAGCAGCAGCCCCAGCAGACAAGCCAATGTGGTCAGAATCAATAGGGCATTGACAGAGGTATTCTTCCATAAATTGTGCGATTACGGTCCTTACTTCCGGGTGCCCCATAGTACTAGTATAGGCCAAAGCCCAATCGGGTATCTCTTTTTGTTGCAGGAGGGAGGTCAGTTGTGCTTTGATTAAAGGAGCACTCAAATTATTTTCAGCAACATTTAAGGGAAAGGTGCCATCTGGGTTTTCAATAGGTGTATAAATGTTCTGAATAGCTTCCATGAAGATCTCAAAATCTATTCTTGCTGGATTCTCAGCTTGCTCATTTCCTCTTTGAGAAAGGCTAGTATTTTCCATTGTCATTCTTATTGCTTGTTGGGGGCTTAAAATAAGATTATTCTTTAAACCTTTAAACTTAGCAAAAAGCAAGAGTTTGTTTACACCAACCTAGCAGGCACTTTCATTACATACAGACTTTATCCAGCTTTGCAAGTTTGAATGATTTTCAATTAATACACTTTATTAGAAATCATTTTCTATAAACTTGACATTATTGAAAATAATATATATTTTTATGGAGTAATATCAAAACTAAATCGAAACAATTTTCTAATTAGAATCAAAATCTAAAACAAAACCCATTTTTTCCCTTCCACATTAGCACGCTATAATAGATTAAAATTTGAACCGTCTTTGTATTGCATAAAGAATTAAAATTCAAGAATCAATACAATGCAAGTTTTGTAAAGCAATTGTTTAAGAATGCTTCTACCAATAATTGGTACTTCAATGGAGCTTTTTTGCGCAAGGCTTTATACCTAAACCTATAATAATGTCAATTAATAAATCTAACCTACAGTCCAGTTTGGACACCCTATTAAGTGGTGCCAGGATGGTTTCTAGTAAGCTAAGAGTTCTACAACTAGACGGGCCTACAGATCAGGATCCTAATACAGATGCTTATACAGGTAAAATTCAGTTGTTTGATAATGAGATGAATCTAGAGCTAAATACGAAGAAGCAAGATCAATCTCTGATTTCCCTGAGCGCTACAATGGAGGCGATGCTACTTACGCCTTGACCAAGGCCATAGCACTCGATCCTAATTTAAGTATCTCCAATTGGTTAAAGATCATAAAAGCCTGTTTAAGTTTTAAAGCAAAACCTAAAGCAGCCATCAGTTATGCCATAGCCAATAAGAGCATAAATTTACTTGAATACCTTTTCAAAACCAATAAAAATCAATACACAGCCAAGGCTTCCAATGCTTTAAGAACGCTGATCTTGGACACCATAGTAAACGCAGGGGAAGACACTCCTCTTGTCTCCCAAATGGCTACCCTACTTATTGAAGGTGGAGCCAATCCCAACTATTCAGTTACTGTACCTGAGACCAGTAGAATACCTAGGTTGAAAGGTCAAACCATATCATTCTTAGAGGCCGCAGGAGAATTAAAACACTATCTACTTGTGGATAGTCTATTGATTACTAAGGACCAAACAGGTTTACTGCCAACCAATCCAGCATCAGGGGTCTTTTTGGCTATACAAAATAGGGATTCGTCCTTGTTAAGTAAGATTACGGATAAGTTTGATTTAGCAGATGGTAATAACTATGTAGAAAGTGCAGTAAGTTTAGGGCCTAATCACCCACTTCTGAAGGCGCTTTTAAATCATCAAGCTGTGGCAAGTACCAAAGCCTTAGATATCGCTTATAGCAAGCAGGATTTGCAAGCTATCGAAGACATGGTCCGTATTGGTCAAGCGGTAGGTACTCCGGAATTAATGAATAAATTAATTGCTCAAGATGCTAAGGATATATTGCGTATTCTACGAACAACGACTACACCCGATAACAGTAATTTTCAGGCCGCAGCCCTGCAAAATGACAATGAACTCTTTGACATTTTGGTAGCTAGCAATGGACAGATTAAAGAGGTAAAACCACTGGAAATTGCCATCAATAATCGAAATGAACATATCCTAAAACAAGGCTTATCCATTGGTTGGCCGGTAAGAGGTGCTATAGCCACTGAAGCGATCTTCATTGCTATTGAAGCCGCCTGGGATGTAGGTATTATAGCCTGTTTGACGTATGGAGCGCGGCCGGTGCCAGCTGTGAGTTTTGCCATTCAACAAGGCAATCGAGATTTATTGGAAAATATCCTGACGAATTACAATGGAGACGCTGATCGGGCATTGGCAGAAGCATTACTGTATGATCAAGATGCGCTTTTAGAAACCATTTTATCCGCAGGGGCTGATCCTAACCTTCAATTATCTCAGGTAGCTTCCACAGGAATTGAATCTCGCGTTCGTATTCTGGTAGACCAAAAGGGTAATCCTGCACTTGCTATGATGGGAACTATTCAGCATCAAAATCCACCATTAGTAGCGTATTTGATTGCAAAGGGAGCTGACGCTACACCAAGATGGTATCTGGAGTTAGCCTTGGAGCTACAAAACACCGCAATTGTAGATATACTTTTACAAAATGGCGCAGACCCAAGAGGCTTACTTGAATTGCCCGTTAAAAATTTAAACAACGAAATTGTTCGTTTAATGCTCAAGCGGATCCAACCTGATGACGAACAAAAAGCAGAAGCTACCGAAGGTTTAGGCGTACATCTAAAGTATGGAAACGGGGAAATGCTTAAGGTATTTATCATGTTCAATGCTGACTTAAACAAGCACCTTAATGAAGCTAGCAGGAGAGATGGCCAATTGAAGGTTGTTGAGGAGTTAGTACAACAGGGAGCAGATTCCAATGCGGCTACCCTAGGAGCTGTGGAAGGGAACCAAATAGAAATCTTACATTATTTGTTGAAACAAGGAGCTGAATTCAATACCATAAAATTTGTACAAACAAGCATTGAAAAGGAATTTCCTGCTATCCTCCATGAACTAGTTCGATATGGAGCTCGAATGGATTCCGTTTTGTTAGCGGGGAACACCTATCTTCACTTAGCAGCAAATAAGGATACAGCAGAACAGCTCGTAAAAGAATTACTCGTCGGCTACGCAAAAATTCAACCTGACTTCAAAAGGTTGGCGCTGATTAATCAAAAAAATGATGCTGGAGACAGCCCACTTCATATTGCGGTTGCATTGGGAGCTGATAATTTTGAAACCGTTAAATTACTAGTAGAAGCTGGAGCAGATGTAAATGCCACCAACGGAGATAATCGCAAAGTTCTTTATGTTGCCCACAGCCATAAAGTCGTCGACTTCTTGAAAAGTCATGGTGCACAAGGTCGTACACCTAGAGTCAATTTAGAGTCCTAAACGAGTAAACCTTATTAAACTCAGGTATAAGTGTGCTAAATCATTGGTATTCAACAATGATTTAGCACCTTACCTCTTACTTGGCCGATATTACATCGCCGCCTTCACATCTTCAGTAGCATCGATACCACCTCCTAGATAGAGGAATAGCTTTTTATCGACGATATAGGCGTAGCCTTTTTCTTGAGCGACTTTGGCTAGAGCAGCATTGAAACTATCGACAATAGGTTGCGTAAGTTCTTGCTCTTTTTTACCCAATTCTTGGTCAGCAACAATCGCTTCTTTTTGCAATTCCAGCCTTTGATCTTTGATCTTTTGATCCTCCTCTGCTCTTTGTTTCGGAGATAACTCCCCATTCTTAACTTTATCTTGAATGTCCTGCACGTAGGCTTGGAAGGCAGCTTCTTTCTCTGCTAAATCTGCTTCAAGCGTTTCTCTTAGTGCTATTAATTGCTTATCCATTTCAAGCTTAGCAGGCAACTCGCTTAGTATTTTGTCGCCATCTACATAAGCGACTACCGTGCTGGTCTGAGCAGATACAAAACTAGAACCTAAAAGTACTAGGCAAATAGTTAAAAATGATACTGGTAATAACTTCTTCATTACTCTGGTTTTATCTAATAGTTAATGTTTCTTTTTTAAACGGCACGAAAATACATCTTTTCAGGAGTTCAACTATCATTCGACGTATTCCCTAACTTTTTTTTAATACTAGAGTGGATTAAAAATACATTCCTTGCTGGCTATCAGCTTATTTGGCATTATAATTGTTTATAATATGACATAAACGCCCATACTGTAATTCACTTTACAAAGGGATTTTGTAATTCAAATTGAATTCAACTATATTTCTCAGACACTTTTATTCTTCACCCATGCAGCAGCAAAGCAGAGACCATTTCTTATCTTTTGGATTAGTTTTTCTATTCCTCTTTTCAGCTCAATTAATTCTCGCGCAGACTTTTGTACCCAAATCTTATCCCGTTCAACTAGGTGATGATTTCATGCAAACGCCTTGGCTCGGAGGGCTTAATTGCCCACAGGTATCGGCCATTGACCTGAACGGAGACGAATTTATGGATCTTCATATTTTTGATAGAACAGGAAACGTTCAATTGACCTATATCTACAGTGGAAATGGTAGCACTCCTGCCTATACCTATGATTCTACCTATTTAAAAGGCTTTCCTGAGGTAGATAATTGGATGTTGGTGAGAGATTATAATGGAGATGATATTCCCGATATTTTTTCGTATTCGGATATACCTGGGATTGATGGTATTGTGGTCTACACTGGTAGTCGCGAGAACGGTCAACTGAGTTTTGAAAGGGTACAATTTGATGTAGCTTTCAATCTAGCTTTTTTCCCTTCTAGCTCAGGGAACAGTTTACAAATATTTGTAAGTAAAATCGACTACCCCGCTATTGAAGACGTAGACTGTGACGGCGATTTAGATATTGTAACCTTCAACATTTCTGGTGGCTATGTCGAATGGTACAGAAACACTTCTGTAGAAAATGGCAATGGCCTGAATAACTTAGATTACGTTTTAGAAGATGGCTGCTGGGGTGGCTTTTTTGAAAACGGTATCACCTCTACGGTCGATTTAGCACCCCAAGCCGGAGATTGCTTTTCGCCAGAGGCCGGAGCTATTGCTGTTAATTTCAGGCACGCAGGAAGTACCGTTATGCTTTTCGACCCTGATCAAGACGATGATATGGATATTGTATTAGGTGATTTATCTTTCAACAACCTCAATATGTTGACCAATGCAGGAGACTGCCAAAACGCTTGGATGAGTGCACAAAACGAGCAATTTCCCAATATCAATGCTCCGGTAGAGTTGCCCACTTTTCCAGCAAGCTTCGCAGTAGATATTAATCAAGATGGAATAAAAGACCTCCTGGCTGCACCAAATCTTAGACAAGGATCAGAGGACAAAGAAGTTTTGTGGTACTACCAAACCCAAGTAGAAGAAGGTGGTGCTATAAGTTATAAGCTCCAACAAAAAGACTTTTTAGTTGGCGAAAGTATCGATATAGGCACGAAAGCTTATCCTGCTTTCATAGATTATAATGGCGATGGAAAGTTAGACATGGTCGTAGGCAACCAGTTTGATCTAATCAACGAAGGACAATTCACTAGTTCCCTACATCTATTTGAGAACGTTGGTGAAGATAGTGCTCCGGTTTTTAAATTAGTAGATGAAGATTATTTAGGTCTAAGTCAATTTGTACCTGATGCTTACGGTTTTAGTCCCACTTTTGCCGATATGGACGATGATGGAGACCTAGATATTTTGGTCGGTGAAACTTTTGGGACCCTCTTTTATGGCGAAAATACTGCTGGCCCACGCAATGGTTTGCAAATTAATAATTGGATCGCTAATTATATGGGTATTGATGTTGGCTTAGCAAGCTATCCAACAGTAGCAGATGTAGACCTTGATGGCTTAGCTGATTTAATCATTGGTGAACGAAACGGAAATGTCAACTATTTCAAAAATATAGGCGCAGGTCACCAGCCCCAGTTCAATGCTACTCCAGATGATGATCGCTTTGGCGGGATAAATACTAGAGGTGCGGGTTTCTTAGTAGGCAATAGCACGCCTCAGGTCTTTTATAGGGGCGACAAAGCCTATATATTAACTGGTTCTGAGGAAGGCTCTCTAAGCTTGTACGCCTCCGAAGATCGAAGCCTGACACAACTCAGGCTAGAGGCCGAGTCCGTCGGTAATATAAAGGTAGGAGAAGGCACCACTGTTGCGCTGGCCGATCTCAACCTAGACGGAACCTACGATCTAGTTGTCGGAAATGAACGCGGAGGACTTAGCGTATATGAAACGGGCTATACTGCTCCTGTCATCACTAGTACACGCGGATACGAGGATTTATCAGGTGTAGAAATTTATCCAAATCCGGCACATGATTGGCTGCGTATTCAACAAAATGAGCATTTTGGTAGCTGGAGACTACGCGTTCAAAATAGCACTGGTCAGTTGATGATTGATGATCAAATCCACCAACAATCTATACAAGTCCCTACTGCTCATTGGCCGAAAGGAATATATTTCGCCGAGATTATTGTGGAGCGAAGAAGAAGTGTCCAGAAAATTGTTGTACAATAGGTTTTGGCACTAAAATAGTATGGGAGCCTGGTACCCTATCACCTTGCCTTTTTGGGGGTCAATAAAAGCTATGCCTCCCTCCCACTCTGCTACTACTTTATCAGAGACTTTTTGCACGTGAATTACTGGATTTTGCTTGGCCTCCTCTCTTAAGTAGGTACCAAGTGCACAACGCCAGACGACCTTTTTCTTTAGGGGGTCGATAGCAATAACCAGACTTTTGTGAGATACATAAGCAAAATCGGCCATACAATACAAAACAAGGGTTTTCCTCTTTTACACCACTTACAACATAATGAATGGAGAAATAATTCCTTGTTACTGTACTATCTTTGCTTACATTTTAGCGATTTGAGTCAGTATTTTATGATACTTCTTAGATAGATCTTCCTTCCAATCCTCGCTTTGTTTCTGGTAGCGTTTTGCCCAGGTATGCTGCTGTAGCGCCTCTCGCCACCAAAGAGAGCCAAAAGCCAATAAACCCAAAGCTACAGCAATAGCGAAAATCCATAAATTGGAAAAAGCCAGGCTTGTAATAAAGAGGATAGTATAAAAAATGAGGAAAATTCCAAGATGAGTAGATAACAAAATAGGAGAATAGAACTCCGTTCTTTTGACCTTCTGATCAGCAATGCGCTTGGCATATTGAGCTGGCAAAAAGACAAAGACATAGCCCACCCACACTGGAATAGCCCACAATATCAAAGCCAAAACTCGCCATGCACTTACTTTGCTGTCTTTAGCAAAAATATTTAAAGGTATCTGAGCTTTTTCTAGTTCTGATAATAAGCTACTCGACTCTTTTAGGAGACTTGTTTTTTGGTCTTCCGGCCATTCATCGATTGGATTAGCAATGCTTCGATCAGCTTTTAAGAGGGCATCTTCTCGTGATAATACAGGAAAAACGGATTCGTAAGCGACTTTGCCTCTTTTGATTTGCTGAAGGTGTTCGACCAAAGGCTCATCTTTTTGATCTTTAATATGCACTAGGTTGTCCATCATTCGTTCTGTCAGTTCCCCTCTTAAGGCTCTGTCAAAACGAGCAAAATGATTATCAGAATCCTTGATCAACTTTCTCACACTAATGGCTTCTCCACAGCTGACCATCATCTCCGAACGAGGTCGCTCAGAATAGGTATAACTCACACCAACTGGTACAATATAAAGGTCCTCTAAATCTGGATATTGCTGAAAAGCACCATAAGCCAGCCTAGATATCCCTTTATGGATAGGGCGCAATCTTTTTTCATGAACTGCGGACCCTTCTGGAAAAATCATAATCGTTCGATTCTCCTTTAAAGCAGCATAACAGGCAGCAAAGGAAGTATAATTACTTTTGAGGTCTCTAAAATTACCATCTCGCTTACGGTAAATTGGAATCATATTGAGCGAGCGCATCAAGAAATTAAAAATAGGCTTTCTGAAAAAATCTCCTCGGACCAAAAAATATAGTGGTCGCCACATGAAGACTGCCATCACACAAGGTTCCATGAATCCAGTGGGATGATTAGCAGCAAGAATAACAGGCTTATTTTTTGGAATGCGATCTGTATGCGAAAGGAATATTTTCCGATAATACATCCAGATACCAATTCGAGCAATTGGTCGCACCAAATAATAAAACACGCCTGTATAAAAAGGCATTTTGTGAGATTGCGCTTTGGTCATACTGCTCCTATATTTAAATGTCCGCAAAATTAATACTATTTTTGTTTCATGCTGGATAAAAAAAAGTTCTTAATTGTAATTGGTGGCCCAACGGCTAGCGGTAAAACTAGTCTTGCCATCAAGATTGCCCAGCATTTCAATACCTCCATCGTCTCTGCCGACAGCCGGCAATTCTATCGGGAAATGACCATCGGCACCGCCAAACCCACTACGGAAGAGTTGGCAGCAGCTGATCACCATTTTATTGATTCTTTATCTATAAGAGATTCGTATAGTGTAGGAGATTTTGAAAGAGAAGCAACTGAATTATTAGATCAACTCTTTGAAAATCAAGACACTGTCATTTTTACTGGTGGCTCAGGACTTTTTATTAATGCTGTTTGTCAAGGTTTAGATAGCTTTCCAAAAGTAGACCCTGCTATTCGCTACGAACTCGAGCAACTTTATCAAGAAAAAGGGATCGAAGCTTTACAATTGGAGATTAAAAAAGTCGATCCAGATTACGCTCAGAAAGTAGATTTGGGCAACCCACATCGTCTCATTCGGGCCTTAAGTGTTTATCGGGCAAGTGGGCAAGCTTTCTCCTATTTCCTCAAAAAACAAACTGCGGGCAGGTCTTTTGAATGTATCTACCTGCAAATGTCCTGGGAAAGAGCTGCCCTGTACGATCGCATCAATCGAAGAGTGAATCTCATGCTCGAACAAGGTCTGGAAGCAGAAGCTAGAACCCTACACCCATTTAAACAACAAACCTCCCTTCAAACTGTTGGTTATCAAGAACTATTCGACTATTTTGATGGAAATATTGACCGAGATACCGCGATAGACCTGATCAAAAGAAACTCTAGGCGCTACGCCAAACGGCAGCTCACTTGGATGCGCAGAGATGGCTTTTGGAAACAATTTGCCCCCAATCAATTTCCTAAAATCCTTGACTACCTGACCTGGATAATGTCATCGGAGGCCCATCCTCAAACGATCAAAAACAAGGATAACGAAGATCATACTTATGGTTTTTTTCAGGAGCATTTAGCGTTTAGTTTAGGGAATATTTTTGTTCGCAAGAATTATGTGTTATTCGTAATGTCTCTGTCCGATGATCCTATAGCCACCCAATGGCTGCTACATGAATTCCATACTAGGCCAAGTGCCTGTCCAGTATTTTTGCTTTCTCCTGCCGAGATTGAACCATTTGTTTTAGCTACTGGTTTTGTGCAATGTGATCCGGGGACAAAGCTTCCCCAATTGGTAGCAGATAAAATGGGTAGCCAAAAGTGCTACCAAAAGCATGAATAAACTCAAACTCGTCCTAAAGCAGTACCGCAGTATTGAATCCCACATCTTGTATGCGATTGGTGTTCAATTTTCTGTACAGGTAGTAAGCACTTCTTTTTTCTTGTTACTCAACTATTATATGGCCGGAGAGGGCTATCCTGATTTCAGAATTGCCGAGGTGCTATCCTTCCGATTTTTGGCTGTCTTCTGCTTGGCTTTCCCGATTGGTTTGTATATAAAAGGTCGGCGGCTAAAGCCTTTCTTTTACATGGCGGCCGTTGCTAATCCCATTATGGCCACCGCACTTTTGTGGGCAATTAAAATGCACTATGATCCCTTGATCAATGTTCTGGCGATGTCCTGGGGATTGTCGTATATGTGTATACAAGTAACGATTCTTCCTTTCATTCTGCTCAATGGTAGAAAGGAGATACACTCCGAGGCGTTTTCCCTGTCTTTTCTCACTTTTAGTGGAACCATTGCTGTAATTGGCTTAGGGAATTATATTTTGCATTGGTTTAATCCTAGCCTTTTTAGTGTAGAAAATGTACTAAAAGCAGTAGCGGTGCTTTCGTTTTTTGGTTTATACTTTGTCAGGAAAATTGATATTGAAGAAAACATTTCCTATAAAGTACCTTTTAGACAAGTCCTGGAAAAATATGACTGGAAAACCATCATCCAGGCAGTCATACCCACGATGATCATCTCGATTGGAGCGGGCTTTACTATACCTGTTATCAACTTGTTCTTTTTAAATGTTCACGGAGTAGAATCAGGTACTTTTTCTTTATTAGGTAGTACCACTTACTTTTTGGTGGTCTGTGTTATTCTCCTGATGCCCTCGATCAAACGAAAGTTTGGGTATCGGATAGCCATCACTTTATTTCAATCCTTAGCTGTTTTTACTTTGTTTATGCTCGCAGCTACGGAATGGTATAAAGATTGGTCGATTGCGGTTTATGTCGCTATCTTTTTTTATATCGCCCGACAGCCACTCATGAATGCAGCAGCTCCTATGACTTCTGAACTCATGATGTATTACGTAGGAAAAAGAAACCAAGAGATCATATCTGCCTTAAATGCTTCTATCTGGTCTGGAAGTTGGTTCATTTCTATGAATCTTTTCTCCAGGATGCGAGAAGCTGATTTTAGTTACTCAAGTATCTTCATGATCACTGTAGTGCTCTATATCATAGGCGTAGCCTGGTATGCCTACTTGATTAAACAATATTATCTAAAACAAAAATCTCCTAAAAATACCTTCGTATGATTTGGAAAAGAAAATTCACACTTGAAGACTTAGCGGCCGGTTCTCAGAACACCTTATCTGAGTATCTTGGCATGGAATATACTGAAATAGGCGATGATTATATAAAAGCCCAAATGCCTGTAGATCATCGCACTGTACAACCTATGCGTTTGCTGCACGGTGGAGCCTCAGCTGCCCTGGCAGAGACATTAGGTAGCGTTGCAGGTTTAATGTGTATAGCTCCAGAAGAAAAGAAAACAGTAGTAGGTATTGAATTAAATTGCTCGCATTTAAGATCTGCGACCAAGGGATTTGTTACAGGTACCGTGAAGCCTATTCGTATCGGTAGAAAGCTACAGGTTTGGGAAATCAAGATTGCAGGAGAAAATGATAAGATGATTTGTGTCAGCCGATTAACAATAATGGTCGTTGATCTGTAACTTTGCAGAAAAAGGCGTTATTTAGTAACGGACAAAGAATAGGTCTCGCATTTTGGCCGAGAAAATTTTGTTTCAAGACAAGGCAAAAAACGTAGTTAATGCAGGGCATTAGCGAGGCTTTTTAACGCAGTATTGGGACAAAAGATTCCGCCATAAATCGATAAGTTATTTTTTGATCGTTACTTTGTTACACATTACAAAAACTATGCTTAGACTGACTTCAACACTGTTGCTCTCTATATCCCTTTCTTTTCTTCTTCAAGCACAGAATGCTTCTAATTTTAATACAACTGTATTATCTGTAACCGATGACTACAACATCGGTGACCGCAGCTATAACGAAGTTTGGGGCTTTACAGATAGAAATGGCCTTGAATATGCCATTCTTGGTGGTCGAGAGCGCACCATCATCTATGAAATAGATAAGCCAAAAGACCCGATTGAAGTAGCGAATATCCCAGGCCCTAATTCTATTTGGCGCGATATGAAATCGTTTGGGGATTATATCTATGTGGTAGCTGATCGTGGTACAGAGGGTTTATTAATCATAGACATGAGCGAAGCACCCGGAAATATTACCTTTTCAAATTGGAAGCCCTTTCTCACCGTAAATGGAGATACGCGAACCCTTGAAAAATGCCATAATCTCTATATCGACGAAAATGGGATCGCCTATTTGTCGGGTTGCAATGTCAATGGCGGTGGAGTGCTGATGGTCGATCTAGCTACGGAGCCTGGAGTACCTCAATTTATAGGCCCTGCTACTTCTCGGTATTCGCACGATGTCTTTGTGAGAGGCGATACCGTCTACAGTTCTGATCTGTCCGATGGTTTCTTTTCCATCACCGATGTCAGCAACAAGCAGGCCCCTCGCCTATTGGCAACCCAGCAGACGACTCGTACCTTTACCCATAATGTCTGGTTATCAGATGATGGTAATTACCTTTTCACTACGGATGAAAAACCAGATGCTTTTATTGATGCCTACGATATATCAGATCTAGAAGATATCAAACTGGTAGACACCTATCGACCGATCGATACTGAAAATACAGGCGTCATACCACATAATGTGCATTACAAAGATGGCTTTTTGGTCATCTCCTACTATTCAGATGGTATCCGAATTGTGGATGCATCACGACCCGAAAATTTAATTGAAGTTGGAGGTTATGATACTACTCCTAAGACAGGGAGCCAAGATGGCTGTTGGGGTGCTTTCCCTTATTTACCCTCAGGTCTGGTATTGGCCTCTGATATGAATTTTGGCTTATTTGTATTAGAAATAGATTATAAAAGAGCCGCCTATTTAGAAGGTATCGTGACTGATGCGCTCACTGGATTGGCCCTCAATGATGTGGAAATCACCATTCAATCACCAGCACCTAATTTTGAAACAACCGCCCCAAATGGTAGCTATCGAACCGGGCATTCTGAAGGAGGTACGTTCAGGGTTACTTATGATAAAGCGGGCTATAACCCAGTGGTTGTTGAAACGGAGTTCATAAATGGGGAGATCACAATCCAAGATATCGAAATGAATAGTCTCGAATCCCGCGAAATCAGCGGTACTATTCGTACCGAAGATGGCTCGGGCATTCCTGGTAATGTCAGCGTTTATGGTAGAGGAGAGACTTATACAGCCCAAGCAGACGAAAATGGTAATTTTATCCTCAACAGCGTACCTGTAAACGTATACAATGTAACTATTGGAGCATGGGGCTACCAAGAGCAGTTTATCAAAAATCTCAAATTGGAAGATAATGACATCATCAATGTCACCCTTATAGAAGGCTATCAGGATGGCTTTGCAGCAGACCAGGGCTGGATCGTTGAATCTGATGCAAGTACTGGAGATTGGGAACGAGAAGTACCCATTGGAACGGCCTTTGAAGGCGAGGTTATCAATCCAGCGGAAGATGATCCTGATGATAATGGCAACTTTGCATTTGTAACTGACAATGAATTGGGGGCCTTCAATGAATATGATGTTGATAATGGCACGGTCACTTTGTCATCGCCCATTTTTGATCTTAGCCAATATGAGAATCCTTTACTGAGCTATTCTACTTGGTTTTATAATGGTGGCGATTTCAGCACCCTTAATGATGACCTCTCCATCTATTTAAGCAATGGTGATTCGACTATTTTATTGGAGCAGATCACTACCAACTCCGAGGAATGGAGAGTCTCTACCTTTGAATTGAAAGACCTGATTAGCTTATCAGAAACGATGCAATTGGTGGTACAAACAGCTGACCTTGGGGAGCAGCACCTAGTGGAAGCTGGATTTGATGCCTTTCAAATCGTCGATCAAACCACCACTAGTAATGAAAATTTGCTAAATACAGCTGCTGAGGTTCAAATCATACCGAATCCATTTAGTCAAACCTTTGATCTAAGGTACCAACTGCCTGAGCTTGCCGGTCAAGCTCAATTGAGGATTTTAAATCAACTTGGGCAAATACAGCATCAGGAAATTTTATCTTCTAATTCCCATCAAATTCAGCTATCTCTTTCGATCCCAAGTGGAATTTACTATCTTCAAATTATTCATCCTGAGGGAGGACAAATCACTAAACGCCTCATAAAACAGTAACTGATATTAAACCTATAGAAGATATCGATGCTTTTTTGCAAGGAAACTTATCCAATGAGCGAATGCAAGCCTTTGAAAAAGCTATAGTTGAAGACGAGGAGCTTCAATTGCAGGTCAATACCAGAAGATTGGAGTTGAAAGCCTATGGTCGTTTGGAGGAATACTTTGGGGAGGAAGAACAAAGTGCTTTACCACACAAAACCTGGTTAGCCTCCTTGTTTTCCTCTGCGATGCTTATTGGTTCCTATTGGGCTCAGGCCAAATCTTATGAATCTAAAGAGGGTCGCTCCAAAACTGATAAAAAAGACCTTGCTCCTCCTGGTGCCGGAAGTTAAAAGCTAGAAATGGATACTGCGCAACGTAGTCATATCATCAAGTCTCTTGCCTATGATTTGGGTTTTTCCTTTGTAGGGATAGCCAAAGCTGAGTTTATGGAGGAGGAAGCCTTTAGGTTGGAAAATTGGCTCAAGGAGGGGCGCCAGGGTAAAATGCATTATCTAGAAAATCATTTCGATAAAAGGGTCAACCCTAGCTTATTGGTGCCTGGTGCGAAGTCCGTTATCACCCTACTCTACAACTATCATAATCCAGAAAAACAAAAGGATGAAACTGCACCGAAGATAAGCCAGTATGCCTACGGAAAAGATTATCACCACATCCTCAAGGCCAAACTCAGACTACTATTAGAGCATATCCAACAGCAAATTGGCCAAACGGTAGCTGGTAGAGCTTTTGTAGATTCCGCTCCTGTCCTCGAAAGAGATTGGGCTAAACGCTCTGGTACTGGATGGGTGGGAAAAAACACCCTGCTCATCCATCCCAAGGCAGGTTCTTATTTCTTTCTCACCGAGCTAATTATCGATTTAGAATTGGACTATGATGGTCCGATTAAAGATTATTGCGGCACTTGTACCAAATGCATTGATGCCTGCCCGACGGAGGCGATTGATGCAGAAGGCTATGTCATGGATGGTAGCAAATGTATTTCCTACCTGACCATAGAGTTGAAAGAAGCGCTACCTTCTGAATTTCAAGGAAAAATGGACAATTGGATGTTTGGCTGTGATATCTGTCAGGAAGTCTGCCCCTGGAATCGATTTTCAAAACGACATCAGGAACCGGACTTTGAGCCACATCCTGACTTACTCGAGATGAGTAAATCAGAATGGCTCGAAATCACCGAAGAGACTTTCCGGAAAATCTTTAAAAAATCGGCTGTAAAACGTACCAAATTCAGTGGTTTACAACGAAATATTGCTTTCCTAGATTTGGATCAATCCAAATAAGTGTGCTATTCATTTCTCCCAGAAATACCACTCAAATGTCCCTCCATTCCTGTCATTTCCCAATGTCCTAGAGCGATCGGAATATTGCCCATACTATTGAGATGATCAAAAAAACCTTTGGTCTCGAATGCTACTGCTGCATTTTCTTTTACTTTGGCATAATCAGCCATAGCTGCTTCGAGTTGATATTTACCAGTGATATAACTCGTACCGTAGCCAGGTTGACGCAAGTAGAGATGCTGCTCAAAAAGAAGCAACTCTTTTTCGGTTTTCATCCAACCGCGAGGAGTGTATTCAGAATGGATTCCTCCGGCCTCCTCGCTAGTCATTTCATTGGCATGCGCGTACAGAGAACCTAATCCTCTTGCAGCACGCTGGGCGATCATAATATAAACGATCTCGCGGACTCGCGGATTATCGTCATATAAACCAGCCTGCATAAACATTTCCTCCACTGCCGTAGCCGTACCTTCATTTCTCGAATCAAAAATGTTATACAAAAGTGGTCCTTTGCGGATTTCACTTTTATGAGGCTCCGTATCCATCCTTGCTAATTCAAACCAATGGTAAAAGTGAGAATAGAGTGGTCTTTGGTCTAGGTGAGCGGTAATCCAGAAAAAGTTACGGGTCTCTTTAGGTACAAAGCCACCAAGGTGTGCCCTCAAGGCCGGCTCGAAATAATCTTTAACCGTCACAATGTCCTGATCTGCTAAAAAATTTAATAGACTTTGCGCAGAGGCTTCGGCCATTTTATCATAAGCTTCCGGACTATCTGCGGCTACTAGTTGTGGTAGATTTCGGTTTCTATGCTCTTCTAACTTTAGAGAGGACCATGCTCTAGCTAATTCTCTTCTTAGAATCATCACTTCATCCTCCCAAGTTAAAGGTACGAGGTGTACATTTTGTAGATACCATGAATAGTTTTCTTTACCTATACCTGATGGACCATTTTTGCTGGGGGCTTTTTCTTCCAACCAGGTCGCTAGAGCATCTGTTGATTGTATAACTTCATCAATTAAACCTAGAATCTCTTGATCTTGGGCTAATCCATCTCTGGATTTAATCGCTTCCAGGTTTCGACTTTGACTCTTGATATCTCTAATCCCCGCTACCCAAAGGTCGCGTGCATTACCTGTAAGGTTTTGCTTGGCTTGATCATTTAAAGGAGGAATGACCTTAAGGTCTGCAATTAGTTGCGTACGCGCTGCATCAGCAAGCGGAAAATCGTAAGTCCATATCTCGGTGGTGGCATGGTGAGTAGGTCCTTCGTGAGCAGGTACATCACTTCTAGACATCCAGAGAGATTTGTAATAAGCGGGATCTCTTTCCCAGGGCTTCAGAATCCGATCATTAAAATCGTAGCCATTCATTTCAGCCCAGACGATCATCCAATCTACCTTTTCTGGGATAGACCAAGCGGCAGTATCAATGGCTAATAGTTGGCTTTGTAGCTGCTCAAATTGAGGTCTCCGAGTTTGGAAGCCTGCCTTGGTATAGTCCGGCGCTCCCTCTAACATAGGTGGTGTTTCAAAACTGCGCCAATCTTTAAAAAGTTGGACCAAATCCTGGTAGTCTGTTTTAGTCGCTATTTCAATACTTGGTGTAGTGGTACTTTGGCAGGAGAACATGATAAAAGGCAAACAAAGAAGGATGAAATATCGCATGATTGTGTATTGGTTTTTCTAAAAAAGCGGAATGCGGCTCTAAAATAGCCGCTGTGACAAGGATATTCAAAATTTACTCCTAAAAAAAGTTATTCCAATTGATCCAGAAAGTCCAAAGCCGCTTTTCTAGAGGCAAGCATTCCCTTTTGAGTGCCTTCGTTGGTACCACCAAATTTGAATCGGTGCTTTTTAATGGGTCTCAATCGCATAGTTTGGCTAGTAACGACCTCATTAGCTTGAGGTACACGATCTTCCCACCAAAATAATTGATGACCACAATTTTCATACGCTACATGTTTAATGCGCTGGTTTTGTCCTTCCGTAATTGCTCGATTTTGTAAAATCAAACTCATCTGATAAGCTGGCCAGACAGAATCTGCTTTTCCTGAGAGTAATAATATAGGACAAGTTGATCGCTCAATTTTAATAATGGATTGATCTAGCATAGCAGTATCCGCTAAAATGGGTTCTATGTATTTACCATATTTAAGTGTTCCTGCCGGATCATCAAACCTTTTAATATTGGCAAAAGGTATTTCCTCTCCTTCTAATGTCCAGGAAGAGTGATAGGCTTTATTTTCCGGCACACCCACATGGTTGGGAATCACCAAGCAGCTAGGCGAATAGGCAATGAGCCCGTCGATCCTGTCAAAATAGGAAGCGTAACTAAGCGCGTATTCCGCTCCTTTTGAGATACCCATGAGTACGATTTTCCTATTTGGAAAACGCTTTTGAGCCCAGACGATACAATTGTTCAAATATTCTAATGGAACTGCTTCTAGTTGAGGGACTAGATCTGCATAACCAAAGTAAGCAATGGATAAGACATCATAGCCTGATTTTACTAATCCAAACAGCGCTTCTTGCTTGATAAACCCAGGTCTGGAGCCTGGCACTAAAACAATTAAAACCTTGTCCTCATTTCCCTGCTTTTCCATTAACTGAGCATAGACGCCAGCTTCTTCAATACTAGTAATGGTCAAATCTGAAGGCAAAGGTGATTGACAAGAAAAAACAGCGAAAGCAAGTAGCAGAATAATACTTCTAGGTGGCATGAGAAAAGGTTTTGATACTACCTTATCTATCGCAAAAAACTTGATAAATATTATCTAGTTTAATTGTTGTCCTTTGATGGCACTTGCCGTCACTCTAGCGGTAATTAGGCAACCTCCCAGGAAAGTCCCTTCTAGTGAACGGCGGCCGTGCATGCCTCCTCCCCCAAAACCTGCCGCCTCGCCAATAGCGTATAAGCCCGGAATAGTTTCCTGACTAGCCTTAGCATTGGCTTTGGTCAAAACTTTCCCTTCCAAATCCGTCTGTATACCGCCTAGACTTTTCCTAGAAAGGATAAACTCTCGGAGAGCAATCAGAGGATAGGCATCTTTATCATTAATGGCTTGAAAATTGCAAGTGCGGACTTTGTCTCCTCGGTACTGCCTTGCCTTATGTATCAATTGCAGTTGTTTGTCGGTGGTTTTTTGAGGACCTAGAGCTACTTGAGCGTCATAATCGTCAATAGATTTTTGCACTTTATCCAATTGCACATGGTTCTCACCGGTAAGGGCATTCATTTTTTCTACCAGCTCTTCAACCGAATAGGCTACGATTACATCTTCGCATTTCTCAATGACCTCTTCTACCAGTTTTTTATTGCCTGTCATCAGCGTCTGGTAGATAAACTTCAGGAATTTTTTGTCCCGGACCAAAGGGTTAGACTCCGAGCCAGATATCGCAAACTCTTTGTAGGCAATTTTTCTATTCATAATCTGCCAGGAATACTTCACCGGCTCTTGGCAAATCCGTTCGATAATAAAGCGGGTGTCATAGGCCGTAATTAAGGGCGTAGGCCCAAAACGCTCGCCCTGGTAGTTCAACCAAATAGCCGATTTACAGGGCACCAAACTCAAGCCATGATCCTTTTTACGTGGAGAATGGTGACGGATTCCTGCTGCGTAATTCCATTGTTTTTCTAGATTCACCACGCTCCCATTAATGCGATCAGTCGCATCATGTAAATCACCAATCGCCAATGGATGGGCACCATTCAAAATGATATCTGGAGGTGTACCAAAGGCTTGGGTATCCCAATTTTCTCGAACTTTATCTATACTGCCGTTGATCCCACCAGTAGCTACAATAATATGCTCTCCATAAGCTTCAAAAGGAATTTCACTGCCTTCCTGCACACCGCGTACGCCCGTGCAAGTCTTGTTTTCTACAATCAAATCCTGTACTCTATGCTCGAATAAATAATCGATATTATCGGCATTTTTATGGGCCTGCATCAAACGAATCATGCGGTAAGTCAGCTCCCAGCCTGTTCCCCAGACCATATGAAACCTAGGGACGGAATTACCTTGGCGATGAAGGCCTCTTTCTACCCAATTGAGTACTGGGAAAAAGCTAAATCCTTTCTTTCTCATCCAATCATAGCCGTGCGGCGTAGACAAGTGGATATACTGTTCTGCCCATTTTTTGCCCCAGACTTCTCCTTCATCAAACTCTGCAAAAGAGAACCAATCTGACATGGCCAGATCAATGCTATCCTTGATCCCTCTTGATCGTTGCAATTTTGAATTTACAAAGAACATCCCCCCAAAAGCCCATTTGGCAAGGCCACCAAAGTTTTCACGTTTATCGCGATCTATAATCAATATTTTATGCCCAGCGTCTAGAAGTTCATAGGCGGTGATAATGCCTGCAATACCACCGCCCACGATTACTGTATCGTATTTTGTCATATCCTATTCCTAATAATTCGGTTGAAGGGTCTATAATACGATATTTATTTGATATTGAAGTATTATGTTTAGAGCGTGTTTAAATTTTGTTTTTGGAGATTAAATTTGATGATTTTGTCTCCAGAAAAGGCAAAAAGCGCAGAAATAGCCCAGCTATTGCGAGCATTTTTAACGAATTCTAGGGGCAAAAGAGCAAATTTTAGCCCGAAGGATAAATTTTTAAACATGCTCTTACTTCGATATTTTTCTAATGAGTGCTTCGCGTAAATTAGTGGCATCACCAAAAGAATCGGGGTTAAATTGATCATTATTACTTAAGATAATGATTGTTTTCTTTTGCTCGGTGAGTCGGATAAGGACAACATTGGCACCTAATATACCACCACGACGCTCCATAATCATTGGTTTGGCATCAATAAATGGGTAGCGATAATTCCAAACGCTGTATCCGGTATAGTTGTATTCAGGATAAGAGGTGCTTAGTTTTTTCATAGCATCTGCTCCCAGGAGTTGGCCGGAGTATAGCGCTTGATCCAAGCGGAGCAAATCACCTGCGGTAGCATACATATTACCAGCTGCACCAAAGTTTTGGATATAGAAAAAGGGATCTTGGGTATATTTTCCTTTTTTAGATACCGTGTAAGTATAGGCAAACTGTTTAGGATATTTCCCGTAGGCTAAAAAACCAGTTTCGGTCATAGCCAAGGGGTTGAGTATTCTTTCTTCGACCACCTTTGACCATGGTTTGCCCTCTATTTTTTCAATAATTGCCCCCAGCATAAAATAGTCTACATTATTATAATTGAAGTTGCCGAATTGGTCTCCTTTATTTTTCTGTTGACTTAATTGAATCATCTCTTCATTGGAATACATTTTATGATAAAGCTGATTTGATTCATTTTTTAATCCAGAGATGTGGAGCAATAGATGGTGTGGCGTTATTTTAGAAACATTAGGTAAATCCCAGTCTGGAAACCATGTTCCTAAACATTGATCTAAAGATAACTTCGCTTCCTGCTCTAACTGCAAAATCACAATAGCCGTAAACAACTTAGTGATGGAAGCAATGGAAAAATGAAAATCCTTTTGAATCTTTTGGTCGGCCTTTCGATAGCCGAGACCATAAGCTTCGTGAAAAATGGGTTCGCCTTGATCAGCGACTAAAACCACTCCTGAAAAATTCTGATTATCTACCTGATTTTGGACAATAGCCTCTATATCTTGTACAATTAGAGTGGATGATTCTTGCGCGTTTAAAGCGGATAAACAACAAAAGCAAAGTAGCACGATAAAAGATCTCATAAACTTGTTTTTTATTCAAAGCTGAGGGAAAATGCCTACTCTAGCGTGTCAAAACCCGTTTTGAGACCCATTTTAGATCTATTTTTTCAAATTCTTGTAGAAATTCCCAGGTGTGCTGCCCGTTATTTTTTTAAAAACCCGATTAAAGGTGGCTTTGGAATTGAAGCCGCAATCCAGCGCAATACCTAATAGGGTCTTGTGTTCAAGTGCTCCGCTTTGGATCGCTTCTTTTACGGCCTCTACTCTGTGCTGATTGACAAAATCAATAAAGGATAATTGGAGGCCCTGATTGAGATGTTCGGATATGGTTCGAGAAGGGATGCCAATATATTTAGAAAATTCCTTGAGGCTTAAATCTGGTTGTAGGTAGTATTTTTCCGTTTTAATGGTGTCTTGAATCGAAGCTAAAACATGGGGATCGATCACCTTTTCCTTGGCTATATTTTGCGCTACCTTATGCAAGGGGATGAAGTCCAAATGGGTCAAGCTATTCTGTCGAATACTTCCAATCGCCAGCAGCAATATGAAAAAACCCATGCTAATGGAAGAAAAATTATGGTCCAGGTAGATGCCTAATACTTCTCTAAAATAGAGGTCAACTCCCCAGAAAACAGAGACGAGTAAGATGCCAGAAAGTACCAGCTTTAACCATTGCAAATTAATCGCAGAGATTTCTGAGTAGTGTTCGCGAATGAGCAACTGGTAGCGCTGTACCAGCCGTAAAGAGAAATAACCATAGATCAATAAAGAGATCAGGGTGAGCAAGAACTCTAATCGCTGGGTATAAGGTCGGTGTACTTCAAACCAAAACCAACGTCGAAACTCATAATCCTGGAATTGAAGAAAGATATAGAGACCAGCTTGCAAAATCACTGGCACAAAGTGAATAGTCAGACTCCACCTCCATCGGTAGTTACTTGCGGTCAACTGTTTTACATAGCCATACAACAGCGGCCCAAAAGCAAAGGAATAAAAAATAGGTAAAAAGTAGTAGTCTGGGTTTTGTTGATAAATACCTCCTATTCTTAGAAAGAAATCTACTAGCCACAAGGAAAAGGTGAGCATCATCAGGGCCAAAAACCGATTGGCTCTTTTATTTTGAGGAATCACCCCTAATAATAGCGTACTCAGGAAACCCTGGGCAATAAGACCAGCCAAAGCTAAAACGGAAAACTGGAATGGGAGGGTGATCATAGTTTTGAGGACGTAGATTTCTATACTTACACAACAACCAATATACAAAATTACCTCAGTGAATAATCAAAGCGAAATTGGAAAGAAATAGAAATATAATCTATTGAGAGGATGCCTAGAGTCAAAGTACCAAACTTATGTCTGTAAAAATAATCTTCTCGAGGACTTCTGGTGAGGAATGGCGGATTCGAACCGCCGACCTATAGCCTGTCAAGCTATCGCTCTAAACCAACTGAGCTAATCCCTCTGATCAAACAAGTGCGCTAAATCTCGGTCTGCTTCCAGGAAGACACGACCTCTAAAAGGATCGTAAAAGTACATTTTTTTTTATTAGCCACAAATAAAAAATTGGCCTTGCAGCAATTACAGCTTGCAAAGCCAAACCCCTATTTGATGTTTCTATTAATGCTCAACTATACTTAATTGGTTTTCAACCAGTAAGTAACACTCAACTGAATACTGACATTCCGATCTTTATCAGCACGTGGAGACTGATCAATCAAACTGCGATCATAATCATTATTGATGATATCCGCAATACCGTGATTTAACCGTAAATCTAGCATTAAGTTATTGGGTAAAGTGTACATAAAGCCGATGCTCGCTCCGAACTCAAAATGATTGACATACGATCCATTGGCTTCGTAATTGATATAGACGATTGTCTCCTAAAACAAGTGATATCTGTCAATCCCTGAAAGGAGGAAGGTGGGTACCTCTAAAAAAGGTTCACCTTCCTACTTTACATCTACTGCAAATGGTATTGAATAGCTGCTTGTTGTAGGACAATAGTATCTCCTAGCTCAGCCTGGAAACCATATAGACCACCATCCGAAATACTAGCCTCTGGATTCGATTGAAAAACCAGATCAAAACTGATAAATTCATGGGGCCATTCTTCTCCGTGCTTTTTTCTGACGGATAAGAAAGGTCTGAATAAGGTCTCCTGCCCCAGCACACCATCAAGGAAGATGATTTCATCTGGATTATTTGGCATCCATAATTCCATTCCTTCTTCAATGGTAGTGTATTTCAATTGCAAATACTCTCCACCAGAAAGGTGATGGAAGATTTCAACCTCCAATTCTGAATAAAAAGAAAAAGATTCGATCTTGAATTCCGGATAGCTCAAGCTCCAATGGGTCGCACTACAATCAGCGCTGCTCGTAGCTACGGGAATAAGTCCATTGCTACTCATAACGAATAAGCGCGGAGGCTCAGAAATGATCGAATGCTGCTTGTACGCCAATGGAAAGTTCGAAGAAATGGATAGATCACAAGCTGTCAAAGACAGCAAACTTAGGATAGTTAAAAACAAGGTTTTCATGATTAAAAAATAAAAGGTGACGTCCTTGTTTTCAGGGTGCTTTTTTATTAATGGTGTTATGGTGTAATATGTGAGTTTTAGTCGAAAAAACCGAGTTAATTTGAAGGGATAGCCTTCTTTTGTCAGATAATTTGCAATAATTACAATATGAATCTTAAGGAAAAACTACTAAGCTGGGATGAAAAGGATACGACTTACCTTGTAGCAATCTACCAAGATTCCATAGACCAACATCTAGATAATCTATTGGAACTAGCTAAAGATGAATCCCCATTAATTCAAAACGGAAGTACCTGGCTGATCAAGCATCATGTGGACAAAAAAAACAAACTATCAGATCAGCAGGTTGCGCTCTTTTTGGAAGCGATTCCCCATTTCCATTCTTGGCCACCTCAACTCCACTTTTTACAAATATTGGCTACTTGGCCTCCTCAAGCTAGTATAGCCGAAAGTGTACTTCCTCAACTCGATCAATGGATAGAAAGTAAGGTAAAGTTCGTTAAAGCCTGGACGTATTATGCTTATGGATGGTCTGCTGCTGCTATACCAGAGATTCAAGCAGAAATCAAAACTAGATTCGAATGGGCATTAGAGGAGGAATCTGCCTCTATCAAGGTGAGAGTGCGCAAGGCCATCAATGCCTTTAGTTTATAATGATCCTACTACTCTTCTTCTGTCAGGATATCTCGCATATCTCTATTCACTGCGATGGAGGCGTTCAACTCATAGCCAATCAATAACACCAAACCATTCAATTGCAACCATAGCATAATGACGATGATCGTTCCGATAGAGCCATACAGTTCATTATAGGTATTAAAATTATTGACGTAGGCAGAGAAAGCTACGGAAGCAGTAATACAGCCAATCGTTGCAAAAGTGGCCCCAGGTGTAAATATTTTGAATTTGCGTTTGGTAGCTGCACCAAAACGGTATATCGTAGCAATAGAAATGTAGAACAAACTGATCACAATAATCCAGCGAAGGACATTCAGGATGATTTTCGAGAATTGATCAAGACCTACCAAATCCGTAAACAGGTTGATTAAATAATTGCCTATGATAATGAGTACAACCGATATAATGATCAAAAAGCCTAGCTGGAAAGTAAGTCCAATGGCAATTAACCTTTTATAGATAGCATTTCGTTGCTTGTAGGTAATCGCGTAGGATTTATCAAAGCCTCTCATCAACATCAACATACCATTAGAGGCAAAAAATATCGCCATCACAAAACCAATAGACAATAGACCTACTCTAGGATTGGAGGTGATATCTTCAATAAAATTAAACAGGCGGTCACCTGCCACACCCGGCATGATTTTTTGAATCTCCGCTTGTAAATAAGTTTCAAAATCTTCTCCCGCCGGAAGGTATTTCAAAAAATATCTTTTCAATAAAGGAATCAAAGTAAAGAGGGCCATAATGGATGGGAAAAGCGAAAGAAAAAAGCTATAAGCAATGGCATTAGCTCGCATAAACAAATCTACGCGCTGCAATTCTTTCCTCAAAAAGGCCAAGACATCATAAATAGGGACTCGAAAGAAACCAGGAAAAGAATGCCCCTTCATCCAAGCTTCAACTTTAAAGCGAACGGAATGGTGTGTGATTTTCTTTATCCACTTTTCAATATCTGGTCTTTTCCATTTCATCCCTAAAAATATGGTTTCAAAACATCTACTAAATAGTCTGGTGTCGACACGGATTTATTATTTTTGGTATCTACAAAACACAATTTCACTCGACCTCCATTTACTAATTTTCCTTTTTCGTTTAAAATTCTGACATGAAAGACTATCGTTTTCTCGGGCAACGCTCTTAAACTAGTTTCAATAGTTAATAACTCATCATAGTGGGCAGGACGCACAAATCGCATTTCCAGATTCATAACCGGCATCAAAATACCATGCTCCTCCTCCATCGATTTGTAGGTGAGCCCCAATGATCTCAACATCTCTACCCTACCGATCTCATAATAAGCAGCATAATTACCGTAGTAGAGATAGCCCATCTGATCGGTCTCTCCGTATCGTACTCTCTTTTGAAATTGATGCGTATACATTTGATTTATTGATGTAATGTTTTTTAATGCAGTAATGCATTTTTGGAGAAGGTGGCTATTATATTTATCATAGACTAAGTAGGAAAACTTTTCCAACTCCCACATTCCCAAACGCCTAATCAGCTGCTCTAATCATTGGACAAGTCATACAATGAGATCCGCCCCTGGCACGAGATAATTCATTCGAAGGTATAGTAATGATCGTGTTTTCAATATCCGCTGGTTTGATTTCTCCAGCTTCTAGTTGAGGTAATAATTCTAGTGCATGCAAAATTTGGTAACCTGCCTCCTTGAAAGCGACCTCGGTTTTGGGGTTGCGATCATAGGTGATGGCTACGCCTGGCTTTATAGCTACCAGATTGCAGCCATCGGTCCACTGCTCTCTTTCCTGATAAGGCGACTCTCCATTTCCGCTATAAATGAAGGTCATATTGGAGTTGATTTCATTCTCAACAAAATCTTTAATAGAAGCATAAGGTTTAGCCGTACCATTCGACCTAAAAACCTCCACTGTAGAACTAATGCCCTCCACTACTATCGGCTTATAAGCCACTATATGGTTATAATTTACTTGCGTAAAAATGGTGTCGATGTGCATAAAAGACCGATCCTTAGGGACATTGACCTGGACTACATTCCGGACTACTCCTTTTTCAAAAAGTTTCTTTTTCAAGGAATGAATACCGTGTGCGGTAGATCGCTCACTTACACCAATCAACAAATAATCTTTATGAATCATCATCATATCGCCACCTTCGATAGATACCGTTTCCCCTTTCTTCGAGGGAGGAAATTCATCGATATGATTGAGGTTGATCAACTTGTCCTCAGCTCGCAATTGAGCAAACATAGGATGATTACTGAAGATAAAGCGGGTCAGTATGTTTTCACGAAAACGCGCCTCCTTAGCTGCTTTAGTGATGATGACATGATCATTAACCGTAACAGCAATATCTCTAGTAAAGATAAAGTTGGGGATTGGATCGAAGAGGATGTGATCCTCGGCTTTATCATATCCTGTAATCAATAATTCTGCTAAGGTTCTATTAGAAAGGCTCACTAATCGAGCCTTAATGATGCTCGGCAACTCTTCATAATCGATAATTAAATCGATCATTTTATGCTTGGCTGCTTCATCTACCTCTAATGATTCAAACAAAAGTTGCTCCGTTTCCAAGACATTTTCTTCCCCAATTAAGGCCTTCAAAAGGCGGGTAAAGACATCATGCTCCTCCTGCATTTGTGGAAGATAAACGATATCGTCAAAAAGGAGCTCCTCTGCTCTTTTGGGAGAGATCCTGGAAATTCCTGAATCAGGACGATGTACAATTACTTTTTGTAAAGGCGCAATTTCCGAAGAAACATGAATAGTTGAAGACATGGTTTAGAGCTTATTGGGTTACTTTCTCCATGATGGCATTAGAGAGCAATAACTTTTTCAATTTCGTAAATCGAATTTATCTTACCCGCAAATATGCAATAAAAGTCTGGATTTTCATGGAAAAGGCTGACTTCTGTGGGCCGCCCATCATCGATATAATTCGCCCTTAATTTCGACTTCACGGTATAATAAGAGAAGTAGTAATGCAAGGCTACTTCTTCAGCTAAATAAGCTTTGATCTGCTGTATCATTTTATGTTGATTCGTAACCG
This sequence comes from Saprospiraceae bacterium, assembly GCA_042095835.1. Classification (GTDB taxonomy): domain Bacteria; phylum Bacteroidota; class Bacteroidia; order Chitinophagales; family Saprospiraceae; genus DATFKA01. Next base: position 31,854 of record JBELML010000050.1, read on the forward strand.
GTTGAGCCGAGCAATAATTACAAATACTTAAATGCTCAGGCCAGCATTCCGTATTTTCTTGTTGACAAACAAAACTAGGTTGGGCATCGTAAGATACTTTATGGTGAGTATAGGCCACAGAGGACAAAGAATGCAAACCAGATTTCCCATAAGGCATAAGAGAGCCAAAAGGACCATCCATAACCGTCAATCCTATATCCTGAAATTGAGGGCTGTACACAAAGGCCATTTCTGAAATCTCGTGCATCAAGTCCAGGCTAGGCATCCCAAACAAGGCGTTGATGCGATTACTGGAGGCATAAGTAGCATTCAATACTTTAGCCACCTTGATTTGTTGAACGCGCTCATTACTAACTTCCTTATATTCTATCACCCAATCTGTTTGGAGTTTTTCGACAGCTACAGGAAAAGATCCAAGCTTGATATCTATATTCTTATATTCTGCCAATTGTTGGGTATAAAAATGCGCAATCAAAATAGGATCGAAGGAATACTCTTTAGTAAGATAGAGTGCTTCTAATCGATCTTGGCTGATGTAAGGATGATGATCAATTGGCGTACATGGGATGTCAATAAAAGCACAAAAGCGCTCAAATTGGCGAGCATCTGTAAGAGAGCTATACCGATCAATCGCATAATATTTATCAAACTCAAAATTGATAAAATCTCGATGCTCTCTGGTGAATCTGGCTTTATTTTCATCAGACATCCTGGCAGTCGCCACACTTCGCGGATAATGGTAACCTCCGTGTAGCCGAGCTTGATTAACTACTGATGCTTTCGAAAATAAGACCTGTTCTTTTTCCATTAAAGCAACACGCAAACCTTTTTGGGCCAGATATAAAGCTGCATAACTACCGAACAAGCCACCACCTATTATTAAAAAATCATATTCTTCTCTCCTTGGGAGCATATTCTCGGTGTATTTTCAATAATTCATCATAAAACAACTGCCAATCGTGCTGATCCACTAGTTGGAGCCAATCAAGGCTATCTTGCAACTGCGCTATTTTACTTGGCCCCATCAGAACTCCTTTTACCTTGGGTGTATATAAAGCAAAAATCATGGCCGCCTGGTTCATCTTTGACAACTTGGGTAATTGCTCATCTTTATTAAAATCATCAAACAAATCACATAGTGCTTTACTAGCTGGATGCACTTCTTCGACGTTTCCGCCCCTTACTTTTAGAGAACTTGCTTGATGATAACTTTTAGAATCCATTTTAAGTCCTCCTGCATTTATTCCATAGGTATAAAAGCGAGGCTGATCTTGAAACATAGTATACCTCGGCAGGTCTGAATGGATAAGATTATGCTTGAGTTGAATGGTAAAATTGAAATCAAATTGCTGTAGCACTTCGGCATAAACGGCCGCATGTTTTATGCCCGAAAAACCCACTTGATAGCCCGCTTTTGCAATTTGATTCAACATCTCAAAAGAGGCCTGAATTTCGGAGCTATCGTCTCGGTTATCCCAATGAAACATTAAAGTATGCAGGTTATCACCTAGCCAACCCTTATAATATTCCCAATTCATTTTTATAAAACTGGGTCTTAAATTATGATCTGGTGTCCGGATATTTGTCAAGCTGCCAATCTTCACATTGACTTGTAAATCCTTCACATTGTTGATGCCTATCCATTCCTGCAAGATTTTTTCAGACCGTCTAAAATCCTGCTTTTGATTATTGAGTGGATAATTCGTTGCGGCATCTATCAATCGATAGCCTTGCTCATAGTACAAATCCAACAATTGGAAAGCGACCTCTTTGGTTACTGTCCAACCCCACATAGCCGTTCCAAGCATAATCCGATCTAGATCCATTATTATTGAGTGATTTGCGAGCGTGCTGCTTTACGTTTTTCCTTAAGCTCATACATGCTCTTCAGGTATTTTTTAGCTAGCGGTATTATCTTCACTTTAGAGCTACCGTCATCTGTCCACTTTACAGGCAGTTCGTATAGTTTATAGTTGAGCCACTCCCCAACGGTCAATAATTCTGTAGAAAAAAACCATCCATCATTTTGGGCACCATAGCGAAAAAGGCTAGGAAAAAGAGGTCGTTTCAAAAACTTAAAACCACACATCCCATCTGAGAACCCAACGCCTAAATACAGCTTTAATATTTGATTAAACCCTCTAGATGAAATTTCGCGTTTCCAAGTTCGACCGATCACCTTGGCTTTGGGGTGCAAACGTGTACCGTATACGATATCATAGTCTTCTTTGGCCAAGGCATGGTAAGCTTCTAGAAAATGAGGAAGATCTGTAGCCAAATCAAGGTCCATATAACCAACGATATCTGCATTCGATTTAGACCATGAAGTTTTCAAGGCCAAACCTACTCCTTTTCTTGGAATCAGAATCCCCACCACCTGATCAGGATAATCTCGCTCTAAGGCCTGAGTAATCACAGGCGTCTGATCGGTAGAACCATTATCAGCAATCACAATGCGCCACTGTTCTGTATCCGGAAAATTCGCCAAAAGAAAAGAGCGCAAAGCCTCTACATTTTGCCGCAGCGTCTCCTCCTCATTCAGTACTGGTATGGTGATATCAAAGGTCATATTTTGATGTGGTGATATTTTGATATGGAGATATTTTGATGTGGTGATATTTTAAAAAACACGGGGACCTCAAAACATCTCCATGTCTCTACATCACTACGTCACAATACCTATACATCATCCAATCCTTATCCAACAAAGGTAACACTTCCCTCTGCGAGGAAAAGCAAAATTGTAGTTTTTATCCTTTTTTTCTTACTTTGTAGTAGTACCCTAGCGGTTTATCTAAAAAAGTGAACTTGTGGGGTCTACGTAGTGTATTTAGTTTAATTTACCAATTCAGAAAAAGGTAATTCACGAAGAAATTTATGCTAAAAGGAATTAAGTCTTGGTTTTTTGTCGAAGTAGAAGATGAGAAAGGTAAAAAGCCTGGAAAAACGAAGAAAAAGATCAAAGAAGCAGAACCTGCACCGCCCGCAAAAGAAGCTCTACCTCAATCGCAAGAAGGGCGCAGTGGTGAGGTATCTACCAAATTTGTAGATATTCTTTTCAAAGCCCTCCGTGCTTCAGATCGAGAAGGTTTTGATTATATGGAGTTCAAAAAATCTTTGCAATCTCTCAAGAAAATGGACATGGATATACCTACGCGTATTCAGTCTGCTTATGCGATGGCAGAGACGATGGGTGTAAGCAAACAGAAATTGCTGGAGTCTGCGGAGTTTTATATTGGCGTTTTGCAGCAAGAGGAGAAGAAATTTGAGAATGCGCTAGGCAATCAACAATCCAAGCAAATTGGCGCAAAAAAACAGAAAATTGCCCAACTGCAAGATTCAATTAAAAAGAAAGAGCAGCAGCTTAAAAAATTGCAAGCAGATTTAGCTAAACACAGCGAACAAATTAATACTTTGCAATCCGAAATGAAGCAAGCTGGACAAAAGATAGCGGATACAAAGAATGATTTTATTGCTTCTTACAACTCGCTCGTCAACCAGATTCGGTTGGATATGAAGCACATTAATGATTACTTGAAATAAGATTGAAATAAGATAAATGAGCACACAAAACAAATCTTTTTGGAGAAGGCCCGAAGGGGTGACAGGATTAATCTTTTTGGCAGGTTTGACCATTGGTGGTGGTGCCTTATTAGTGGCGGTTTTACCAGCTTTATTGGCAGCCCTACAGAATGTAGTCTATTTAAGTATTTTCTTGATCGTCATTGCGGCGATTGCTTATATGGTCCTAGACCCCAGAATGCGTAATTTGATCTGGTACATGTACAAAAGTGTAATGCGCTGGGTAACTGGAATGTTCGTACAACTCGATCCTATTGCGATCTTAAAATCTTATGTCCAGGAGCTGAAGGGTAACCTGCAAAAGATGAATAAGCAGATTGGAAAGCTGCGCGGTCAAATGCATAAGCTGAAGGAAATCATCGTCAATAACGAAAAGGCGATTAAGGATAATATCGAACTGGCTAGCAAAGCCAAGCAAAATAATAAACGCGATGTAATGATTTTAAAGTCTCGTAAAGCGGGACGCTTAAAAGAGTCTAACATGCGGCTGGATGAGTTGTATAAGAAAATGGAGGTAATGTATCGCGTGCTCTCCAGAATGTACGAGAACTCGGCTATTCTTGCCGAAGATGTCCAGGATCAGGTAAAAGTCAAAGAGCAAGAACGTAAGGCTATTCATGCCAGTCATGGTGCTATGAAGTCTGCCAGAAGTATCATCTCTGGAGATCCTGACAAAAGAGCTATGTTTGATCTGGCTATGGAGGCTGTAGCAGATGATGTAGCTGGTAAAGTAGGAGAAATGGAACGCTTCATGGAGATGTCTTCCAATTTCATGGAATCTATTGACCTCCAGAATGGGGTTTTCGAAGAAGAAGGTTTGAGAATGCTAGAGGAATGGGAAAAGAAAGGGGCTTCCCTTATCCTTGGCGAAGAGAAGGATGTCCTTTTGCTACAAGCAGAAAATGATGAAGAAGTCCTCGATTTAAATGCGCCCATCAAGGAGCCTATCCGAGAACCTGGGCATAGAAATCAGTACGATAATTTCTTTGAATAAAGGTTTGAAGCGTTTAGCTAATACTAGTTAAACGCTTTTCTTCTATTATGGACACGCTACAAGAAAAAATAGCTTTTGCCTTCGAACTTATTGATACAGGGTATTATCTACGTGCAGAGACCATTGCAGATCGCATACTAAAGTCAAAAGAACCAGAAGGACAAATAGATGCTTTACATATAAAGGCACTTTCCCTCTACCAGTCTGGATATCTAAAAAAGTCCTTTGAAGTATTTCAGCGCTTACTTAAAATCAACTCGGAACATGAAGATGGGCTCTATTATACTGCTTTACTATTCTCAGAAGAAGGCCATTTTTTAGCTGCCCAAAAATTTGTAGACCAACTCCTAATAAAAAGACCAGATTCTATTCCCTATATAGAACTAAAGGCTGAAATTGCTTTTTTCCTTGGTCAACTAGATGAGGTCTTATATCTCTACGATCGAATTTTAACCCTTCAGCCTAATTCTTTTGAAATCCTCTTCGAAAGAGCAGATATTTTGAGAAAAATGGGTCAATTCGACGACAGCATTCAAGCCTACCAAAATCTCCTAAATAGCCAAATAGTCATACCAGAAAACGAGGCACTTCTGCTCAATAATATTGGTTTTAATTATAGCCTCAAGGAGGATTATCACAGAGCTAAAGGTTACTTAGAAAAAGCTTATAAGTTGGATCAAGAACATCCTTTCATTCTCAATAATTTAGGTTTTGTGTATGCACAACTAGGCAACATCAAAAGCGGTTTGAATCTCATTGAATGGGCTATTCGTATCGATCCTTTAAACAGCTATGCCCATAAAAACCATGCTAAGGTTATGCTTCTACAAGGAAAGACAAAAAAAGCACATAAAGCCTTATTGAAGGCTCAAAACTTAAACTATCATCTTCACTTCGACGATGAAGTTGATCAATTATTAAAGAATTCATTTTAAAAAGAAAATTCTCCAAAACCACCTATTCTACCATCTTAATAGGACATTCTCCCTTTCTTTAAGTCAATAGTTTGGCTTCCTCTCATAGCACAAAAGAAAAGAAATTAAACACTTGCAGTTCCTATATATTTTCTTGTTGACTTAGTCTTCATTTTATTTTTTCCATTCAAATTTATTTGCACCTTTGCGGCCTCTAAAGCGGAGGTGAGTCATTTTCAACTGCACCTTTTCCATACCTACAATTGTCATTCATCAATTCTTGTTTGCTGGGCTGACAAGTATCTTTAATTGTCCATTTTATTCATCTAAACTT
>JBELML010000051.1:0-37106 GCA_042095835.1 Saprospiraceae bacterium
TGCTAGAGCGGTTTTGAATTGGAGTTTCAGTAGGAATTATAAAAAATTGCAGGGTAATTTTTTGGTGTGTTTACCCTGATTTGCATCCCAAAGCCCACTTCTCCCGTATATAAAAGACTATAGACACTTTACACCTAGGAATACACATTAGTATTTCTCTTTTATATACTCGTTAAGCCATGCAAAGAACTCTAATCGCCCTATTCTTGGTGGTATTGGTGCATCCAATATTAGCCCAAAACGAAGATAGAGGATCTATCTATCCTCGTCTAATTGTATTCGATGAACCTATTCCACAAGGAGAAGTCATTAGCCTTTTGAGGAATACCTTTCGTCTACAAGCTAAAGAAGATTTCCAATTCTTAGAGACCAGTGCGGATCAACTTGGTTTTCGGCATCTCACCTTCCAACAGCAGTATAGTGGACTCGACGTAGATGGTGGCCTCATCAAGGTACATCTCAAGGATGGCTTCATTCATTCGATAAGTGGGAATTATCTAGACATTGAAAATGAGGTGTCCATCTCACCTAGCATTTCAGCTGATCAAGCCTTTCAATTAGCCTATACCCATGTGAATGCGAAAGTTCATGCCTGGGATAATAACGGTGCATTCCCAGTTCCTCAATTGATCATTTCGGCTGATCCTAAAGGCGTAGAACCTGCGCGCTTAGGCTATAAAATGGATTTTTATGCTTTAAAGCCTCTATTTCGGGCAGATATTGTAATGGATGCTCAAACGGGGAAATTTATTTCTCAAAATGAGAAAATACACGCCACTGATGTCCAGGGTCGTGGACAATCCCTCTACAATGGAACTGTTTCCTTCACCACTAATTTACTCAATGGGGTCCACTCTCTCAAACAAACCCGTAGTGGTAAAGGGATCGCTACCTATAGCATGAACCAAGGCACCGACTATTCTAAAGCCGAGGAAATCACCAGTTTCAGTTCTACTTTTTATAATGCCACAGGCGTACAAGCACACTGGGGCGCAGAACAGACCTATAACTATCTTTTTTCCAAACACAATCGCAATTCTTTTGATGGTAAAGGAGCGCAGATTCGATCCTATGTCTCCTATGATAGCAACTATGTCAATGCCTTTTGGGATGGTGCTAAGATGACCTATGGAGATGGCAACGGCACTTCCTTTGGGCCAATGGTCTCCTTGGATATTGTGGCCCATGAAATTATACATGGGCTTACAGATCACTCTGCTGATTTGGTTTATCGCTATGAATCAGGGGCACTTAACGAATCCTTTTCAGATATTTTTGGTGAAGCCATTGAACACTATGCGACCGGAAGTACGAATTGGCGTATAGGTAGTGATGTGGGCATTAATCGCGACGGGGCTATTCGCTCCTTAGCCGATCCCAAGGAGTTTCGCGATCCGGATACCTACGATGGGACCTATTGGTATACCGGGGTCTTTGATAATGGTGGCGTACATATTAATTCGGGTGTGCAAAATAAATGGTTCTACCTACTTGCTCAAGGCGGCAGCGGTATCAATGATCATGGGCGAACTTATGCAGTCCAAGGCATCGGGATAGAAAAGGCAGCCGATATCGCCTTTCGTAATCTAACGGTCTATTTAAGTCCTTTCTCTGAGTATCAGGAAGCAAGAGATGGTGCGGTGCAAGCAGCCATTGACCTATTCGGTACCAATAGTCAAGAGGTTTTATCAACCATGGCCGCTTGGGAAGCCGTAGGTGTGGGTGAGAATACAGACCCCTATTGTCGCTCCAGAGGTACTAATGCCACCCAAGAATGGATAGCAAGTGTGGAAATGTCCGGATTTATCAATAACTCGATCGGAGCAGGCTATTCCAATTTTTCTAATAAGGTAATTGATGTTCAGGGTGGGCGCAGCCATGTCATTTCACTAGTGCCAGGATATCGGAATCGCCAAACTCATGCCTGGTGGGCCATCTGGATCGATTATAATGGAGATGGAGACTTTTACGATGCAAATGAGGAAGTCTTTGTTTCAGATACGCTCTATTCCGGGCAAATAAATAGGGAAATTTTTATTAGAAATGGGGCTGTGAGCCCAAGCCGTATGCGTATTGCTATGAAATGGGGCGGACAAGCACCAACGCCCTGTGAGATTTTCCCTTTTGGAGAAGTAGAAGACTATTCGATTGCTTTTGATGGAGTCGCTCCTCCTCAAACTTGCCAAACTCCTTCCGGTTTAAATGCAAGAAATGTGGGTATTGATAATGCCACCCTTGCTTGGTCCTCAGTAGCTGGTGTAAATCAATATCGCTTGAAGTATAGGGAAGTAGGCACTGCGAATTGGCGCTTTAGGAATGTCATTGGTTTATCGGTAGCTTTGAGTAGTCTTAGTGAGCAAACCTCCTACGAAGCACAAATTTCATCTTTCTGTGGTGGTGTTTATTCAGACTACTCTTCCTCAGTGATTTTTACGACAACTAGCTGCAATGAAGTGCTCAGTAATGCTACTTTTGAGAGTGGATGGGGCATTTGGAACGATGGCGGTTCGGATGCTCAGCGAGAATTTAATCCTTCCATAGCCTCCGGTAATTACCTCATCCGCTTAAGGGATAATAGCTCTTCCTCGGTGGTGTTAAGTGATCCCATCAACCTGAGTACCTACGCTTCGGTTGAAGTGTCTTTTACCTATTTAACTCAAAGCTTTGACAATAGTAATGAAGACTTTTTGTTGGAGCTGTCCAATGATTTACAAAACTATTCGACCGTAGGCACATGGACTTATGGAACAGACTTTCAGAATAACCAAAAAAGCTATGCGCAAGTCAAGATAGAGGGACCTTTTGCTGCTAATACCAGATTGAGAATACGCTGTGATGCTTCGGACAATGGAGATTTGCTGTTCATCGACGATATTGTGATAGCCGCTTGTTCGGGAGCTAATAATCCACCGCCGCCGCCCGTTTGTAATGTTCCTACTAATTTGCTCGCCAGTAATATCACCACAACCGCTGCTACGCTTACCTGGAGCGCAGATGCCAACTCCTACAATTTGCGTTATCGTAAAGTCGGACAATCGACTTGGATCAGCCGCAATACTAGTGCAAGGGTTTACAACCTGTCGAGTTTAGAAGATGGGAGTAATTATGAGGTACAGCTGCGTGCGGTATGTTCCTCAGGCACTTCAGCCTATTCAGCTAGTCTTGTTTTTCGTACAGAAGACATACCTCAAGCCTGTACTATACCTAGCAATTTAAGTGTTGCTAATATTTCTACTAGTGGAGCTACGGTGACCTGGAATGCGGCTTCCACTGCCAATAATTATACCCTTCGATACCGTCGCTCGGGTACGACTAGCTGGACACAGCTCAATACAAGCAATCGGTCTCGATCACTATCTGGCTTGAGCTCTGGTGCCAGTTATCAAGTACAAGTACGAAGCAACTGTACGGGACAAAGCTCCGCTTATTCTGCAATACAGCAATTTACGACTCTCCAGACCTGTTCTACGCCTAGCAATTTATCGGTGACTAATCTACAAACGACGGCTGCTCAATTGTCTTGGAGTTCTGCTAATGGAGCGATTGCCTATACCCTTAGATATCGTAGAGTAGGCACTACCTCTTGGAGCACCATAGATGTGGCTTCTACTAGTCGTAGTATCAGTAATTTACAAACCAATACCAATTATGAGGCACAGGTGAGATCACTTTGTCAAGGTAATAATACCACAGCTTATAGTAATAGTCTCAACTTTAAAACTGGGGCTGTTTCGTCACCAACAGGTTGCAATGAGACGGTAAACTCCAATGGCTTTGAATCTACTTGGGGTATTTGGAATGATGGTGGCTCTGATGCGAGTCGGGTTTTTGATCCTTCTAAAGCTAGCTCAGGAAATTATTCGGTACGTTTACGAGACAACACGGTTTCCTCCGTGATGATTAGTGATCCGGTAGATATTAGTGCCTACAACTCCGTCGAATTGGGCTTTAGCTTTATGGCGATAAGTTTTGATAATAATACGGAGCGCTTTGTTTTAGAAATGGCAGATAATAGTGCCAACTTCCAAGAAGTACAAGCCTGGAATTTTCAAACGCATTTTTCTAATAATGCACCCTATGATGCCAAGGTGACCATCGCTGGCCCTTTTAGTAATCGTGTTCGATTCCGAATCCGCTGTGATGCTTCTGCCAATGACGATCTGATATATATTGATAATGTGACCATCAACGCCTGTACGGGAACTTCTAATCCTCCAGCGCCTACAGTCTGTAATACGCCAGAAAATGCAACCGTTTCAGGCATTTCGCACAACCAAGCCTCCTTTAGTTGGACTGGGGTGGCGACTGCTCAAGGATACCGACTTAGGTATAGAGCTATTGGGAGGGTCAGCTGGCAAAATATCAATACGAGCAATACCAATTACACCATAGCTAATTTAAGCCCAGAGACCAATTATGAGGTGCAGGTTTCAACGATTTGTGGAGATGGGAATTCCAATTATTCTGGTAGTAGAACGTTCAGGACAACTGCCGCTCCTCTTAATTGCGCTGTACCTAGTGGCCTACAAGTTGAAAATACGAGTACCAATGGGGCACAGGTAACTTGGGGAGCTGTCCCTAATGCTACTAGTTATAGCATCAGGTATCGTCGTCTTGGGACCAATACCTGGACTGTTAGGAGTGCTAATTCGACGGTTTATAATATATCGGCTTTATCTCCCAATACGAGTTATCAAGTGCAAGTCAGCACCAATTGCAATGGAGAACAGTCTACTTATTCGAGTTCTAGGACTTTCACGACCGAGGCGGAGGTTTTGGTTTGTGATGTGCCCCAAAACCTAAGAGTAGCTAATATACAGACGCGCTCCGCAACGCTGAACTGGTCAGCTAATGCTACTTACCAAAGTTATACGATACGTTATAGACAACAAGGCTCAAGTACCTGGACTAGTTTATCTAGCAACGCCAGTTCCCTAGTGGTATCCTCCTTGAACCCTGCGACGAATTATGAAGTGCAGATAAGAGGGCGTTGTCAATCGGGCGATTATTCCAGCTACAGCAATGTATTGTCGTTCTCAACGCTGCCAGAGGAGACGGTACCTGATGCTCCCAGTGATTGTAACGTCAATATCAATGCCAATAACTTTGAAAGAAGCTGGGGGATTTGGAATGATGGCGGCTCAGATTCCCGACGCACCTTTAACCCCGCAAGAGCCATTGGGAATTATTCTGTTCAGCTGAGGGATAATACCTCTAGTTCGGTTACGGTTTGTGATCCGCTAGATTTATCTGCTTATGCAAGCATACAGTTCTCTTTTACCTTTATCGCTGAAGGATTTTCTTCTACTTCCGAAGGATTGATTCTAGAGCAATCTTATGCTTTTGGTCCCTATGAGAAAGTCAAAAAATGGGAATACAGCCAAGACTTTTCCAACCTACAAAGAGTCAATGCAAACTTCGAATTGAGCGAAAATCTCGATAGTAGAGTTCGGTTTAGATTTCGAGCGACGGGAAACTCGGATAATCAAAAAATACATATTGACGAGATTCAAATCTTGGCTTGTCCTAGACAATCGGCGAATAGTATCGCCAATGATAGTAGGAATGCAGCTGTACCTATAGCAGATATAAACCAAAAGCAAGTATCACAGGCTACCGCTAATCTCCAAGTAGCTGTTCCAGCACAATATCATTTACAGCTATTTCCTAATCCAGTGAAGGAGCGATTGATGATACAATTAAAAACAGATAGAGGAGAAGCATTCCATCGATTAGCAATCTTTGATAGTAATGGGCGATTGGTTTTACAGCAGCCGCTGAATCAAAGACATGGATTGTTGCAATCCTCAGTGGAGGTGAACGCTTTGTCGAGAGGAGTATATGTGATTCGTATTATAGGTAGTCAACAAAACTATCAACGAAGATTTGTGGTGCAGTAAAAAAATAGTCCCGCCAATTGACGAGACAATTCCATACGGTAAATAGGACAATGAATCTGACGAAAAATCCTCAGCGGATTTTTGTCAGCATAGATTTTGTAGGAGATCATCTTTGTAGGATGATCTCCTTTCTACATGTTTAACAGTCGGATAATTGATATAGGTTTCAAGTCCGTATGCTTTAGAACTTCTGATTACTTTTCAGAATCGTCAGTAGTATCTTTTTTCTTCTTGGACCTCGTGCTTTTCTTTTTGGTTTCTTCTATTTTCTCCTGGATATCTTCAGCGATATCTTCGACCTCTTCCTTAATCTCTTCGGTAGCTTCTTTAGCGAATTTCTGAGCCTTTTTAAACTCCTCTTTATAGAATTTTTTGAAGCTTTCGGCATCGAGGTTTTCAAGACTTCCTCCTTTGGAAAAATGCTCTCTGAAGACGGCCCCTGTAGCATAAGTAGAGGCACTCGCTAGGGCAGACATAGTGATCCCTCCAAGTACCCAGCCGATACCAGGGATTGCTTTTAGGCTGCGGCGTAGCATATATCCAGGAAGGCGACCTGTAAGTGTACTCGATAGCGCAATGGTGATCGATTTTCCTTTTTCTTCGCTATAATCTTTGTCATAAAGACGGCACAATTTCTTGATCATATCTAACTGGATAGCAGTGATGCTGATCGTATCGAGGATAAATACTGGAATGAATCCAGGAACAGCAGCAAACCAAGCATGGTTGCGGATAATTTGATTAGCTTCTTCCTTCATTTTTTTATTGATTGATAGATGATTAATTACTTTACGGGTGATTTTTTCTGGATCTTAAGCTTATTCGTCTAAAGCTGCAGAGCAATTACACATTTGATATTGCTTGATGCGTGCTTGCTCCTTACGTGCTTTATCCTTTTGTAGGACGAACTTTCCTAGGCCGGGGGTTACAATCTCTAACTCCCCCAGGCTGTTAACTTTAGCAGACTGGACTAAGTCGAAACGGATTAGCGTTTTTTGAACCTTAGGATTGTTTCCAGGTTTTTGTTTCTTATTCTTATTGCGGCTGGCTCCTTTCTGGGTATAGCAGCAATCTAATAAATCTTTGCTGAGGTATTTTTGAGAAAACTGACCCAAACCAACGGCTCGACCTTTAATTTGATATTTGGGTTGTTTTGCTCCAGCAGGATAAATCCAAATGTATCGCGATCCGAAATCCTTGAAAGTCACGACCGCCATTTCTTTTCGAGAAACCGGATAGTTACTACGCAGCTCATTCTTGTCGAAATAACCATCATTATTGAAGTCGACATAGACCTTCTCTAATACGACTTTTTGGGTCCGTAAATGGATATCACAAACGGGGCGACAGACATCCTGCATGCCTAAATAAGCTCCCGTGGCAAGGCTTGCACTCAAGGCTAATACGGTAAATATCTTTCTCACGATGCTTGTAGGTTTTGGTTGCTGGTATAAAAGTACGGGGCATTGGTCCCGCAATGCAACCGAAATACGTGAAAAGTGAAGTGTCAATAGACGAAAGGGCGGTTTTGTTCTACTGATGGGTCGTCTTTTTCCTAATCTGAGGGCTACTCCTCCTCAAAGAAGCGATAGCTGTTCGATGAATCTCTTTTTAATTCATCCAAATAATTCCTCAAAAAGCCTTTGGTCATCTGTAAGCCTTGCTCAAAAGCACTGTTGTTGTTAATGATCACATCAGCCTCATCGATATAGGGTTTGATGTATTTTTCAAAGGCAGGTAAGACATGGTGCTCGTATCTATACAAGACATCTTCGATGGGATAATTCCGCTCTACTTGGTCCCGTTTAATCCGACGGATGACTTTCAGGTTTTCTTTGGCATGTAAGTAGATTTTGATATCGAGCTTCTTTCTGATTTTTTTGAAATGAAATACAAAAAGCCCTTCTACTAAAATAATGGGAGCAGGGTGAAAAGTCAGTGATTTAGCGGTGGCCAACTCATTATTAAAAACATATTCCTGCTTGCTAATCGATTGACCTTTGATGAGCATTTTAAGGTCTCGGTTGAAGGCTTTTTTATCAATCGAGGTAGGAAGGTCAAAATTTATGATGCCTTGATCGTCCTTTTTTTGCGCAGAGCGTGGATAGTAATAGTCATCTTGAGAAATGATACAAATCTCTTCTCTAGTAAAAGCCTCTTTGATTTGCCTTAGAAAGGTGGTCTTACCAGAGCCGCTTCCTCCAGTAATGCCGATGATCAGTGGTTTCATTTTCATTGAATTACACACAAAAGTAAGAAACCTTGGGGAAGATATTTTGAAATATCTAAGGAAATGCTGGATTATAGTCTTGTTCAGAAATAAGCACATTGAATAGAACAGCAGTCCTGCTAAGATTTAAATTTAGTACCAATAATATTTTCTATTTTTGAGCATTACAATCGAAATTATACATGGAGTTTTTGACGAGTTTACTACGCGGAAGTTTTGGTGTTGCAGTGCTCATCGGGATATGCTATTTATTAAGTAGCGATAGAAAAGCGGTCAACTGGCGTACCGTAGGTATTGGTTTGGGCTTGCAATTTATTCTAGGCATCCTCATCTTGAAAGCACCTTTCGTGAAGGAGGTCTTTAGTTTGTTGGCTTCCTTTTTTGTGGTGGTCTTGGATTTTACAGAAGCAGGTGCCGACTTTGTTTTAGGCAATTGGCCCGACTTTGTAGCCTATGATAATAAAGCCGGTGAAGGTGTAGTAGAGATTGGCTACGTTTTTGCTTTTAAAGTATTACCTACTATTGTCTTTTTCTCTGCATTATCTTCTTTATTGTATTACCTGGGGATTCTCCAAGTGATTATTAAAGGATTCGCCTGGGTGATGGTCAAAACTATGGGGCTTACTGGTCCGGAAAGTTTGGCTGCAGCTGCTAATGTTTTTATCGGTCAAACCGAGGCACCACTTGTGGTAAAGCCCTATCTAGAAAGGATGTCTCGGTCTGAGATCTTGTGTCTGATGACTGGCGGGATGGCGACCATTGCGGGCGGTGTATTTGCTGCCTATGTTGGTTTTCTGGGAGGAGATGATCCTGTACTCCGTCAAATTTTTGCGACCCATTTATTGACAGCCTCGATTATGTCAGCTCCCGCGGCTATTATTGCGGCTAAGATACTTTTACCAGAAAGTAAGAAAATTGATTTAGCCAGTCAAAGTTTAGATATCCCAAGGCAGGAGGTCGGTAGTAATATGCTAGATGCCATTTCCCGAGGTACCACCGATGGTATTAAATTGGCTGTGAATGTTGGGGCAATGCTCTTGGTATTTACCGCTTTTGTAGCCATGCTCAATGCGATTTTCTTTTACGGAATAGGTAGCTGGACAGGCTTAAATGATTATGTGATAGAAAGTACCGATGGCCGATTTTCGGGCTTTAATGTAGAATATATTCTGGGAATTCTTTTTGCTCCTATAGCTTGGTTATTGGGAGTTTCCTGGGAGGATAGTACTTTGGTAGGACAATTATTGGGATTAAAGACCACCCTCAACGAATTTTTTGCCTACGCAGCTCTTGAAGGTATAAAATCTGATATTTCGGAGAAATCAGTCATTATCGCTACTTATGCCTTATGCGGTTTTGCCAACTTCGCCTCTATCGGTATCCAGATTGGTGGCATAAGCGCCATCGCTCCCGGCCAACGCCGCAACCTCACAGAGTTGGGGGTTAACTCGCTTATCGGCGGTACAGTAGCCTGTTTCCTGACTGCAATTATTGCTGGCATTATGTATACACCCACTCCACAAATCGAATCTGGCGTTTCTCAAGAACTTTCCGAACTCCGCAAAACACAAATAGAGCATATCCAGTATGATCTGTCTGTTGACATTCCTGCTGCTAAATCGGAGCCTCTGAAGGGCACAATGGACATCGCTTTCGATTATATCGGCAAAGGAGATGTCTTATTGGATTTTCGTCAGCCTTCAGAGATGGTGACTAGCCTTTTAATCAATGATCTATTAGGAAAAGCTATAGTAGAAAAAGATCATATTATTTTGCCAAAAGATAAACTTAAAAAAGGACCTAACCAGGTGCGACTAACCTTCCAATTAGGAGATTTGTCTTTGAATAGAAATGATGATTTTCTCTACACCCTTTTTGTACCTGACCGAGCTAGTACGGCCATCCCTTTTTTTGACCAGCCCAATCTGAAAGCAAGTTATCAACTCGATCTTTCGATTCCTGGAGATTGGGAGGCGATAGCTAATGGTCCACTTGCCCAAACAGAGGGACTTGCCAATGGTCGCAAGCGATTGACTTTTGCGGAGACTAAAGAGTTTAGTACCTACGTCTTCGCTTTTACTGCTGGACAATTCAAAAAAGCCACACGTACAATTGACGGCCGTGAAATGAATATGCTTTATCGAGAAAGTGATACCGAAAAAGTAGATAGAAACCTGGATGATATCTTTGAATTGCACGCGCGTTCAATCGCTTGGATGGAAGACTATACCGGCATTGCTATGCCTTTCCAAAAGTTTGACTTTGCCCTAGTTCCAGGTTTTCAGTACGGAGGCATGGAGCATATTGGCGCTATTTTCTACCGCGAAAGTAGTTTGATGTTGGATGAGGATCCAACTGAAAATCGATTGCTAGGTAGAGCAAGTCTCATCGCTCACGAGACCGCTCATATGTGGTTTGGCGACCTAGTCACAATGGATTGGTTTAATGATGTCTGGCTAAAAGAGGTCTTCGCCAATTTTATGGCTGCCAAGATTGTTAATCCAAGCTTCCCAGATATCAACCACGATTTACGCTTCCTTTTTGCACATGTTCCTTCAGCTTTGGGAGAAGATCGAACCGAAGGAAGCCATCCAGTACAACAGGACCTGGACAATCTCAAAAATGCAGGCACTTTGTACGGCCGCATCATCTACCAGAAAGCACCGATTGTTATGAAACAATTGGAAAACCTAGTAGGAGAGGAGGCCTTTCAAGCAGGTCTACAAGAATACCTAAAAAGCTACAGTTTTGATAACGCTACCTGGGACGATCTCATCACTATCCTCGATGAAAAGTCGGCTATTGACCTCGCCTCTTGGAGTCAGGTTTGGGTGAAAGAAGCTACTATGCCTCATTACCAAACGCTTTTGACCGCAGAAGAGGGAAATCAAGTAGAGATTAGTATTGAGGCAAGCAATTCCTCTCCTTCTGGCAAAAATTGGACACAGCAGACCGAGGTCGCTTTATTCTATGCAGATACTATCCAAACGGTAACTGTCCAACTTGATGGCAAGAAGACCGTCTTGGGTACCTTTCCACAGCCTTTGGCTGTACTCTCTAATGCCTCGCCAATGGCCTATGGTTATTTTGCCCTCGATGAGGCCAGTCAAGCTTTTCTAGTAGATCGAGCGAATACCTTGGAGAGCCCTATTTTACGTGGAGCGGCCTGGATGGCACTAGAAGAAGAAATGCTCAATGGCCAACTAGCACCAGAGGCCTTATTGACAGCAGTTGGCGAAGCTTTGCCGAGTGAATCAGAGCCACTCAATCGGCAGCGCTTACTTGGTCTGGCTAGAGGTTTGTTTTGGAAGTTTATTCCGGCAGCGCAGCGCGGAACCTATGCCAGTCAATTAGAGCAAAGCCTCTGGGATTTATTGAACCAAACCCAAGATGCCTCGGCACGTTCAGCTTATTGGTCCGCTTATGTGGGATTTGCCCTAAGTGAGCAGGCCCAGCAACAATTATTAGACCTTTACGAAGGGCGTACCAGCATAACAGGCCTAAACCTTAGCGAACCAAGGAGATATGCTTTAGCAAAAGCACTTGCCCTAAGACTACCTGAGCAATCAAGTCAAATTCTAGAGGACCTCGCCAATGGTTTAAAGAACTCAGATCGTAAGCGCAGGTTAGCCTTTATCCAGCCAGCGCTTTCTCCTGATAAGGAGGTAAGAGATGCCTTTTTTGAAAGCCTTAAAGAAGAGGAGAACAGGGCAGTGGAGCCTTGGGTAAGTGAGGCAGTCGGTTTACTAAATCATCCTTTGCGATCAGCAGAAGCTATTGACTACATCCAGCCCAGTTTGGCGCTACTACCAGAGATACAAAAAACCGGAGATATATTCTTCCCAAGGCAATGGGTTGGAGCGGTCTTGTCGGGTCACCAAAGCACAGAAGCCGCTGAAATTGTTCGTACTTTTTTAAAGGAGAATCCTGATTTTTCTCCTAGACTCAAGAATAAAGTTTTGATGGCAGCCGATGATTTATTCCGCGCCGCTGCAATGAATTCCAAAGGTGAACCACAATAAGAACATAGGGAACATAGCTGTTTAAGGTGTTTTCTCTATGTTTCCTATGCACCTATGTGGAAAAAAACAGGAGCTTCAGTAAGGCTCCCTACATCACAATATCAACACTTCACAACTGACACATACCAAATGTCACATCTCAAGCTCCGGCCAAGTATGTTCATAGCTGCCCAAGGCATCGTAGACGACCTGATGGATTCGCGTACGGACACGTTGCTGAAATAATTTTCGGTTATTCTTCTCTGGGAAGACCCGATTGGACAGGAAGATGTAGACCAGATTATGTTCTGGATCGACCCAGGCGCAGGTTCCCGTAAAGCCGGTATGCCCAAAGGCGGCACTACTTAAATCATAGGCACGTCCGCTGCGATTCGATGAGTGTCTTTTGTCAAAAATGAGGCCGCGATGATTGCCATGATCATCATCTGTGAAGAGATCGATAGTAGCAGGATTGAGGTATTGCTTTCCTCCGTAATTTCCCTCATTCATGAGCATTTGTAAGAGCACAGCGAGGTCTTCTGCATTGGCAAAAAGGCCGGCATGCCCAGCTACACCACCTAATAAGGCTGCTGCTTCATCATGGACAAAACCATGTACTTGTTGCTGACGCCATTTCTCGTCTTTTTCTGTAGGGACGAGCTGTTTTTTGGGATAATATTTATGTGGATTAAAGCTGGTGTGTCGCAAACCTAGAGGCTTATAAAAAGAGCGATAAGTCATTTGGTTGAGCTTCATCTGACCTTTTTTTTCCAAAAGTCTTTGCATCAAGACCAAGTTCATGTCGCTATATTTATATCGGCGCACCTTTTTTATACGCACCTCATTCATCTGCTCCCAAATCGTATCGATATAGTTGGACTTGAAATAGAATTGATCTGCCACCTGAATAGTATAATTGCTCTTTCCGCTTGAGCAAAAGAAGCTATCGCAGGCAGTGTTTTCAGGGCCTCGGTAGAGTAGATAAGGGACTACCGGCAAATGAGGTTGAATACCTGAGCGATGAGTCAGCAAGTCTTTGATTCTGGTATTTTTGAATGGGGCTTTTTTGAATTCAGGTAAGGCATTTTTTACCCGATCATTTATTCTATAGGTACCTTGCTCATACTGCTGCATGGCTACCAGAGAAGTCGCCGCAATTTTAGTAACCGAAGCAATATCATAGAGGTCATCTTTTTGAACCCTTTGTTTTTTTCGGTAAGTATGGTGTCCAAATGCTTGAGAATAGATAATCTTCCCATCCTTGGCTACAACCACCTGGCATCCTGGGGCAGCCTTCTTTTTAATCGCGGAGTTAGCGATGGCATTGATTCCTACCAGTTTTTCAGGACGGATGCCCGCATCTTTCGCTTTACCATAGGCCAAACGATTGGAGACTAGGTTTTTGCCGCTTTGTTTAGGCCAATTGGGAAGGCTGGGCTGGGGCGTTCTGCCTCTAATATCTTGGGCAGCGAAGAGCATTTGAGCAGCTAGTTCCTCCGTATTCTTGGAGTATTCGTAGCACTGCAAAATGGTATAAGTACTATCAAAAACACTCACCTGCTTGAGGTCTCCAAAGTTGATAATGACTAGCTTGCCTTTGCTATTAGCGACCTTCAGACCAGCAAAAAATGCACTATCCCCCACGGGGTCTGGATAAAGATTATCTAGGAGAAGTACATTGATAAAGTTGGTGCTGCCATCTGCTATAGGTTGGAGCACACCAGCATCTGTACTTTGCCCTTGCCGGGCTTGAAAATCCGCATAGTGATCAAATGTACTTTTGAAATACCTGAAGGAGGCCTCTTCATAATCGATGATCCTAAATTTTTTCTCCAATAGATTGTTAAAAGGTAGTTGGGTGCTAGGGTTCGATAATAGTGTGATGCCCTTTTGGCTAATTTCATAGTTGAAATAATCCCAATCAGTATCTATGAAATGCTTGTAAAGTTGGTCAATTGGCACCTTTACCTGCTGGGCACCATTACCAAGAGATTTTTCACTAGGTATAGCGGCCTGTACCTGTTCGAAGGGAGAGGGTTTACTGCTATTGAAGCGATCCATGCCATTGTGTATCCACCTTTTGGCAGATAGAATTCGGCGAACTTTATGATCAATTTGACGGCTATTGAACCGCTCTTCCTCAATCGCTTTTTTGACCGCATTGATAAACTCAAGTGGCTGTTCAGTTGAGATGCATACCACATCTACACCTGATTGTAATTTTTCCAAAGCGGTATTACTTAGCGTAGCATTTGAAAAAAGTAGGCCATCAAAGCTCAATCGGTCTTCAAAATAATCAGAAAAGGTCGTTTCATCTGCGGGGAGCATGGAGGATATTTCGAAACCTGAAATCTCTTGCTCGATCAATTGCTGGATAGGAGACTTGATCATCTGCCACCGACGGGCGGTGTCTGGGATACTAGGGAAGTAATCCAGGAAGTTTTTATTAATGGTCAGGATCTGCTCGTCAGCATAAGTTGGAAGATAGTCCTCGTGTAGCCCGGTTTGCGCATGAAGAGAAGGGGTAAAAACTAAATTGATTTGTAAGGCTTTGGCCTGCCGAAGCCGCAATTGATTGAGGTGCTGGAATAAGGAATCGTTATGAGTGGCATTGATTAATTGTAGATTGCTTATATCGCTTACATCACTAAATTGATTGTTTAAAAGTACCTCTTCTCGACTAGCAATAAATGGCGCCCAATTTGATTGTTGTATTAAACTATCTACTAAGCTGATATGCTTGATGAGCGCTTGATCCTCAATTAGGAGACCACTGAGATGAAGCGGAATGCTCTGCTGCAGTATACTTCTGTTGGTTTGATCGGGAACTTGCCAAATGAAGAGCTGTCCAATTTTTTCCTCCAAACTCATATTGCTCAACAAGGAGTCTGCCCACGCCAGATTCGTTTCGGTCAGGTAAGGAACTGCCGATTCATAATCTTGCGCTTGATCCCTTTTACAGGAACTGATGATGAGACTACCTAACAATAATAGTCGGAACAGGAGTTTATGCATTTGTGATGTTTATACCAAAAAATGGGGTCTTTGGGATCTTTTAAGTAACGGACAAAGAATAAGTCCCGCATTTTGATCGAGAAGATTTTGTGCCAAGGCAAGGCAAAAAACGTAGATGATGCAGGGCATCAGCGAGGCTTTTTAACGCCGTATTGGTAAAAAAGATTCCATCAAAATCGGTAAGTTGTTTTTTGGCTGTTACTAAACGACTTCTTTATAAATGTAAAAGGTGGATTCCTCTACTTTGTCGAACGAAAAAATGTTCTGTTTTCTAAACTCAAAAAAATAACTCAAGATGGCAAAATCACCTAAACAGTTTAAACTGTGCATATTGATGAGGCCCCACAAAAAGCATTTCCAAGTTACACCTACCTCGGGTATCGCCCACAGCGCCAGGCTGGTGACCACTATAAAAGGCGTTAATGCCAAAGGCCACATACCAGCATAGCCAATCACAAAACGGTCGGCTACGGCATAAAAATAAAACTGGCTCAAGTTCATGCCATAATTTACCTTCGGGGCCCCCATTAAATAATAAACGATCCCATGCAAGAATTCGTGTAAAGGGATGATCAGCGTAGAGCCTGCAATTGCGCCAAGGAACCAAAATAAAAACATAAATCCCAGCGAAATCGTTCCCTCAGAATAATAAGATATGCCTTGTATAGAACTTAGAGTCAGGAGGATTAGATTCACAATAACAAAAAGGTGGATGATCGAATTTCTTCTCCTAAAATTGGACTCAATAAAGGGTACAATATTATCAAGCTCGATCGCCATCAAGAGCTCAAATTGCTGATTGTTTTCAATATCTTCTACACTCAACTTGTTTCTTCCCATAGTGCCAGAATTTGTTGAGAAAGTAGTTTTACGCTTTTGTTGGGCGATTTCCACCAACTCGCTGTCCAGGAAGGTAGGATTTTATAACCTAAATCACGCAATTCTTGTCGTTTTTCCATTTCCCACCGCAAGTCGGTATCTGACCCTTGCGCTAGTAGATCGTCTGCAATGATGGCTATGGTGGTCCCTAATGGTCCTGCCTGCCTGATACAAAGAGGAAGGATGATTTGAGCTACCTGCTCATTTCTGTTGATTTGCATTTCTGGTAGATAGCTTGCTAAGCGATTAGAAAGCTCATCATAAAAGGGTGTGCTGATATTCGCTTCAGCAGGAGCTTCCATTACTTGGTGAATACGTTTGGTTGTGATGTCATATTGCGCTTCATTATCGTTTTGCAGCGCTGACATCAAACTTAAATAGTTGAAGAATAGAAAATAGCCATTGGCTTCCTCCTGCTGAGCTACTTGGTCAATGGTTACATCAGAAAAAGAATGTACCAGATGAATTTGTTGCGATCCTACGGCCATCAGTTCATTCAATTGCCTTTGGCCTGCTTTGGTATTCCAATAAGCGGCGTGCGGGCTGATCTCTCTATTGCTGGTATTACTATAAGTGGCCGCGAAGATTAATACATCGAATCGATCAGCTTGCAGCTCATCCAGTGCTAAAATCTGTAAACCGCTGTGTTCCATCTGTATCAATCTACTTTTGATGCTTGATTCCCCTGGTTCCTGAATGATACTAAGGACCTGGCTGGCTATGCCATCTCTCTGCTCGGCAGTAGAACTGACGAGGGCGATACGTGGGAAGGTCCGTTGGGCATTAGCAGGGATGTTGAATAATAGGTCAAGCACCTTTTGCTGTTCGGTCAGGTTTCTTCTAGTCTGCTCCTCATAATGACCGCCTACGGGATGTACGGCGATGCTATAATTGAACATATTCTTGACCGAAATACTGCTAGCTTGTAGTAGCTGTCCGATATGTCCAGGATAATATTGATGAATAAATTGTAAAGCCGGAGGATCAGCCTCTTGTTTTAAGTGATATTCAAGCAAGTCAGGTACATCATCATCTGTAATATAGCTTGCATCTCCAATAATTAAGGCTTGGTTACCAAGATTGCGTAATCGCATGCCTAGATTTTGGTCAATGAATTGAGCTGCATCAAAGATGACCAAATCAAAACGAGGTGTATCACCGATAGATATAGAGCGCTCAACGGCAGTAGGAGAGCCTAAAATTAGCGGAAAATAATCGGTCAACTGATCACCCAGGCTGTTAAACAGTTGTGCTAACTTGACTTCAGTATTACTCTGGTCAAAAGGACGAAGGAGCCTTTTTAATCCTTTATTAGACTGCTCTTGCGTTTTTGACCATAAGTGAGCAATCTGCTGAGGGAGCTGCTGTAGGAAAGCAGTTTGTCGCTCCACAAAGGAATAATCACCAAAAGAACTTTCCGGCAAGGTCGCTACGTGTTTAGCAGACAGGAGTTTGCCCAGGTACCAATCTTCGAAAGCCGCTACCCAATTGTGGGGTTTCACACGGATAATAGCTTTGATTAATTCTTGTCGTTCTTTAGTTTGGTTAAGCCAAAAGGCTTGCCATTGATAAAAGGGTTTAAAGTCCCTCAAGTTGAGCCTTAGATTTTCTAACTGATCAATTAGCGCCTCAATTCTTTTTTGGCGCTGAGGGAAATTAAGCAAGGCAATGTTTTGATCTTCATCCAACAATTGGCTTTGGTTGAGTTCTTGTAGCGTTTGATCTAATCTAGCTTCCAGATCTAGGATACTGCCTTGCATTTTCAGGCTCGATAAAGCCGATTGATAGCTCAGCCTTTTTAATGCTTGTTCTCGGAGTAGCGGCGTCTCCTCAAACCACTCGGCTAATTTTTCCTGCGTTTGTTGCAGAAACGATTGGATACCTCTGATGCTCTTTATTTGTTCGCCCTCTTTGACCTCGAATTCAAATTCGACCAAGGGTTGGAATTGTCGCAGAAAACGCTCGAAGTCTTGTTGTACTTTTTCTCGTTCGGCTTTAATCTTTTTGACCTTGCTAGAAAAAGGACTTAATAGCGACACCGAAGTATCTGAGCTCAACAGGAAATCACTACCGTAGGCATTGGTGTTATTGTCAATTTGCTGTAGTAGCTGCTGAATGGTTTCCTGATTACTGTAGTAGTTTTTGTGGAAATACTCTTCTAAGCGCTGTGCATATTGATTAATACAGTTGATAAAGGCTTGTTGTAGTCCTGAAAATTGTTGAAGGAAAAAATTCAGTTTCGATTGGATAAATTCAAAGGACTCCTCTTGAGAAAGGCTACTAAATATTTGAGGATGAAGCCTTCTTAGTGGATGTCTGATGGTGCCCACTGCTTCAAATAGAGGCTGAGCTTGCCCCATCGCTTGACTCAATTCGGTAAACTCGCTGGGCGTATAGGAAAAATGGGAAGCAATAAATTGGGTGTTTAATAATTCTTTTCCGGCTCTGGCTTGACTTTTTAGGTATAAGCCAACGGTTTGGGACCAATCAAAGGGCCCAAACACTGGACGACGCACACTACGGGTGATTTGATCAGCTTTTTCCTTTTTTTGTTGGAGCTCATTGAGCTCTTTCTGGAATTCGGTCCCCTGAAAATTGGAAACTTGCGTAGGTGATTGTATCCGAGCATTTAAAATCGCTTTCAGGGTGGGAGCATTATCCTCTTGGTCTGGAATCCAAAAAGAAAGGTAGCTCAATTGATATTGGACCAGAAAGGATTGAACCTCTTGAATGATTTCTTTTCGAGTACCCAGATAAAGCACTTTTTTGCCATTACTGAGTGCATTGGAGATCAAAAATTGAATAAGATGTACTTTCCCGGAGCCTGCCTTACCTATGATGGTCGTGTCTTTTTGGGTATACAAGTGGTTGATCCCTCTTCTTTGACTAGGGTCCAGGTCTAATAAACCAAAATGGTGCTTCCACGTAAATTGACTTTCCGTGTTTTTGAAGACAACTTGTGGACTGGTGTCTTGCTTATTTTCAAAAGGTTGAAATAAACCAAGTAAGGCACTTTTGAGCAACAATTGTTGGGTATCCTGATCTACCCAATCTTTAGATTGAGGGTAAGAATGCCATGTTGAATCATGGGGCCATTCTATTTCTAATGCTGCGATCGCTTTCTGGAGGAATTGAGATTGAAAAGGGTGTGCTTTTAGCGATTTTTCTAATTCTTCCTGATTTTGTCCAAAATCAAGACGAGGATTCAGAAAAGGTGTGGAATCAGGCGGAAGCAGGATTTCCCAAGCATCTTTAAAATTGATCTTTGGACGCAAGTCCAAGGCTAAAAAGAAGATTGGGATGCTTTGTAGGCGACCTTCAACCCAAGTTTGTAGTATAGGGAATCCCAGGTATAGGAGCTGCTCGGCTTTTCTTTTTTTGGCGTTGCCCTGCTCAAAATAGAGATGTTGAAAAAGGACGCGCCACTCTTCTTTTAGTGTTATCTCAATGAGATCGTTGGTTCCATCCAGGAGGGCCTCGAGTTCATCTAGGGCGTCATTACTTAAATGGTCTTTTAAGAAATGCAAAAAGTCCAAACAGCGATGCTGATTGGGAAAAGCATAAGCGCTATTGTTGACCTCTTGAGAATAGAGGCCAGTAGCTCTAGTTTCCTGCGACGAGGTTTCGGATTGCTTCATAAATAGAAAAATAATCATTTTTCATTTATATATCCAAAAGGCCAAACGTAAAATCATTTTAGGGCTATTTCAGCGGCTTTAATCGCTTCTACTAGTCAGGAGTAAATGAGCGTTTAACAATAAGTAAGTGAGAAATTAAAGTATGAAAGTTTGCCTGAACAAAATGCCTTAAATGATTTAAATCATACTTCTATAACGAGAATAAAATAGCATTCCGCAGCATTATTTTGTATATTTAGTATCTGACGGTCAAGGACTTAAGTTTGTTTAATCTTTTGATCCTTAATCAGTCCCAACCTTAAACAAAAAAGGTATGATACCTAATATTGCAGTAATTTTAACCGACGAGCGTAAAAAGATCATTTGGGTAAATGACGATTTTACGTATATTACTGGTTACTCCATGAGTGAAGCACTCGGGAAAAAACCAGGAGAGCTCTTACAAGGTCCGAATACCGAAAAAGAAATTGTTCTCAAAATCAGAAAAGGTTTAGAGACCAATACGCCTCTAAAAGAGGAAATTACCAACTATCGTAAGAATGGGGAGGAATACATCTGTAAATTAGTTATTCATCCTATTTTTAATAAAGAGCATGAGTTAACCAACTTTATTGCCTTTGAGATTGATGGTGATGAGAGCCTGGATGAAGCGAAAATCCCGCTACTCAGCCTTAATGAAAAATACAAGTCTAGTAGTTTGAAAGGCGTCGAAGAGGTCAAACTCTATGCTCAACTCCGAACATTGATGGAGCGAGAGGAATATTATCTTGATCCTAATCTAACCCTCAAGACTGTAGCAGACTTGCTAGGAACGAATACAAAATACCTTTCTCAGGTGGTCAATAACCAAGCAGGATGCAATTTCCAGCAATTCATTAATGCCTATCGAGTAGAAGAGGCCAAAAGTAAGATCACCAGCGATGAGTATAATAACCTAACCTTATATGGTATAGCATTACACTGTGGATTTAAGAATAAATCTACTTTTTACAAGGTTTTTAAGGAGTTTATCGACATGACTCCCAGAGAATTTATGCTTAATCATAATCAATCCTAATCTATCAAGCTGATTTTCAGCCAAAAGCAAGACATATATTCTTAAGAACGGACCGGCTTACCGCAAAACTTATTGACTTTCCTTTGAGTTTAATCGAACTTTAAAATGTGAACAATTTGACCTTTTGAGGTGAATATACTCACCTTGTAAAAGGCATCTCGCGTTTCACAATGATCTATAATATCGGCCTTGTAGATGATTGATATTTGTAGTCGAACAAACAGAAAACATCATGGGTGGTATGAAAGAGTTAGTTGGGCTTCTGTTTTGGATGGACAACGAAAAGATGTCCAAACTCAAAGCAGTGCAAAGTGGTGAGCGGGACCTTCCCAAGAATAAACAGGAAATTATCGAATACCTCAGGTCTCAGAATAAGCAGCACCATCACAATGGTAGGCTACCTATTCCTAAAACCAAATCGAACCAAAATGGACAAGATCCTCGAAGAGTAGAATAACCCTATTCTACTTTTTTCCCATTCTGATAAGTGTATTCCAAGTTGACATTGCCATCATCATCAAAGTAGATGTACTTGCCATGCATCTCTCCATCTTTATAGCCAATCTCTTTTTTTATATTTCCATTGGCCGTATCGTATTCTCTATAGAATCCGTCTAATTTGCCATCCTTATAGTTGGCTTCTTTTTCGGCTCGTCCAAACCTATAGGTGCCCCAAGGTCCATGTAGTTGATTGTTTTTATAAAAAGCTTTGACCTCCATTTGACCTCGATTGTTGAATTCAAAATAAGGCCCATTCGCTAAGCCATCGACATAGCTGATTAATTTTTGAGGATAGGGTTTGCCCGGATGGTAAGTGACCCAAGCTCCAAACTTCTGCCCATTGAGCAATTGACCAACTTCAAGTGTGGTACCATCTTCATAGAGTTTGGAGACTTTTTGGATATTAGAGCCAGGGATAGCTTCTACCTCAAACTCGCTCAGATCGGCAGGAAGTGGCGCAGAGGTCGGTGAATTACAAGTAGTCAAAAAAAGTAGTAGTCCAGCAAATACAAAAAGATACTTCATAATTTACTATTTTGGTTTTTCCACAAAAAAACAAAATTTAATCCAATTTTTGGGCTATGATTTTCCTCAAAAATAGGTATTCTGGACGATTATGAAACTACGGTCCATCTTCCTGATTATTGTCACACTTTTTACGTTAACCTATCTTGGTCAACGCTTTTTACCTTATTTTCAGCAGCCCGTAGACAATTTGAGTGTACCCATCCTCCATGCTGATCCTGAACAGATTTATTCCTTAATACTGGGTAAAGGAGGAGAGGAACTGGTCTTGACCAAAGAAGACCAAAGGTGGATTGCCTCTAATGGGCAATGGAGTAATGCTTTGCCTGCTACCAGAATCGATAGATTATTAGCTGATCTACAAGAGGTTAAAGCCCTCGGTATCTCCTCTCAAAGGGCGATCGACCAAGACGATTTTAAAGTGAGTAAAGGCAGAGGGTCTGAGGTGAGAATTTTCCAGCATGATCAACCAAACATTCATTTTTTTACGGGTACCACTATAGTAGGTGACAGTCTCCTTAGAAAGGCTGGATTCCTCAGGAATCAAGGAGCTAATATCATCTATGAAGTAGATACACAGCTCGTCCAACAGTTGGAGCTTCCTTTTTCGGCTTATCGAAATAATGCTTTGGCCAGATTTGAAGCCCATACGGTAGCAGCTCTCCAGTATTTTAAAAGAGATAGTTTAAGTTTTGAGTTGGCCTATGTGGATAGCCTTTGGTTGGATAGTCAGGGAAACCTTTTCACCGAGCAAGCGATACGAGATTGGTTAAAGGAGATCAGCCAAATAGACGGTGGCCAATTTTCAGATCGATTCAATGAAATTGAGAGTCGCGAACAATTGGCGGAGCAACTCTTTATAAAATCCGCTCAAGGGGCCAATATTTGTAGTATTAATTTCTACTACAAAAATGATCTAAAAGATGGGCCATTTGTTATTCAATCGAGTCAATTTCCAGAACGCTTTTACTTAAGTGATTCTACCGGATTATATCAAAAGCTGAAACTATGGGTGCAGTAATACAAGTCTTTGAAGCAACGGATCAGTCCTTTCAAAATGGTCAATATTGGGCAATTGGCATTGCTATCTTATGTATAGTGATCTCTGTTTTTATCCTTTTTCTGAAAAAGCAAATCAGCTATAACTATCGACTCCTTTTGTCGATGCTATTCTTCTTTTTTGCCACCACCGCTGCCGGAAAAGCATATCTCGACGAGCTTACTCGTGGCGAACAGGGCGTGATTACCATTCATGAAAAAGGCATTGCTGTGCCGCAAGGGACCTACGAGTATGCCGAAATCAGAGATGCTTTTATTTATACAGATCAGCAAAAGTCTATGGTCAACCCCAATTTGGTCCAAAAGACCGCTAAATCTTTAATGATTGAATTGAATGATGGCAAGCGCTTGCAATTCCAGGAGGCTTATTATCCGATCCGCGAGATTTTTGATACTTTAAAAAATCAGGTGAATAAAAGAAATTAAGCGCCCAATCCATCCTTGACTACATTCTGTATGGTTCTATACATTGGATAATCACCCTCTAAAAACTGCTGAGGTTCAATCCATATCGCCTGTTCGATGTCTTCTTCCGTTTGAGGCGTGAGCAAAGTATCAACCGTTTCCATGATATACCAGTGCGTTTTCTTGAGTACCCGCTTGCCAGATTTAAGTCGGTAGGTGTGAAAACTTGGTTGTAGTGGCGATTTTATAGTGACTTGTTCTATGCCTGTCTCCTCTTGTACCTCTCGGATAGCGGCGATTTTGGGTGTTTCTCCCGGATCAATTTTGCCTTTAGGAAGATCCCAGGAGCCTCTGCGGTAAATGGCTAGCACTTTATTTTCTGGATTCAAAATATAACCTCCAGCGGCTTCTATCCATTTAAAGTGCGATTGGAAATCTTTTACCAGCTGGTCGTAATCCTCGGTATATAGATAGACCATCTCGAATCGCTGTGATTTTTCCAGCATATCTATATAATTAAGCAGCATTTTAGCTATTCCAGGGTACCTAGTCACCAGCCGAGTGGGCGATGCCATAGGTAAGTCTTGATTAGATTCTAGCTTTGCGAGTATTAAAGGTGTTTCATTAATGTAGATTTTGTACATTTGCCCTTCGATTAAAAAAGTCAAGTAATAAAAGATGAATTTGGATCGAGAAGTTGCTTCGAAACTGCTACAAATAAAAGCAATTAAGTTGAGTCCGCAAAAGCCATTTACTTGGGCTTCCGGAATCTTATCACCTATTTATTGTGATAATAGAATTACACTATCTTATCCAGAGGTACGCGCTTTTATTATTGAGGGCTTTGTACAATTGAGTCAGCAATTTCAAGATATTGAAGTTGTAGCTGGAGTAGCCACTGCGGGTATTCCACATGGTGCTTTACTAGCGGATCGGCTTGGTTTGCCCTTTGTTTATGTGCGCTCTAAGGCAAAAGGACACGGCCGCCAGAACTTAATTGAAGGCCATTTGCCGGAAGGGAAAAACGTACTGGTGATCGAGGATTTAATCTCAACGGGAGGGAGTTCTTTACAGGCTATTCAGGGTTTGAAAGAGGCAGGAGCCAATATTTTAGGGGCTTTAGCCATTTTTACCTATGGTTTTGATCAAGCAGTAGAAGCCTTTGCTGCCGCCGATTGCCCTTTTGATACCCTTTCTAATTATGAGGTATTGGTAGAGGAGGCACAAAAAGAAGGCTATGTGACTAGCGCAGATTTGGAAGTATTAAAAAAATGGAGAGGTGCTCCTCAAACGTGGAGCCCAGCAATATAGGATAGAAGTTATTTTCATAACTTCATTAAATTTAAATAGGAGGATGGCAATTATAACACCAAAATCAGAAGCATTCTTAGAGGAGTATTTGAACAACGCTTCCCCAACTGGTAATGAAATTGAAGGCCAAAAACTTTGGCTCAACTATATCAAACCCTACGTTGATGCCTGGGATATTGATAACTATGGTACTGTCTATGGTATCATCAATCCTGGAAAAGACTATAAAGTGGTCATCGAAGGCCACGCCGACGAAATCGGTTGGATTGTCAATTATATCTCTAATGAGGGTTTTATTAATGTCATCCGCAATGGTGGTTCAGACCATATTATTGCTCCCGCCAAACGGGTAAACATCCATACTGATAAAGGTATTGTAAAGGGCGTATTTGGCTGGCCTGCTATCCATACTCGCCACGGAGAAGATGCTAAACTAGCGCCAAAGACGACCAATATTTTTGTAGACGTTGGGGCGAAAGATAAGGCCGAGGTAGCCGAAATGGGTATCCATGTAGGTTGTTTAATTACCTTCGAAGATGAATTTTTGATCCTTAATGATCGATTCTATGTAGGTCGTGCCCTTGATAATCGGATGGGCGGCTTTTGTATCGCTGAGGTGGCTAGATTGATCAAGGAGAATAATATAGACCTGCCTTTCTCTTTATATATCGTAAACTCCGTTCAGGAGGAAATAGGCTTAAGAGGCGCTGAGATGATTGCCCAGAGTATTAAACCCAATGTAGCCATTGTCACGGATGTAACCCACGATACCCACACGCCACTCGTTAATGCTCAAAAACACGGAGACGTTAAATCTGGAAAAGGGCCTTCTGTGACTTATGCCCCGGCTGTACAAAATAAGTTGCTTCAACTTATAATAGATACCGCTGCCGAAAAGGAAATTCCTATTCAGCGAGAAGCGGCTGGCCGTCGTACAGGCACTGATACCGATGCCTTTGCTTATTCCAATGGCGGTGTACCATCTGCCTTGATTTCTTTGCCACTACGCTATATGCACACCACGGTAGAAATGGCCCACAAGTCAGACGCCGAAAATGTCATTCGTTTGATTTATGAGACGCTTCAGAAGATTGAAGCCAACCATGATTTTAAATACCTGACCAGAGCAGAATTGGATAGTATTTAAAAGTAGTAGCCATTACAAAATTTTAGATTTAAATTTGAGTAATGGCTAATCGCAATCTACTGATCCAGTTTAAAGATCGAATCGTACCCTTTTTCCTCTATAGTAATATATGGATTGGCCTAGCGGCGCTTGCTATGGTGTTCCAAACCGAGTACTTGTGGCTCCAGGGGCAAATCAAATGGAGTACTTATCATCTCTTTGTTTTTTGTGCCACCCTTTTTGTTTATGCTGCCCATCGCTTGTTGGCACTCAGTAGACTCAATAAATCTAATTGGCAAGAGCGGTTCACTTATATCGCCCGCGCGCAGCAATACATTCTTACCTATGCCATTATTAGCGGGTTTATCACCTTGGTCGTATTCTTTTTTCTTGATGCAGCAACCCAAGTGTTGTTGATTATGCCAGGGATCATATCGCTGGCCTACATTTTTCCAGTGCTAAAAGGAGGAAAAAGAGTTAGGGATGTTCATTTTATAAAAATATTTCTCATTGCTTTAGTCTGGGCCTGGATCACGGTGACTATCCCCGCCTCCGTCGATGATGTGATCTTTGAAAACCAGGCCATTGCGATTTTTTGGGAAAGAGCCTTTTTTATTTTTGCGATTACGCTGCCATTTGATGTGCGCGATTTACTTTTGGATGCTGATCAAGATGTGCTGACCTTGCCCCGTGTTTTAGGTGCGAGGGGTACCCGTACCTTAGCAGGCATAGCGCTATTATTGTCTTTAATTTTAGCGATTTACAATCTGGGCTACGTTTATACGCCACTGGTATGGAGCGGCCTTGTATTATCGTTGCTTATTGCTTACTACCTGATCTATCATGCCCACGAGAAGCAGCCCGATTACTATTTTACAGGCTATTTAGATGGTACGATGATTCTACAATTCCTGCTTGTTTTTTTAGCGGGTCAGGCGTAGAATGGCACGTTCAATAATAGAGTCTTTACCCAAGTTGCGATCTCCTAGCGAAAGATTGATCCGCTCATCGGGAGGGATACCGTCTTCGTAGTTTTGACCGTCTGGTGTCAAGGTTTGAGAAATGGAAAATCGGTAGGTCCAGCCATTCGGTAGTTGACCACCATTGGGAATACCTAGCCCACCACCTGTTACATCGCCCATTAGGCTCATGTTGGGTAGCGCCAGCGCTCCTAAAGAAAAGAAGGAAGCGGCACTATAGGTGCCTCGATCCACCAAGACAATGACCGGTTTATCATAGGTTAGCCGATCTTCTAAAGGCTCAACGTAGGCCGCCTGTGCAGCTGCGAAATCATCAGGACCAGGTCCGTTTTTGATAAAGGAATTGTAAATCAATTGCTTTTCCGGTGCAAAACGATTCAAAATGCGTAGCGCATTAGAAAGGCTCCCACCGCCATTCTCTCGCAAGTCAATGATCATACCTACGGTATTCTCATAGCGCAAAAAGAGAAAGTCTAGATCGAGATTGGAAGGGAAATTATTGAAAGAAGAGTAGCGCACATAAGCCACTCTATCATCGGCGATAAAGTCATGCGTAAAAGCTCCAGTCCGATAATAATCGTCTCCCAAGTAGTTCTCTCTGATCAAACGGAATTCAAAGTTATCTTGTCCTAGTAGATCAATGTCAAATCTAGATACATTGAGCGGAGAGATCAAGTTGACATGACCATCGCGCAGCTCATTGAGCATGGCCGCTAAAACATCGAATAATTCGATTTGAGACATGTTTTCATTGATCTGAGGGCTATACCTATTGTACACCTCTTGCCAGTCAATATCTTTATATTCGAAGAAACTGTATTTCTCTAGGCATTCTTGCCAGAGGTATTCAAAGTTTTCTCTGGGAGAATCTACCGTATCTGTATCAAGGATTAGCTGCTCACATCCACTTCCTAAACCTATCGTGAGCAAAAGAGCAAAAAGGATATATTTAAAACGACTCATAAGAATATCTTTAAACATCTACTTAATTTTGAGAACTTGTCGACAACTCACTTAGGCGGATATGCATGCCTAGTTGTAATTGGTGCTGTCCGTATGAAATGGTGGATCGCCCATTATTTCCTTTATAGACCTCCCAGAAATATTGAAGGCGGAAGCTATTTCCATTTTTTAAAAAATATTCATAAGCTAACGTACTATTCAAGCGGAAACCACCAGATGTGAATTCATTCTTTTGTTCGTAGTCAATGTTGCCTTCGGTGAAGTCATCGAGATAGATAAAAACGGGAGACCATACCAAATTAAAGACGGGAACATTGAGTTGATAGCTGAGACTGCTGACTCGTCGGCCAGGTTTGAGTGGAAGAAGCCAAAACAGCTTTCTATTACTTTTATTGCGATCGAATAACCACTCCACTTTGGCACTGATTCCGAGGCTATTTATACTTTCTACCGTGTTACTGGCATTCCGAAAGTCAGGATTATCCCTCACATTGGTGATCCCTTGATAATGCCCGCCTACCTTAAGATAGATGTCCTTTTGAGGGGCTTTCCAAGCTTGCCTTAGGTAGTGGCCACCATGGTTGATATTATGGACAGAGGAGAAAAAGATATCCAGGCTGGTTTCTCGACTTAAATTCCCATAGGCGTAGGTGCCGAAGATGTAAAACTCGTCTTTATCGGTCCGACTCAGCCAATCCATTCCCACACCGGGGAGGTTGCCATCATAAAAAAGAGGCGAAACCCCTTCATCTTTTAACTCTAAGCGCGTAGCTTGTCCACCAATACCAATAAAATCGCCATTGAAGTAATTGGCTCTGGCGTTTTGGTCGGCCACTTGCCCTAAGGCAGGATAGAGCAAGACAATGGTCAAAAGGAGTGTATAAAAATATTTCATTTATCCTAGAAGCTTTTAATTTTGCGTGTGCAAACTTACACCACCAAACGCTCAACAAGAAAAAGCTGAAATCGTTTGAAGGCTTAATAATCGGAAAATTCATTTTACTGTGCTAAGAAACCACCTTTTTTTCTGTCTACTTCTATGTTTTATGTCTGGAAACTTACGGTCACAGTCTACTAAAGATGCTGCCGTAGTGCTTGGTTTAGATTATGGTTTCCAGTTGCCTGCTGGTGATTTGAGTGATCGGTTTGGCACTAGTTTTAAAGTAGGAGGACATCTTTCCTTCTTGCCGGAATCTTCATCCTGGCAGTATAAATTAAACGGTGCTTTCTTTTTTGGGAACAATGTAAAAGAGGATGTGCTGAGCCTTTTAAGGACCAATGAGGGTTTTATTATTGGGAATGATCGTAGTCCTGCCGATATTCAATTGCGGCAGCGCGGTATCTATCTTGGACTCGGTGTGGCTAGGGTTTTTCCCTTTTCTGAACAAGATCCAAGGACTGGTTTTTTAGTCGAATTGAGCGGAGGTTTTTTGCAGCATC
Source organism: Saprospiraceae bacterium (assembly GCA_042095835.1). GTDB lineage: Bacteria > Bacteroidota > Bacteroidia > Chitinophagales > Saprospiraceae > DATFKA01. The sequence goes on from JBELML010000051.1 coordinate 29,031, forward strand.
GCATTAGAATTCAGGACGATCCCCAAAGAAGTGTACCTGCTTTATTAGATGATTTTAAAAAAGGCTATGACCGCCTGTCCAACGGACTATATTCCAGTCAGTTTTTGGGATATCAACAGATGTCAGGTAAAGTCAATTTCTACATTGGTATAGAAGCGGTGCAAGCTTTTACCCAAAATCGCAGGAACTTTAACTACGACACTCAGATGCTTGATGATCAGCAACGGCTAGATATCATGTTGGGCCTCAAAGTTGGATGGATATTACCATTTTTCTTAGGAGATGGCTCGGATATTTACTATTGATCTAGTACAAGTACTTGGCTTTATCCTGATTGTCCCTAATCCTTATTTGGATCACATAACTTCCGAGATCATCAAATTACTTTATAACATATTCATCCAAGTTTACGCCCTCCTGATAGGATTGGCAGCCTTCTTTTCTCCTAAAGCTCGATTATGGGTAGATGGTAGAAAGGCTTGGAGAACTAAGCTCAAAGCTCAGGTTGCGGCATTAAAACCTCCCAAGGAAAGAATTTGGATACACTGTGCTTCCTTAGGAGAATTTGAGCAAGGACGCCCATTGATAGAGCTGTGGAAAAAAGAGCGACCTAGCGCCCAAATTATACTGTCTTTCTTTTCACCAAGCGGTTATGAGATCCGAAAAGATTATGCTTTGGCAGATGTTGTATGCTACCTGCCAATTGATACTACCAGGAATGCGAAGCAGTTTCTAGAGATAATACAACCCTCAATGGCTATTTTTGTAAAGTATGAATTTTGGTTGAATTACCTGAATGCCCTACAAAAGCAATCGATTCCACATTATTTAATCGCAGGATTATTCCGCCCAGATCAATACTTTTTTAAATGGTATGGAAGCTGGGCATGGAAGTATATCGCTGGCTTCAGCTATTTTTTTTTACAAAATGAATCCTCCGCGGATTTATTAAAAAATAAGGGCCTCAACAATTATCAGGTAGTTGGAGACCCAAGAGTAGATCGCGTATATCAACTATCTAAGCAGGTCAAGTCCTTTCCAGCAATTGAATCACTCATTCAAGGGCGCAAGGTTTTGGTAGTAGGGAGCAGTTGGCCACCAGATGAGGACATTTTAGGGTCTTTGCTGCAATCTGATGCTTTTGAGGGCTGGATGGCCATTGTAGCGCCCCACGATATTAGTGCTAGTCATATCAAAGCCATAGAGAGCGGTCTCCATATACCTTATCTTAAATATTCTCAGCTGGCAGATTCGAGAAAAGATCGAATAAGCCTATTGATTATAGACAATATTGGTATGCTTTCCTCCTTATACCAATATGGAGATATCGCCTATATTGGTGGAGGGTTTGGTGCAGGTATCCATAATACCTTGGAGCCCATAGCTTTTGGTTTGCCCGTCATCTTTGGGCCTAAATATCAGAAATTTGAAGAGGCCCACTATCTCCTGGAAAAGGAGGGTGGTTTCTGCGTATCCAAAGCTGAGGAACTAAAGGCTGTTTTTAAGGCATTACAGTCACCTGCGCAATACCAAAAGAGTAGGGGCGCAGCTCGCCACTACATCGATCAGCAAAAAGGCACAACTAGAAAGATATTTAAATACCTAAGCCAAAGCTAAAATACATCTACTACCTCAGGCTCTAACACATTAGACCTCCCATCCTTGGCGATAGGTTCTCCCTACAAACTGATTGGCTTCTTCTAGATTAGTGATTCGCATATTGTCACCATCCCAAAGTAGTTTTTTACGAGCATGGAACTCCATCCGACCATTGCTTCCCTCGCGGCGCAGCATATAAGAACGGATAGCAAGGTTACCCATCAAAACGGTTTCGGTCATAGGTCCAGCGTAGTCGAAGGAAGAAGTTAGGGCTTGGTGCTCTGGACTTCCAAAACCAGCTTTTACGGCATCGATCCATTTTCTTTGGTGGCCATATTCTGGCTCCTTCATATCTTCGACTTCAGGGCCAAATTCAGTTTTTCCATTTTTGAGGTAGAGTTTAGGCATGAGAGGAGAGCTATCATTGATGTTGGTAGAGATAATGCCTTTTTTACCAATGATCAATACACCATTCTGGCTATTCTTACCACCGATATCGTCATTGGGTGGAATCAAGTCAGGGTGGGCAGGCCGAATACCACCATCACTCCAGGTCAACTCGATTGGCGATTTTGTCTTTTTGGTCGCATCGAAATGAAGCGTGATAAAGGAGGAGGCTGGGCATCCTTCTGGATGATAATCCGCATTCCACATTTTGGTATAGATAGCGCCTACACTACATTCGGCATCGGTTGGGTAACCTAGACCGAGCGTACGATAGGGAATATCAATCAAGTGGCAACCCACATCGCCTAAAGCTCCCGTACCATAGTCCCACCAGCCACGCCAATTGAAGGGATGGATGTTGGGCGTATATTCCTTCATAGCTGCTGGACCTAGCCATAGGTTCCAATCGAGGTCTTTGGGTTTGGCGGATGGGTCAGGTTGTTGCATCGCGACTCCTTGTGGCCAAACGGGGCGATTGGTCCAGACTTGTACTTTATAGATTTTGCCGAGCTTACCAGAGTCGACCCAGCGTTGTACCATCCCTAAAAGGGGATTGGAGGCTCCCTGGTTGCCCATTTGGGTGACGATTTTATTCTTTCTAGCGAGTTCGGTGAGCATTCTAGCTTCCCTGATATTATGAGTCATTGGTTTTTGCACATACACATGTATGCCTCGCTGCATAGCGTTGAAAGCTGCGGGACCGTGTACGTGGTCAGGAGTAGAGATGGTCACCGCGTCGATGTCCTTTTCTTGATCGAGCATTTCGCGATAATCGGCATATCTTTTGGCATTAGGGAAAGCTTTTACTGAGCGAGCAGCCGATCCGGAGAAATCAACATCACAAAGCGCAATGACGCGTTCTCGACCTTTTACCGAGGCATGGCTAATGTCGCTGGCTCCTTTACCACCCGCACCTATGGCGGCTATGTTGAGTTGATCGCTGGGAGCGGTGAATCCTTTTCCGCCTAATACATGGCGAGGTACAAAAAAGATAGTGGAGGCAATAGCCGTATTTTTGACAAAGTTTCGGCGAGAAGTGGTTTTGTTATGATCTTGTGTTGAATCTTTTTGCATCTATAATTAGGTTTGTATTTTTCCTTCATTAGTGAGGTGAGTAGCCAAAAGAAGTCCCTTTTACGGATAGGACTATCTTTATTCGTACCTACCTCATCTATCGAAGGAGGATTAATGATTAGGATTCGGAGCTAACTAAAGGTAATCAATTTATGAATAAAGGTTTACCTTAAAAATATAAAACAACTTCCATAATAAAAAAATGGTAGAAGAAGATGACAGGACTTCAATTGATCTATTTCGCGAATATTCTGGTAGCCGGTTGGATTAGTATCACCAGCTTATTCTATCCAAAAACTGCCCAGCAGACAATATTTACCAATGCTTTCCAGTATTCAGAAGCCATTAGGTTGGTTGGAGCTCTTTGGTTGGCGATATTCTTATTGTCGATTACTGGGGTGTTTTATCCAATCCAGATGAGTTTAATATTGGTCTATCAATTCATCTATAAATCCAGTTGGTTGATTTTTGTGGCGGTGCCAGCTATATGGAAGAAAAATCCATATCCTAAAGCAATGGCTTGGTTTTTTCTAGTTTGGGTTGTCATTTTACCCTTTGTAATTCCTTGGGCAGTAATCTTTAATAGCTAAGCAATCGTGGCAAGGCTAAACGACAATAGCGCCCATTCGGTCACTACTGCGTTTAGCCTTGCTGGACTATGTCTAAGTTAAATGTTTAAAAAAGAGAACACCGATGTTGATACGGATTTAGGCATTCTTCATCTTCAAGCAGCAACTCATCAACCAATCAATTCTTCTTCTTTTAAGAAGGGCTGCTGATAATAGCGCTTACCCGTAGCTTTATACATGGCATTAGCTACCGCTCCAAATATTGGCGGAAAAGGAGGTTCGCCCATACCAGTCGGATCGATGCCATTGTTTACAAAATGTACCTCGATCTTCTTGGGGGCTTCCTTCATCCTGATCATTCGGTATTTATCAAAATTCTTTTTCTCCGGCACCCCATCTTTGAAGGTTAATTCTCCAAAAAACGCATTCCCAATGCCATCTACAATGCCACCTTCGGCCATATTCGTAGCTGCATCTGGATTAACGACTACACCACAGTCAATCGCCGTGGTTACTTTGTCGACCACAGGTTTGCCTTCTACTATTGATAGGTCTAAAACGTGAGCAGCATAGGTGTTGTGGCAGAAATATGCAGCCACGCCTCGATTTTTACTATTGTCTTCTTGTCCCCAGTTTGCCTTTTCTTTGACGAGTCGGAGTACGCCCGCATAGCGCTCTGCATCGTATTCATTTTGTTCGCCTACTGGATTGTTCTGGGCTTTATCCAATAGCTCAAGTCTAAAGTCAATCGGATCTTTTCCTAATGCTTCTGCCAATTCATCGAGGAAAGATTGCTCCGCTCCGGCCATGAAGTTGGAGCGTGGTGCCCGGAAAGCTCCAATGGAAATATTTGAAGGAATAGACCATTCCTCGGCCATATAATGATCGATAGCCCCGGCGGGGAATCGATTGGCGAATAATGGACTTTCTGGAATACCTCCTGCTTTGATATGGATCGCTAAAAGCTGGTTGTTATCATCCAAGGCCGCACGGAAAGTAGCCTGGTAGCTAGGGCGATAGATGCCTTGAGTCATGTCGTCTTCGCGAGTATAAACGAGTTTCACGGGCGCCTCCACTTTTTGAGAAATCAAAGCGGCCTCAACGACATAGTGACCATAAGCTCTACGCCCAAATCCGCCGCCCATGCGGGTCATTTCCATTGCTATATTTTCAGCTGGAACATCCAGACTCGTGGCAATAGCAGGAATAATGAGGGAAGGTATTTGAATAGGTGTTGCAATTTTTACCTGATCGCCTTGTACGTGAGCGAAGGCATTCATTGGCTCCATGCAGTTATGCGCTAGGAAGGGAGCGGCATAGCTCCGTTCAATAATTTTGGCAGCATTTTTAAAGGCGGCTTCAGGTTTTCCATCCTTGCGGACGATTTCACCAGGTTTGGCAGCGTACTCCTCCATCATTAGCTGGTGTTTTTGGGAATCTTCCAAACCACCAGGGATGGTGACGGTGCTTTTTCCTCCCCAACCATTCACCACTTCTTGGTAAGTATCAAAAGGCTGCCATTCTACCTGTAGTGCTTTTTTGGCTTGCATGACTTCCCAGGTAGAATTACCTACAATAGCTACCAATTCAGGGAAGGCATTGGTATCGAAACCACCTTTCTCAAAGCCCTTTTTATAACTCTTGATGGGGAAAACATCCTTGATACCTGGCATTGCTTTGACCGCAGCGGCATCAAAAGATTTTAGAGTCATTCCAAATGCGGGAGGATGCTCAATCATTGCGATAAGCATACCTTCTTGCTGATAATCCAGACCAAACATCGGTTGGCCTGTAACTATAGCTTTGCCATCTACATTTTTCTGGCTCTTGCCAATAAGTTGGAAATCAGCAATATCCTTGAGTTGCACTTCTTCTGGAACGGGAACTTCCGCTGCTAGAGCGGCCATCTCACCATAGCCGGCAGATTGTCCACTGGCCTCGTGGCTTAAGACACCTTTATGTGTAGTGATTTCTTCGACGGGTACCTGCCATGCTTTTGCAGCTGCCTCTCGCAACATTTGACGTGCAGTAGCACCGGCGGTACGTAGGGGCTTCCATCGGGTTAAAATACCCATACTGCCTCCAGTGAATTGCTGGCCAAAATCAGTAGGATGATAGGGCGCCTGCTCAACGATTACCTTTTCCCAGTCTAGGTCTAATTCTTCGGCAATGAGCATCGGCATCGAGGTGCGTACGTTTTGCCCAAATTCAGGATTTGGGGCGTAAATCGTAGCGACACCATTGTCTCCTATTTTTAAGTAAGCATTGATTTTGAACCATTCATCGGGCATGGCGAGGACTTCCTCTTCTATTTGGGATTGACAAGAAGTCAACCAGTTGAAACCTATTGCCAGACCACCTCCAGTGAGGGCTACATTCTTAAGAAAGGCCCTTCTACCAAAGCTTGTTTTTATCGTTGACATAATTTGATTTTTTAGAAAACTTAAGTAACGATCAAAAATAACTGATCGATTTGTGGCGGAATCTTTTGTTCCAATACTTCGTTAAAAAGCCTCGTTAATGCCCTGCATTACCTACGTTTTTCGCCTTGTCTTGAAACAAAATCTTCTCGGCCAAAATGCAATACTTATTCTTTGTCCGTTACTATGCAAAAATTATCCGTTTTGAGCTGCGGTTTTTATAGCAGCCTTGATTCGGGTATAAGTACCACAGCGGCAGATATTTCCATTCATAGCGATGTCTATATCTTCGTCTGTAGGATTAGTTTGATTATTCAGCAAGGCAGCGGCACTCATGATCTGACCAGCCTGGCAATAACCACATTGCGGTACATCGTGCTCGATCCAAGCTTTTTGTACTGCATGATTCCCATTGGTAGATAATCCCTCAATGGTGGTGATTTTTTTCTCGCCAACTGCTGCTACCGGAAGTTGACAGGAGCGCATTGCTGTGCCGTCTAGATGAATGGTGCAGGCTCCACATTGAGCAACCCCACAACCATATTTAGTACCTACTAATTGTAGATGATCCCTTAATACCCAAAGGATAGGAGTATTGGGATCAACATCGACTGCTCTCGATTGTCCGTTGACCTTAAGCGTATACTTTGCCATATTCAATTTGATTATTAGCTTCTAATATAGGGATATTCCAAGGGATAATAGAAGGATGTTTACTAAAAGAATTTTATTGAATATCAGGAATGCTCACTATAGGCAGCAATTTATGACTAAGGGACTTGGGGACCTTGTGACGTGGAGACCTTTGTGACTTGGGGACGTTGTGACTTGGAGAGGGAGTGTGGAAATACTAAACAACCTACATTTTTACAAGGACTACCCTCTTTTTTACATCGATTAATCTCCATTATTCCTGCATTTTTGTAGAGGAGGTCAACAACAACTTCCTCATTAATGAACTCCTTATAAACTGTAGAATCATGGATAGAAAGAACTTTATCAAGAAAACTTTACTAGGTACCATTGGCATTGCGGCCGGATCAAAAGTTGCTGCCAAAGAAAGTGCCCAAAAGAATTCAACCTATGATAAGCTCATGGAGCAAGTAGGGTTTAATCATTTACCAAACGAAGAAGTTAAAACCATGAAAACGGTATTACATAAATCCAATACCCGTGGACAAGCTAACCACGGCTGGCTACAAAGCAGACATACTTTTAGTTTTGCCAATTATCGCAACCCAGAAAGAGTACACTTTGGTGCATTGCGTGTACTCAATGATGATATCGTGGCCCCTGGCAAGGGCTTTGGAAAGCATCCGCACGATAATATGGAGATCATTTCGATCCCGCTGGAGGGCGATTTAGAGCATAGAGATAGCATTGGCAATACGGCAGTGATCAAAGAAGGCGATGTGCAGGTGATGAGTGCTGGCACAGGGGTGTACCACAGCGAATTCAATAAAAACCGGGATCAGAATGTCAAGTTTTTACAGATTTGGCTTTTTCCGAATCGTAGAAATGTTGAGCCACGCTATGATCAAATCAGTTTGGATAAAACCAAGATGAAAAATCAATTCCACCAAGTTTTATCCCCCGATCCTAATGATGAAGGGGTGTGGCTTCATCAAAATGCTTGGTTCCATATCGGAGACTTAGATGGCGGTACCTCATTGACTTATGATTTGAAAGCCACGGGTAATGGTGTATACGCTTTTATACTTGATGGCGAGGTGAGTATCGAAGGACAAGCACTCGAGCATAGAGATGGTTTCGGGGTATGGGATGCAGATAGCATCCAGATCAAAGCCAGTCAGCAAGCAAGAGTACTTTTGATGGAAGTACCAATGCAGATTGGGTAGTTATTATAAAAAAAGGCACTTGTGTAGTTATACAAGTGCCTTTAGGTAATATTGAAGCTGTTTAAAGTCTCCTTGTTGGGCTATCAAAAACATCTTTTAAGGCTACTC
>JBELML010000052.1:0-37032 GCA_042095835.1 Saprospiraceae bacterium
CTCCGCTCAGACAATGCCTAGGCGGCCTCCCGCACTTCACTTATGACCTTTTTTGTACTTAATTTCGAGAAATAAGCATTTCTTTTTCAGTTTTTATTTTAATGCATTTGCCCTAGTATTAGATATGAACGCTTAAAACATCATATAACCTTTCAAAGAAACCCTACCTGAGCTTAGAAATCGTTCAGAAAGCTACTGAAATTAGCATAATTATTTATATTTTTAATAAAACTTAATGAACTGATCATGAGAGATTTGCCTCTTATGTCAATTTCTAAATCCAATTAGCCTAATGAAATGAGCATGATCTTACCTGCCGGCCGTACTTAGGTACTAAGGCAGGCGGGAGCGAAGCGGTTACATTTTTAAAAAAATCGTAATTACTTCATTTTCAGATAATTGCTAAATTTTTAAATCAATGACAAACACACCTAAAATTATTGTCAGTGTACTCGTGGTTTCTATTGGCTTGGCACTCTTTTTTTCGTTGCGCTCCCGTGCAAAAACGAAAAAGGTGGCCATCGTCCAGAAGAGCTTTTTTGATCAATTAGACGATGATCGAATTGTCCAATTAAAAATCGAGACCGACTTTTCTACGCTCATCAAAAACAGGGACGAACTCCTCGAACAGCCGGCCCACCTCCAGGTAGAGTTAGAACCCGGAAGCTTTCAAGCCTATCCTATCAAAGTGAGTCTACGTGGCAAAACACGCAGGGGCCTTTGTAACTTCCCGCCCCTCAAGTTGAATCTCAATAAAACAGACCTAGCAGAAAAGGGCTTAAAATCCTTTGATAAATACAAACTTGTTACCCACTGTATAGAAGATTCCGAACTTGTCCTCAAAGAATACCTAGCCTACAAATTATATAGCCAATTAACGGAATATAGCTTCCGAACACACTTGGTCGACCTGGTCTACATTGATCAGGGGAAATCCCTCGATACGCTACATCAATACGGCATTCTGCTTGAAAACTACGGTGAACTAGCCGAGCGCTTCGGTGCTCAAAAGATGCCAGATCAACTCCCCAAAAACACAAAAATCCCGAACGAAGATTACCAGCGCCTTGCGCTATTCCAATATATGATCGGCAATACTGACTGGAACCTCTACCGACAGCATAACATCAAATGGCTAGCTAGAAAAGATGGCGCCATTCCGGTGCCTTATGACTTTGATTTCTCTGGTTTGGTGAATGCCCCTTATGCCTCACCACATCCGTCTTTACCCATTGATAGTGTACGCCAGCGTTTCCTACAATGGCGTGGCGGAGATCAAGCGCAACTAGAAGAAATGAGGAAAAAACTGCACCAAAAACAACAGGAAATCATACAGACCTGTAAGCAATTCGCGCAGTTAAGTCCCAATGAAAAAGCAGATATGACTACTTATCTAGAAGAGTATTTCAGTGTTCAGCCGACTGAAATACTAGATTAAGTAGAACCTTATTTCTTCTCAAACCACAAATTCCGAACACGGCCATTTGTCACTTTCATACCTGAAATGGCCTCCCCTTCCCTTACAAATTCTACCAAGCCCATGAACCAAACATTGGCCGTGAATTGATCACCTTGTATAGGATCTAAACCGACATCATCATGGCGCTGATGCTTGGCAACTAACTTATTCTCTTCTAGGCGGATCATATAAGTGGTCATCAATTCTTCGCTGTAATAATTGCCTTCATAAATACTTAGATCGACGGTCCCTTCATCGAAAGTTCCCAGGCGTTTGCAGACCATCTCCTGGCCACCTTGGAAGAGCGTAAATTGATTCACTTTGTTGTTATCGCCTCTTTCAAATACTATTCGGATACCTGCTTGCACAAAGGTAAATTCAACATCAGATGTGGGTGTCATTTGGAACTGGCCCTGGCCCGTTGCTTGTGCCAGAAGCTTGCCCTCCTCCGTCGTAACCGTAACGATAAAACCAGGAGCCAATTGGTATTCACCGACATATTCCTCTAGTAGCTCTTGTGCTACCGTGACAGCCTCTTCCGTTGCCTCTTCTTCGGTAGCTGCTAATGCTCCATTTTCAGGTTCGTCCTCCAGGTATTCCTCTAGATATATCTCAGCGATTTCGTAGGCTTTCCCACCTGTATTGAAGGATCCCAGGTTGCTAAAGACGACAATATTGGTTTCCTGCTCAGGGAACCTTAGACAACTTCATTGTAAAATGAGCATAGGAGTCAAGTATTTCTACTTGATTCATGAATCTGGGAATCAAAATAACAGGATTTCCTTTGAATAAGAGGTGACTTTTATATGAAAGCCCATAAATACTTTTCAAAAGTGGTTTTATCTTCTACTAAACAGTTCCTTGGAGTAGTCTTCAAGGCTCTTCAAATCGCCTAGAAATCTCGAATATCCTTCAAATCGCATCAAGCCAATTCCTACTGGGCTTTATAAATATTTACCAAATTCTGTTGGGAAATCTATCACCCGATTTTCGGTGGCAGAAAGATACCCTGCATCCGCAATCAGGTGTCCAAGCAAACATTCTTTCAAGCTTACATTATTTAAAATGCGATGCCGAATGCCATCAAAAAAAGCCTCCATTTCTAGCTTATACGCCGCTTGGTAGCGCGTAGGAAAAGAATAGTTAATGGGACTTTGGTGTAGGCCCTGAGCATTGTGGATTTGTACCGAGGTATTGCGCACATTCTCCGCTATAGCCATTCCATTTTCTCCAAAAAGTTCTAGCCGTTGGTCGTAGCCATACGCCGCTATTCGGCTGGTATCGATAGAGACCATTAGTCCATCATCGTACTGTAGCGTCACGAGGACAGTATCAAAATCTTGCATAGCAGCAATCTCTGGATCGTAGGCATGGCCATAGGCAAAAACCGAGCGAGGCATTTTTGTACCCAGCAGAAATTGCAGCATATCGAAGTCGTGGATCAGCATATCGTGGAAGATATTACCCGAGATACGTAGATAATCCAGTGATGGCTTGGGATTATCTCTGGAACTCGTTTTGATCGTTCTGATTTGTCCGAGCGCGGGAAGCTCTGCTTTTAAAGCCTGAAAATTCTGGTCATAGCGACGCTGAAAACCTAAATACAAAGCCAGGTTTTGATCTGCTGCCAACTGAAAACAGGTCTTGATTTCATCAACGGTTTTACCTAGCGGTTTTTCGGCAAATACATGTTTTCCTGCTTTTAATGATCGCCTGATATACTCATAATGGAAACCCGTAGGACAGGAAACGATGACCGCATCTAGGTCATCGTCTTGTAGCGCCACCTCAATATCTGAAAGTAGCTTGTATTCGTCAGAAACCTCTGTTTGTTCCAAACCAGGATCAACGACATACTTCAGTTGCACACCAGCAATTTGCTGGATAGAGTGAAGATGAAATCGGCCAGCTCTACCTAAACCAACAATACATACATTCATATAGATACCCGATTTTTAGAAAGCAATTTCATCTGGTAGATACTTAGCAGCGAGATCTTCGTAGTAGGGCCGTAGCTCCTCTACATTCGGCGGCACTGGCGATTTGGAATACAAATCGTAAGGATTAAAAGCACGCACCCATTTAAACATCTCATGGTCGTGTTTGCTCATCAGATGACCATAGGCCTCTTCTCGATGCTGCGAATAGAAAGAATGATAGCGAATCATATACAATGCCGACTCCGGTAAATAGTCCTTTAGGGCATGGTATAAATACTCATCGTGTCCCCAAGAAAGATGGACATTTTCTAAGCCGCAGTTGGGCTCATAAATACCATATTTTGTGCTATACACTTCGTGGCTATAATCTGGATTATTTTTGAAAAATTCTGGATAAACGATTTTATCCGAATAGGCACAACCCACCGGAAAAGTATCGCCTACCACGGCCCACTGCGGCTCCCCGAACAAGCATAAAATTTTTCCTAAATCATGTAAGAAACCCGTTAGAACAAACCAATCGGGATGCCCATCGGCGCGGATCGCTTCTGAAGTTTGGAGGAGGTGCTGCGTTTGATCCAAATCGATATCCGGATCGGAGTCATCGATCAGGGTATTTAAAAATTCTACGGCTTCCCACAGTTTCATTTTGCGTTTTTGGAGTGGCTTGTAGGTCGCCTCCTTCTCCATTACAAAATCGAAGGTCTGGTAAGTGTGGTTGAGTCTATAAAATTCGCGCACCGTATCTCTTGCCGGATCATCGTAGTTGCGATAATCTTCTTTGGCTTTACCTTCTGGTTCAGGATAGCGTTGTAGCAAATCTTCCTCCCAAAGGTCTTCCATATCTAGTGTTGGCTTATTGGTATCCATTGTGTTTAAGTTTATACATTACCCAATAAAATATAGATAACTAAAATAACAATTATCAATACAATACTGAAAGGTTTGGCATATTTCCAGCTATCCAAATCCAGCACTTCCGCATTTTTCATACGGAAAGGGTGTTCTACTGGATAGAAATGAGAGACTAAAAACATCACTACTAAATTCAAGACAAACTCAATACCCCAAATATGCACAAAATGAATATTGACTGGAAAAATAAAAGTCGTCAGCATATAAAAGGCCAGACCTACAAACAAGGCAGCTTTCGCTCCTTGAGCAGAGATACGTGGCAAGAAGAACCCGGCCAGCATAATCGAGGCAATGGGTATGAAGAATATACCGTTGAGCTGTTGCAAAAGCTGGTATAATCCATCGGGGGCATTGGCCACAAAGGGCGCTACAATAATGGCCACGACTGCTAAAACCAGAGAGGTTATCTTACCTGCTCTTACTGTTTGCGACTCTGTCGCCTCCTTGTGGAGGATGCGTTTATAAATACCCATACTAAAGATGGTCGCTGTACTATTCAGTACGCTATTAAAGGTACTCAGTACCGCACCCATGACTACCGCAGCAAAGAAACCCACAAAACTCAGCGGTAATACCTTTTTGATGAGTTCGGGATATATCATATCCTGCTGATCATACAGGCTATCACCGAAGTAATAAAATCCAATGACGCCCGGCAAGACGATAATAATCGGCACGAGTATTTTAAATACGCCTGTAAAGAGCAAGCCTTTTTGAGCTTCTTTCAAAGACTTGGCTCCTAAAGCTCTTTGTATAATCGACTGATTCATGCCCCAGAAATACAGTTGGTTGATTACCAAACCCGTAAATAAAGCACCAAAAGGCAGGATCGAATCTGGTGCGCCTACGACATTAAACTTCTCTGGAGCGTGATTAAAAACCGTTTTTAATCCTGTAAAAACGTTGCCGGCTCCAATATCCCACAAAGCAATAATCGGTACTGCGAGACCACCAATAAAAAGACCAATCCCGTTAATGGTATCACTATAGGCCACGGCTTTCAACCCACCTAAAATAGCGTAGAGCGATCCAATAATACCAATGCCCAACACGGTGATCCAAATCCCTTGGCTTTGACTCACGCCTAATGCTTCAGAGACATTAAAAATGCTCTCCAGGTTGATCGCTCCGGTATATAAAACAATAGGTAAAAGGGTCACCACAAAGGAGAGGAGTAGAAACAAGGCTACTATCGTACGCGTAGCCGCATCGAAACGCTGCTCTAGATATTGGGGAATAGTGGTCAATCCCATCCGTAGATATATAGGGATAAAGTAGACCGCCGCTACCACCAGTGCCAAAGCAGCCGTGACCTCCCAGGCGATAATCACAAAGCCATTTTTATAGGCTGAGCCATTCATACCAATCAGGTGCTCGGTAGAGATATTGGTGAGTAGCATAGAACAGGCGATGACAAAGCCCGTCAAGCTTCTTCCACCCAAAAAATAGCCATCATTGGAGTCCAATTTTTCCTTTCGCAATTGAAACCAAGCATAGAATGCGACGAACAAAGTGAAACCGACGAAAGAAAGTATGGTAAGCATTGAATTTTAAGTTATATAATTCTATAAGTATGCTAATGTAATTCTTTTACCCATTCTCCTATATTCCAAATCGAGAAAAGTGTCTAAATAAAGGATCGCCCAAATAATATTTCGTATTTCTGCTTGGATTTAACCGAGAATCTACTAGGATCGTCGTGTAGTGCTTGACTTTGTCGTCCAAATCGTCCAATTTGGTTCTAAATCGCATGGTAATGAAAAGGTGATTCCGTCTTTTCAAATTCCAACAGAAGCACTTTCTTTCAGCATTAATTATTAATTACTGATATCAGCTATTGCTATATGAGGAGCCATCGGTTTGTATTTTTTGAAAACATCCTAAACCTATTAAATCACACGTACCATGAAAACGGACATCAAAGCCCTTACAGTCAGTATTTTATTAGGCATAGTTTTTTGCTCTATTAATTATGTATTACATCGATCAGGAAAAAAGGAAATGATTGATACCCAAGAAAGCTTTTTCGATCGCCTTGGAGATGAAGAAGTCGTACAATTGGAGATTACTACAAACCTTTCTAACTTAATCGAAAACCGATCAGAGAACATTATCCAGCAAGCTAGCCTTAGCGTTCATACCGCTGAGGGCGAAACTGACTACCCTATCGAGGTAAGTCTACGTGGAAAAACACGCCGAGACTTATGCTCTTTTCCTCCATTGAAGCTTCGCTTTGACGAAAAGCTGCTCAAAGCGGAGGATATGCAGACTTTTGACAAGTATAAATTGGTCACCCATTGCAAAGAAAACTCTGATTTGGTCTTAAAAGAGTATATGGCCTACCAGTTATACAATCAGTTGACCGAGTATAGTTTTCGTGCTCGCTTGGTAGAGGTTACCTACATCGACCAAGGCCAACAAATGGATACCACCACCCAGTACGCCATACTTTTAGAAAATTATGGAGAGATGGCGCAGCGTTTGGCTGCTCAGAAAATGCCCAAGCAGTTACCTGACAATACTAGAATACCCAGCGAGGATTATCAACGCTTGGTTGTATTCCAATACATGATTGGTAATACCGACTGGAATTTGTACAAGCAGCACAATATTAAATGGTTACAAACCAAAGGCAGCGCTATCCCTGTTCCTTATGATTTCGATTTTTCGGGTTTGGTTGATGCGCCTTATGCGCAGCCCCATCCATCCTTGCCTATTGCAAATGTCCGCCAAAGGTATTTGCAATACAGAGGCCAAGATCAACAAGAACTGGAAGCTATCCATCAAGAAATCGATGGCCAAAAAGAAGACTTACTTCGATTGTGTACCCAATTGGAGGCTATTGACCTCCATTCCAAACAAGATGTAGTAGATTATTTAAATGAGTTTTTTGAGCGCTCGGCACAAGCTTATTCCAACAGTGATGTTGTTCAAAATGGACAAGGCGTTTAATAGAGTTTACGTAAATCAATTTCGTAAGAGCCTAAAAAATCTTTTTGCACAGCTCTGCGGCACCTGCTCGCCATAATAGCTATGGCTATTAGGCTCCGCGTGTTTCTTGATCTGTTCAAAAATCTTAATTGATTCTCTGTACAAAACTAACTTACATAAACTCTTAATCATTATAGAAAAGTAAACGCTGGCATCTGTTTGATGAGGCCCCCTTCCATTGCTGAATCATGAGCCAATATGCCTACACAAGTGATATTGGCAGATTGTACAGCATTGGGATAGGGCTGGCGCTCATCAATTAAGGACATGATAAACTCATGCGCCAAATGAGGATGAGAGCCACCGTGGCCAGCTCCTTGAATAAAAGACAAATGCTGGTTGTCATCGGTATCATATACTCCTGCGGTAGTAAAAGGGGCAATTTCTTTGGGCAATAAATGGGCATAATCTGGAATCTTCACCCGTTCGGGGGTCTCTCCGGTATGAACGACACTTGGCTCGTGCTCGATTAGGGTCCATTCAAAAGACTTTTTACTACCGTAGACATCAAAGCTTTCGCGGTATTGACGAGCTGTATTGAAGAGAGAGCGCGTCAATTCTGCTGACAGATCTGAATCTTTCATTTTAATATGGCAGCTTTCAATGGCGAAGGGCGACCCATATTTGGGGATCAAATCCTCATCAATGCGACCAGAACCAAAACAGGACACATATTCTGCTTCTGTTCTAGCTAAAGCTAAAATAGGGCCTACGCAATGCGTTGCATAATACATCGGAGGCAGGCCTTCCCAATAGCCCGGCCAGCCGGCCATTTCCTGTTGGTGAGAAGCTCTTAAAAATTGAATGCGTCCCAGTTCTCCTTTCTCATACATCTCTTTTACAAACAAAAACTCCCTGCTGTAGACTACGGTCTCCATCATCATATAGGTCAATCCCGTCTCCTTTACCAAGTCGACTATGATCTTACAGTCCTCTACAGAGGTGGCCATTGGCACTGTGCAAGCTACGTGTTTACCTGCTTTGAGCGCAGCAATAGATTGCTCGGCGTGATTAGGGATAGGTGTATTGATATGGACGGCATCAATTTCTGGATCTTTGAGCATTTCATTATAGTCGGTGTACCTTTTGTCTATGCCAAAGGTATCTCCAATTTCATGCAGTTTGGATTCGGTCCGTTGACAAATGGCATACATTTCTGCCTGAGGGTGCCTCTGGAAAATAGGGATAAATTCTGCTCCGAAACCTAGGCCCGCGATGGCTATTTTAATTTTCTTATTACTCATTTATATTGTTATGATGTTGAAGCAACTTAATTGGGATTCCTACTTCTTAATCTAGCGACGACAAAGAAGGCTCTAAAGCTTTCAAATAAGCCACTAAATCCAGTACCTCTTGGTCAGACAGGTTATTGAGCAAACCTTCTGGCATCAAGGATTTAGCAGTTTGTTCTTGGGAGCGGATATCCGTTTTATTGATCGCTAGCCCCTCTTCTTGCCCGACACCTCTTAAAGTCAACGTTCGATTATCTTCAGCAATGATGTTACCCGTGTAAGTTCGACCATCTTGTGTAGTGATGACCACCATTTTATAATCATCTTGAATATCCGCACTGGGTGTTAAAATATTGCTGAGTAGATAAGCGGTATTCGTACGGTTAGAACCCGTTAAATCAGGACCAATAATTCCACCCTCACCATGCATCTTATGGCAGGGACCGCAGGTACCTTGGAAGACCATTTGGCCATTGATGGGATCAGCCTCTGCAATGGCCTGCTCCGATAATAAGCGCTGATATTTACTGTATTGATTTTTGATATCGCCCGAGATATCATCTATTGGGCCCCATATTTCTACAAACCCATTTCCAACCACTCTCCGCAATTGTAAGGCGATATAGGCCGGAACATCTTTTCTAGGAATCGATTCCTTTTTTAAGGCATTAGCGAGTTTCCAACCATAGACTGGTCTGGAAGCAAAAGTTTGGATCGCTTCCTGTTTGGCTGCTTGATCAAAGTCGGCATATTTCTTGAGCAATAGATCACCTAAATCCTCATCGTTATAAGCAGCAACCGCCCGAATCGCATCCAATTGTAGCGCATTATTATCAATTAAACTCGGCAATACGGCTCTTAATTCATCGCGCTGGTGAGCGGCTAGGCTTTTAATAGCCTGCTGCTGTTGTTCAATTTCTGCTTTATCATCTTTTAAAATAGCGACCATTTTCTCTGCTACTTCAGCATTCCCAAATTGTTGAGCGATTTCATCTGCTTTTTGAGAAAGCAGGGAGTTGTTCTTTAATTTTTTATAAGCAACACTCCAATTTTCAGGCTCTTTCAAATCGGTCCGTCCTTGTAAGCCCGCATACATCCCTTCAAGCAAACGCAACTGATTACTAGACTTTTTGGATAAGCCCGCGATCAATGGCTCCAATTGGTCTCCGTCTACCAAGCGCCTCGCTATTTTTTCTGCTATGGATGGAATCTTGGTTTTGGCAGCTATCGCTAAAGCTCGTTCAGGGTTTTCAGTAACAATAGGCTCCATACCAAACCATAACATGTGAGGAATATTGGGATCATCGGCATCGGCACTAAGCATTGCTAGCGATTCTGCAATAGCCCAGCGGTTTTCATGGTCTAGTTTTTGCAATGCTCCAGCTAAATACATACGTACCACTGCTGATTTTTCAGCTTTTGCTAGTGCAGTCATTGTCTTGATGTGCGCCATTGCTGGCTGCCCATCTTCGCCTAGAAATTGGATAGCCCAGGCTCTGATATAAGGGTCTTTATCCTTGAGCAGTTTTGCTAATTGTTCGGCATTAATTTGATTGGTGATGTGTAAGGTCCAAAGGGCTTTGAGTCGAAGATCTTCTTCATTTTCGTCTTCTAAAATTTGATATAAATCTTGTACAGCTTTAGAAGAAAGTTCACCTTGATGGGCTCTATATTGTAAAATAACCCTGGCCCTACGCGTATGCCAATCGCTTTCACTAGCTTGTAAAGCGACCAAATCTTCATCGGACATCGCACTCAAATCACCGTATCGACCTTCCCATTGCTCCGCGCTCGAATTTTCAGGCATAATCCGGAAGACCCGTCCCGTTTCTTTATTGACCACATCGTTTCCACAAATATCTGCATCGTGCCAGTCGAGTACATATAATCCGCCTTCGGGTCCAATCTCCATACTAAAGCCAATCCATTGAGCATTATTGGCCATCATAAAATCATCGCCGTGACTAGCCGTATAGCCTGATCCATTGTTAGTGAGAACATCCGAAAGAACAGCATGCTCGTGAATATTGGCCATAAATATTCGCCCCTGCTCCTTGTCTGGAAAAGCATCTGATTGATAAATCCTAGCACCTCCGTGAGCCGAGCGATGCCGATGATCTACAATGGTTTGGATATCTTCATACACGTAAGGATTGAAATGTCTACCTCCTTGTCGATGATAAATTCCACCAGGAATCACATGGAACAAATGGGGTATCACACAAGCTGAAATGAACAACTGACCTTTTGCATCATAATCTATGCCCCAGGGATTGCTAAAGCCATGAGCTACTACTTCAAATTTATCTTTGATTGGATGATAGCGCCAAACTCCGCCATTAATATCAACTCCTTCGGCATCGAGTAAATCCTCAGGAAAAGCTTCTCGGTGGCGGTAGATTTTTCCTTTCCCTACGGGTTTACGAATGACAGAAGGCGTAGCAAAGCCTTCTAAGCCATAAAGCCAACCATCGGGCCCCCAATGAAAACTATTGATTGTTTCATGGCGGTCTCTAATCCCCCAGCCTGTCAACAAAACTTCGATGTCTTCTTCATCTGCTTTATCATCTCCATCCTTATCCGGAACAAAAAGCAAGTTAGGTGGTGCGCCCACATAAACGCCACCATGCCCCACTGCAATGGCGGAAGGAAAAGGGATACCTTCCAGGAAGACCTTTTTAGTATCTACAATACCGTCCTTATCCACGTCTTCAAGGATTAAAATTTTGCTATCGCCCGAGTTAGAAAAGCCTTCACCTCTATTTTCATAATCTCGGTTTTCGGCGATCCACATCCGGCCTTTATCATCCCAGCAAAAAGCCATAGGTTGGGTAATCATTGGTTCAGCCGCGTAAGCATTGACAGTATAGCCCTCTTGAATGGTCATATTTTCTACTGCTTCTTCTGGGCTTAAGAATTTAGCATCACGACCTTCTTCTTGGGCGATTTTCCACAAGGAGATGATATTGTATAGATTGTGGTCACCGATATAGTCAGACCATAAGTCATTCATTTCTATACTATTCAGCGTTCCGGTATAGGCAACAACTTGGTGGAGATAGGTTTTGATTTCACCTTTGGCAATTTTCAAATCGCCCTCTCCAGAGGGTACCGGACCAATACCCAACTGGCCATCAACGCGCCAAGTTTGTGGAAAGCGATCATTCTCTGGGTGATCAAAGATGGCAATATGCCCCCAATCTTCCAGGCCTTCTATTTCCATACCTACATCTACCCACATTGCTTTTTTACCTTCTGCGAATCGGTTCCTTTGGCGGGCGGCATTGACGGCCTCGCCTTTACTATCTTTTCGCCAGGGCATACGTAGAAACATACCGCCATAAGCAAATTCGTTGATCGTGATATCTTCTAAGGCCTCACCTTGCCATTCGAGACTGAGTAAGTGTTTATCCTCCTTTTGGGTAAAAGTCCAGGTTTGGGTTTCTTTGAGGATGGGTTTTTGATTGGCATCCAACATATTATAGACCGTTTGCCATTTTACAGAAGCGCCTTCTTCAATAATGATTCGCGCACTGACTTTTTGCCAATGACTTCCGCCATTATTATGGAAAAAATCTCGCCCAATTTGGGTTTTGACCTCCTCTGGTTTATCTGGATTATAAAACCACTTTTTAAGGGTTTCTTCATCAGCACCAGTACCATTGACTCTTGTAAAGCCCCAATAAAGCCCGGTTTGATGCTTGTGGTGCCCTGGACTGTATTCGGTCAAAGCTACCTTTGTATCTGGTGCCAAGATCGGATGGAGAAAAGGCCTAAAGCCCTCCTTAGCATTTTGGGTAACCAAGGCCACATTCTCGTTTTCTTCAAATACCTGTAGGAGATCCCCATTTTGTTTTATAACAAAGGTTGTGGCCTCCTCTTTGGTGGCCTCTTCGGTACTTGATGTTTTATTTTGACAGCTTACTAGAGTGGCTAGTAAGATAATCACTGTTGTTGCTTTTATCATATCGCTGGTTTATCTATTTGTTTATTCTAGTTAATGGAGTTCTTTTGAAAGATTTATACTTTTTTTAAAAAACCAAACTAAAGTAAACAAAATCAATAATTTACCAAACAATAGCACCAAAAATGATTGCAATTCAAAACTAAAAAACAGGAAAGTATTTTGGAAAGATAAAATAAAAAACTCGCCCTGGCTCAACTATACTCGCTCATTCCCTAGTAGAAGGACATCCAAAGGGAGCTTATTCCAATATCTTGAAGGCTGTAAATCAAGCAAGTGGATTTGAGCGACGACAAAAAATCGGAGAGTAGAAATCAAAATAGTCTTTAAATAGAGCGGAGATTGGCTAGTCTTGATGATGTTCAAGACTAGCCAATTTATAATTAGGATCGAATTTGATCAATCATCTTTAAAGCCTCAGTTGTCAAGGCTTGGATACCTGCATAATCGAAACTTCCATCATCCTTTTTCAGCATCAGCTTAGACCCCATACCTACGCAGTAGGCCCCAGCGTCGAACCAAGATTTCAAGTTTTCTTGCGTTGGAGCGACACCACCCGTCGGCATAATGCTGGTCCAAGGTTGTGGTGCGATTACCGACTTGATAAATTTTGGTCCATAGACACTTCCAGGGAAGAGCTTGACAATTTCAGCGCCCCACTCCTCTGCAGTGGCAATTTCGGTCAAGGAGGCACAACCAGGCGACCACAAGACTTTCCTGCGGTTGCAAGTGATGGCTATATCTTGTCTAAAGACAGGTGTTACCACAAAATTAGCTCCTAGTTGTAAATACAAAGCAGTGGTGCCAGCATCGGTCACCGAACCAACACCCAGTATCATTTCTGGGCAGGCTTCTGCACAGTATTTATTGAGTTCTCCAAAAACCTCGTGCGCATAGTCTCCGCGATTCGTGAACTCTAGTAATCTGGCGCCCCCCTTGTAACAAGCTGTCACCATTTTTTTACACACCTCAAGGTCTGCATGATAAAAGAGTGGCACCATCCCTTGCTCTTTCATTTTCTGGGCCACTTGTATTCTAGTAAATCTTGCCATTAGTTTATTCTTTATCTGTTAGATGGTGTAGGTGATTTTATCTAGCCACGCGTCCACTCGCATCACCACTCATTAGCTTTTCTACCTCCTCAATAGTAGATAGATTCGCATCGCCGTAGATAGTATGTTTCAAACAAGAAGCAGCTACTGCAAAATTCAAGGCTTTTTGATCATCTTCAGGATAGGTCAGTAAGCCATAAATGAGTCCTGCCATAAAGCTATCGCCACCACCTACTCTATCTACAATGTGGGTAATCTGGTAAGTTGGTGCTTCATAAAGGGTATCTCCATCGTAGAGAACACCAGACCAGGAGTTATGCGAGGCACTAATCGATCCACGCAGCGTGGTGATCACTTTTTTCGCTCTCGGAAACATGCCCATCAATTGTTTTAAAACGGATAGATAAGACTTGGCATCTACGGAGTGGCCTTGGGTTACATCTACATTCTCTGGGTGTAGACCAAAGTGCTTTTCGGCATCTTCTTCATTACCCAAGATGATATCACAGCCAGCTACCAAATCTGGCATTACTTCTCCGGGTTGTTTGCCATACTTCCACAATTTCTTGCGGTAGTTCAGGTCAGTTGAGACCGTCACGCCCATTTTATTGGCGGTCTGTATAGCTTCTAGGCAAGCATCAGCTGCGCCCTGTGATAAAGCAGGTGTAATACCGGTCCAGTGGAACCAGTCGGCATCTTTGAATACCGTCTCCCAATCGACCATACCTTTTTCGATAGTGGCCATACCGGAGTGTGCTCTATCATAAACCACTTTACTTCCCCTACTCACTGCACCAATTTCGAGGAAATATATGCCTAGGCGCTCTCCACCACGTACAATGTGCTGGGTATTCACCCCTCTTTTTCTCAATTCCATCAAAGCGCATTGCCCAATATCATTATCGGGAATACGGCTTACAAAATCAACAGGAACGCCATAATTGGCTAGAGAAACGGCTACATTACTTTCGCCTCCGCCGTAAATCACATCGAAGGAGTTCGCTTGTGAAAATCTTCTCACATTCGGTGGCGTCAATCGCAACATGATTTCGCCGAAGGTAACTACTTTCTTCATTTGTCTTAGGTTAATTTTGATTGGTCAAAAACCAATTTTAACTGTTATTCAATAGTTTATGTGTGTTACTTTTTATTTTTGCCTACCCATTCCTCGAATTCCATTTGCATCGATTCATTGGTAAGCGGATAAAGCCCTAAAATAGGGCAGCCTTCCGATACTTTTTCCATAACAAAAGCTTCGTAAAGCGTCATATTGATCGCTTCCTCTGCAATTGCATCTGCTAAGTGGGCAGGTATAACCATCACCCCATCATCGTCACCAATAATTACATCGCCCGGAAAAACAGCCACGTCGCCACAAGCAATAGGCACATTGATATCTATGGCTTGATGGAGTGTCAAGTTGGTGGGAGCCGACGGCCGCTGATGATAAACAGGCATATCCAGATCCGCAATTTCCGCAGCATCTCTAAAACCTCCATCGGTGACCATGCCAGCAACGCCACGCACCATTAATCGTGTAGCCAAGATAGAACCAGCCGATGCCGCTCGACTGTCTTTCCGGCTATCCATCATGAGCACCGCACCAGCAGGACAAGTTTCTACTGCCAAGCGTTGCGGATGTTTAGGATCCTTAAATACGGTGATCGGATTGAGGTCTTCGCGTGCAGGAATATATCGCAGTGTGAAAGCCTCTCCCACCATAGTAGGTTTCCCTTTCCTCAAAGGTTCTACACCCTGAACAAACTGATTTTTCAATCCACGTTTAAACAAAGCCGTAGCAATAGTTGCGGTACTCACTTGGAGTAGTTTTTCCTTAGTAGATGCTAACATGACAAAGAATTAAGAGAAGGCCAAACCGCCATTAATGTCGAAATTGGCACCCGTTACAAAAGCACTTTGCTCTGAAGCTAAATAGACCACGAGGTCTGCCACATCATCGGGGTGGCCTTCTCGCCTTAAAGGTGTTTTTCCAGCTACAGCTACCCGCACCTCATCTTTGGTGAAATCGTCGTGAAACTTAGTAGCGATCAAACCAGGACAAACGGCATTTACACGGATTCCCTTGGGACCGAGTTCTTTGGCCATTGCTCTGGAGAAGGTCGTCACTGCACCTTTAGAGGAAGCGTACAAAGCAGAACCTCCACCACCGCCATCTCTGGCGGCAAGTGAAGACAAATTGATCACGGAAGCACCTTTCCCCATCAGGGGTGCAAATGCTTGCATGACAAAAACGGTAGATTTGAAGTTGACATTCATTACCAAATCATAGAAGGCCTCATCAAATTCTTGTAGTGTCCTGCGGGCAAAAAGACCTCCAGCATTATTGACTAAGACATCTACCTGGCTGCCAAATGCAGCTACGGTTTGATCTTTCAAATGCTGAATTCCTTCCAGGCTGGAAGCATCTGCTTTGACCGCAATTGCTTCTCCACCAGAGGACTTTATCATCTCGATTGTCTCTTGAGCCGCCGCTTCAGAGTTGTAGTAATTCACGACAACCTTGGCGCCAGCCTCGGCCAATTTTACAGAAATTGAACGGCCTATATCTCTAGCTCCGCCCGTAATGACGGCAACTTTTCCTTTAAATGTTTCCATATTCGTTGAATTCATGGTTTTTAATCTCCTAGATACCCAAAGCTTGACCACCACCTACCTGGATAGTTTCGGCCGTTAGGAAAGCTGCATCTTTACTACACAGAAAGGAAACCACTCCAGCTACATCCTCTGGCTGACCTAGTCGTCCCAACATGATATTCTTTGCCCAAGAAGCAAAAACCTCTGGCTTGGTGGATTTGATCTGCTTGTGAAAATCTGTATCGATAGTCCCTGGAGATACCGCATTGACCCGAATACCATATTCGGCTAAGTCTTTGGCCAAAGCTCTGGTAATTGTATGTACAGCCGCTTTAGAAGTACCGTAGATACCTGCTCCTGGTCCTCCTGCATTCCAACCGGCATTGGAGGTATAATTAATGATGGTTGGATGATCTCCTTTTTTGAGATAAGGGATAGCAGCTCTGGAAGCAAAAAATACAGAGTCTAAATTCAATGCCATGACAAACCTGTAAAACTCGGTAGTCATATCTTCAAATCTAGACCTTCCGCCTAATCCGCCTGCATTGTTCACAAGGGCATCAATCCGGCCATATTTTTCACCAATGGCTTTAATGTTTTTCGTGACAGCTTCTTCATTGGTCACATCAAACCCATAATACTCGGCAGTAATTCCTTTTGCAGTGAGTTCTTCTACTCTTTTTGCACCTTCTGCATCGTCTATTCCATTCAGAATAACAATAAATCCGTCTTGTCCTAGTCTTTTAGCTACTGCGCAACCAATACCTGCGGTTGCACCTGTGATGATTGCTACTTTTTTATCACTCATTATCTTTTATTTTTCTCGTTTAAATATTTCTTAAAAATTGTTATAGCTGTTTTTGGTGGCACAATAGCCAACCATGGCACCTTATAAAATAGGGCCCTCTTTTTCGATCTCTTCGGTTAGAGGTTTTAAAGGCTCGATTTTTGGACATAAAATCCAGATACTTGCCATTGCAATAATAGCCAAAGATGCCCCAATAATAAAGGCGGGGGTATAGTTTCCACCTGCGGTAAGGATCGGCACTAAAGCCGTCAAACCAAAGGCTCCTAGTTTAGCAGCTGTACCTGCGAAACCGGCTAATGTTCCGACTGTTTTCCCACCAAATAAATCACTAGGCAAAGTCTGTACATTACCGATTGCCGTTTGGAAACCGAATAGGATGACTGCCATCAAGATAACAGCTGTACCTGGACTTCCTGGATTGGCCATAGCTAGCAAAGGTGGTAACATAATGATACAACCCAAAGAAATGACCAATTTGCGAGTTCGGTCCACTGTCCATCCATTTTTAATGCGATTTTGGGCCAACAAACCTCCAAACCAGGCTCCTATCATGGCACCCACGTAAGGTACCCAAGCATAAAAACCGATAGCTTTTACGTCCATTTGATATACTTCATTCAAATAGATGGGAATCCATAAGACAAATAACCACCAAATAGGATCTATCGCCGCAGAAGCTATGATCACGCCCCAGCTCTCCTTATGGGATAGCATTTTGGCAGTATCGGGGTTATAGCCTTCGTCGTGTTCGCCATCGCCATCCAAGTCTTGGTTTTCTTGTCCAGTCAGGATGTATTCCCGCTCTTCTTTCGTTATCCAAGGGTGTTTACTTGGAGGAGATTTGACTAAAATCCACCAAGGGATAAGCCAAAGCAAACCCACCAAACCTACTACGATAAAAATATACTGCCAAGACAGATATATAGATAAAAGGCCGATAGCAGGGAAAGCAATAATACCTCCAATAGCTGCACCTGAATTAAATAATCCTTGCGCAAAAGCGCGTTCTTTAGTTGGAAACCATTCTGCGTTTCCTTTAGCAGCTCCAGGCCAGTTGCCCGCTTCTGCAATACCCAGGATAGAACGGAAAACACTTAAGCTCCATACCCCTCTTGCAAAGGCATGTAAGGCCGTAGCGATCGACCAAAAGCCTATAGAGAGCGTAAACCCAATACGGGTACCTACTTTATCAAAAATCTTCCCAAAGATAGCTTGACCAAATGCATAGGAAAAAATAAAGACATTGGAGATAATCGAATAAATTGATTTCCTTTGATCAGCTGTCTTATCTGGGTATAAATCTTCGGCAATATCTGGCCATAATACAGGCAGTGATTGCCGGTCAATATAGTTGATGACTGTTGCTAAAGCAATCAATCCAATCACCCACCACCGTAGTCCTTTCATTTTCATGTGTTCAAAAATTAATTCATGACTTAAAAATGAAGCTATTAATGAATTTTTAAACCCATGTAACCGCTTCGCTTTCGCATGAACTTTTTTAATCATCACCGATTGGTGATTGTATGATTAAATAAGATCATGCTCATGTCATCTGTTTAAAATTTATGCAAATGCTGGAAAGCTAAGTTTTTGCAGAAATTTTAAACCTCTGCAACCGCTCTGCTTTTTATTGTAAAAAATCCTCTCGGTGAGGGCTGAATACATCAATCAATTGCCCATCTTTGGTGCAGGTACAACCGTGCATCACCATGGGTGGAATATAATAGGAATCGCCGGCTTTAATTGTTTTCACCTGATCGCCAATGGTCATTTCAAATTCGCCACTTTGAACGTAGGTCACCTGAGAATGATGATGGTTGTGTAAATCACCTACACCACCTGCTTTAAAATCAGCCACGACCAACATGATTTTATCATCATAGCCGTGTATTTGTCGGCGCAGGAGCGGGTTCACTTGTTCCCATTCCATCTCCTCTTTGAAGAAAAACTCTCTGCTTGCTTTTACTGTACTCATTTTCTTATGTTTAGTTTTTTAATCGTTCTTTAAATAGAAGGCTCCTTTCCAGCTCAGTTCTTCATCACCTATTTTCAAGCGATGAGTCGATTCGGTAGAAGCCTCTTCGTTGGCGATGGCCAGCGTCCAACTTTTGCCAGACTGATGTTTGATTTGTACCACTGTATATGCCTCCGCATCCTCAAGAATGGTTACAGCAGCTATTTCACTGAAGGGTTGCATTGGAATCTCTGATACGGGGTCATAGGTTCCGTGCGACTCTATGACAGATGCAAAGAGCGTTGAGCGAGCTTTCCTTCTTAGAATAAAAGCCGGATCACGACGCAGATTAAAGTGGGGATCATTGGCACCTGCTCTGGCTAAAATCATTTCATCATTAGGCAGCGAAGCCGCTGTCAGCGTAAATATATTTCCTCTTACTTGCCCACCACCGTCTCCTTGGTGAGTAAACCAAGTAATCTGATGGCCTGCCTCTCCTGATTGCCCGCTGGCTTCCTCCCAAAGATGCTGATAGCCGTGAGCATTCCCAAGCGGTGTCAGGCGCTTTGTTTGAGGTGTATACTCAAAACTAGTAGAAAGCAACTGGCCTTGAAACCAAGTGGGTAAATCGTATTGATTTTCTTGCTCAGCTGCTACCCGAAAAACATCAATCAGTAATGGATTTTTCAGGCTTTCGTCTTTCAATAAAACCCAAGTCCGCTGCATTTGAGTATTCGGATAGGCGTGCAAGTCTTTAGCACTAACTGCCTGTATATTCGGATTTTTTATATCGAAAAAATAATGATCAGGGTGGCTAGCTTCGGCCGCCTTTACCTGGCCCTCATGGTGAGAAGTTTCATTGATGACCAGGGTATTATGAGCGATACTTTGCTTGGCAAAACTTTGATTCTCTGGCAGGTAGCGCCCTCCTCCTTTTTGATCTATATTGACCCAGCGAGCAGAGCCATAATCTTGTACGACCTCCCCATTTTCATCATAAAGCGAAAACCCTAGTTTATCAAAATGTCCATGTCCCATACCGTGGGCAGCGTATTTGGCTACGACACATATTTCCTCTCCTTGCGCATTATTGGCTCTTAAAATGCCTAGTCCACCATGTTCTCCATCGGCACCATCGCGATAGACGATAGATTGATGTTCAAATGCTTGGCTTAGACCCTTGGCGATATCTACTGCGGTTGTAAAACCTGCCTCATCGAGGGTCACGCGACCTTGTTTCTCTGCAATAGACAATAACATAGGGTCTTTTCCAAAATCGAGGTAGGCAATATCTACTGCTGCGACCACTTCACGCGAGTTCCAGGACATTCCTTTTTGGGCATCATTGATTGGAAAGAATCTGCCTTGTGCATCCGTTTCATATAGGAGCGAATAGATAGATTTCTTCAAGATTCCATCTCGATAGTCATAGATCTGCAAATCTGGACGATTATTGGCCAGGGATTTGGCAAACAATAAAAAGGGCGTCATCGCATAGCGCAGATAATAAGGCCCTTCTGTAAAATGTCCATCAGAAGAAAAGGAGAAATCCATTTGCGCCAAGAAGCCCGCTTTTGATTGACCTTTTACTTTGATAAATCCGCCATCATTATCTACCATACTGTTATCTAAGCCATCATCCTTTAAGCCGTACAAAGCACGTTGAATCAACTCTTCATCTCCCATCGCCAGGCCCATCATACCTACGGCTGCATTCGCCCAGGTACTATGGTTGTGGATGCGATTAAAAAACTTAGGATTTTCTACAGAAATAAAATCCGCCATTGGGCGAAAAAGGTTTTGCTCTAGTTCCTCTCGCTCTTTTGGGGTCAGAAAATCATAAATGGCATCATAAGCTTGGCTACAATACACCAACCAGTTGGCATCATTTAAACACTGCCAAAAGATTTTGCCAGTAG
This sequence comes from Saprospiraceae bacterium, assembly GCA_042095835.1. Taxonomy (GTDB): domain Bacteria; phylum Bacteroidota; class Bacteroidia; order Chitinophagales; family Saprospiraceae; genus DATFKA01. Next base: position 20,833 of record JBELML010000052.1, read on the forward strand.
CATAGCTTCGATCCGTAGGATGAATGGGTAAGGTGGGATACATTTTAGCGTATTCCAAAAAGACATCCCGAATATAGATGGCATATTTTTCGTCGGCGGTGATTTGGTATAAACTCCCTGCTTTCTGAAGAATGAAGAAGTTCTTTTTGTGGCGCTCATGCGTATAACCACCCGCCATATCTTTGGGAATGGGTACAAAAATGCCGGCGGCTATTTCTGCATCTACTTCTGTTTGAGTCTGTTCTAGAACCTGCTTAAAAAGTGGTGCCTCTTGTTTAGCATTTCGAATACGCTCTACCCCTTTTTTGGTTAAAATCAAATTGGGGTGCCCTTGAGCATAAGCGCAAAGACTTATAGCACAAAGCACTAGGATAAGGAATGGTATTTTATTAAAGTTATGCATAGTTTTGATTTCTAATAGAAGCTTATAACTATCCTTTGAAAACAGCGGCCAATCTATAGAAATACTTTTAGGTTTATCATACACTAAAACTGCCCAATGATAGCTACAGCCCCATTGTAGGAAATCACACAGGCGAATATAAGGGCCAATACAATGCCTATATTCAAAGCCCAGCCCGCTTTTTGCGCACCCATCAACTCTTGCTTATTGATCAAGATCAGCATACCAACAATCACCAAGGGTAGCACAAAGACGTTAAATACCTGAGTCAGAATCTGTGCATTGATGGGATTAGCACCAAAAATCGGAACGGCCAAACCTACAATACAGGCTATACCTGTTAATATCTTGAACTGCCTCGAAGAGGTATCCAGTTTGCCCTGCTGATAATCAGCTATCATTAATGGTGTAATCATGAGAATGGGGAATACTGAAGATAGCCCTGCTGCTAAAGTACCCATAAAAAATATAGCAATCGCATACTTTCCGGCTATGGGTTCGAGTGCGTAGACCATATCGAGAACTTTGTTGACAATTTTCCCATCTTTATAAAAGGCATCCATTGCTACGGCCATTATAGAGCCACTAATAATGAAGATGAGTATGGCTGCCCAGAGGGCATCTTTTCTTTGTTTACTGAGGTCATTTTTAGTCCATCCTTTACCTTGGATAAATAAGGGGCGAGAGATAAAGGTAGCGGCGGCCATGGTTGTGCCTACAAAAGCGGCAACCAGCATTTTACCACCTTCTACTTGTGGGACAGAAGGAATAAATCCTTTTACTATTTCTTTGGGGTCAGGTAATACAACAAATAAGGAAAGTAAAAAAGATAGGCCCATTAGGGAGACAAAAATGACTAATATTTTTTCAAAAATGGAGTATTTGCCTACCCACAGTACGGCATACATAATGGATATAATAACAATCGCTACTCCAAGTACCCACCAGTATTCGTGCCCATCAATGGCGGGGATGAACAGGGATAAGGTTTCGACAATGGCGTTGGCAGAGATGCCTAAAATTCCGATTAGTGAGTTCCATTGTCCAAAGGAAATCCCCAAAATTATTAATATGGATACCAGATGGCCTAGTTTCAGATGCTTTCGGAATGCAAATAAGGCGGTTTCGCCGGTGACCAAATAGTACCTTCCATAAGCTTCCATTAATACCCAAGAAAATAAACAGCTTAATGCCAATACCCAAAGCAGTTGCATCCCATAGGTGCTACCCGCCACAATCATGGAGGTCACACTACCTGTACCAATGGTATAGCCGATGGCAAAGATGCCAGGACCAATACCTAATAACATCAGGTAGAATCGTTGGAGTATGGTTTTATTTTGTGGCATTAGCTTGTTTAAAAAAGCAGGCTGCCATCTCCTGATTAGACAGCCTACTTGTACAATGTATGAAACTTAATTGTAGACAATCAACTATAGATTGGTTGCTGTTTGTCTGTCCTATTTACTATTTAGTAGCCATCATTTTGGGTAATTACCCCAAAGCTTGATAATACTTCTGAAACTGGAATAGGGAAGACATAATATCTGTTATCTACCGATTCTCCCATTTCAGCATTTACCGTACCGGTACGTACTAGATCAAACCATCTCTGACCTTCAAAAGCAAGCTCTAGCCTTCTCTCCTCTTGGATAGCTTGTCTGATATCAGCTTGACCAGATGCCGTTGAATTATCTAGACCTGCTCTAGTTCTAATCTTATTCAATTCTACTAGCGCTGTAGCAGAACTTCCATTCTCATTTAATGCTTCAGCATATAAAAGGATAACATCAGCTAGACGTAATTCAATCCAGTCGTGATCTGGTCCTCCATCTTGAGGAAATTTAGGAGATGCCATGACATCTTCGTTGATAGTCACTGCTCTTCTTAAATCTCCAGGGCTTGCGTCAAAAGCAGCAACAAGGTCTGCATCTAATGGATTCAAAGACTTGGTATCTAATCCACCTGACCAAGACCAGAACTCCGAAAATCCGTATTCATCTACGATAGAGCTAGAAACCTGGGTCGCGAAGATAATTTCTGAATTCAAATCATTAGCACCACCAAAAATATCAGCGAAATTGTCTTGTAGACTAATACCTGCCGAAGCAGCTCCGTTGACTACAGCTGCTAATTGAGATTCAGCACTACTGAAATCCCCTAGCTGCATGTATACTTTTCCTAGCATTCCTTGGGCAGCATACTTAGATGCTCTTCCATCTACAATATCAGTACCTAAAGCAGCAATAGCATCTTCAAAATCAGGAATAATCACATTATTGTAGACATCAGCTGCCGATTGTCTCACTAGGATAGACCCATCTGAAGTACTAGGTGCAGCAGAAAGATTCACGGTCACATCACCAAAAACACGTACCAATTTGAAATAAGACAAAGCTCTTAAGAATTTAGCCTCGCCCACTTCTGCGGCATCTGTAGAATTTTCGATAACATTATTGGCACTCAGGATAGACTTGTATAAAGCCGTATAAAGTGGTCCGAAAAACTGATCCTCCATAGCTGTCAAGCCAGGACCGAATTCATCAAATTCAGTATAAGGTGGCTCGAACATGAAAGCATTATCTGCTCTAAAATCTCCCATCACCGCCATCGGTGTTACAGAACCATGTTGGTAGAAATAGGCTGCATTCAATACGCCCTCAAAGTCTGTTAAAGAATCTGAACTGGCAATATTGGATGGAAACTGATCCAGATCGTTGTCACATGCCGTAACAAACAGCAGTGCCACCAATACTATATATAATCTTTTCATTTTTTAAAAATTTGAAATTGTTGGACAATTTTTGCGGTCATCAATGCTTAAAGTCATGCGACACTAGCAGATTGCTTTCCGCAAAAATTATCGTAGAAGGATTTATTAAAAGTTAACGTTCAGACCAAAGGTGAAACTTCTTACTACTGGACTTGCACCTACTTGTACACCGTAAGTGGTAGGTCCTAGGTATCCACCATTAGTGGTTTCAATTCCCTCTGGATTGAAAGAAGTATAATCGTCACCCATTAGATAGAGCAAGTTGGTAGCAGCAGCGTAGATACGTACAGAACCTAAGCCTGCTTTGCTCACTACATCTGGCTTGAGCGTATAACCAATGGTCATATTTCTTAATGCTAAATAAGAAGCATCTTGAATCATGGCATCTGTTTGATCTCTATTACGTGCGTAGTGCTGTCCGTTGTGATCAGCAATACCATCGCCTTCTGAGTCAAAACTGTCGCGTAATCTACCTCCCCACTGAGAGTTGTAGTAGAGTGGATCAATGTTGAAAACATCTCCACCTTGAGCACCTTGGAATTGTAGAGAAACATCAAAATTCCGGAAGGTCATTTGTGTATTTAAACCCCAGTAAAAATCAGGTGTATTTTGTCCAATTTTCACCAAATCTCCACCTTCTTCTACGGTTCTTGTACGATCAATGACACCATCGCCATTTTGATCTACGACGTAGCTTTCACCACTATTGATACCGTTATTTCTAGTAGGATCTTCTACCCATTCCATTTCGACCATTCCGATGGTTTCCAAGCCCCACATCTCACCAATCTCACCACCAACATAGTTTCTGAAGACAGGTCCTCTACCACTCTGACCATAAATGGTTGGCGCTAATTCAGTCAAGCCACCCAGGTCTGTAATTTCAGTATTTACGGTAGAAAGGTTAGCACTTACATCCCAGCGGAAATCGCTATTATTAACTAATGCTGCCCCTAATTCAAGTTCAACACCAGAGCTTTTCACATCACCTGAGTTCAAGGCGATAGAAGTCGTACCTAACACTTCTGATACACTTTGATTGATGAGGATGTCTTCGATATTAGACGTATAATAATCTATACCAATGGTAAAGCGATTACCTAGAAAACCTAAATTGATACCGTAGTTGGTTTCGGTATTCGTCTGCCAAGTCAAATCTGGATTAGCAATATCTGAAGGGATCAAGAATGCATTCCCAAAAACAGATGCCTGAGGATTTAAAAGGCTCAAAGAATTGTAGGCCCCTAAGAAAGAGGTTGTTCCTAAGGAACCATTACTGAATCTTAGCTTCAGGTCTGTCAAGAAATCAGAATTGTAAAATGCTTCATTGTGTACATTCCAACCTAAAGAGATGGCTGGGAAAGTCTCAAATCTGTTATTAGCTCCAAAACGAGAATCTCCATCTCTTCTGAGTGACACAGAGGCTAAATAACGATTGTCATAAGCATAATTAATTCTTCCGAACACACTTCTTCTGGCAATAATTTCCTTTCTTTCCGAAACGGAGATATCAGCAGGGTCAAGTAAAGCAAAGTTCTGTGGTTGGCCAAATGGCACATTCGTACCATTCAAAGCGATACCGCTGATGTAGAAATTTTGAAACTCCATACCCGCAACAGCCGAGAGATCGTGTCTGCCGAATGTTTTTGCAAAATTCAAAGTCGTTTCACTTAAAACAGATGATCTTTTTACATCATTCTGGTTCAAACGCGTTTGAGTAGTTCGTGCTCTAGAGTCAAACTCCAGACCTCTCCAGAAGAAATCGCGGGTATCTCTGATGTCGCCACCAAGTACCGTTTTGATGCTCAACCCATCTACAATGCTGTATTGTAGATAAGAGCTTACATTACCAAAGTAAGTTTTTTGGAAACGATCTGTATTATCAAGTTTAGTTGCAGGACCGGCATCACCTGATCCGCCGATACCATTACCACTTCTACCATAGTGCCAATCTTGAGCAGTCATACCTGGCTGAAGGGTGTAAATGCTGCTATTCCAAGGAGCACTGCTACCACCTCTAAAACCAGAATCAAAAGAAGAATATCCTAATGATTGTGCTTGCTGATCAAGCTGCTGCACAAAAGCAATCGACTCTTCGGTATGATAAATAGGGTGCACGCTATAGGCTCTCAAAAGGTCTCTCATGTCATGACCTACGATTTCTCTATCGCCCACAAATCCATTGATATTGATGCCTGTTCTGAAGCGATCGCTTAATTTCGCATCAACGTTGATACGAGCGTTGTATCTCTCAAAACCCTGATTGATCACAATACCTTGTGTATTCAGGTAACCTACAGAGGCGTAGTAGTTCACATCATCTGAACCACCACTAATACTCAAGTCGTGGCTAGTACTACTACCAGAGCGGAAAAGCCAATCTTCAACTGCCTGAACATCAGGAGAATTTTTAAAGGCATTTAATCTGTAATTGAATAAATCAGGATCAACCTCAGAGACATCAAAAGTACCATCAGCGATACCATTCTCAATGGTAGTCGCCCACTCGCCTGAAGTTGGGTTGATATTGTCTTTTACATATCTGCTAGAAGTACTCACGTAGGCATTATAGCTAATACTCGCCTTACCTGATTTTCCTTTCTTGGTGGTCACTAAGATAACACCGTTGGCACCTCGCGAACCATAGATTGCAGCTGAAGCAGCATCTTTCAGTACTTCTAAGCTTTCAATATCATTGGGATTAATAGTGGCTAGACTACCTGAAATGGGATAACCATCTACTACGATTAGCGGATCGGAATCTCCCGAAATAGAAGAAGCAGCTCTAATTTGAATTTTTGGGTCTGCACCTGGTGCACCATCTTGATTTTGAATCAAGACACCTGCCAATTTTCCAGCTAAAGCATCATCTACACGATTAGCCTGAATAGCAGCGATATCTGTACCGCCCACTTGTGCAATAGCCCCTGTATTGTGGGATCTTTTACGTGTACCATAACCCACAACAAGTACTTCGTCTAGTAGCTCATCATTTACTTCTAAAGTAATATCAATGACTGATCTACCGGCAACTTCTACCTCTTGCTCTCTCATACCAGTATAGCTATAGATGAGTATATCATCAGCAGCAGCATCGATAGAGTAGCTTCCGTCCAGGTCGGTAACGGCCCCCGTTGAAGTTCCTTTGATCACTACGGTTACCCCAATCAGTGGCTCCCCGTTTTCAGCAGAAGTTACTGTACCTGTAATAGGTATGACTTCGGCTGCGCCGTTTGTATTTCCTTGAGAAAGGAAAGGAAGGCATAGCAACAAAACTGCTAGACAGTAGGTCCATACAGAATTATTGAAATAATTGTTTAATTTCACTTTCATAATTAATTATTTGATAATGTTTTTTTTGGCTCGCCGCATGGCGGGCTTTTTTTCTAATACCGTCTATCTCGAAACAAACTTCATTTCGAATATCTTTAATCCCAATTGCATTTCTTGTTAAATCTTTTAGCGACAACAACAGCACGTAATCATAGTGTTATATCAAAACTATTTGATTACTTTCCTAATTGTATTTTATATATTCAATTGAAACGAGACTAGCGCTGGGCCTGCCAATTGAAAGCATAAATACACTTCTCGAAGTGGTCTAAGTAATGGTCTTCCCGTTAGAAAACAACATAGGATTTCCAGCCTATTGTATACTAACACTAGGAAATTTCACCTACTACTTTTGCTAAAAGCTAAGTCAATTTAGTGCTTCATAAATGGTGAGTGTTTTAGTTAAAAAATATTTTTATTCGTCTGTTTATTCAAAGTCCTCCGATAAATACCAGATTTAAACATGGCCATTCCCATCAATTTTATTTAAAGTCTGGCTATACTCGGTTACATCGTGCAGATGTGCTTTCATGGCAGCAGCAGCCTTCTCTGGCTCTTGGTTAATGATATGATTAAAGATCATTTGGTGTTCATCCAAGGCTTTATTCGTTTTTCGATCGTTACATATTTCATGCTCGATGAAACTGCTGATAATATCAGGTGTAATGATCATCATGAGCGATTTCAAAACGGTATTCTTACTGGCTTCTGCTATTTTTAAATGGAATAGCAAGTCTTCTTCCATGGCTTGCTCACCACTTTTCACCTTTTCTTCATAGTTCACGAGTGCTACTCTGATATTCTCAATATCTTCTTCGGTTCTACGAGAAGCAGCGAAATGAGCAGATTGGGTTTCGAGGAGCACTCTTGTTTCTACCAAAGACACAAAGTCACTATTTTCTATTTTCAAGACATCTGTGATTAAACCTTCTAGAGCTGTAAGGCCCATTCCAGCTACAATGGTGCCGCTTTGAGGTAATGTTTTTAGAATTCCATAGAACTCCAATTTCTTAATAGCGTCTCTAACGCTTGTTCTACCGACGCCCAATTTTTCTGATAACTTACGCTCAGGAGGTAGCCGATCACCCGCTTTTAATTGACCAGAAGTAATCAACTCTTTGATTTGTCGAATAATCTTGTCAACGGGCGTTTCTACTTTTATTTCCTGAAAATTATTGAGTACATCCATAATAATGATTATCAGTTTTTGGTTGCCCTTGAATTGGTCAACCAATTTTTGGTTTAGCAAATCTATACTTATTTTTTTTATTTACAAATTTTTCAACTTAAAAACCTATGATTCACCTGTTTTGATTTTGAAAACACCCCAGAAGAGAAATATTCAGTAGAAATTTTAATTGAATACTATATCGGATTGCTTTGTAAAAGGTATTTTCCCTACTTTTAAAATCGGTGAAACAGAAAGGTCGTCATCAGCAATTATATCTATTTCTCCATTTATAATATCGATCACTCCTCCAAAATATGTTAGCAATAGATTTAACAGATAAAATCGCTGTTGTCACGGGCAGCACCCAAGGCTTAGGTTTGGGCATTACGCGTATGTTAGCTAAAGCTGGATGCCATGTGGCAGGTTGTGGCTTGGATGCACCAGATAGCAAGCAGGCCAAATCCTTTTTGGAAACGGTTAGAAAAGAGAGACGATCGGTTTACTATGAACAAGTTGACCTCAAAAAGCAAGATCGGATACCTCAATTCATCACTAATGCCAAAGAGCAGCTCGGTAGTATTGATATTCTCATCTCTAATGCAGGAAAAAACATGTTCTCTGCACCAGAGGAAAGCACCTTAGGTTTCTGGGAAGAAGACAATCACCTCAACCTTAGGTCTCACTGGTTATTAAGCAAAGCTTGCTATGAAGATCTGAAGACCAACAATGGCTTTATCCTTTTAATGACCTCTAATCATGCTTATGGTACTTTACTCAACTGCTTTCCCTATAACGTATCAAAAGCCGGTATAGTAGGCATGGTAAAAGCCTTGGCCATTTTTGATCCGCAAACCGGAAATCAGATGACAAAGTGGAATTCCCAAAATGGAGAATGCTTGCAAAGTATTGCAGTGCCAGCTCAGGTGACCAGTTGTTGTTTTGGCGGCCCTGAGCTTGATCGACTCTTCATTACTACCGCTCGCATTGGTAGAAGTACAACATAATCAGGACTTATTCGCTGGTGGCCATCACTTAGCCACCAATAATGACCGTAGGTAGGCCACTCACAATCTGCCCGCCGTGCGCAGTAGTATCGCCTATACGGGCAGCAGGTCTACCTGCAATCATGACGGTAGCTGATCCTCTGACAATTGTATCTGGTGGCCCTACGCAAGTACACAAATCACCCATCACTGCGGCAGGTATTTTACCAATCAAAACATTGGGAACGCCTGGTCCTACGATTGGCCCACCTACATGAGGAATAGGAGGAAGTCCAGGAGTCTGCATTGGACAGGCATGCATATCTGTTAATCTAGCTGCTGGTGGCATATTTCTCTTTTTTAATTTTGTGCACTACTTAATTGATCAGGACCATTGCCCCTTTCACCACTGTCTGGCCGTTAGCAGATAATTCTGCTTGGGCATTTCCCTTAGCGGCAAAACCAACTTTTGCATTATTCTTAATATTTAGGCCGGAAATATTGATGTCAGCTTTAGCATCTTGGCTAATATAAGTATCGGCCGCTATCTTAATATTACCCTTAGCTTTCAGCACGATATCCTTGTTGGAATCGAGGGTGATGCCAGACCTATTCAGGATCACTTTATTTCGATTCTTATCCAATAGCTCAATACTACTATCCTGATCGCTCAAAATAATCCGGTTTTTCCCAGGCGTTTCAATCATGATATCTCTTTTTTCCTCATCGAAAGTAATCTTGAGTTGATTTCTCGTCACGATTGCTTTGATGCTATTTTTATCTTTAGGATGGAAAGGTGCAGGATGCTTTAAACTATGGAGCATTCCTAATATTACTGCACAGCGTGGATCTCCGTTGATAAATCCAACAATCACCTCATCATTTATTTCTGGCATAAAAAAGCTCCCAGCCTTTTGGCTTGCATAGAAGTTCGATAGTCGTGCCCATATCCCTGTACCATTTGGATCACTCATCGGTACATTTACTAAAATTCTGAATAATCTATCTGGATCATCTTCAATCTTTTGAACTGTACCAACGTGGAGACCTGCCACACCAGGAATTAACCCTGAAGCCAAAGCAGCAGCTCCAGTTTGCTTGGCATGCTCTTCCTTTTGCAAACCAATAGTTGCTTCGGTTCGCCAATCGCCATTAGTAATCGTATGTACTACACCAGCTACATAAGCATTTCCATTAAATCGATTACCAAAACCTTTCAGTTCAAGTAAGTCATCTGGATAGACATCGGCATTTCCAAAAAACTCCACATAACCTGTAATACTAGACATTCGAGCCTTTAAGAGCTGCGCATCTGCCCAGCTTTTGAGTTCCGTCTGATCAATAGAAGCAGAAGATTGTAGTTGAAAATCCTTGATATTTAGTACCTCTGCTAGCGTTTTGCCAGAGATATCACCTTGGTGGTTAAGACTAGGTTCTTTGGATTTTCCTTGAATTACTTTTTGGGATTTGACATCCCAGCTTTTACTCAGAACATCTTGCATTTGATTTTCTGCATCCAAATTCAAATCAAAGTCCAAGACGTTTTCTCCAAAATTTAGCTGATAGACAGGCTTAGTGCTTAGAGAAGGCTTGTCTACTTTTACCTCTCCATCTTTATTGGTGATCATTAATCCATTGGCTTCCGCTCTACTACAAATAAAGTCCCAATCTGTCGCGTAATATTGAACCTGGGTAGGATACTTGTGGGTAGTCGCCTTTACCTTGGCTTCCAATCCGTTAGCCTTAATCAATTCTTGTATAATATCTGCGTCTGTTTTTTGCTCAAAGTATTTACTCTTTCTACCCAAAGTCATTTTCAAACTCTTATCTGCACAAGAGATTTGCAATTCTGAGGTGGCACCACCTCTAGCTTTGATACCTTGGCTAATAATGACTCCTTTAAAGATAGACTTCGTAGAATGCTCATAACCCGCTAGGATTTCAATCTCATTTCCTGGTACAAAATATTTAGATTCACTCGCTTTGAAACCTTGGGTAAGCCTATTTCCATCTAATAGTGCTACGGTAGCCCTCGATACGCGATTAATCGTTCGCTCTACTTTACAAGAAACCAACATAAAATCATCATCAATCGGCTTTCCATTAATTTCCATTTTAAGTAGTACTAGGGTATTGTTGGGTCTTCCTCGATCATCTGCCATTTGTTGGTATTTTGAATTTTAGGTAATCTATTTCAGGTCCCACATCGTTTTACCAGTGCTCAAAAGTGTCTATACCGCTCCTCCGCTAAAGTTTTTGGCGGCAGGCGAGCTGCATCAACTACGCCTTTCTTACGGCAAAGGCAGGACTATTGACTTGCTTAAGATAAGCAAAATAAAGGAGCGTGATTACATTAAACCTTTCTCCTGAGTTACAAAAGAATAAAGTACCGATCACTAGATCTGCTAGGACAATCCTTACAACTTTCCGTAAACTTGTCCTAATCTGCGCAATTGATCGATTATGGGTGGTTGAATGGACAATACTTTCCGCTTCAGCATAAACAAATCCTCGCACGTACTCATCGGGACTTTACTCGCGCTCAATAGCCCGACACCCGTTTCGCAAGCACTGAGGGTGACCATATCTGTAAGAAATATTGACCGATAAATATGCCTACTATAAAGTCTGACAGCTTATGTTGTATCTTCAACTCTGCAAAAAACAGCGTATCGCATAACAAAAATTAATATGTATAAATTACAATGTATTAGCACTTGGATAGAATAAATACCCGATATTGATATCTACAGAAATATTAATAACAAGATCACCGAAATCCTACATCATGAAAAATAAAAACTTCGACAAACTCCTTTCTCTCATCAAACGCTACCAAGCTATCCTGTGGCTAGGTGCTTTTATTTTCATATGTTCCTTAGTGGCTTCGCTTTGGATTTATTATCATTATGAGGGACACCCTAAAGAAAGCTATTGGTTTCAAGTTGCCGACTTTTTCATGAATATCAGCCAGACTATTTTAGGTACAGTGGTGATTGGTGGAGGCTTAGGAAGTATCGTCAACTTTATCTTTGAGGAGCAGAAAAAGGAAGAGGAAGCAGTGATGGAACGACTCCGAAGGATGCAAGAGAGTCGAGATAAGCGCAGGCAGTTTCGTAAAGAGATGCGAGACAAACTACAGAGCGTCTACGATAATGTAGCACTAGCGCGGGCACTCATTCAGTCGCACCGCTCCGCCAAAACCTACGGCGATCAAATCAGAGATCAGATCATGCCCGGCGAGATCGCCCTCCAAGATTTCAAAAGAGAATTGGTCGAACTGGGAGACCAAGCCCCTATTAAATATCCAGCTGAGCTACTGATTAGTCTCACCTATATGGCTGCCTACCTAAGCGCCCTGATCAAGGAATTTGGACAACACTACGTCGATATCGCTAATCTCCAGAACTACCAAGATGTATTAGCCAACCGCAGGCGCAATGTATTTGCAGATGTACTCGAAACCCAAGAGCAGTCTAAACATGAGGATTATGACAAACAGACCTTCCTAGAGCAGGCAGACCAGCTTTTCCAAAGTCAATCTGTGCCCAATCGCATGGAGGCCGTTTGGGAAGCGATGGAGCGCCTAGACTATATCTGGGATTTTATTGCCGACCTCAGAGATGAAAAAGGGAAAACTTCTCTTTACCAGACCTATTTTGTTGATCATCATTTTCATTGTCTACGCATTCTTCAGGATAAAGACGCCAGCATCAATGAGAAGCTTTGTAGGAAGAAAGATTTTAAACACTACCTCAAAGTACAGGAAGGGCTTGTCGAGAAAAAGCATAGCGAACAGCCCATCACGAAGCACGATTCACTGACAAGGACGATTATGATTAAGGGATTGGGCTTTGATTTTGAAGTGATGGGCAGGAGCCAAACCTAGATAGTCTATTAAGCAGCCTGAGCTAGCGCTACCCACTAACTTTTATACTGAAGCTGTTTAAAGATTCCTTGTTGGGCTATCAAAAACATCTTTTAAGGCTACTCTTCGTTAAAAAGCCTCATCTATGCGGTGCATAGCTTGCGTTTTTTGCCTCGATTAGCCTCAAAATATTGTTTTCTCGCCTGTAACAGAAAACCTTAGACAACTTCACTATCTTGGCTATTATCAACTGACTGAATCATTGTGAACATCGACTTCGTCTCTATCCTGCTCATTTTAGGTATTGGTCAATGCCTATTCTTGATGCTGATTATTTTGGTTAATCAGCAATCGAATAAACAAGCCAATTATTTACTTGGAGGTCTGTTGTTTGCTTTCCTGTGGTATCAGGTAGAATTCTTTTTATTACGACATACTTTGGATGCGCGAATACCTTTTATCTATAGCACGAGGTATGGTTCCTGGCTAATTGTTGGGCCATTGATCCTATTATATACTAGAGCTATTCTGATAAAAGGATATCGGCTCCGCAGAAGAGATGCCTGGCATTTTTTACCTTTTTTGGTCTTTACCATCATCCTTCCCATTCTATTCAACGACATTATCACGAATCGAGCTACCGATTATGGTATGCTCACCGTTTTTGATACTTGGAATAGAGAACCGATTACGGCCAAGCACTATCTCTATGCCTACATTTTTCTCCTACAATTTCTACATGCGCTGATTTATCTATGGGTAGCTTATCGAGAGACCAAGCGCCTCTTGAATTCAGCAAAAAGCTTCCACTCGAACATTCCCATTCAAAACCTGAGGTCTCTGCAATTTTTGTACGCAGGTTTGGTCTTGATCATCCTACTATGTTCTGGTTTTGTCTGCTATCAGTTCTTGACAACCATGTGGAGAAGGACCTTTGATTATTTTTATGTACTTCCTACGCTCCTACTCATCTTTGGTATTGCCTACCGCACGATGCGCTACCCCAACTCTATTTTACTACTACAAGAAGAAGTCAAAGCACTAAAGTACGCCAAATCGGGCCTTACTCCACAAGCAAAGAAAAGCCTCCTGAAAGCATTAGAGCAGCAACTTGCGGTAGAAAAAATATACCATAAAGCAGACTTGCGATTAGCAGATCTAGCCGAGGAACTCCACATCTCCAAGCACAACCTCTCTCAGGTCATCAACGAACAGCTGCACAAAAATTTCTTCGACCTCATCAATGGTTATCGAATCCAGGAAGCTAAGCAGCTCATCGAAACCCAAACTGAAAGTACCCTCTTGGAGATTGCCTATCAAGTGGGTTTTAATAGCAAAAACTCTTTTAATAATGCCTTTAAGAAAAACGTGGGAATGACGCCTTCGGCCTTTCGAAAGAGTCTAGGCGTCCTCTCGCAAAGCGCTAATCGTTAAGGCAAAAAGGGTAAATCTGATCGGATAAGGCGACAAACCGCTATCTCCGCTACATATTTAGGGAAACAATTTCATTGATTTTTAAAATCTTTCTAATGAGAAATTTTTTCCTAATGCTTATCCTTACTGGGACTTGTACACTTGTATCAAGTGCCCAAACTTTCAATATTGATCACCTCTATCCTATTGAAGGCAGTCACAGTTACTTTGAGTTTGAGACGACTTATATGGGCTATGCTAAAGTACGAGGCAGCTTTAGTACCTTTTATGGCAGCATTTATTATAACCCAGATGATCCTAGCCAAACCTCTGTTAGTTTTCAAATTGATGTAGAAAGTATTGACACCAATAACGACTGGCGCGATCGGGACCTGAAATCCAAGAATTGGTTTCTCGCTGAGGAGTATCAACACATCCACTTCACTAGTATTAAAGTATACCCAGAAGGCGAAGGCTTGCGTGTGGAAGGTGCGCTCACCGTAAAAGAAACTACTAAGAACATCAGCTTTATGATCGCCCCAGCGGTAGGAGTCATTAAAGACATCCGTGGTGATCATCAAGTCATCTTTACCGGATCATATACGCTGAATCGGAAAGAATATGGTGTCATGGGCAAAAACTGGAGCCAGGTCAAAGAAGGTATTGCTGCGCTTTCTGATGAAGTCACCATTAACTTTAGCCTCTTAGGCAAACAGATCAAAGAGGCCAATTTCAAGAATTTCTTGCGTAACCCCAAGAGTCCTCCGGGAGCCCTTCATGTCGCCTACCAAGAAGGTGGCCTTGAGCAGGCAAAAGCAAAGTACAGCAGTTTAAAAGAAGAAACGGAGCTGAATGCTAATGCCCTCAATATGGTTGCGTATATGCTTTATCAACAAGGAAAATATGAAGATGCGCTATCGCTATTGGAGCTTAATCAACAGGAGTTCCCGGAAGAAGCTAGTGTGCCCAATTCCATCGGTAGAGTATATGCTAAGATGGGAAAATTAAAAAAAGCGAAAGCTCAATACGAACGATCAATTGCCCTTGATCCAGGAAATGTGAATGCAGCTGAGGCTTTGAAGCATTTGTAGGATTTGTAGATTTTTAGGTACACTAAACCGGGCGGTTTAGTGTACCTAATTAGTGGGGCGAAATCCGCTATTCACCACTTGGTTTATAATCCTGCAAATAAGCATACATCGCACTCACCTCCATACTATCCAACATCGGATAAGGGTGCATTGGCTTTTGATAGCCAGCCTGACCTTCCCGCTGACCAAATCGCACGGCTGCGATAAACTCCTCTTCCGTCCATTTGCTTACATTGGATTGGCCATCCATCCATCAATAAGCTAGGTGAAATCACGGTGCCTTCTTCGCTTACAAATTCTGTACCACCACCCATATAATTGGGTGTCAGCTCAGGATTTTCTAGGTTCCAAGCTTGCAGACTAGCGGAATGACACATATAGCAACCCATTTGGGCATCAACGAGGTATTTCCCATAGGCGACTTTATCACTAATAGGCGGTTTGGAAGGATATTGATCTTTGTAAGGTGCTGGTTTTACCGCAAAATTTAACAAGGCTTTTGCTAAGAGACTGGGCTTGTGAGCAGGTTGTGTGGTTTCATCTGCCTGTACCTGCATATCATCAGATTTCAGGTAAGCGATCATAGCATGGATATCCTCTTCTGAAGCAATGACGTAGGGTGGCATCACTGGCAAAATCGCTTTGCCTTTTTTATTCACTCCAGTTACGAATTAGGCGATAGAGTTCTCCTTCGGAATAGTCTCCAATGCCATTGTTTACACTTTGAGTAATATTAGGTACATAGATATCTCCGAAGGTTTTATTGGCGACGATATCTTCAAAGTAGCCCCCTGAATATACCCTACCCTTTGGACGATGGCAACCCGCACAATCGTGATCTACTAGTTTTTTGCCTAAGGCAAGTGATAGACTATCCTTAGAGACGGTAAGTTCTGGAATAGGCGTAGCACTATAATCAGGAAGTGCTTTAAATTTGACAAATGCCACAAAAGCGGCTACAAGGAGTAGGAGGATCCCAAGCAGGATCCCGAGGATTTTAAGGATTTTCATGAATTTGAGTTTTTTAGGTTTTTGTAAAAAATTGAATATTAGATAGGAAAAAATACATAAAAATCATTGTCGCCTATGCGAATAGTAGGGCAAACGCATCAAAAAATCACCCTGCAATTTTTTATAATTCCTACTGAAACTCCAATTCAAAACC
>JBELML010000053.1:0-36890 GCA_042095835.1 Saprospiraceae bacterium
CTGAATTTCGAGTAATAAGCATTTCTTTTTAAGTTTTTATTTTAATGCGTTTGCCTTAAAGATTAGTGGGTACTTAAATTAATCTCTCAACAATTTTTGTTTTTGTTGATTGAATTCTTCCTCACTTAGCAAACCCTTTTCTTTGAGTTCACCCAACTGAAGTAATTGATCCAGGAGATTGGTATTGGGCGAGGCCACTGATTCTACTTCCTGTAATTCAAGTGCATCTTCCACTGCTTCGGGAGCTGGAGTGGCGAGGGGCGTTTCTTTTAAAGATAAGGTAGCGCCTGTTTTAAAACCTTTTTTTACAAAAGCATCAAAATCGGGTTGCGTACGCAGGAAAGATAGCGCTTGATGAGATTCGATTTTTTCGTGGGCATCGAATCCGAATTCTACCGCTTTCTCCAAATGGAAGAAAGCATCTTTGGGAAGCTCTAGCATCGAATAAGCACAAGCTAAATTAAAATGAGTGCTTGGCGATTCGTAATTATTTTGCAGCGATTTTTGGAAGGCTTCAATGGCACCTAGGTAATCGAAATCTCTAAATTTCTCTATTCCCAAGCGTTTGTGAGGATCATTGACGGCCTTATTCACTTTAGGTTTTCCTGCAAGTCGAGTTTGAACCCTCTTATTACCTGTGTAATATTTGGTATTCGACTTTTTATCTTTTCGGGTATTATATTTCTCGTCAAAATCGGGTTGTGGCATAACAAAGAAC
Organism: Saprospiraceae bacterium; assembly: GCA_042095835.1. Taxonomy (GTDB): domain Bacteria; phylum Bacteroidota; class Bacteroidia; order Chitinophagales; family Saprospiraceae; genus DATFKA01. The sequence goes on from JBELML010000053.1 coordinate 719, forward strand.
AAGACCGAATCCATAAAGGCGACTGCCATCGGTGCTAGCAACAGGGGAAATTCTCCATCACTAGCCGCAGTAACCATAATGCCTAAAAAGAAAGCTACAAAGTAGAGTACGCCCATACCTTTTTGCCCCAAATAAAAGCGATGGACTCCTAATGGACCTCCAATTAAAGCTAAAATTCCTGTAATGTTTTTGTTCTTCATGCTTCGTACCAACAAGGATTTTGAGAAACAACTAATTTACCATTTCTCCACCAACTGTATAGTTTTTTATGCCTAGTTTCCTGGATTTTAGACAAAGTGGAGCATTTTTCATGATCTAGTCTCTAGTATAAGATGCTTTATGGAGGTTAAAAGTTGCTTGATTTCGATTAATCTGTCGGCAAAGGATAGTCTTTTTTTAGTTCCTCGCTAAGATGACCAAGCCTTCTTGAGATCACCTGCTGCTCTTCGGTCAGCGATTGAATCTGTTCCTCTTCTTTATTCAACATTTCATCAAATCGATGGAAATTAGCATCTATTTTCTCTTTCAAACGCTTGATATAGGTTTTTAATATATCTGTAACATCTATTTCTAACTTTTCGCGACCCTTTACAATTTCTTCCTGAAATCCTTTGATTACTTTTCGGCGTTTCCCACTGGTGCCTACTCCTGCAAACAAGAGACCGATAGCAGTAAGAATTCCTCCAGTAATATCAAACATACCACCTTGGACTACGGCTGCCAAAATCAATCCTACCACCGCAATCCCACTGCCGGTAGCGATATTTGCACCTAAAGCCCCGTGGTCTGGAAAAAGTCCTTTATCCGTAAAATTTTCTGATTTCTTGATAAAATCCTCAAATTGCTCCCTTAAATCCCGGAATATATTAGATCTTTTTTCTGCAATATTAGAGAAAATCTCATCATCCTTAGATAGGATATTCTGGCTATTTCGAATCTTTAAATCAATAAGGCGGGCCATTTGCTGGACACTATCCGCTAAATCATCGATGCCGTCGTTCAGCTTTACCTTTAGCTCTGCATTCAGTTCTTCTTCCAGATCTTTGGCCAATCCTTCCAGCCATTCTTTGGCAGAGGCCTTGCGACTAAAAATAGAACCAATCGATCGACGCAGCAAGCCAAAGAAGCCCAATCCATCGCGTAACTCTTTATCTTTTCGGCTTGTTGTTCGATCATAGCCAGCCAGCATGTTTTCAACTAAGAGGTCTACTTGTTTATTGGATTGTGTTTCTTGATGATCCAAGGTAGCTATGATATCTTCACGAAAATGAGCATCGGCTTGCCATTGCTGGTTCCGCTTTTCTAGACCATCGCTAATACTGGCATTAATTTGCTGGGCGGTTGCTAATGTATTTTGGAGTTTCATTAAAGGGGCCTGACCACCAGTTATATTTTCTTTGATGTAGGTCCGTACATCTAGAAAACCACTTTCCACTTTTTCATCTTCCAATTCCATTTTGGCGGAGACTGCAAATACGGTGGGATTTTCGATACCTTTTTTAAGAGCATATTCTTTCACCCCTTTGATGTTGGTGGTCAAATCTGCCTCATTCATTAAGTCTTTTTGCTGCAATACAAATATGACTTTCTTCCGCCATTCCTCACTGATGAAGTCAAAGAAATCCCAGGCAGACTGTCGGTAAGGGTTTTTAGCCTCGAAAACGAAAACGATTAAATCCGATGCAGGAATAAACCGCTCGGTAATAGCTTGATGATTTTCTACTATGGTATTGGTCCCCGGAGTGTCCACAATAGCAATTTCTTTCAAAATATCTACAGGTACGTGGATCCTTTTTAAGAAATCATTGATACTGATGGTTTCCTCCTTTTCTCCGTATAAAATCTGTTGGATGGTATCCGTCATAGGATGGGCTGCCACTGCTGTCACTTCTTTTTTAGTATCGAGTAGGGCATTGATGAAGCTACTTTTCCCGGCCTTCACCTCTCCCACAATAACAAACATAAATGGATCGTGAATGCGGCTACGCAGATCACTCACCGTCTTAGCTATAGCTTCGTGGTCAATCCTAACGGACAGTTCGTGTAAGTCTTTAATAGCTTCGTCAATATGGGCTCTGACAGCTTGTAGACTTTGATTCAGTAATTGATGTTCAGACATAAAATTGTGTGTAGGTCTTGTGAACAATAGCGCTTAATCCAAGGATCCAGCTTGTTCCAAATAAAACGCAGCCTCGGGGCCTTTGCAAAATAGTAAATCCAAAGCACTCACGTTGGCAACGAACCCGTGTTTTTCTTGAAACACTTGAGCGTAAGGAATAGATTTAAAAAAATCCTTATTAAGACGATCCCAATTCCTAGGCGTCACGGCATTTCTTAGGTCTTTGGTAGCTTCCTCCTTATAGTCTTTTTGATATTCTGAGGTAAAAGTCCACTGTATGTCCAAGCCCATCAACTCGCAAAGCAGTTGACATAAATCTAGATTCCAATCAAATAGCCTTTCAAATTTCTTTTCAAAAATGGGATGCAAATCATCCGCATAAAACTCAAAAAAAGGTGCTCGACTATAGGCAGTTTGGATACTTTTCCAGTGGTTCAATTGCCAATTCTGTTCATAGGCAATACCAACTTGGCGGATGGGCATTTGCTCATTTTTACCTTTGGCCAAGGGTATAGACAACCTTTGTACACCCGAAGAAGTCAAAATATGTGCCCGGTTACGAAAACTGCGTTTACTATAGTTTTCATTTGCTTCCAACACCACTTCATCGAATTGAGTAAGCTTTGCCATATAGGCAATACTTGGGAGGTAGTGTAGTTCTATTACTGCTTTTGTTCCAGCCAAGGACTTTAAATATTTGTGCAAAGACCCAATATAGAGAATTCCTTAATTTTCGCTTACATTTACAGCTCAATCTTTAGATCGCTATGAAGTGGACATTAGATAAGCAGTTATTTGCAGGACTTGGTTTGATCGTTTTTCTTTTTAATCTCACTCTACTAGTAGATATTGCCTGGATATTCGAGGGTGCCGAAACGAGAATGGCCAATGATGTACTGATTTCCAAGTCCAAGAACTGGCTAAGCTCTATCTATGGGCTTTTTTCCAATGGTAATCCACTTGATTTATCTAGTTATCGAATACCTTCTATTATGGCCCTACTACTAGGGATAACAGGTATTCTTTGGCTGAGTTATCCTTTATTGGGGAAAGCTTTTTTGCTACCCCTCTTCCTCGTGATAATCAATAACTACACCCTTGTTTTTCTTGCCAAAGTGGGTACAGCCGACACTTGGATTTTTACGACCCAAACCCTAGCATTACTAAGTATTATCCGTTTTCTGAAAAAGCCCCATTGGAGCTTTAGAGTGATGAGCTATCTTATGATGATTTTGGCCCTAATGCTACATCCTTTATCGAGTTGTGTAATATTTCTGGTCATACCAGGGCTATGGTATATTTTCCATCCTCAAGGAAAGGCATTGTGGTCGCTCAACCCTTGGTCTGTGGTCGCTTTATCGCTTCTAGGTTTGTACTTTACAGATCAACTACACTGGTTGATACCAACTCAGTATTTAGGTTGGGGCAGCAGTCATTTTCTACTATTCTTGGGATGTATCCTAGTTGGTCTTCTCCCCTTGTTGGGTTTCACGCTGGCCGGCTTTCAGGCGAGTTTTAAGAATATTAGAAAACAAGAAGATTTCAGTTTACTATTTATCCCCTGGCTTATTATTGCTCTACTCGCTCAATCAAGTAGCGTCATCGCTCCTTTGGTTATTTTAACAGCTAAACATCTACAGGATTATTTACTAGAACAATACCCTTATCGAAATATCGTCCGCATTTACAGCACCTTGCATTTGATTTTCTTTTTCTTCCTAGCTGCCTTTTTGATGCTAGGTGGATTTTTCATTTTTCGTGGTGCGGGCTTTCGCTCGGGCTTAGCCTTTAGTTCTGTTTATTGGATGTTGAGTTTTGTGCTGGTCATTGGTTTGTATGGTATCAATCGAAGATTTATTTATACCGGAGGCCTGTTAATTGGTCTACTGACCACTACCCTATTTTGCCTACAGGTATTTCCTTTATTAGAAAATCAAAGAATTGTTAGGAAGGTAGTCGAGACTATAGAGGAGAATCGTTGGTCTCCAGATTGGATAGAATACCGCGAGGAAAACCTAGCTCCTGAGGCAGATAATCTAAGATTCTATCTTGAAAACCAAACCAATGCTTCTGTCCTGCAATATGGTCCCGAAGCACAGAATGCCCGTGGTGTAATATTAGAAAAAGTATCAAATCAGGATACAAGCTCCACTACAGTCCTAGGCTGGTATGATCATTTGGAAGCGGCGGCCTTTAAAATGGATTATCTCATCCAAGGGCCTAACTAAAATTGGTGAATACCGCCTGCACATCATCGTCATCTTCCAATTTGTCGATCATTTTTTCTACCTCTTTCAATTGCTCTTCGTTGAGTTCAATTGGTGAAGTAGAAATATATTCCAAAGCAGATTTAGAAGCTTGGATTCCCTGAGTTTCTAGTGCAGCAGAAAGGTTTCCGAACTCTTTGTAATCTGCATAGGCAATGACAAGTTCTCCATCAGATTCAATCTCTTCGAGACCGTGGTCGATCAATTCCAATTCTAATTCCTCCAGGTCCATTTCTTCGGTCTTATTGAATTCGAAAACAGCCTTTCTATTAAAAAGGAATTGAAGAGAGCCGTTGGGTACCACTCCACCACCTGCTTTATTAAAATAGGACTTCACATTGGCTACGGTACGTGTGGTATTATCTGTGGCACATTCTACGATTACTAAGGTACCATGCGGTCCCTTTCCTTCATAGAGTACTTCAGTATAATCAACTGCATCTTTACCGCTAGCTCTGGCGATGGCGGCTTCTATGTTCTTTTTGGGAAGGTTCTGGGCTTTGGCATTTTGAATAGCTACCCGCAACTTGGAATTCATCTCTGGATCAACTCCTCCTTCTTTGGCCGCAACTGTAATTGCTTTTGCCAATTTTGGAAAAATCCTAGACATGTTTGCCCAACGCTTTTCTTTTGCTGCTCTACGGTATTCAAATGCTCTTCCCATGATAAAATGGTCTATGGTTTAATAATTGGGAGCTAAACCTAAAAATGTCCATCCTCCCAAATTTTCGAAGAGCAAAAATAAGGAGGTCTTTTATGATGAACAAGAAAATGAGCTACTTTGAATTATTTTCCTACAATTAGACCAGGAAAGCATCTTAAACCTCGGCCACTCTTTTAGATTCCTGGAGTAAATCTTCCAGCACCTGGATGGCTCCCGCTAAACGATAGAGTTGCTGTTCCAACTCCTCTTGTTTATCCTGTAATTTAATGAGTTGTAATTGGCCATTCTCAAAATCGTTTTTGAGTGTAGTTAAGCGTTCTTTGATCTTGTCGTTCATCTGTAAGCGCATTAATGAGTTAGTAATTAAGCGATCAAGATTCCGCCACTCGATTGACCAGTGTGCCAATAGGTGGAATAATGATCCGTATCTCGTCTTTGGCTTGTAGTGTGAAGTTTTCGGGGACAATTCCTGTACCGGTCATTAATAAACAACCGTTTGGAAAGGTCATTTCCCGGTATAAATATTCTACTAATTCTTCAGGATCCCTCTTTAATTGGCTTAAGTCCGTATGTTCATCGACGATGATGCGTTCCTCTCGGACGATCTCCATTCTGATGGTGGTTTGCCGTCCTAGTTGCTCCCCAAGCCAAATACAAGGCCCCAGGGCAAGGCTGCCATCATAGCTTTTCGCCTGCGGTAGGTATAAAGGGTTCTCCCCTTCGATACTGCGAGAGCTCATATCGTTGCCGATGGTATATCCAATGATCTGGCCTTTATTATTGATAACTAAAGTCAATTCTGGTTCGGGTACATTCCAACTGGAGTCTTTGCGTATGCGCACATTGCCCTGTGGACCAATTGCTCTCCAGCCATTCCCTTTAAAGAATATTTCTGGTCGATCAGCCTCGTATACTTTATCATAAAAATCTGCTCCTCCAGCAGCTTCAGACTCTTCCATTCTTGCAGATCGACTTCGAAAGTAGGTGACGCCAGCAGCCCAAACTTCCTGCTTATTCACTGGTGGTAAAAGTTGACTTTCTAACAAAGCTGAAGCCTCTGTAGGTGGTAGGGTCTGTAAAGAAGGAATCCTGTTTTTTAAAGAGAGAAGGATGTCATCCTGGTTGATGATTTCTTCCCAATCTCCAGGTAACTTATAGAATTGGCCAGCTTGCTCTAGCAGCTGACCTTTTTTAATACGATATAGTTTCATGATTTTTGAGTGCTTTGACCTTTTATAATGCTATTAATTGCCTTTTTTTGAGGGAGCCGCTAGTCGATCACCTCCACCCCCTTGCTATTGCTCCATTTTCTAAAGGTAGTAAAAACGAGGTAGCTTGCGATAGCTAGAACTATGACATTTTGAATAACGGGTGTTAGATAAATCCCCGTAAGATCTAAATATCTAGGTAAAATTATAACCAATGGCACAAAGAAAACCAACTCTCTAAGGATCATAACAATTCCAGCTATTTGCGCATTGCCGATAGATTGGTAAAGGGTAATACCCATAAAGAAAAAGGAAAATAATATACCTGGCGCCATCATGATTCTAAAGTTTAAGATATCCGTAGCGGTGAATTCAAAATTGGGCAGCATCAGTCCTAGTACCTCGGTTGGAAATATCTGCATAATAGCTAATAAAATACCTGTCAGGGTCGTACTACCGATGGAGAACACCCAAAAAGCGTGTTTCACTCTTGGATAATCATTGGCACCAAAATTGATCCCACTCACTGGTTGCATGGCCGATGAAAAACCAAATCCAGGGACCAGCATTAAAATCAAAACCCGGTAACAGGCGCCCATAAAGGCAATGTCTTGGTCATCGCCATAATGGGCTATAGTTTTAAACACCACTACTTGCTGAACGATAAACATCAATTGTAACATCATCGCCGAGACGCCCACTTTTAGAATGGGCACTACCAGTTTTTTATCCAGCTTAAAATAAGACAAGTCTACTTCGTAGGTGGCTTTCCTTCGCAAAAAATACAATATGTCTTGTACCGAAAATAACATCATAGACAAGATGGTCGCATAAGCAGCTCCCGCGATGCCCCATTCAAAATAACCGATAAACAGAGGATTGAGCACCATATTCGTGCACATCGCAATGATGCCCATCGTCATAGCGGTATTAATTTTACCTTCTGCTCGTATCAAGACATTAAGCGCAATAGCAAAAACCTGAAAGAAGGCGCCTAATACAAGGATGCGATAATATTTAGTACCCAAAGCTAGGACTTCGCCCTTTCCTCCAAGCGCGGCGACCATTTCTTCTCCGAGCAACCAACCTGTAGCAGATAAAACGACCGAGACAATTACCGATAAGATGATTATGGTATTTAGTATTTTTCGGAGGGTGTCTTTATCTTTAGCACCTATAGAAATACTCAATAAAGAAGCGCCTCCTACACCAAGCATTGCGGCAAAGCTATTGGCCAAAAAGGATAGAGGAAAGGCTAAGGAAATTCCAGCTAATGCTTTTTCTCCCAAAAATTGACCAATAAAAAGTGCATCGACGAAGGTATTAATACTGTTTATAGACATGCCAATTACAGCTACTGGAGTTAGTTTTATCATCAGACGCCACATGTCCATGGTTCTGATTTCGTCTCTTAGGCTGGGTTGGGCAGTAGCCATGCACATTAATTTTAGGCCACAAGGATACAAAAATTGTATCTAATAAAGAGTATGTCTAATTTCATAGAAAGAAGTAATTCATTCAAGCCTCTATTTATCATGAAATCTTTGATCTACCTGTTGATCCTGTTCAATATTTCCAACTTGATTGCTCAGCCTAATATCATCCTCATTGCAGCGGACGATATGGGTTGGTCGGATCTGGGCTGCTATGGTAGTGAGATAGCGACTCCGAATCTGGATTGGCTGGCCAGTAAAGGTATGCGCTTTCGACAAATGCACAATACGGCCAAGTGCTTTCCTTCACGCGCCTCACTAATCACTGGGCAATATGCACAGGCCATAGGCTTTGATAAAACCCATACCAATCCGCTACAATCAGCCGTGACGCTTGGTGAAGTTTTACAAACAGCAGGCTATAAAACCTATTGGTCAGGCAAACATCACGGAATAGACAATCCCTATGATCGTGGTTTTGATCATTATTATGGTTTACGCGATGGAGCTTGTAATCACTTTAATCCCGGAAAGAGAAGATCTGAGGAAGCACAACCTGCCCAAAAAAGGCCAGATCGTACTTGGTGCATCGATAGTGCCTGCCTACAAGGTTTCACTCCTATAAAAAAGGATTTTTATACCACAGATTACTTTACCCATTACGCCATTGATTATATTCAGGAAGCACAGGAAATGGCCCGACCATTTTTTCTATACCTAGCTTATACCGCACCGCATGATCCTTTAATGGCCTGGCCTGAGGATATTGCAAAGTATAAAGGCAGGTATGACAAAGGATATGAGGTCGTAAGGCAAAAACGTTTTGCCAAACAAAAAGAGATAGGATTACTTGACAAGCGCTACCAACTATCTACTGCCACCTTCACACCTTGGGAGGAGCTCGATGAAGAGAAAAAAAGAAAAGAAGCCCAAAAAATGGAAGTCTATGCTGCCATGATTGACCGTCTCGATCAAAATATTGGACGTATTCTTGATCAACTTCGTCAATTAAAAATTATGGATAACACCATGATTATTTTTGTTTCTGATAATGGCGCCTCTGCCGAAGTAGTCCGCCTTGATCACGACGATGATCAAGCACCAATTGGCTCCTTAGCTTCTTGGGTTTCTCTAGGGCCAGACTGGGCAAATGTATCGAATACCCCTTTTCGATATTACAAAAACTATAGCTATGAAGGTGGTATCAATACACCAATGATAGTTTATTGGCCAAAGGAGGTTCCACAAAATAGTTTTACAGACTTTAATAGCCATTTTATAGACATCATGCCTACCTTATCTGAGCTTGCAACTGCTAGCTATCCTTCTTTATATCAAGGAGAACAAATCAATCCAATGGCAGGAAGGAGTTTGGTTAAGGTTATAAAAGGCAAGTCTACTAAAAGGAAAACACCTCTTTTTTGGGAATGGAAAAATGGTCAAGCTGTACGATTAGGTGACTGGAAACTCGTAAAACATGGCAAAGAAAATTGGCAATTGTATAAGCTCTCCAAAGACCCCAGTGAAACTTTAAATTTAAGTGCCCAAAAACCTAAAAAGGTACGAGAATTGGAAGCTTTATTTTTGGAATGGAAAGAGAAATAGGGCAAACGCATTAAAAAAAAACTTTAAAAAAGATGGTTGTTACCGAAAAATAAGAGTGAAAAAGGTGATAAGCGAAGTGCGGGATGCCGCCTAGGCACTGTTCGAGTGGAACGAGTTTGGCTAGGCAAGATTTTTTTGCTTCGTTTTTGTATCGAATGACAAAAATGAAGATGCTAGAGCGGTTTTGAATTGGGGTTTTAGTTGAATTTATAAAAAATTGCAGTGTAATATTTTTTTGGTGGGTTTGCCTTAAAAGAGAAAGTCGATAAGAATAAGAAACATACGCAGACCCTAGGTCTGCGGCTTTCGGTTAGAATCGAATCAACTGATACCCTTTTGCCTGTAGGCTTAAAAATACCGTCATCGCAGATAAAGCGGTCTCCACTTGTGGAACCATTTTCTCTTGTGGAACATTACGCGCTGCCATTGATTGGCCACACATATACAAGTTCGCACCCGCTTCGGTAAGTGCTTTCATTAAAGGAATATTTGGATTATCTACCCCAAATTTAGCGCGATAAGCCTCATTGTCTAGTACGTCGACACTTGCTTTATTATGGAAAACGCCTACCACTTTCAAGTTCTTCAAAGGCACACCAGCCTTAGTATGCATATTGAGGAAACGTGCCAAAGTGTTTATATAAGGATTTACCTGGCTAGGATCATCTGGTGTATTATGGATATCAAAAACGACCTTATATTCGATAGTAGTATCGGTCTTAAATCCGGGATTGTCCACCTCAAAGGTCTGGCCGAAGCCTTCAATTATGGCTTGCCCTTGAGCATTTAATTGAACTAAGGTAATCAAGAAAAAGAAGGTCAAAATACTAGACTTTCCAGTTTTCATTCGTTTGGTGCTTGTTATTAGAAAAAAACAAAATCCCCACAAGATATAAAGAAGCCGTAAAAACTAGAAAAACGTTACTTGCCATCTCCATCCTTATCTAGCACCTTAGTCAAAAAACAATAATGAATAATACGCCAAAACACTATACCGACATCCTCAAAGAAACGGAGGCCTTAGGATTCACCATGAATTCAGATCTATACATTGGTCAATTCTTAAAAACACTGGTTGCTTCTAAACCAGCTGGCCACTTCCTGGAGCTAGGCACTGGAGCGGGATTGGCACTTTCTTGGATAATTGAAGGAATGACCCCTGAAGCAAAAGTAATCAGTTTAGATAATGACCCCGACCTAATCGCTATCGCGCAAAAATATCTTGGGAAAAGCCCCCATACAGAAATATTATGCACAGACGGTGCCCAATGGATTATGGATTATAAAGGGCCGCCCTTTGATCTCATCTTTGCTGATACTTGGCCAGGTAAATACAATACCCTAGCAGAGACTTTGGCTTTACTCAAACCAGGAGGCTTTTACATCATTGACGATATGCGTCCAGCAGATGATTGGCCTGAGGGACATGCTGATAAAGCCGATCAACTTCGCGATTTCCTCTTTTCTCATCCAGATTTAATTGGTGTAGAGGTGGACTGGTCAACAGGTATTATATTTACTGTCAAAAGTAATTAATGTCTTGGTTTAAAGAATTATTTGGTTTCGAAGAAGAATCACCTCAACAGGTGCGATCTCAGCTCATCTGGCAGGGCACCTCCATTTGTTCAAAAGTCAATGACCGCTGCTTTGAAGTAGGCACTCTTGAAATCCCTAGCTTAGAGGAATTAAGAAATCGATACCAAAATCCTAATAGTCTCGTAAAACGCATCCAGATAAAGGAGGTCATCGGTGATGCCCTGCTTCGGAAGTTGCAGCAATACTGAAAAGCTTTAAAAATTAAACGAGCAATGTCTAAAAAAATAATCATTGATACAGATCCAGGAGTTGACGATGCTATGGCCATCCAATTCGCTTTGAATTCTCCAGAATTAGAAGTCTTAGGGCTAACAACAGTATTTGGAAATGTCAAGTTAGAGCTTTGCACCGAAAATGCACTTCGCTTATTAGATTTAGGTGGCCGAAATGATATTCCTGTAGCGGCTGGTGCGGCTACTCCATTACAAGGGCCCTTTCCAGGAGGTGCCGCTTTTGTGCATGGTGAGGACGGCCAAGGTAATACCAACAAACCGAAAAGTAATAGTAAAGTACTCGAAATACCTGCAAGTGAATTCTTAGCCAATACCATCAAAAAGTATCCTAATGAAATCACGATTTGTACTTTGGGGCCACTAACTAATTTGGCTTTATTAATTCAAAATTCACCAGAAATTATTGACTTAGTAAAAGAAATCATAATCATGGGCGGTAATATCTTTATCCCTGGGAATATTACCCCTGCAGCCGAAGCCAACATCTGGGCTGATCCTCTCGCAGCTGATCTTGTACTTGGCCAATCGTGGCCTATTACGCTAATCGGACTTGATGCTACCCACCAAACTATTTTACCAAATAAGCTGGTGGATTCTATACGAGATAGATCTAATTCTGCCTTAAACCAGCACGTGACTAAAGCCTACCAGTTCTATCAAAAATTTTATAATGCCAATTACGAATTCGCGGGAACTTATATTCACGACTCCGCCGTTATAGCTTACAGCATTCGGCCTAATTTATTCGGAAAAAAAGCTTTTCCAATCAAGGTAGAAACAGCGGATGTAGTTAGCAAAGGAAAAACGTGGCCATTAGAGGGAGAACCCGATTTTGAGAATAGACCGCAACTTGCCGCATGGCGGGATCGGCCAGCTGTAGATGTTGTTCTAGAGGTAGATAGTGAAGGATTCCTGGAGCTGTTGCTTAGTCGATTGGTGTGATAGCTCACGACTTATTAAATTCTAATTAATAATTCATTTTATATGCAGACTAGACTTACTCGTGCAACTCAAGAAGACATGAAATGGGTGAATACCCAATATGAGCAAATCAAATTTATGCTCTCCGATTTTGCTACAGACGATATTTGGATTCTGGAAGCTGAAGGACAAAAAGCAGGTCTCGGCAGGCTGGTCCAAATTGATGAGCAAAACTGGGAATTAGGAGGCATTTATGTATTAGAAAAATACCGAGGCGCTGGACTTGCACGCAAGATTGTACAACAACTCTGCGATATCGGCCGAAATAAAAAAGGTAATATTTGGTGTATTCCCTTTAATCACCTAAGTTCCTTCTACCAGTCCTTTGGCCTGGAAAGTTATGCACCTAATCACACCGAAGTCCCGCAGGAGATTCTATCTAAAATCAATTATTGTGCATCTACATTTACCCAAGAAGTAGACCTGTTAAAACTAAAAGATTAGTTATATTCAAACTAATTCATTAGTTTTATAGTCAAGTATAAACTTTTAAATATGCACTCGACTATAAAACCATTCAAAACATGCCCACTTATTCTCTTTTTTTCTGCTCTCCTTATAGGGGCTTATGGCCAAAAATCAGCCATACAATTTGACTTAGAAAAGGGACCATATGAAGTGGGATTTCAGGTAGAATATTTGCAGGACTTCTCTAGAGATTTTCAAGATAAAAATCCTAAAAGTAAATATTCTAAAAAGGCCTCTTACTTCCGACCGGTCCAGACTGGCATCTGGTATCCAGCAAGCCTCACTAATAGTGATAAAAAACTCCTCTATGAAGATTACTTTTATCTAAATGCTAGTACTCGCGGCCCAATAAATCTCACCGAAGAGGTAAAATCACAAACACTAGCCCAATACCTGGAAACCGATCCGGTTGACGAAGATCGGCTTCAAGCCACTTTTGAGCAAGAGATGTGGGCATTCGATAGACCTATGCCAAAAAAGGGAAAATTCCCAGTCATCATATATGGCCCTAGCTGGTGGTCATCTACTTATGAAAATGCGCGTCTCTTTGAGTTTTTAGCGAGTCATGGCTATATCGTGGTCTCTAGTCCTAGCCGTGGACCTGATGTATCAAGAATGCCCTTAGACAGGATTGGAGCAGAAACGCAGGCGCGGGATATGGAATTTCTTATTGGGCATATTCAAAATTTCCCCAATGCCGACATTCAACAATTGTGCCTTGCAGGGTTTAGTTGGGGAGGCTTATCCAATGTCCTGCTGGCTAGTAGAAATAAGCATATCGACGCTTGGATAGGCTACGACCCTAGCATACACGAAGCTTATGACATTTTTGAACAATCTGCCAACTATGGCTACAATCAATTGAGAATGCCAAGCCTATTCATTAATAGTTTTGGATATATGAATGATCTTCCTTTTTATGACAAACTTGTCTATAGCAATGCCTATGTCATCGACCTACCGCATATGGATCATACAGACTTTGCCTCCCAATTTATCAAGCTAGCGCCAAAAGCCCCTGAGTCTCCAATAGGACCAATTATCAAAGGCTATGAACTCTTATGCGAATACAGTTTAATCTTCCTAAATAGTGTTTTCAAGAACAAGGATACTTATGATCAGCTATTGCAAAAGCTGAAAGACCATCCTTCCTCTGATTTAAGGGTAAACTTTAAATCTAAGTCAGCCTTACCTTTGCCCGATGAAATTTCGAAACAACTACAGTTGTCTAACAACACCCAAGCTATAGACCAGCTTTTTCAGGAAAACCGTACAAAATATCCCGAAAAAGATTTTAGAAAAATAATCTACACAATACTTAAAAAAGGAAATAATCAACTAGGAAATCGCCTTTTACAAAACTATTCATCCTATTATCCCTCCTCTTCAGTTTCGAAAAGCCTCTCTATTATACCAGATGATAAGGGTTGGGTTTTCAAGGAAATCTACGAAAGAAACGAGGATTGTAGCTTTTCTTATAAAGAACTCAATCATACTGCACATGTACTACAGATGCAAGACCGCTTGCAGGATGGCTTACGCATTTTCCAGCTAAATGAGCAGCTAAGACCCGATAATTTCAAAGCTCAATTCAATCTTGGTTTAGGATATTTTAGGAGCAAAGATTACAAAATGGCCCAAAAACATTTTGAGTTATGTTTGGAAAAAAATCCCGATGATCGATACGCTGGATTAGCTAGAGATTTTATAGCCAAAATACCTCAATAATGGAGTAACCATTTAATCTTCAAGAATACTTAATGCAGAATTTTCCAGATCATTTCTTTTAACAATTCGCCATCTTTTTTACCAGTGGAGACATAGTCTACTCCTTTGCTTTTCAAATCATACTCTCGTAGCAAATGGATAACCTGCTCCAACTGTGACCGACTATAAGATTTGGCAGATTGCTTATATTCTCGCAGAAAATAGGGCGAGCGAAGGCCTAATGCTTTGAGTTGATCCTGGTCTGGGGCATTCTGTAAAAATTTCAGCATATAAACCTTACTGAAATAATTATACAGCGCGCCTAGCACTACGGGCATGGGGTTCTTCTTGGGATTAGATATGAAATACTGTACAATGCGATTGGCTTTCAAAACATCTCGAAAACCAAGCGCCTTTTGCAACTCAAAAACATTATACTCTTTACTAATGCCAATATTGGCTTCAATTTCTTTAGTAGTGATCTTGGCGCCTGGTTCTAAATTAATCGCCATCTTATCCAGTTCATTCGAAATCTTAGAAAGATCGGCTCCCAAGTACTCTCCTATTAGTTGTGCAGCACCAATATCGATCTGAAATTTGTGCTTAGCTAGATAATCAACTATCCAATCAGGCACCTGATTATCATATAGTGGTTTTGCTTGCAGCACTACGGCTTTCTCCTTTATTTTTTTACCAAATTTGGTATTAAATTTGAAGGTTTTGTGCTTATGTGCAATCACTAATATGGTCGTGGGAGAAGGATTTTCTACATAAGAAAGTAAATCCTTTAAACTTCGCATTTCTTGGGCTTCTTTCACAATAACAACCTGATAGGGGGCCATCATTGGAAAGCGTCTTGCTACGTCTACCACCGTCTTAAAATCAACCTCTTTTCCATACAAGATGGTATGGTTAAAAGCTTTTTCCGCCTCTCCTAAAACATGCTTATCGATATAATCTGTAATACCATCAATAAAATAAGACTCCTTGCCATGCAAGAAATAAACCGGCTGGTATTCCTTTTTCTTAAGCTGTGTTAATATTTGAGCGTACGTCAAGCTGATAGATGATAATATTAATGTGACAGTGAATTAATAGCTGCTTCTCCTACCGAAATCGTACCAGGATATTGCTTTAAGGCCACCTCTAAACAATCCATTGCAGCATGCAAATCCTTGGTATTTAACACATAAGCAATTCTTACCTCATCCTTTCCTCTGCCGGGTGTCGCATAGAAACCCTCTCCAGGTGAAAGCATTAAAGTAGCACCATTATACTCAAATGATTCTAATAACCATTGACAAAAATGGTTGGCATCTTGCACAGGGAAACGAGCAAAGCAATAAAAGGCACCGCCAGGTTTATAATTTAAAACACCCGGGATTTGCTTAAGGCGATTATAGACCACCATTCTCCTTTTATCGTATTCTTCTTTGACCTCCTTCATATAAGAATCCGGTGTGTCGACCATCGCTTCAGCGAGAATTTGTGCTAAACCCGGAGGGCTCAACCTCAATTTTGCATATCTAGTCAGGCTATCTAAAATGTCTTGGTTCTTGGTAATGACGCTTCCAATTCGAGCTCCACAGGCGCTGTACCGCTTAGATACAGAGTCTACCACCACTACGTTATCTTCCAAACCTGCTAGTCTTAAACAAGAGTAGAATTCTTGATCATCATAGCAAAACTCGCGATAAACTTCATCAACAAATAAGTAGAGATCATGCTTTTTGACCAACTCAGCCAACTCAAAAAGGGTTTCTCTTGAGAAAAAACTCCCTGTAGGATTGCTTGGATTGGTGATAAAAATGCCTTTGGTATTTGGCCCAATCTTTTCCTCGAACTCGATGGTCGAAGGTAGAGCAAAACCTTGCTCGATATAGGTCGATACAGGTTGAATCGAAACATCAGCAATTTGCCCAAACCCATTGTAATTAGCATAGAAAGGCTCAGGTACAATGATCTCATCACCACGATCTAAGCAAGCATAAAAAAGCATCTGAATACCTTCCGAAGCACCAGTGGTAATAATAATTTGATCAGCATTTACATCGATATCAAATCTTTGGAAATACTCCACCAGCTTTTGGCGATAAGAGGCATTTCCAATGGCAGGAGAGTAGGCTAATATTTCTAAATCTGTATTTTTTAAAGTCGCCAGAGCCGTTGGCGGCGTTTTGATATCTGGTTGTCCAATATTCAGGTGGTATACCTTTTTTCCAGCAGCTTTGGCTTTGTCTGCATAAGGTACGAGCTTACGAAAAGGAGACAAAGGCACATCTTGTGCGCGTTTAGAAATGTTTGGCATAGTTATACTGTTTTTGTTTTCAAATCCACTTTTACGAAAGGCCCTGCGAACACATCAATTGGGTGTTCGCAGGGCCTTTAATTTGGTTCGATTACTGTAGGATTTCGGCTAATATACATGAATTTTTGAGCTACCGCTCTTTTTTCAGATAAAAACCAAAAATATTTTCAAATCCTAAATACGGCCTCTAATTTATTCTGTACTTGGAAGATCAAAAGAAGTAAAAGCTGATGCTGGTATCGATTCTAATACCTCGATATTGGTCAACTTGCCTCGACCTCTATCGCCCGAAAGCATAATATCCCCTTTTTGCTCATAATTGAGCCAAGGGTTTTTAAAACCGGCAATAGTGTCCGCTGCATTTCTATAAAAATCCCATTGACTCACGAGTTTAGAAGTCTGATCTACGTAGACTAGGTATTTATTTTGTGGCGTGCGGCCTACTTCCTGAAAGGTTAAAGAAAGGATATCAGCAGCAGTGCCCGCATCGGTAGTATCTTCTGCTATATACTTCAAAGTAACCCCAGAATCCTTCAGCTTATAAGGCATCACTAGCCAATAAGAATCATTAATCCACATGGATTCTCCACGTTCTACAAACTTAGACAAGGTATCTGAAGCAGATATATCCTGGCCTTGTAGCATCACCTTGCCAGTATGGTCAAAGACATTTACCAAATACACACTAGAATCTCCTGGTGAGTCAATTCTGACATTCCCCGTTTGCTTGTCCCAAAGTAGGGTACGTCTTCCAAAAAATGTCCAGCGAATGTAGCGCGTTTGGTCCCAGGCTTGGCGCCCACCCATGGCTTCCATTACCTCATCAGCCAGAGCAATAGCTTGGGCATCAGAGCCTGCTTCATTAAATCCTTCCGCAGCAGGATTACCATAATCTGCCTCTTCTACAGGTTCAGTGGCTGATGGCGTACAAGCAGCAAGGCACATGATTACCAAAGCTACTAGAATTGAATATTTTTTCATTTGTTTAAAATTTAGCAATTATCTAAAAATGAAGCAATTACAAAATTTTTAAAAAATGTAACCGCTTCGCTTTTACATAATCTTTTTTAATCATCACTGATTGGTGATTTTATGATTAAATAAGATCATGCTCATTTAATTTTGTATACGATTGAATTTAGCGTAAAAATCAGAAAAAGATCACAAGCCTAACTGAAATCTATCAGGTTTGTTGAAGGCTTGCTATTAAAAAGGGTAGAAAATCACGGAGGACCTTCTACCCTTTATTCATTTACTGATGAATTATTCAGTAAAAATTAGACCCGATCCTAAGTTTTAGGATTTGGCGGGATCTACTCCTTTATCGAGATAATCTTGATATTCTTGTAGTTCACCCCATTTTCCTTCGGCTGCTAATCCAGCTTGTTTTGGCCAGGTATCTGGCTTAGCAAGTTTATAGCGATCTCCGGCTGCGGTCAATACTTCTTTGATACGATCTACGGAAGTACCAGCGAGGTCTGTCCAAGTATTAATACCTGCATCTTTTAGAAGACCTTCAATTTTGGGACCGATACCTTCGACAATTTTCAAATCTTCAGGATTCTGAGAGAAACCAAGCAGTTTCATAGCCATCTTTTCTACCTTGGCTGGGGTTTCAAAATCTCCGGAAGTTTCTCTGCCTGTATCCAGGAATTTCTGGTATTTGATCAGTTCTTCCCAATCACCAGATGAAGCTAGCTTCGCTTGATGTGGCCAACTATCTGGATTCATCATTTGTAGCTTATTGGCAACTAAAATCTCTTTTAATTTCACAGGATCAGCTGCGCCTAAGGCGGCTAAATCTGCATATCCATTATCTTTTAGAAGTTTTTCTACTTTGGGTCCTACGCCTTCGACTACCTGTAGATTATCAGCACCAAACAATGATCCATAGCTGATACCTGATCCTGTAGATTTAGGAGCAGAAGCGCTTAAAGAAAGCCCATCGAGCTCGCCCAATTCTTCCAGTTTAGCTTTGTACATCAAGCGCTCCATATCATTGGATTGCTTACTAGAGCGGCAATCGTTTAGGGCGATTTCACTTTGCTCAAGTTTATACTTCAGTTCTGCATCCGTTTTCTCATAGGCATTGATCTGATCTTGTAGGGTACGATACTCCGTAGTTTCTTGAAATGAAGTACTATAAGAAGTTTCTTTGCTGTCACCTTTACGGCTAAAAGTACTCCTTAATAACCAACCTAAGATAAAGGGGATAATCCCGGCCAGCAGCAACCAAAGCCAACATGGCAAGCCCCATAAATTTGCTAATAATATATCTAACAACATGATTATTTAATTTTTGATTTTTGTTTGAATAATAGTTATTCGTTGATTCTCTGTACGACTACCCTTCTATTGGCTTGGCGACCAGCTTCTGTACTATTCGTTTCTAGTGGAAGTCGTTTCCCTTTCGAATCGATTTGTATTTGGTCGGCAGCTACACCATATCCTACTAAGATATCTTTGATAGCCTGCGCTCTTTCCATACCCAAACTCATATTGTAGGCATCTTCACCAACATTATCGGTATGTCCAGTCAACTGAACGCTTTCGCCAGTTTCCTTCATTTGAGCTGCCAACTTCTGGAGATATCCGTCAACCGCTTGGTTGTAGACTTTCTCAGTAGAATTATATGGGAAGCGGATAAGAATGCGATCTTCGAGCTCTTCAACATCTTCCTTGACCGTTTCTTCTGGTTGAATCCAATTGAAAGATCCCGCAGGAAAATAACCGGTTTTTACCGCATCGCTAGATGGATAAGGTCGAGCTGAAAGTTTAATACGCTCATCGGGAATATCAGCAAAATACATTTCCCTAATCTTGGCGGCACGTGCAAGTCCCATAGACTCATACCCTGCTGGGGCAACTTCGCCTTCGTAATAATGGCCAATGATTTCAAGGATATTGTTATCTCCTTGGTTAGCGAGTATTCCACTTCTATACTCCGCGAAACCAGGACCCTCGAATAGACCTAAGGTATCCCAGCGACTAGCTAAGGGATGGTTGTTTACTGCATTATCTACGGTGGAGGTCACAGTGTCATCTACTGCTGCTGCGCCAGCGCAACAATTGGCTTCAAAACTCGGTTTGAAGAAAATCCAGAGTAGAATCATGTACAACACCCACAACGCAAATATCAACAAACGTTTTGTTAGTGTAGACATAGACTAATATAGTTGGTTTAATAATCGAATGCTTCGAGTTTGTCGCAAGAGGAAAGTATCGACACAGGATCGGACACACAGGTTTCGGTTTTCGATTTTTCGTTTTGCGTTGACTTCTACTTTTGGACGGTTTATTTGGTTGAGGTCACAATGTCAGGGAGAAATATATTCCTCAAAATACAATAATATGTCAAAGATTATAAGTTTAGAAGTCGATAAGTTGAGAAGTTTTACGATCTAAATAGAACAATTAGCACATTACATCAATTAATCAGTACATCATTTCTGGAATCCCCTTATATTTGCGAGTCTTCAAAATCATTATATAATTATGTTTGAAAGTTTAAGTGACCGTTTGGAAGGTGCCTTTAAGGTTTTTACAGGAAATAATAAACTGACCGAACTAAATATCGCCCAGTCTATAAAAGAAATTCGCCGTGCCTTAGTAGCGGCAGATGTCAATTATAAAATTGCCAAGGAATTTACGGATAAAATCAAGGACAAAGCCCTGGGTACGGACAACCTCCTCAAATCCGTCAAACCCGGACAATTAATGGTCAAGATCGTCCAAGACGAACTTGTAGAATTAATGGGCGGTCAAGCTGCGGGTATTGACCTTTCTGGTAAACCTACCGTCATTCTAATCGCTGGTTTGCAAGGGTCTGGTAAGACTACTTTTTCTGGAAAGTTGGCCAACTTTCTAAAATCCGAAAAGCAAAAGTCGCCCCTACTTGTGGCTTGTGATGTTTACCGTCCAGCGGCCATCAACCAGCTTTCTGTTTTAGGAAAACAAATCAATGTTCCTGTTTTTAAGGATGAGGAAAGTAAAGACCCCGTCAGCATTGCTTTACGTGCCATTGCGCATGCACAGGATCATAACCACAATGTTGTTATCGTCGATACAGCTGGTCGTCTAGCTATCGACGAAGACATGATGACAGAGATTAGAAACATCAAAGAGGCCATTCAACCTAATGAAACCCTCTTTGTGGTGGATGCCATGACTGGACAAGATGCAGTCAATACCGCTAAATCCTTCAATGATGTCATCGATTATAATGGTGTAGTCCTTACTAAAATGGATGGTGACACTCGTGGTGGTGCAGCACTTTCTGTTAAATACACCGTTGGTAAACCTATCAAATTTATCAGTCAGGGTGAGAAAATGAATACCTTAGATGTATTCTATCCTGATCGGATGGCACAGCGGATTCTTGGAATGGGAGATATTACTTCTTTTGTCGAAAAGGCTCAAGCCCAATTCGATGAAAAAGAAGTCCAGCGCATAGAAAAGAAAATCCGTCGCAACAAGTTCGACTTTAATGATTTTCTAGGTCAGATTGCTCAGATCAAAAAAATGGGAGATATCAAGTCTCTGATGAATATGATCCCAGGGATGAGTAAAATGACAAAAGACCTAGATATCGATGATAAAGCCTTTAGTAAAGTCGAATCTATTATCTTCTCTATGACACCAGAAGAAAGAGAAAACCCTGAATTAATTATTAAAACCTCTTCTAGAAAAAAACGGATTGCCAAGGGTTGTGGTCAAGATATTCAACAAATCAATGTCTTCCTAAAGCAGTTTGATCAAATGCGCCAATTAATGCATAAGATGTCAAAACAGCAAGGTGCTGGTCAGTTCGTTCCAAGTGGAATGGCACGCAAGCGTGCAGGTAGAGGAAAGAAGAAAAGAAGGTAAATATTTAGTTCATTTTATTTCTGGTGTTATGCGATTAGCCCTACCTTTCCTTGTGCTAGGTATTATTTCTTTTATACCTAACTATCTATCTGGACAAGACTTACCTTTTGATTCTTCCATTGTAAGAGGAAAGCTAGATAATGGTCTAAGCTATTTTATCAAAAAGAATAAAAAGCCAGAAAACCGTGCCGAGTTGCGACTCGTTGTAGATGCAGGATCTTTGCTAGAGGAAGATCATCAACAAGGATTGGCTCATTTTGTAGAGCATATGGCCTTTAACGGCACCCAACATTTTGCTAAAAATGACTTAGTTGATTTCTTGGAATTGACTGGTACTCGATTCGGAGCAGACTTAAATGCCTACACCTCTTTTGATGAGACCGTTTACAAGTTGCAAGTCCGTACTGATAGTCTAGACCTACTGGATAAAGGTCTCCTGATTTTAGCAGATTGGGCTCAAGGAATCACCTTCGACTCTTTGGAAATTGAAAAAGAAAGAGGTGTTGTACTTTCAGAGTGGCGTACACGTCTCAGCCCAGATGATCGTCTGCAAAGAGCTTATTTTCCAGTGATTTATAAAGATTCCAGATTTGCAGAACGCTTTCCTATTGGTCAACCCGAAATAATAGAAACCGCCCCAGCAACAGTGATTAAACAATTCTATCAGGATTGGTACCGAACAGATTTAATGGCTGTCGTCGCCGTCGGAGATTTCGACTTAATGGCAATGGAGGAAAAAATCATCCAGCAATTTCAAGGTTTAAAACCCCATCCCAAGCCTAGAGAACGGAGCCGGTTTACCATACCCACATATGCTGCCACAAGAACCCTATTGGCAACCGATGAGGAGGCACCATTTACCCAAGTATTTTTTCAAATTCAGCATCCCGGACGGCAAAAGAAGGGTCTTGCGGATTATAAGCTCAATCTGCTGATTAGTCTATATAATAGAATGCTCGGCGCACGGCTTTACGAGCTTCAACAGACCCAAAATCCAGCTTTCACTTTTGCTAGCTCTAGCTATAGCAGTAGCCTAGGCGATAAGGATGCCTACAGCGTCACGGCTTTTGTAAGTCCCCAAAAATTAGAGGCCGGATTTGCAACAGTATATGAAGAAACCAAACGGGCGATCAACTTTGGATTCACGAGTACGGAATTAGAGCGGCAGATTAAAGAACTCCTGAGTGCAGCAGAGAAAAACTACCAAGAAAGAAATGATCAGGCATCTGCTCGGTTCGCAGGCAATTTAGTTTATCACTTTCTGGATAACAATCCGGTTTTGAGTGCCGAACAATATTTAGCCTTACTGCAAACGATTACGGCAGCAATCAAGGTAGAGGAGATCAATACGTTGGCAAAAGGTTTCCTAAAAAAAGAAGGCCGCAGCTTGGTCATTACAGGTCCTAAGAAAGATTCCTTACTCTTACCTCAGCCAGAGAAATTACTGGCGATTATCGACAGTATCGACCAACTAGAACTAACCCCTTATATTGATGAGGTACCGCTCAATTCCATTTTTGATTTTTCGCTTCCTCCAGGTCAAATCTCTAAAGAACGCTATTTCGAAGACTTTGATGTAACAGAACTACAGTTGAGCAATGGCGTAAAAGTAGTCTTGAAGCCGACCGACTTCAAAGCAGATGAAATTATGCTGAGTGCTATTAGCCCTGGTGGACATTCCCTCGTTCCTGATAGCCTGTATCAAAGTGCCATTGCGGCCATCACTTTAAGCAGTCTGAGTGGGCTAGCTGATATTAACGCCCCACAATTGCAGAAAAGCCTGGCGGGCATGCAAGTCGGTGTAGGCCCTTATATCAATGAATTCTATGAAGGCCTCTCAGGAAGGTCTACCAAAGTAGATTTGGAGAAACTTTTCCAACTTAGCTACCTTTACTTTAAAGCTCCTCGTTTTGAGGAAGCGGCCTTAGCAGGGCACCTACAACGGCAAGAAAATATTCTCGAAAACATCACCATTAATCCCTATTACTATTTTGGAGCATTGCAGAGCGCCATTAAATACCAAGGACACCCCAGAAGAAAAGGTATCCCCAGCATGGACGATCTATTGGAAATATCCGTAGATGAGGCTGAGCAATTTTATAAAGATCGTTTTGCTGATGCGAGTGATTTTACTTTTTTCCTAGTGGGAGATTTTGAAATACCTAGCATTAAACCATTTATACAGAGCTATTTGGGCAACCTGCCCTCGATCAATCGAGTGGAGCATTTTCGGGATATTGGAGCCCGTCTTGCAAGCAGCATTGTTGACACGGTGGTTTATAAAGGACAAGCGCCTAAGGCATTAGTGGACATCACTTTTCATGGAGATTTTGACTACAATTCAGATAATCGGTATCTGATGAGCTCCATGCTTTCTGTTCTAAAAATCCGGTTAAGAGAAAAATTGCGCGAAGAATTAGGTGGTGTTTATGGGGTTAATGTTTCTGGGTTTAATAGCCCGAGGCCGCAGCCTTATTATAGAATAGGTATACGTTTTACAGCAGAGCCGGAAATGGCCGACACCTTGATCGCTACCACCTTTGCTATCATCAAAGATATCCAGGATGGCAACATCAATCCCGTAGATATTGAAAAGGTAAAAGAGACCCAAATCCAATCCCGCTTAAAATCTGAAAAAGAAAATAACTATTGGATGGCTCAATTGACCTATCGTTATCGCGAGGGATTGCCACTTGATGGAGCAGCTACAGAATATTTCAAGGCAAGGATAGATAATCTTAGCGCCACAAGTATCCAAAGGACCGCAAAGAATTATTTCAACTGGAAGCAGTATCTCAAATTAGTTTTAATGCCAGAGTAAACGAGCTGCCTAAGTCCAGCCTTTCATCTTTTTGAAAATATCCCAAACGACCACACCTACGCAAACGGAGATATTCAGAGAGTGCTTAACTCCGTACTGAGGAACTTCTATAGCTCCGTTGACCACTTTCATAACCGCATCACTTACGCCTCTCACTTCATTCCCAAAAACTAGAGCGATTTTGTCCTCCTGGGCTACTTCTACATTTTGTAATTGAATCGCATCTTCAGCTTGTTCGACTGCAAAAACCTGGTAGCCTTCATTTTTTAGCTGCGCTACAAGCTGACTAGTTTCTTCTGCATAGGTCCAATCCATAGAATCTGTCGCACCAATAGCCGTTTTGAGAATTTCTCGGTGAGGCGGCTGGGCGGTAATGCCGCAGAGGTAGACATGCTCTAAGGCAAAAGCATCGGCTGTACGAAAAGCAGAACCCACATTGAGGCCAGACCGGATATTATCTAATACCAAGACCATTGAAGATTTCTCTTGTTTTTTAAAGGTAGGAACGTCTACCCTATTGAGTTCTGCCAGTTTTAACTTCCTCATTACTATAAATTATAACTTTAACGCCAAGTTTTTCAGATTTAAAAATAGGGGTCCATGTATTTTGCAATTGAGCGATCTCTTCGTCTGAAAAATCATTCATCACATTAGCGTACAAAATTAGGCGGTCTTTTCCAAAATCATAGGCTTTGAAGCCGTCTTCTATTTCATTTAAATAGCGGTTCTTTTGTGCGCCAATCGCAGGAAAAGCCGTCCCCACTTGATTAAAAGGAATCTGTTGCTCTTGCAAAAAGGATTCTGCTTCTTTAAGCTGACTATGATATTTCCAATGCAATAGGGAGCTATCCCAACCCTGGGAAATAGTTTCTGGGTAGACCCAAAGATTTCCCAGGAGTAAACAAATTCCAAGGCTAGCAAGCAGAAGGGTTTTCTGTATATGATTGCTGAGTTCTTTCCATAATTGTAGAAAAAATAAATAAGTAATCAGGATAAAAGGCAGTAAGTAGCGATGTTGATTCACACCGATATATCTTAAAAATGGCCATGCTAACAGGAGGAAAAGTAGCCCACCAATCCATAATAATGGTTTCCATTTTTCCTTGGCAAGCTGTCCACGGTTTCTTATCACTAAATACAGCATAATTATCCATAGTCCAATCCTGCCAAAATCCAATAAACGCCATACTAAGACTAGGGCCTGTCTTCCTATATCTTTGATCCCAACTACTTGAAAGCTCCCCGCCCAGGGAGAGTCTTGGTGGTATCCAATCCAACCAGCATGTAGATAATGGGCAACTAAAAAAGCGATCATCAAAAATGCGCCAGGAAGGTAAGGAGCAAGCTTATTCCAAATCATTTTAATAGAAAATCGCTGTCCTTCTCTATTAAAAATCAAATCGTAAAGGCAAAGTGCAAAGCCACACATCATTCCACGCATACTAATCATACCCAAACCTATTATTCCAAATAAGATTAGCTGGGGTCTATGGGAGAGCACCCCACGCAAAGTCAAAGTAAAGAAAGCCAAAAGTGCTAAGTCGGGCCCTACTATAAATAACTGTGCCGCGATACCAGGATCGAGTAATAGGAAAAGTGGAAAAAGCCAAGCCTTTTGGTTCTCCAAAAAGTCCTGGCCAAGTCGCCAAGCATTATAAAACAATAGCAGAAGAAAAGGGAACATCAACCAGTGAGCGACAAGTAGGTTTTTCCCAAACATAAACCATCCTGCAGCTAGGTACATTCCAAAAAATGGTGGATGCCCACTATCTATAGAAGCAGGCAACCAAAAGCTTGAAAATTGTTGCTCGTAGTACCAAAGTCCATGCTTAGCTCCTAATTGAATCGAATCCCAGAAAAATGGATGATTTTGACTTAGGATTTGTAAGATGATTACAATGAACCCTATACCCCATAATGGCAAGGATGGACTAATTTGGCTTTGTGCTAAAGCTTTCTTGCTCAAATCAAGGATTTAATTTTTGCTCCAAGCAGGCACCAACAAAGGCCACAAATAGCGGGTGCGGTCTTTCTACGGTACTCTTTAATTCTGGATGAAACTGAGCCCCTAGGAACCAGCGATGTTCCTTCAGTTCCACAATTTCTACCAGCTTAGAATCGGGATTTATACCAGTGGCGATAAGACCATTCTTCTCCATATCTTCCAGATAGGCATTATTAAACTCGTATCTATGACGATGACGTTCTGAAACTTTCAGGCTCCCATAAGCTTTCGATGCTTTGGTACGTCTACGAATTTCGCAATTAAAGGCACCAAGACGCATAGTGCCTCCTTTTTGGGTAACCTCTTTCTGATCTTCCATCAAATCAATAATCGGATGTGCTGTTTCTGGGTCAACTTCGGTAGAAGAGGCCTCTAATCCCATTACATTACGGGCAAACTCTACTACTGCGCACTGCATACCCAGGCATATTCCAAAAAATGGAATATTATTTTCCCGCACATATTTGATGGCTCTGATTTTTCCTTCAATACCACGCTCGCCAAAACCAGGAGCGACCAATATTCCATTCACATTTTTCAACTCTTGAATCAATTCCTCTTCAGAGCCTTCTAAAACTTCAGAATGTACTGGCACCACCTCCACTTTACATTCATTCATCGCACCTGCATGGATGAAT
Organism: Saprospiraceae bacterium; assembly: GCA_042095835.1. Lineage (GTDB taxonomy): Bacteria > Bacteroidota > Bacteroidia > Chitinophagales > Saprospiraceae > DATFKA01. The sequence goes on from JBELML010000053.1 coordinate 27,638, forward strand.
GATTCATAGATGGACTTGTAAGCATCTTGTAATTCATTGTATTTTCCGACCAAAGCGATCTTGACGGTATTCTTCGGATTCTTGAGTTTGCGAAGAAATGCATTCCAAGCCGTAAGATTGGGCTCGCGTTTATCTTTTAAGCGCAATTTAGAGATCACGGTTCGATCCAAGTCCTCATTGTGCATTAAAATCGGTACATCATATATAGTAGGTGCATCGATCGCTTCAATGACGGAAGCGACATCTACATTGCAAAACAGCGCCAACTTGCGACGAATATCCATTGTGATGGTATGTTCTGTCCTACAAACCAAAATATCTGGTTGAATACCCGTATTCAATAACTCCTTTACAGAATGCTGAGTAGGCTTGGTTTTTAACTCTTTTGCTGCTTTTAGAAATGGAATTAGGGTAAGATGAATGACCAAGCAGTTGTCAGAACCTAACTCCCAGCGGAGCTGTCTTAAAGATTCTAAATAAGGAAGCGACTCGATATCACCGACGGTACCACCCAACTCGGTGATGACTATATCATAGCCCCCGGTGTTCCCTAGTAGCTGAACCCTTCTTTTAATTTCATCGGTGATGTGAGGGATAACTTGTACTGTTTTGCCCAAATAATCTCCAGCCCGCTCTTTTTGGATTACCGTTTGGTATACCCGACCTGTAGTTACATTATTGGCTTGAGATGTTGGCGTATTGAGAAATCGCTCATAGTGCCCTAAATCAAGATCTGTTTCAGCACCATCATCAGTGACATAGCATTCGCCATGCTCATAAGGGTTGAGGGTACCAGGATCGACATTAATGTAAGGATCGAATTTTTGGATTGTTACGGACAAGCCCCTTGCTTGTAATAATTTAGCAAGAGATGCTGCGATAATACCTTTTCCAAGAGAGGAGGTAACTCCACCCGTAACAAAAATATACTTGGTCATATTGAGATAAATGCTTTAGTGGTTCAGGAACCAATGTTACGGGATACAAAGATATAAAGTATCTACTTGAAAGCCTCATTTTAGTGTGCGAAATAAAAAAGAAGTAGGGCTAAAAAGGGATTTAAAAAAAATAGTTGTTTGTTCTCTGTTTTCTTTAGAATTATTTTTACTTTTATCCCAGCTTAAAAAAGCTACCCTTCACTATTTCTTCGTTTTTGTATTTCATTCTTGCTTTTGAATGAATGCAAATTCTAAAGATCACTTTGATACAAACATATCCGATTATACCGAAGTGACTCTAATAAACAAATTCCGTCCAACTATATTGGATAGCTCTTTTTGGAATTTAAACATGCGAAGAAAAGCAATTGATTGTAAATAAGAATATAAAATAATCTGAGTGTCAAAACTTAAATCTTAGCTCATGGACAATATTTTACATGCAAGGCAAGCTACTAGCTTTCTTAGTAAACTTGCCGTTTCTTTTTCCTGTGCTCTGGTCATGCTATTCCTCCCGAGTAGCCAGCTACTAGCTCAAACACCATCGTGTGGATGTAATGGCCGAGTCAACTTAACCCTTGATGCCAACTGTCAGTTTGAAGTGACTGTTGCCACTGTACAAGCAGGTGATTGTGGCAACGATGTCACCATCATTATTGATGATTCCGATCCTTCGAACGGTAACATCGTTGACTGTGCAGGTGTTCACAATTATGGTATTTTCGACTCCAACAACAATTTAGTTTGTTGGGGAGAAATTAATGCCGAGGACAAAACGGGTCCGGCATTAGCTTCAAACATTCAACCTGTATTTTTGATTGAATGTAACTATGTCGATCAAATCCTTAACAACCCAGCTACCATTGATCCTGATAATGACCTCTATATAGGTCAAATGACGTTTCAAGACAATTGTGGTTCTACTGATTGTGGCTGTAGTGTTAATCGTACTTTTTATGATGAGTTGAATTTTGTAGACTGTCAATCTAGTGCTTCTACATTTGCCACGATGACTCGTCGCTGGACTGCGGTTGATTGCGAAGGCAACCAGACGATAGAGGAGCAAAACTATAACTTCTATAGACCAAGCCTGTCCGTTTTCAGCAATCTACCTGATCAGACGGTCCAAACTTGTGATCCAGCAAGTGTGACAGATGTTCCCGATTATTATCCATACATGATTAGTGTCGCTTTTGGAGATACTATTCGCTTGGATGAAATTGATTGTGATTATTCTACATCCGTGAGTGAGAATAAATTTGTGGTATGTGACGATGGCAGCTTCAAATTAGAAAGAGAAATTAGAGTACTAGACTGGTGTACTGGTTTTTCTTCTGTAGTTGACAACTATGTAGTAAAGGTTGGTGACTTCGAAGCTCCAGAAGTTGATGGAAGTAATGCTACTGCTGTAACTGGTAATGTACTTACCTTTTTACAAAATAATTTTGACCGTACTGATTTTGAAGACTTAGATGAAGAAGGTAATCTTCCAATGATCAGTACAGGAAATAATAGAAACTGTACCGCTTCTTTCTTCTTAGATGAAAATAGTATTGAAGCTCAATTTGGAGTGGATATTTCGGATTGTAGTGCAGTAGATATCAATGCCTCCATTTATAACTTTGGTCAAGAGGTTATTTTTGGTTTCCCTCAAGGAAATGAAGAATGGAGAACAACCAACTACCCCACCATTAATAATACAGCCTCTGGTGTACCAGAAGGCTTATTTGCGCTGGTACTAGAGCTTGATGATAATTGTAAGAATAATTCTACCATCGTTATTCTATTCAAAGTGAAGGATTTGATTCCTCCTGTGATGAGCTGTGATGATCAATTGAACGTTTCAGTTACAACTGCAGGCGTATTCAATCCAGTTGTTGGAGCTTATGCACGTGTAGATGCCATAGATGTCGACGAAGGTAGTGATGATAACTGCGAGTTAGATCGTCTATTGATCCGCAGATCTGTTCCTGATTTAGCTTCTTGCCAAGATGCCTTCATCGCATTAGGTTATGACGCGAATAATGATGGCGAAATAGATGGCGATGACTGGTTCGATGAAAACAACAACGGTATTTTTGACGAAGACGAAGAATTCCAATGGGAATTTGAGGATGGCGTTTGGATGTCTCCTTGGAGAGAGTTTGCAGAGTTTTTCTGCTGTGATGTAGATCAAACAGTTAGAATTGAGCTAATTGGTATCGATGGTGCTACTGATCCAGTAACAGGTATGTCTATGCCGAATACTAATATTTGCTGGTTAGATGTATTGATCGAAGATGGTTCTGATCCAATTATTTCTAGTTTACCAACTAGAACGATCAACTGTGATGATGAAGCCCTTTCTTTCTTGATTGAAGGGACCTACTCTGACGCTAACGGTGGATCAGATATCCTAGACCAAATCAGAGAAACCTTTGGTACTGCCTTTGTACAAGGTACAGATTGTGGAAACGTAACGCTTGTAGAAACCATTACTTACTTCTTCAATGCGAATTGTCCAGTTGGATATATCGAAAGAGAAATTACGGTAGAAAAAACTTCTGACAATAAAGGAACTTCTACTGCTACCACTACCCAAAGGATTAATGTAGATGCCAAACATGATTACTGGATTTGCTTCCCTGAGGATGTAGAGCGTGGATGTGCGGATGCCGACGATGATATTCCTGGTATTACTACCAGCGAAGGATCATGCGATCTATTTGCGGTAGATACCGATGATGAAAGATTTGATACTAACCCTAACGATCCTAATAATGGATGTTTCAAAATCTTTAGAACCTATAGTGTCATCAATTGGTGCGAATACGATGGTGAATCTCAGCCTGTAATTGTAGGTAGAGACTGGGATGAAGACAATGGTATCAACCCAACTGATCCTGATGGTGATGGCGCTCCTGGCGACGAAGGCATCTGTGTGATTGTCAAGAGAGATTTCAATGATGATGCACCTGATACGACGTATTATGATAGAGATAGTGACCCATACAATATGGTTCCTGGATTCGACGAAGATCGTGGACCAGATACCCTCAGCTTCTGGTGGAGAGTCATCAGTGGTAGTGATGATCCGGATGATCCTGACTACTTCGATGGTCCATTTGATAATGACCAAGATGGAAATATTGAAAATGGAGAATTCACGACCTGGAGAAATGATCCTAACGACAATGGTTCACCAGATGATGATGACCTTAACTTTGGATCTATTGGTTTCTGGAGATATACACAGCACATCAAGGTTACAGATTCTACACCTCCAATCATATCTGCTGATGGTGACGATACCTTCTGTGCTAATAGTAATGTAGATTGTGCTGGAGAAGTAACTTACACGGTTGATGCTACTGATAATTGCTCTCCAAATGGAGACCTGAATATTACTGTATTACTCGATGTAGGCAACGATGGTGGTACACTTATCGATGTTACAGGTGATTTGATTAATAATACTTTCTCTGCTCGCTACCCTATCGGTGAACACAGATTAGTGTTTAGAATTGATGACATCTGTGGTTCTACTACTTCTATTACTAAAATCTTCACAGTAGAAGATTGCTTGGCTCCTGCGCCGATATGTACCAATGTACTTATTGTCAATTTGCAACCAGACCAAGATGATTCTAAAATTGGATCAATTGAAATCTGGGCATCTGACTTTACCAACAACTCTCCTATTGGAGACTGTAGTGGTCAAGGGCCAGAGACTGTCAATGTTGGAGGAGTGGACTTACCAAGAGTAACTAAGTTTTCTATCAACCGTATTGGCGAGCCATATGATGCAGACGCGGATGGTCTGGAAGTGACTTGTGCAGATGTAGATCAATTGGTACCTGTAGAAGTACACGCTATTGACGAAGCTGGTAATCATAACTTCTGTGAAGTATTTATAGATGTACAAGATCAAAACAATCTTTGTCCTGGCGGATCGGCTTCGGCACAAATTGCTGGGTCTATTAATACAGAATCAGGAGAAGGTGTAGCGCAGGTAGAAGTTAATCTATCTGGACATTCGACTATGATGTATATGTCTGATGAAAATGGTCAATTTGGATTTCCAGAATTGGAAGTTGATTATGACTATTCTATTCAGCCTACAAAGGATATTGATTATAGAAACGGTGTAAACATCGTCGATTTAATTGCCATCAAGAAGCACGTACTAGGTGTTGAGAAAATAGCTTCTCCTTATCGCCAAATTGCTGCCGATGCCAATAAAAGTGGAACAATTACTGTAAAAGATTTGATCGAAGTACAAAGATTGATCCTTCACAAAACAGATAAATTTGAGGATAATAGCAGCTGGAGATTTGTAGACAGAAAATACACCTTCAATAATGCTGATGAAGCGAATGCCGAAGCATTCCCTGAGTCTGTAAATATTAACAATCTACGCCGCAGTCAAATGTTTACAGATTTCATCGCTGTGAAAATTGGTGACACCAATGAATCTGCTCAGGTAAATGGAGCGGCACCGGTAGATGTACGTTCTGGAAATGAGCCGCTAGTTTTAAATATTGCTGAAGCTATTTTACCAGCAGGTGCAGAGCAAACGGTATACGTCAATGCTAAGCTTAAAGAATTCCAAGGTCTTCAGTTCACTATGGAGCTTGCTCAAGACCTTGAACTGCTTGATGTAGAATCTGCCCTACTCAGCGAAGAAGAGATAGGCGTGTTCCAAAAAGAAGGAAGTATTACTGCTGCTTGGTTCACTACCGAAGCAACGCTTGCTAATGAAGAGACTAAATTGTTTGCGCTTAAAGTTAGAGCAAAAACCGAAGTCGCCATAAGTGAAGCAATTACGGTTTCCTCTCGCAGGACAGATGCAGTGGCTGTTAGTACAGACAAGCAACATCCAATACAGTTGAACTTTGGAGCGACCACCCTAGCGAGTGTAGATGGCTTCATGCTGTTCAGTAATCAACCTAATCCATTTACTGACCTAACTACGGTCAACTTCCAATTGCCGAAAGCAGGCCAAGTGACTGTAACGATCAATGATGTTAATGGTAGAGTTGTGAAATCTTTCCAACAAAACTTTGAAGCTGGACAAAACCAAATTCAATTGACTAGTAAAGATTTCCCTGTACCAGGCGTTTACTACTTCACCCTAAGTGCTGGAGAGTTTAGCGCAACTGATAGATTAATCAACGTCGAATAAAACGACACACTATATACTTTACCAAGCCCGGTTCCAATGGAACCGGGCTTTTTTTATTCTTTCACATTGAGTTAACAATAAAATCACACAGGATTAATTAATCTAAATTTAACACCCATTTACATTTATTTTACTTTTAAAAAGCACCTTTGCCCTGTCATAGAGATTTGGTCATTCATTAAAAATAAATGTTAGTGGCGCTAATTAACCGTTCCGTCAAGGCAGGTTTAACAGCAAAAGGAAACACCCTATTCTTCAATAACCAAGGGGTCTTCTTAGTCGGCCTTTTTCTCTCTTCTCTCCTCGCTTTCATTCAATTCGCCTACAGCTCTTCTACAAATAGTTTATTGCTTTTCACCCTTGGAATATTACAAACGGGGGTTTCGATTTCCTTTTTGACAAAATTGATTAGTGCATTAATTATATCTAGAATTGATGGTTTAAGATTTAATTTCTTGTTTTCTTTAGTGAGCGGCTTTATCCTTAGTCTTTCGACTGGATTTACCTTCATAGAAACCTATTCTAGAATTAGTCACCCTGTTGATATTCAGTCCTGGCAAGCTGTATTAGCTTCAGCAACCGTATTGGGTGGTAACCTTCTATTGGTCAAATTGATGCTCAAAATCGGTTGGATCGATTTAAATACAGGTAGCATGAAACTTTCGTTTTCTAAATTGGCAGGTCTATCGAGTCTACTTTTCTTGAGTTTACTGACCATTCATTTTACAGACTTATATGTATTAGATACCATATTGGCTTTTCTCTTGGGGATGCCCCTATTGGTACTAGCTGCATTCATTACGATAGATGCCTATTGGAAGCTTATTGAGCTGCTTTAATCGAATAAATGCCCTTTCACCATATGGCGGAAGGTCAATATAAAGAATTAGAATTATTTGATCTTTTTTACAAAACCAAACTTTTTATTGACTATGAATCAAAAGTTTTACGCCTTATTGCTGTGCCTAGCAATGTTTGCAACTACAGCTATGGCTCAAATGCCAACTAAAACCATCGGTGACGATGATTTAGTTGGTGGTACGGTTTACAACTGGTCGAACGATACGATCTACTTACTTGATGGTTTCGTTTATCTAGAGGCAAACGGTATTTTGAACATTGAAGAAGGTACAATTATCAAAGGACTTGCGACTCCTTCTACTGATGATTTGGCTTCTACTTTAATCATTACTCAGGGAGCGCAAATCTTCGCTGAAGGTACTTCTAGACAACCTATCGTCTTCACTGCTGAAGATGATACTCAAGATTTATCAACCTCTACTTTAGCAGCGGATGACCGTGGTCTATGGGGTGGTTTGATCATTTTGGGTAACGCTACTATCACTGACGAAGCAGCTACTGAGGCTGTAGAAGGTCTTGACGCCAACGACACTCGTTCTATCTACGGAGGCTCTAGCGACGATGACAACTCTGGTGTATTAAAGTATATCTCTATCCGTCACGGTGGTGCTGAATTAGCACCTGGTGATGAGATCAACGGCCTTACTTTAGGTGGTGTTGGTTCTGGTACAACACTAGAGTATATCGAGGTATTCTCAAATTCAGATGACGGTATCGAATTCTTCGGTGGTACTGCTAGTCTAAAGTATGCTTCTATCTCTTTCTGTGGAGATGATGGTCTAGACTGGGATACTGGTTGGAGAGGTAATGTTCAGTTTATCACTGTTCTTCAGTCTGCAGATGCTGGAGACAACGCTGCTGAAATGGATGGTGCTAAGCCAGATGCTAACACGCCTTCTTCTAATCCACAAGTATATAATGCAACTTATGTTGGTGCTGGCACTGCTGGATCTGCAAAGAATGAACATGCATTGTTATTCCGTGATGGTACAAGAGGTCGTTACACCAACTCTATCTTCACTGATTTTGCGAATTTCGCTGTACAAGTTGAAGATCGTGCTTCTGGTGTAGATTCTCGTTCTTACATGGAAGGTGGTGACTTAGTTATCTCTAATAATATTTGGTTTGGTTTCGGTGAAGGAAATGGATTGAATGCGGGTGGCGATGGTTTCATCCAAGCTACTGATGATGCGGAAGACCCAACTGCTCAGTTCTTGATCGATCACCTTGCTGCAAATAGCAACTCTGTAGAAGATCCCCAGTTAGGTGGCATCTCACGCACAGAAGGATCTAGAATGTATGATCCAAGACCTGCTACCGATGGTCCAGCATACAGCGGTTTAGCATCTTATCCAAATGATGATTTCTTTACTTCTGTAGATTATAAAGGTGCATTCGGTTCTTCTCTTTGGATTAGAAACTGGACAGCGCTTGATTTCTATGAGTTTCTTCCAGCTGTTGCAGAGCGTGTGATCACTGATGCTGACTTGGTGGCTGGTGGCACTTACACTTGGTCTGCTGATACCACTTATATTTTAGATGGTTTCGTATTCTTAGAAGATGGCGGAACACTAAATATCGAAGCAGGTACAGTTATCAAAGGTTTAGCTATTCCTACAACTGATGACTTGGCTTCTACTTTGATCATTGCTCGTGGTGCTACTATTAATGCAAATGGTACTAAAGATGCACCTATCATCATGACTTCTGAGTTCGATGATGTGAACGATCCTGAAGATGTTGCTTTTGACGAAAGAGGGTTATGGGGTGGTTTAATCATCCTTGGTAGCGCAACGATCACTGACGAAGCAACTACGGAAGCTGTAGAAGGTTTAGATGCTAACGATCCTCGTTCTGAGTACGGTGGTAGTGATGATGGTGACAGCTCTGGTAGCCTTACCTATATCTCTATCCGTCACGGTGGTGCTGAATTAGCGCCTGGTGATGAAATCAACGGTTTGACACTTGGTGCTGTTGGTTCTGGTACTACACTAAGATTCATCGAGGTTATCTCTAACTCTGATGATGGTATCGAATTCTTCGGTGGTACGGCTGATTTGAAATATGCTACTATCGCTTTCTGTGGCGATGATGCTTTAGATTGGGATACTGGTTGGAGAGGTCGCGTTCAGTTCATCAACGTACTTCAATCTGATGACAATGGTGACAACGCTGCTGAAATGGATGGTGCTAAGCCTGATGCTAACACGCCATCTTCTAACCCACAAGTATTCAATGCTACTTATATAGGTTCTGGTACTACTGGTACTGCTAAGAATGAGCACGCTCT
>JBELML010000054.1:0-36864 GCA_042095835.1 Saprospiraceae bacterium
TACTTAATTTCGAGAAATAAGCATTTCTTTTTAAGTTTTTATTTTAATGCTTTGACCTATAGCAATACAATCTGGTCGAATTCAAGATTACTCTCTCCAAATCCTATTCCGTGCATCTGCTAGATTCCAGTGTCTCCAATCCATTTGTTTGGTCCGTCGCTCATAGGTACTTTTTTTCCGGTTCAACAAGTCTTCACTTTTGTAAGCGATGCCTTTTGAAGAAGTGATGGTCCTGGGCAAAGGATAACCATCCAAGAGGTAGATATTCTTATCTGAAAGATCGCCCAATAAATAGTAGAGGTCTAGTTTATCGCGATCGGTGTAGCGGAGGTTGTATTTCGTGATGAGTATATCCCAATTGAAGCAGGCGGTAATGGTCAGAACACCTAGGATGGCCCAAGCCGTTTTAGCAAAGAGATAATAGGCGGTTTTCTGATATTCTACTTTCTGATAGGTATAAAATAAGCCAATCATTACTACCAAAAGAAACACAAAAACCCCAATGCGTAAATGCGTAAGCCCATAGTTGGTAAAGTAGTAATAATTACGCAGCGCAACGGAGATCGCTAGCATTCCATTTTGGATCAACCAGATAAAAGCTAGCCATTTCAACCAAGGAGAACGAGAAGGGTAAAAATGAAGATTTCTCCGAAAGAAATAGAGCACTAGAACCATCGCCAAGGCGATAGCCAAGAACAACAAATTGGTACCGCGGTGCACATAGCTTGATAGCTCGGTAGCGGAGCTTTCTGCAAAATTGTGCAGGAGGTATTTCAGATCCAATAGATTGGTAACTAGGAGCAGACCATTCAACAAAAATAGGGTTCCTACCGCTAAATTATACTCCCTTTTTAGCCCTTGACTGAGAAAGGAGAAGGCTACTTTTTTACGCTTACGTAGAACGTTCATTTTCCAAAAAGCTTCCCGATCTCCGACTAAGTGCTTATTCAGACTAGGCCATAATAGAGCGATGATAATACAGGCGCCCAGTAATACACGTCCCAAATACAACCAGGAAAAATCAAGCATACTCATCCCTAATTGAAGGATGATCCAATCCACTAAAGCTGCTAAAGTCGGATTGGCCGTATAATAAATACTCAAAAAGATAGTGCCAATCCCTAAAGGAATAATGGAAAGTGGCAAATAAGGCTGGAGTGTCTTAGTGGGCAACCAATCAAAGACCCGCCACTTATGCAATGCGGTAATCGGTGCAGTCATAAGGCTCCCAATCCCAAGCAAAAGACCATACCAGATAAAGCGGAGCGTCCGTACTTGTGTATAACCTACTAGTGTGATAAAGCTCAAAACGTATAAAACCTGAGCTAGGCCAGAGTGGTGAAGTACCACCTGTAAAGCACTTAAAAAATAGGCAAAAGCAATCAGTTTAAAATACTTGGCCCGAAAGGTCTCCCGCTTAAAAATGAAAATAATGGCCAGTATAAATACCGCCCAAAGAAAGGCATTCACACCTAAGTGCATCTGTGTGAACAAATAACTATATAGCAGTGCTCCAACCAAAGGTAAGCAGTCTCGGATGATCTGTTTTTGCATAATGGGAATTATTAAAGTACTTTGAATTTCAAAGTTTATTGTCAAAAAAATATACTCCGAATGAGCTCATCGAATTTTTAGTAAATTTTCTAGTGCATCAAGATGATCATTAAAGTCTTTTTTTCCCTGGTCTGTTGCCCGATAAGAAGTATTCGGTTTTCGACCAATAAATTGCTTTCGCACTTCCAGGTAATCCATTTTCTCTAAGCCTTTAATATGACTAGCCAGGGTACCGTCATTAATACCATCCAGATTCTCTTTCATGGTATTAAAATCTACCCATTCATTGACCATTAAGAGCGACATGATGCCTAGTCTTATCTTATGATTAAAAGCCTTATTTAAGTCTGTAATTAATCCTTTCGCCATAATCTTCTATCGCTCATATTTATAATACATGATGGCACCGTACACAATATGTAAAACACCAAAACCAAAGGCCCATAAATCTAAGCCATATCCTAGATTAAACAAACCAATAAGACCTAATACAATTTCGCTTAGTCCTAAAAATCGAATATCTCGCAAAGTGTACTTACTCGCATTGATCAAAGCCAAGCCGTAAAATATCAAGGTAGCAGGTGCTATAAATCCGATAATTCCTTGTTGAAAAAGCGCTAGGCAAAAGACCCCACCCACGGCTAAAGGGATCGATAAATTAAGCAACAATCTGCGGGTCAAAGCGCCCCAGATCGCTTGCTGGTTGCGTCGTGCCTTTCGGGTAGTAAAAAATATACCTGTTGCCAAAGCTCCCAATAAAATGACGGCACCAAGCCCCACAAAAAACAGCCGGTAATCTATACCCCATTTTTCATAGCCTTCATTGACCAGATAGTAGCCAGGGTAATTGCGTAGCGGTGTTGTGTCCAGATAAATATAGGCAATTGCAGCTCCAAGTAGAGCAATGAGTCCGGCTCCGATCCCACTCAAGCCACTGAGTGAAATAAAGCGCGAAGACTTCTCCATCATGCTGCGTATATCCATTAAAGCATCGAGGTGCTGGCTATTTTTCGGCGTCATATTCAAGTACTTTGAATTTCAAAGTTGTGATTTATATTTCAAAAACGCAAGTTTGCTCAAGCATATTATACAAATGGGAGAGAAATTAGGATGGATTCAATGCTCGCCATAGCGAGACTACTCCTGATCTAGTACTTTCATAATCGAAGTAAATGAGACATATTGATTCTGATAACGAATAGCATGGCCTTTTTGAATTTGATAGGCATCTTTCTCTTGAAAGAGCTGATAGGTCACCATATTCGGGCACATGAACTGAAGCGAGTAGGTAAATCCATCTGATTCATCGACACCCATCAGTCGGCACAAACGATGGTTCTCAAACTTACCCGTATCATACATTCTAGGGATATAGATTTGCTTTATATACCGTTCCCACTCGCTGCTAATGTCTAAGTCTACCTTGAAGGTGATATTGTATAAAATCATATAATATAGGTCCTACAGACGCTCAATTTTAGCCCCTAGTTTTTGTAGGCGCTCGTCAATAAATTGGTATCCACGATCAATTTGGTGGATATTGTGAATGGTACTCGTCCCCTTAGCAGAAAGTGCTGCAATCAACAAAGCTACACCAGCTCGGATATCAGGTGAAGACATCTCAATACCTCGTAATTGTGTCCTTCTATCCAAGCCTATTACCGTAGCACGGTGAGGATCGCAAAGGATAATCTGGGCACCCATATCAATCAACTTATCTACGAAGAAAAGCCTACTTTCAAACATTTTCTGATGGATAAGCACACTGCCTTTTGCCTGAGTGGCCACAACCAGCATAATACTCATTAAATCTGGCGTAAATCCTGGCCAAGGTGCATCGTAGATCGTCATGATTGATCCATCTATGAAGGTCTGAATCTCATAATGTTCCTGTGCTGGTATATGGATACTATCCTCCAAAACCTGGAGCTCGATCCCCATACGCTCAAACATGCGCGGTATATTCCCTAGTGCCGCTGGTTGTACATCTTTGATCGTAATTTCCGATTGGGTCATCGCCGCTAGGCCAATAAAACTGCCAATCTCTATCATATCAGGTAGGAGGCGATGGTCTGTGCCACCTAAGACCTCTACTCCATGTATTATCAGCAGATTAGAACCGATGCCTTCGATTTTTGCACCCATCCGTACGAGCATCTTACATAGCTGCTGTACATAGGGTTCGCAAGCTGCATTATAGATGGTCGTGGTACCCTGTGCCATTACTGCAGCTAGAACCACATTGGCTGTACCAGTCACAGATATCTCATCCATAAGGATATAGGTGCCTTGCAGTTTGGGAGAAGCGACGTAGTAGAGGTGTTTGTCTTCGTCAAATTTAAACGCTGCTCCAAGCTTCTGTAGGCCTAGAAAATGGGTATCCAAACGTCTGCGGCCAATCTTGTCACCTCCCGGTTGAGGTAGAAAAGCTTTACCAAAGCGGGTCAAAAGAGGCCCAATCAACATGACCGAACCTCTAATTTGTTTGGCATTTTTCTGAAACTCGGTACTCTGTACATATTCCAGGTCGATCTCATCTGCTTGGAAGCTGTAGGTATCGGTCCCGAGTTGCTCAACTTTAACCCCTAAACCTCTCAATAGGTCTAGCAATCGCTGTACATCCCGAATGGCTGGTATATTGGAAATGGTAACCTTCTCTGCTGTAAGTAGAGGAGCACATAAGACTTGTAAAGCTTCATTTTTAGCTCCCTGGGCGGTGATTTCACCTTGTAATGGATGACCACCGATTACGCGGAAAGCGTCAGTTGTTCTCATTAAATTGCTTTTCTCAAATGACGCCGCGAAGGTAAGAATTATTTTCTTGGCTCCTAGATAAAGCTATAACCTTGGTCAATTGACTTAAACAAGGCGAAAGAGCTAATATCTATAGGACATTGCTCAAGTCAATCGACGGCAGAATTTGTAAGATTTACTTTCTTCTACGGGTATTCTTTCCACGGTTATTATTCCGGTGGTTATTATTCCGATGGTCATTGCGCTTATGGCTACTCCGTCTATTATTGTTACGACTGCTGCTATGACTAGTATGGCTCGTCAGATTTTCAATAGAGGCATCATCATCCATTTTCAACTGCCCTTCTGAGAGTCTTTCTAAGTCTCCTTTGATGATGTCATCACTCACGTAGTGCTCCTTGTTCCAGGTGCGGTAAGCCAACTTCATATAAGATCCGATCACACTGGCAAAACCTTCCCTTTTAGGGCCTTCTTCCATAGCAATAGCCTTGTCGATTAGACGCTGTACGTTGTTGCCGTAGTGTCTGAACTTCGCTTCTGTTTTCGGATAGCCAATGATATCTGGCTTCTTGTAGGCTTCTTCTTCAGTAGGTACTATCCCGTTGGGAGGCATGACACCTTCTAATTCAAATTTGGCAATTCTAAAAAAATGACGCCAGAGCTTATCCCGATAATCGTCTAGATTCCGATTTTGTGGATGCATCTGCATCATTAGTTGAATAATGCGTTCTGCAAAAACCTGTCTTTCTTCTGGATTTTCAATCGTTTTGCAGTGATCTACTAGTCTTTGTACATTTCTCCCATACTCAGGAATGATGAGTTCTACTTTGGAGGAGTTATATTCTAATGTATGTTCCATCTTTTTAAATACTTCAATTCGTTAATGACTCTATAAAAAGAATCAATGAGTTAATTGATAATGATAATAATTGTGGATTTGATTGGTATCATCATTACCATAAATAATCTTGAGCCTCCGTCACTCCACAGTTACTGATTTTGCGAGGTTACGAGGTTGATCAACGTCGCATCCGCGCATGACGGCAATATGATAAGAAAGCAGCTGCAAAGGAATCACTGAAAGCAGTGGAGACAATGGCTCCTCTGTCTCAGGAATCTCAATCGTATAGTCTGCGATCTTACTGATAGTCTGATCTCCCTGCGGAACAATAGCTATAACCAATCCTTTGCGAGCTTTGACTTCTTGGATGTTACTTACGATTTTCTCATAAGCACTTTTGTTCGTAGCGATAACGATGACGGGCATTTGCTCATCGATCAGCGCGATGGGCCCGTGCTTCATTTCTGCGGCTGGGTAACCTTCGGCGTGAATATACGAAATTTCTTTAAGTTTCAGCGCCCCTTCCAAAGCTACGGGGAAGTTGTACCCTCGACCAAGGTATAAGGCATTGCTTTTATCTTTTATTTCCTGGGCGATGTATTTGATCAATTGATCTTGAGCCAGTACTTGTTCAATTTTTTCTGGTATCAGCGCTAGCTCCGTTACCAGTTTTTGATAGTATTGGGTAGAAATTTTATTTCTTTTATAAGCCAAAGAAAGCGCCATCAGCGAAAGCAGCGTCACCTGTCCGGTAAATGCCTTTGTAGAGGCTACTCCTATTTCGGGGCCGGCGTGTATGTAGGAGCCACTGTCTGTCATTCGAGCGATGGAAGATCCAACTACATTAACAATGCCATATACAAAGGCACCTTGTTTCTTGGCGATTTCAATAGCTGCTAGCGTATCTGCCGTTTCTCCGGATTGAGATACAGCTATCACTACATCATTCTCTTTGATAATGGGGTTCCTATATCTGAACTCTGAGGCATACTCTACCTCTACGGGTATGCGCGCTAAATCTTCCAGCAAGTATTCTCCAATCAGACAAGAATGCCAGGAGGTACCACAAGCCACCATGATAAAGCGATCGGCGTTGGCAATGCGATCTTCATTTTCTTTTAAACCTCCCAAACGCATCCAGCCTTCGCTGGCATTGACACGACCGCGCATACAGTCTCTGAGCGTAGTGGGTTGCTCATGTATCTCTTTGAGCATGAAATAATCATAGCCTCCTTTCTCCAACATCTCCAGTTTCATATCCAACTCATGGACATAAGGACGCTGAGTGACATTGCCTATCGTTTTAATTTCATAGTCTCCATTTCTCTGTAATATGGCAATCTCCTCATCGTTGAGATAGATCACTTTATTGGTATACTCAATAATGGGCGTCGCATCAGAAGCTAAAAAGAAGAAATCTTCTCCAATACCTACGACTAGTGGACTCGCTTTCCTGGCACCAACTACAGTATCTGGATCATTTTTATCTAAGACCACAATCGCAAAGGCTCCAACTACACGGGTCAAGGCGATCCGTATTGCCTCTGCCAAGTCTACCTGCTCTTTATCTTGAATCGCCTGGATAAGGTTGACGAGAATCTCTGTATCCGTTTCACTTTGAAAAGTAAAGCCTTCTTTCTCCAGAGCGACCTTTAATACTTCGTAATTTTCAATAATCCCATTGTGTACAAGTACCAAACGGCCATTATTGGAAAGGTGGGGATGCGCGTTCACATCATTTGGCTCACCATGCGTTGCCCATCGGGTATGACCAATACCTATTGTCGATTTTTTTTCAAAATCGATGGCAAATTTCTCTAATTCTTTGACTTTCCCCTGTTTTTTATAAACAGCAATTTCCTCTTCTTCGATAAGTGCTACACCAGCACTATCATATCCCCGATATTCTAGACGTTGTAAACCTTTTATCAATTTTGGATAAGCTACATCTGTGCCTACATAGGCAATAATTCCACACATCTCTAAAATAAATTAATGGCTCCACCTTGCTGAATCATCCGCGTAGGAGAAAGACGGATAAGTTGATGAATCCATGATTAAAATCATCGATCCCGTTTTGGGTGGGGAGCCTGATAGATAGTAATGTTATTAAACAATAAGCAACGAACACTGGCTATTCTATCAACGAAAAAACCAGCGCCTTGGTATACAATCAAATCAAGCCATAAAAGGTTGCATCCCGATTCGTATTTCTAATTACCAAGATTGGTACCTGTAACTCTCAATTTAATCCCATACTCTGGATGATTAGGTCCAAAGAGCACAATTCTGGAAGCATTACTCACCTTAGGAGATACCAAAATGTACAGCTCAGGATCCTGAATACCATCGAGCATTTCCTGAAAATGGGTGCTAATATTCATGGTATATGTATCTGGACTTGGCTCCGGATTGTCTTCTATAGCGCCGCCAAATCGATTTCGGCCTGCAGCCAATCCAAAAGTCACATCCGAGATCGCTTGCAAATTGCCATCTTCGTTTCTAAAGGCTAAGACCAGTTGCTCCGTTGGCGTGAATATATCTATTCTATCTTCATCGAGAGAGGCCAGACTAATCTCCAGCTCCGCTTTATTGATGATGAAGTTGTCATCTCTTAGATTTCTTAAGGTTGGAAAACTCAATTTGGTCACTACTCCGGACATACCCTGTGAAAACAGAATACTATCACTGTTTTCTGCCAAGGTCGTTTCTACAGGTGTATTGGTATAATCATGCTCAAAAGAAAGAAATTTCAAGCTGAAGTTTCTAAGCGCAAATTGATATTGAAAAAAGGTACTATCCTCGTGGTAGTAGATAAATATACCTGCTGCTGGAGTCAGTAGATCAAAAGCGATCATCCCCTGAGTTTCGTTTCGAGGCCTAAGCTGAACACCATTAAAAGCCTCTAAAAACGCATCATTATTCGTTAATGTTGCAGAATCTAGATTAAATAGTTCGCTACCTATGGTCTTGGGGTTTAAAGGAATTCTAAGTGCAGGCAAACTTACCGTTACAGGAACTATCCCCGAATAATCAAGGTAACTCACCGTATCTCCTGTAGGAAAAAGTGTTGTAGAAGCCAGGGTATCAGATACCATAAAGGAAGTATCAGAGGTATACTCTAGCGCACCGTCTACATTCTCTGCCATTCTGAAAATATCAATGGTATATTCCTCGGGTTGTTTGCCATAGAAGCCATCGTTATAGTAAGGAAGGTTCAAAATAATAGAATCAAGAATTGGATTCTCCAGAATGAAGGTCTCACTAATACGCGGCACAACCTGAAAGAAAATAGAAGACTTACTGTTACCAAAAACAGGGTCCGCCATATTTCCAAACACAAAACCATCTATCACGTTATTTCCGGCAAAATTGGTCGGCAGTGGCTCCCCAATTTCTGTCACGGCTTCAATGGTGAGCGTGTCAAAAAATTCTAATTGAGTCGTATCATCACTTAACAAATCTGAACCCAAAGTGGTCGGATCGTTACAAGTGCTTAAGAAAGTAATAGCGAATAGGACTAGGATAAAGTGGAGCGCTAATTGCTTCATACCTATGGCTAGTTTGTGCGTTTATGATGTATTTGCTAGTTAAAAAGTAAAAATTGGCACAGTGCCAATGATTCACCTTCTAAAAGAGACGCAAAAGTAGCTAGAAAAGTTGGTAGCTAAAATTATTTCTCCCTTTACAAATCCAATAGCTTTAGAAAAGTAAGGTGCCAGACTAAAAACGAGCCATTAACTTAGCGCGATATTGCGGAAAGTTAATAGCCGTAGCTACAGCACCTTTTGTACCAGTTCCAATTAGGCAGTTTCTTCCTCTGCTAAAAGAGAACCGTAAAACTCCATATATTGCTTGAGGTAGTCCTCACCTTGATAATCTAAAGTAGGAAGGCCGTTGGCGCCAAAAACTTTAGCTACATCATCAGCCAATGATTCACTCCCTTGGATAGCAGCGTCTGCAAAAGTCAAGGCTCCCTGGTGTAGACCAGCTTCATAAGCCTTGATATCTTCAGGCGTCAAGTTGTTGATCGTTGCTTTTTGTAAAAACTGATCACCCAACTGCTGCTCAAAACTTGGACCATATGCGGAGTAGACCACTTTTGAGTTTTGGAAGAGGGGCTCTGTCTTATAAGCCGTTTTCAAATACATCGGGATTAAACTCGTCAACCATCCATGACAATGGATAATATTCGGAGGCCATCCAAACTTTTTGACAGTCTCTAAGACACCTTTACAGAAAAATACCGCTCGGTCGGCGTTATCCTCAAAAGGCTTACCATCTTCATCCTCAAAAATAAATTTGCGCTTGAAGAAATCCTCATTATCTAGGAAGTAAACTTGCATTCTCGCTTCTGGCAAAGAAGCAACTTTGATAATCAGTGGATAATCATCATCATCAACGATGATGTTCATTCCAGATAAACGAACAACCTCATGCAGACGGTGTCTACGTTCATTGATCGTTCCGTATCTCGGCATTAAGATTCTGATTTCCATGCCGTTTTCCTGAATATGTTGTGGTAGTTTTCTGGCTATCTCAGCGATTTCGGTAAGTGTAGTATAGGGCTGCATCTCCTGCGTAACAATCAACACTTTCTTTTTACTCATATCAACGCTTGCTATGTTTTTTACAATCTTTTTTGTGAAGGCTATTTCAGATATTTTATATCTTACCCTTTTTGTCCCTCTAAATTTAGTTGGCAAAAATAAGGAAAAAATAACATACTTTCTTCATTCTCTTGGCTTTAATGCCAGGAAGCCCTATTATCAAGCCTTTTAAAAGACCAAATAAAGCCCCTATCCATCCTCTAACCTAATCATCTTAAACAACACTTTTAGAAACATGATTATTATCCGTGAGGTTGAACTTCTCCAATCTATTATTAGCGCCCAAGTACAGGAGCAGCGTACAATTGGCTTCACGCCCACCATGGGGGCACTACATACCGGCCACCTTTCTCTGGTTGCAAAAAGCAAAAAAGCTACGGACGTTTCAGTATGTAGCATCTTCGTCAATCCGACTCAATTTAACGAAGCCAGCGATTTGGAGAAATACCCTCAAACGCCGCAAGCCGATATCCAGGCACTGGAAAGTGTAGGCTGTGATCTATTATTTTGTCCATCAGTAGCGGAAGTCTACCCCGATGGTACCAATCAGCCCTCAGCGATCAATCTAGGTCATCTAGACAAAGTGTTAGAAGGTGCTTTTCGGCCAGGGCATTTCGAGGGTGTCGTACAAGTAGTTAGCCGCTTACTAGATATTGTAATGCCCGATCAACTCTTCATGGGACAAAAAGACTATCAACAACTCGCCATTATCAGAGAGATGATCCGTCAGCAAGACCGAAAGGTCAGGCTAATTATGGGAGAAACAGTACGCGAAGCAGATGGCTTGGCGATGAGCTCGAGGAATGTGCGTTTGACCGAAGACTTTCGCTTAAAAGCTCCGGTAATCCATCAAATGCTACAACAAGCCAAGGCTTCTCTGCTCACCGATACAGTTAATATCATAGAGCAGCGATCTCTACAAAAACTAGAGGCGATCGGCTTGCAACCAGAGTATTTTTCGATTGTCGATGGCGAGACATTACGCCCAATTGAGGAGGTAAAAAAGGCTAAAAGCATCGTCGCTTGTACAGCCGTTTGGGCTGGCGATGTGCGTTTAATCGACAATTTAATCCTCCGTTGAGACTATAAATTCAAACAACTTAATGTAGCTTTGCGCGGTTATTTAAAAGCCTAGATGTTTATAGATTGACGCTTTATCTCGGCACATGTAAGGTGACCCAAATGCGGCCTTTACGTCTAAAGGATGTAAGAATCCCAAAATAAACAACAAAAGCTATGATGATCCAAAGATTCAAATCTAAAATACACCAGGCTCGGATTACCGAAGCCAATCTCAACTATGTCGGTAGTATCACTATCGACGAAGACCTCATGGATGCTGCCAAATTCTTCGAAGGAGAGCGCGTCCAGATTGTCAACAACAATAATGGAGAGCGTTTAGAGACTTATATTATAAAAGGAGAGCGAGGCTCAGGTGTGATTTGCCTAAATGGTGCCGCCGCGCGCCGCGCAGAAGTGGGTGATGTAGTCATCATCATTGGCTATGGCTATATGACTCCTGAAGAAGCAAAGGCTTTTGAACCTTCGGTGGTCTTTGTTGATGAAAACAATAAACCAAAATAGTAAAGAAACCTTCGGTAAAACTATCGAAGGTTTTTCTTGATGCACCGTATACTTAATCTGAACATACCTTGAAACAATTATTCGGTTACTTCCTGCGATTTTTGATGTTTTTGAGCCTTGGGCTACTCATTATGTTTCTACTCTATCGGAGTATGAGTAAAGGTCATTATGAGCAGTGCAAAATTGATGGAATAAGCCCTGAAGACTGTGGGACGCTTGTTGAAAAGGTCGCGAATGACTTTGCTACTGCCAACTTCTTTTGGTTATTTGTAGTCGTCTTTCTTTTTATGCTGAGCAATGTGAGTAGGGCCATTCGATGGAATTTATTAATCGATCCACTGGGCCGAAAACCTCGGTTTATGAATAGTCTGGGTGCCATTATGGTAGGCTATTTTGCCAACTTAGGTATACCCAGAATTGGAGAGTTTGTACGCGCAGGTGTATTGTCTCGCTATGAGAAAATCGAAGTGGGCAGAGTAATGGGCACTGTAGCCATCGATAGGGCAGTAGATTTGGTGTCTATCATGATTATGACAGTCCTGGCGATTGTGTTTCAATATCAGCAGATTTGGGACAAACTTGTGGAGTTATTGAGTTTAGAAACCTTAACCAAGCTCTTTTTAGCTGCTGCTATTGCTGGAGCTTTAGGTTTGGGCTTATTTTTCCTATTGAGAAAACGCATTGAGCAGACCAAAATCTACGCCAAAGTTCTTGGTTTAGTAAAAGGCCTAGTTGAGGGTCTGAGTAGCATTTGGAAATTAAAAAAGCCTGGTTTATTTATTTTTCACAGTATCGCTATTTGGTTGCTCTATTATCTACTCAACTATTTATGCTTTTTCTCTTTTGAGCCTACTAGTCATTTAATGCCTTTGGTTGGCTTGGCCGTATTTGTATTTGGTGCCTGGGGTATTGTGATTCCTACACCAGGTGGAATGGGATCCTATCATTACCTGACAATGATAGCCTTGAGTATTTATGGAATCAGTCAGCCTGTTGGCTTCTCTTATACGATGATTTCTTTCCTGACCATTACGGTAGGAGGACACGTACTCTTCGGCCTCATAGCCTTGCTGATTCTTCCTTTTTATAACCAAAATTATAATCCAGTTCCCATCGATGGCGCAGATCAATCAGATAAAACGTAAAGTACTGGATTGGCCATCGGCCAAACAGGTCGTCCAGCAATGGCAAGATAGCGGTTTGGAAATCGTCTTCACCAATGGTTGTTTTGACTTGCTGCATTATGGTCATCTTCATTATTTAGCTGAAGCCAAAGATTTAGGCGACAAACTCATCGTTGGTTTAAATAGTGCCGATTCGGTACGCCGACTGAAAGGTGATCATCGCCCCATTAATGATGAATTGACTCGTCAGATCAATTTAGCTAGCCTGCAATTTGTCGACTTAGTGGTTGCTTTCGAGCAAGATACTCCACAAGAAATCATCGACCTACTCCTACCTGATATCCTTGTAAAAGGTGGTGACTATACAATCGAAGACATCGTCGGTGCCAATACCGTATTGGAGCATGGTGGCCAAGTCAAAACTTTAGATTTTATTCCTGGCTACTCGACCACTTCGATTGAACAACGGATACGCTCCATGCATAAGGATCAATAGTATGTTCATGGCAAGTTCGTGGTTGCCATCGTAGTTCGCTTCGCTCTGTCGGGATTAATTCGACCAGCTTCGCTGAAGCGAATGGTCTCATTAACATATTACGATTTTTTGCTATGGCATCCTTTTTGTTAATAGAGTAAATGTATTGAAACACTAAGTATCACAGATGACCATTTAGGGCATCAGGTACACTGCCAAATGGTATGGCTAAGCGAGAGAATGAAGTACTCTAGAAGACTAGAATTGCTCTCGTGACGATATTCCTCAAATATTTTACTGATTAACTGGCTATCTGCTTAGGACACTTCCTAAGGCTAATGCGGTATGGCTGAATAATAGCGATACAGGCAACGAACAAGTAATTTATTAGATACTTAAAATACTCGATTTAGTGATGACAAAACAGAAGACTACTTTCTACCGCGATGTTCGATTTTGGCTACTCTTTTTCTCGATTTCTGCGCTAGCTTTTGCAGGAATTGGATAGGAAAATGTGGTCATTTAAAAGCTTTGTTGTAGCTTAGCGAAAATTCGCTAAAACAAACAAAGTATGAACAGACTCGAAAAACAGGTCCTTAGGTTGGAAAAACTCCCTAAGGGCCTTTTTAGTTGGGCGATTGGTAGAGTAGTCCCCTACGTAGGCACTTCAAATGTCCAATTTGAAAAGATGACTAAAGAGGAATTGATCGTTTCTCTTAAAAACAAGCGCAAAGTGCGTAATCATATCGGTCAAATCCACGCAGCAGCGATGATTCTATTGGCAGAAACCGCCACTGGCATGGTCGTCGGGATGAATATACCAGATGACAAAATTCCATTGGTAAAATATATGAAAACCAGCTTTGTCAAGCGTTCTACCGGAGCTATGCAAGCCATCGCCAAGTTAAGCGACCAGCAAATTGAATCTATTAAAACACTAGAAAAAGGAGAGGTCACCGTCGAAGTCGTCGTAACCGATGAAACCGGTATCGAACCCATCATAGTAGAAGCCGTCTGGGCTTGGATTCCTAAAAAGAGGAAGGCGGTGTGAGTGGTCGATCTACTTGATAGAGTCAAGTAGTTGATGAGCGTAGGTGCGATAGTTTTCAGTCCGTTTAATAAACGGTCCATTTTCCTAAAGAGCAATCCTATTTAGATATAGATTTCTTGTATTGCTCCAACTTCAGCCTGTCCATTTTTGCACATCATGTGTTCACTTTTATACATCTCCAAAGAATTCAAGCCCCATCTTTATCACACAAAACATTAATTATCAAGCTCTTATAAAAATGGCATAGATTTAGATTGTTATTTAAAAAAGATTGAAAGTTACATTTCTTCTAAACCATCCAAAAGCTGCCATCATGAGACCAATAAAAATGTTGCTGAGGCGAATAAATAGAAATAGATTAGCCTTTTCCTTAAAGTTACTTGGTATCACGGTGGGGCTCACTTGCGTTTTTCTTACTTATTTATGGATTAATGATGAACTTCAGGTGGATCAATTTTTGCAGAAAGGAAATGGTCCTTACCAATTAATCATGCACTTTGATTCGGAAGGGGAAATCTCTACTGGCTTCAGCACACCTTGTTTGCTTGCCGAGACTATTGAAGCCGAGTTCCCAGAGGTAGCCCATTCTGTTGAATTGAGGGAATATAATGATATTACCTTCTCAATAGATAGTTCTATAATTAAGGCCAATGGTTATCATGCGGGAAGCCAATTTTTTAATGTGTTTAACTTTGATCTCTTAGAAGGTAGTCCTGAAAATGTTTTATCCAATCACAACTCTATTGTACTTTCAAAAACCTTAGCACATAAGTTATTTGGGACCTCAATTAACATAATTGGTCAACCCATCAAATTGCAGAATAACCAAATCTTTACTATTTCTGGCGTTGTAGATATTCCTTCTCCAAAGACTACATTAGTATTCGATTTTTTAATTCCTTTTGATGATTTCAAGTTGAATAATCAGTGGTCCTACAATTGGAACTATTCAACGGTATCAACTTATATTGGCTTAGGTTCGGAGATGAACATTTCGGAATTCAATACCAAGATTGCTTCCTACCTTAACAACAAACGAGACGCTAATCAGCTTCCTACCACTTTAGAGGCCATAGATTATACCTCTATGTATTTATACAGCAGGTTTGAAAATGGTAAAATTGCAGGTGGAAGGATTCAAAATGTAAAAATCTTAGGAATTGTTTCTATTTTAATTCTATTAATTACTTGCATTAATTTCATAAACCTAACAACTGCCATTGGTATAGAAAAAGCTAAAGAAATTGCTGTAAAAAAGGTGATCGGAATTAGTCGTCAGCTATTACTATTGCAATTATTTGGAGAAACTTTACTGGTTGTCTTTTTTTCGCTTTTGTTATCTCTT
This sequence comes from Saprospiraceae bacterium, assembly GCA_042095835.1. Taxonomy (GTDB): domain Bacteria; phylum Bacteroidota; class Bacteroidia; order Chitinophagales; family Saprospiraceae; genus DATFKA01. The sequence continues at coordinate 15,339 of JBELML010000054.1, forward strand.
GGCTTAACTATATTTACGCTGCCTTTATTTAACAGAATAGCACAGAAAAATATTGAATGGTCATTTGATTTTCATCAATTGGCTTTTGCAGGTGGCATAGCCCTCCTCACTGCTCTCCTAGCAGGAAGCTATCCAGCTTTATTGATAGCTCGTTTTAAAACTGCCACTATTTTAAAGAGTAATAATAGCATTCCATCCAGCAAAGGGTTTAATCTTAGACAGGCATTGGTTGTTGGTCAATACATTATTTCTTTTGTGATGATTATTGTAGTAGTCGTTATTTACCAACAAATCGACTTCCTACACTCCAAACATTTAGGCTATAACCAAAGCAATCTTATCCAATTTGAAATGAACGGAAAAATTAGAGGGGGCCTAAGTCCTTTCTTAGCAGAAGTCAATAAAATAGAAGGTGTAAATAAGACCTCTAGTATTGGAAAAAGCCTCGTAGGGGAAAGGCACACCTATATAATAGAAGAATGGCCCGGAAAAGCGAATAATAATGTTGCTTTTGAAATGAGAGCTGTCAATTTTGAGATGCTAGAAACCTTAGACATCCCACTCGTAGCAGGTAGGTACTTTTCTAGTGATTTTCATCAAGAAAATCGGAAGATGATTCTCAATGAAAGAGCTATCCAGTTCATGGGATTCGAAGAAAGCCCAATTGGCCAAATTGTAAAAATGGATGGAGATCAGTATGAGATCATTGGTATATCCAAAGATTTTCACTTCACCTCATTAAAAGAAGATATTGGGCCCCTGTTTTTTGTATATAGACCTTCTTGGACCAATAAGATTATTGCTCGACTAACATCCAAGGACAAAAAAGTAACTATTGATCAAATAAAAGAACTTCACCAGAGCTATAATCCTGGATTCATTTTTGATTTTGAATTCCTTGACGATTCGTACCGCTCTCAATATCGTACAGAGGGGAAAGTAGCTTCCATTATAAAATATCTTGCTTTCATAGCCTTATTCATGTCCTGTATTGGTTTATTTGGATTAGCCTCATTTAACACAAAAAGGCGCTTTAAAGAAATTGGCATTAGGAAAGTATTAGGAGCCAGTGTAAGCAAACTTACCGTCTTTTTATCCGCTGACTTTTTACGTTTAACCGTACTTGCTGTTTTGATTGCGTCCCCAATTGCATGGCAAGTAGTCACTATCTGGTTACGAGCCTATGCATTTCGAATTGAGATTAATCTCTTACTATTTTTAGGCGTTGGAGTAGGTTTGTGTTTCATCACTCTATTAACAGTGGGGTATTTAGCTTTTAAAGCAGCTAGAATCAATCCAGTACTAGTTATTAAAGCTTAAAAAAAATAACTCTACTAATAAATATTTATTGTGGCGGCGGACTCATCGCCGTCCAACCTCCATCTACTATGATCGTTTGACTAGTGATGTGGCTGGATCGATCATCTAACAAAAATAAAGCCGTATGTGCAATATCATCGGTAGTTGCACAGCGACCATTGGGGGTCGTATCCTCCCATTGTTTTTGGAAAGCACCGCCTTCTAGCTCTTGGGTACGTTCTGTAAGCGTCGCTCCTGGAGCAATCGCATTCACGGTGACCTGATGAGGGGCAAGTTCTACACCCAGCGTCTTTGCCAGAAAAGAAAGTGCCGCTTTAGACATCCCGTAAGTTGTCAAATCTGGGTGAAAAGTCACGCCTGTCACGGATGACATGAATAGAATCCTACCTCCTTCTCCTTGCTGGATCATTTGCTGTGCCGCACGCTGTGCCAAAAAAAAAGAACCTTGCAAATTCACCTTAACCAACTGCTGAAACCGTTCAACCGGATAATCCAGAAAAGCTCCAAAGGTAGTAATCCCTGCGTTTGCGATGGCATAATCAAGACGCCCAAATTGAGCCGTCGCTGTTTGGATCATCTTCTCAATCACTTCCAGTTCACTACAATCTCCATGAACCGCAATAGCCTGCCCACCTTCTTCTTGAAGTGCATCTACCGCGGCCTTTGCTGCCGCTTCATCCAGATCATTTAATACCACTTGCACACCAGTACGTGTCAATTGCCGTGCAATTTCAAACCCAATGCCGATACCGGCGCCCGTGATGATAGCAGTCTTTTTCAATGAGTGAAATAATTAATGAGTGAATTCAATAACACATAGCAAAGCATCCCGACATCCGCTGCGCTACGCCGGGATTAATTCGACCAGATTGTATTGCTGCGCACTACAAAGGTCTCATTAACATAATACATAGCACATAGCACTTGACACTTGACACCTGGCAAAGCATCCCGACATCCGCTATGCTCCGCCGGGATTAATTCGACCAACGTTGCTAAAGCACCGGGTCTCATTAACTTGACACCTGACACCTGGTACATAGCAAAGCATCCCCTCTCAGCTATTCAAAGTCAAAAAGCCACCATCTATAGGATAGAAACTGCCGGTCACAAAGCCAGCTTCATCCGAACAAAGGTAGGTAATCAACTGAGCGACCTCCAGTGGCTTCCCCATGCGGCCAATAGGCTGCGTTTTGGATAATTGCTCGAACATTTCTGCCTCTTTGCCTGGATAATGGTCACGTAGATAGCCATCTACAAATGGCGTATGTACTCTCCCTGGCCCTACCGCATTACAGCGGATATTATCTTTCAAGTAGTCTTTTGCAATCGAGAAGGTCATGGTGTATACCGCCCCCTTACTGGCCGAATAGGCGAATCGATCAGTGATCCCAATTACCGAAGCCACCGAAGCTAAATTGACAATCGCTCCTCCACCAGATTTTCGCATCAAAGGGATCGTAAAATGTAAACAGCTATAAACGGCTTTAATATTCACTTGATAGACGCGATCGAAGGCTTCTGGACTAGTCTGCTCGACGTTTCCGATATGAGCAATGCCAGCATTATTAATTAAAATATCTATTCTTTTATCTTGATCGTAGATAGCCTGTAGGGTCTGTCCTAGAACTGCATGTTGGGTCAAGTTACAAGCATGGAAAAAGGCTTGTCCTCCCTCCTGATTGATAGCTGTAGCCGTCGCCTGCCCGCCTGCCTCATCGATATCGATCAGATGGACGATGGCCCCTTGTTGAGCAAAAACTTCGCAGATACTTTTGCCAATTCCTTTTGCTCCACCAGTGACAATGGCTACCTTTTTATCAAGTCTGAACATCTATAATAGTTTTAATATCTACCCTACGAAAGCTTGGCGTTGCTGGCCAAGTCCTGCAATTGACAATTCTACAACATCGCCATCTTTTAGGTATAAGGGTGGTTTTAGCCCCAGACCGACTCCTGGTGGCGTACCTGTACTTAATAGATCGCCTGCCTCCAATTTCATGAATTGGGAAAGGTACCAGATGGCATAAGCGGGTTTAAAAATCATGAAGTGAGTACTCCCATCTTGCATCATTTGTCCGTTTACAGAGAGCTGCATTTTGAGATCAGCTACCTCAGCTATTTCCTCTTTGGTCACCAAATAAGGGCCCACCGGACTAAACCCTGGACAAGATTTTCCCTTTACCCATTGGCCACCTCTTTCTAGCTGAAATTCCCGCTCCGAAAGGTCATTAACCACGCAATAACCCGCTATACAATCCTCCGCCGCTGCTTCGTCTTCGAGATATAAGGCGTCCTTTCCAAGTACAACACCGAGTTCTACTTCCCAATCGGTTTTAGTACTATTTTTTGGAATGTGGACATCGTCGTAGGGACCAGCAATGGTATTAGTCGCCTTCATAAAAATGATGGGTTCACTAGGAATATCCATCCCAGATTCTTTGGCATGGTCCGAATAGTTGAGCCCGATACAGAGAATCATCCCTGGTCGAGCAATAGGACTACCTATCCGACTTCCCTCAGGTATCGGAGATAGTGGAAAAGGTTGTTGATCGAGTAGGGCTGATAATTTTACTAAGCCATCGTTGACAAAAAAATCACGGTTCCAATCTTGAAAATGATTGGAGCAATCATAAGTTTGACCATTAAGTTCTACTCCTGGTTTTTCTTCTCCTGGAGCGCCAAAGCGGATAAGTCGCATGTTTGAAGTATTTGTAGCTCAATTTAACAAATTGCCACTGCTATCAAAAAAGCAATCTTCAGCTAACCGAAGATTTTCCCTAATTTACCGCTTAGAAAAGAGATATTTGATCATTAATCCTACTATACAATCATGAAGACAATACTTTTTAGTCTATGCTCAATCTTCTTGCTCATCCCCACCGAGCCGCATCAATCTACTAAAACAGATGGTGCCTATTATGTACTTGCAAAAAGTGGCTTACGATTACGAGCAGCTGCAGATTTGGAGGCCGAAAAAAAGGCAACGATTCCTTTTGGAGCCAAAGTCGAAATTATTGAAGCTGCCCAAGCAGATAATATGCTGGTAGATAATTATCCAGGAGGAATGGCTAAAGTAAAATACGGGGATATAACAGGTTACGTTTTTGATGGCTACCTATGTAAAATGCCCGTTCGATCAAAAGTCGAAAATGACCTTAACAAGTACAAAGAATGGGCTAGAGGCAAGGGAGCTTATGTCCTATTCGAAAATTGTGAAAGAGACTATGATGGCTATTATCAATCCGAAGAAGTCATCCTCCCTTATATTACTGATTGGGCAGAAGCTTATTTATTAGCAAAAACCATCTTTGATTTGCCTTTTGACTATCCGAAAAGCTCTACAAAAGCTCAAGAGATTTTTGAGAACCCAAACAAAGGGGAATACGTGTGGGAAGATTCCCTTACCGTGAATCGAGATGCTAATGGGAAGATCAAATCTATCATTCGATACCTAAGAAGTGAAGGAGGAGGTACCACCATTTCTATCGAAGAAGATGGTCAGCAAAATAGCTTGCGCATCAGTAAAACAGCTATCGCCGATTGACAAACATCAGTTGTAATAATAACTTTTTCGTCCCGATTTGGTTATGCCTATAACTGAATCGGGATTTTTTTAACCTGCACGTGAGACATGGATAAATTTTTCGCTTGGCTCTTGAAAGGAACCAATTTCTTATCATCCATCCTTTTTGCCATTGTCGGTACGATGGTCGTCGTTTATGGTGCCTACGTTTCCTCTGTAGCCCTCAAAAGTATTATCACCGAAGATTTTGAAGCACAAGGCAAAATTATCAGTACGGTATTAAAAGGACTGGACCTCATCTTTTTAGGGGTTGTTATTCAAATTTTGGGCATTGGCCTTTATGAACTCTTTGTCAAGACCATTGAGCAGTTACCCGCTTGGCTCATCATCAAGGACTTTGATCAATTAAAGTTATTATTAGTGAAAGCTTCTATCATGGTTATTGCCATCTCTTTTGTGGGAAAGGCGGTAACTTGGAAAGGAGATACCAATATCATGTATTATGGGGTTGGTATTGGAGCTGTAATTGCCGCATTAAGCTTTTTCATGAGTGTCAAAATACTCAAAGACGGAGACCATGATAAAGACAGATAATTTTGAAAAGGTTGAAATTACCCATGCTCAACAGCTTTGGGATTGGCTATCTAAAAACCACCAACAAGCCGAAAGTATCTGGTTGGTGACCTACAAAAAACACATCACAGATAAATATGTCTCCCGCGATGAAGTCTTGGACGAGTTATTGTGTTTTGGCTGGATAGATGGTATTCGGCGTAAATTGGACGAAGATCGAACGATGCAGCTCATCTCCCCACGTCGTGTCCAGCATTGGGCTAAAAGCTATAAAGACCGAGCAGCCAGATTGATCGAAGACAATCGTATGCAGATAGCAGGTTATCAATCTATTGAAGCTTCGAAAGCAAACGGCCTTTGGAATTTTATGGACGATGTTGATGCGCTCATTCAACCAGCAGATCTCAAACAGGCTTTCGCAGAATACTCGCCCGCCGAAGCGAACTTTAGTGCTTTTGCGCCCTCAACGCAGCGCTTTATCCTGCGCTGGATCAAACTTGCCAAAACTGCCAAAACCAGAGCGAATAGAATTGAAAAGACCGCTCGCTTAGCTCAGAAAGGAGAAAAGATTCCTGGGAGTTGATCCTAGAACTTATAGCCCAAACTCAAGACAAAATTTCTACCTACATCATCTGCAAAGTAGCGCATCCGATCAGTATAGTTTCGGTAGGAAGTGTTGAAGATATTTTTGACTTGAAACCTCCAAGACAGGTTCTTCCAAGAAGACTGGTAACTCAAATGGGCTAACAGAAATGCTGGTGGTGGCGGTAGAATATCAAAATCTGTGGCATCATCAGCAAAGCGATTGAGTTCATCATCTTGGAAAGCAAATAAAAACTCCTGAACGGATAAAATCCTTGGATGCTGAGTTTGCTCAAAAGTATAGTCCAGATTCAGTTTAAAGCTAGCATTTTTTAGCCATTTCAACTTGGGTGTAAATGCTAATTCATAGTGAAGGTTAGGTGGCGGTAATCCGGCAAAAAAGTCTTCCGGATCAAGTTGTTTTGCCCACAAATAGCTGCCCTTTAAAGTAGAGCTTAATTGAGTATTGTGCCTCCATTTGGCACTCACATCAGCGCCCCAAAATAGCGCATCCGTTTGGTCGTAAATGAAGTAGACAAATACCCCTCGTGCCGTACGAGTCAAACCACCAGGTTTGCTGTAGATATAATTTTCGATAAGATTAATGTAGGCAGTTGCCTCAAACTGAAAATTTTCCCGATTTAGCTCATAGGTATTGATCCACTTATAGCCAATTTCACTGGGTACAGGGCGGTCTTCCTCCGTCTGAATCCCTTCGCTAGTCGAGACAAAATCAAAGCGCTCATCGATGGTATACCTCCAAAGACCATACTCCAAAAGGAAAGAATGCTGCCCGAAACGGTAGAGCTCTGCTACATTCGGTGGTCTCCAAGCTGTACCAAAGTTGGTCCGAAAACTACTTCCAGGTGCAAGCTGTTTTTTATAGCCAACAGTAGCCGTCCAGTTACTATAATCGATAGTATTCCGGTAGATAGTATTATCAGGCTCTCGCCCGGTGATATCGGCTTCCATCCAGTCATAGCGCAGCCCTAATTCGAAGGTGTGTTTACCAAATTGTGCCGATTCGATTAGGTAGGCACCCAGGCGTTCGCTATCATAGTTTGGGATGAAAGGTACGGTATTAGTACCCGGCAAATTATCATTGGCTTGTATTTGCCACTGCGCCCCTATTTTTCCTGAAAAGGGGCCAATATCTGGGTGCAGCCAGTCCAAATCCAAGCTATTGGTCACCAGTTCTAAATCAATATTGGGTGCCTCACCTCTGCGGAGTCCAAACTCTTTACGCGCATTGATTTGGTAGCCATACTTGAGTTCTAGGATATGGTTATTTCCAGTGTAGCGCGCTGTAGCTTTATACAAATCATGTGTAACCTCCTGGCGAGGTTGACCGATATCGTAGGTGAAATCTGTAGTGAAAAAGGGTTCATCCGCTGCAAGTGCTCGCTCTAAATCGTCTAAGTTTCCAAAGGTAGAGCCTAATAGAATACCCAGATTTTGATCAAACCGACTGTAGTAGCCTTCTAAATCAAGTTGGGCGAATGGATGAATCCGGAAACCTCCATAGTAGCTTTCTTCTTCCTTTCCAGTATTAGAAAGGTTGTAATCTGGTGCTTGCAAATCTCCCTGTTTCAAGTAGGAGCCACCGGCCATCAGGCTTAACCACTTGAATCCCTTGCGCAACTCCAGATTGCCTTCACCAGATTGACCGTTTGATTTTCCTATTAATCCAATTTTTCCTGAAAAAGGCGTCGATAATTCCATTGGTGCAGGATTGGTCAGTATCACGCCACCCAATGCCTCAGGGCCAAAACGTACAGTAGCAGCTCCTTTTATTACCTCAATCTCATCTATGGTAGAAGGATCGATTTCTGGTGCATGATCAATACCCCAATTCTGAAACTCATGCCGTAAACCATTATTGACCACCAAAACGCGATTGCTATGCAAACCATGAATAATGGGTTTGGCTACATTTTGCCCTGTACTGAGCATACTCACACCCGTGATTTGGCTTGCTGCTTCCGCAAAGCTCTCCGACTGCACGCTCGCTAATGCTTCTCCACTTAATTTGGCGGAGGTAGTCGATCGCATATTGCTCTCACTATACTCGGCCTCGATAACGATACTTTCTAAAATAGTTTGCTCAGGAGCGAGCTGAATTTCCATATAATCATGATGAAAATCGTGGTGATGCGTCTTTGATTTATAGCCGATAAAGGAAATTTCTAGGTCGTATTCTTTTTCACAAAGATTCAGCAGCTCAAAACTGCCATCTTCGTCAGTGACGGTGCCAATCGTCGTGCCTTGTAATAGGACATTGGCGTAGGCAAGGGGTAGTTTGCTTGTTTGATCTACAACTTTGCCAATAATCTTGAAGGTACAAGAGTCTTGGCGCTGGCCATAAGAGGAGATACTTATGACTACTGATAAGGCAATGCCTAAGGCTATTTTAAACTTAAAATATAGAAAACCCTTTTTCACTTACTGATATTTTTATACACCCAAGATAAGTATTAAATGCAACATTGTTGCATTTAAAATTAATAAAATGTCTTCCAGAGACTTGGATGACCACTTATTTGATCACCTTTTTGGGGTTGTAAATACGTTTTGCCTGTCTCAATACCTCGGCTTTATCCAAAGTCATCGGCTTCAATTGCTGCTTGACAAACAACTCCATCTGGTCGGTATAATGGGGACTATCCGGCTCCGCAGAACTGCCATAAGCATGGACCGTCTCAATCTCCACACCTTCTTTACTAAAGCGTACCAACTCAATATAAGACTCTCCCGCCATTCCACGGAAAGTGCCATCTTCCTGCTCTCGGCTGTGCATAGCTGCTAAGACATCCGGACCTCCGCCCAAAGGCAAACTTACATCACCTCTGGTATGGCGTTGAAAATCTCCCAAAGCTACATCAAAGGTGCCATACTTTTCTTCGAAGTAGACGGTGGCTTTCTCAAAAGCGGCCAAGATATCGCCTTCGGTAATGGAGCAGCGCCAACAGTATCTATCCTGGGCTCTTAAATCTTCGATAAGCTTTTGTACGATATAAATAAAAAGTGGTGCAGTAGTGTTCTCGATTTCAAACTGGCGATTCCACTCCTTCAATTGTTGAATTAGGTCGGCATATTGCCTATGCTCCTCAGGATCCATTTGAAAAAGCAAATCTAAATTAAGCATTTCTCGGGTCTGAATTTGATCACCGTATTGCCGATCAAATTTGATCCGCTTAAAATCTTCGTAGCTCAGTGTATCATATTGACCAATCAGCTCCTGGAAGCGAATACTACGGCTGTTTTCCATATCTGGTGACTGGAAGGACATCGTGAAGTTCAAGTCACTTTCCGAGGGGTTAGCCGCTTGGCTAGAGGAAGAAAAAGGCGTATTATTGGTGTTGTAAACATAGCCCGCTCTCGGATTTAATACCTGCGGCAAACTATCGATCGGGTAGTAGCTATCCCAAAGTGTGGCCGCGCTATTTCCAGGTACGACTTCTCGCCACACATAATTCGTATCTCGAACAGGAACCTTGGCGTTACTGATGAAAAAGATATTATCAGCGCGATCGGCATAGACGATATTTGTACTCGGGATGGCCTGCATCGCTAAAGCTTGCTTGAAGTCCTCAAAGTTTTTTGCCTTATTCATGCGGTACCATTGCTCAATCGCGCGGATATCCTGCGCCACTACATAACGCCATGCAAAAAAGCCTTGATCTGTTTTAAAAGTAGGCCCGTAGACACTTTGATAAACTTTGCGTTTAATCGGAATTTTAATACCTGCAAAAAGGTGCAATTTCGCCCGATATACTTTCTCTTCCAAACTTAGCCATTGATCATCAAAGCGGTATTGCAAGGCATTTTCTGGATGCATTTCTAGTTGGTAAACGTCCGATAAATCTACATGATTAACCGTATGTGCCCAACCCAGATGCTCATTCACACCATGAAAAATAGTAACGCCTCCGGGGAAAGTACCACCTAAAATATTAAGACCTTCATCAGAAATCAAGTGCGCTTCGTACCAGGAATACCAACCTTCTAATGGCTGGTGCGAATTGATGGCCAGGTAGGTTTTTCCATCCTTGGTCCGCTTGCTACTGATGGCAATAGCGTTGGAGCCTTTGGGGAAATTGGCATTTTTATCATTTACAATACTTTCGTCTAAAATACGCTCAAGGTGCTGCCGGGCCTGCGATAATTCTACTGTACCCAACATATAACCCATCACGATATCTTGGGGCTGCAAAGGGAATAGCTTTTTCAATAAAACCTCCTCAGGGTGCAGGGCGGCGTAGCTATTGATTCCGTCTGCATAAGACTGGAGATAGCCTCGAAAGTCCAAGCTTAAATCTTTTTCATATTGGGCCTCTACTAGTTCTCTTAAACCCATAAATTTGATCCCAAAATCGCCCACAATTCCTGCTTTGCCCCGTACTTCTCCTAAGTGACCTCTCACCACCAACATTTGCTCCTGCATGGTCACAAAATCATCTTCGCATTGTGCCCAGCCAAAACCGTAAGCGACCTCCTCGTCAGTAGGTGCCATAATGTGCGGCACACCCCATTGATCTCTCACAATCTGAATCTGATCTAAAGATTGTGCATCGGGAATTTTGGTGCTCGTACATGAGCAAATTAACAGGAGGATGCCTATAATACTTCGATTCATAATAATATGCTTTGATGGATGAGTGGCTGCTTAATAGGGTCCTATTTTACCACCAGAATCTTTCGGTTCACGGGGTACAACCACTCGATACCACGCTCCGTCACGATGGCATCATCTTCTAAAGGAATCCTCAATTTCTTGTTGTCCCATTCCGGAATTCTAGTGTAAGCAAACAACTCAATGGAAAGGAGATTGCTCGCTTTTAGTTCATAGCCGATACGTACTGGATTGAAAAAAGCTATCGATGGGCCGATCCCATGCCCCCAATTGCCTACGGAGTGGCAGCCGATAACAACATCGGTCACATCCTCAGCACTGGGCTTATTGAAATCTATTCGGTTGAAGCCGGCCTTGGCTAGGGAAGCATAAATTTGATCCTCTGCTTCTTGGGCGGTGATGCCAGCTTTAATGGCACTAGTAATGGCTTGCCGAGCTTTTAGACCTTGGGCATAGGCTTTGCGAAAACTTGCCGGCACCTCCGTTTCGCCTTCTTTCAAGACGTAGGCCACCCTTTTCATATCGGTATAAAAATTCATCAAGCCGACGCCCCAATCGATCATGAGGATATCTCCTCGCTGGATAATTCGATCTGAGGAAGTGGCTTCGATACCATTGGGTCCAGTGATATAGACCGAGGGCATCCCAAATGAGGAGCCCAGCGCCTTCTTATGCAGTTGCTCTAGCATCCACCAGGCTACATCTTCTAGCGTGGTAACACCTGGAGTGATCACTTCATTAGAAAGCGCTCGTTCTGCTAAAGTATAAGACAACTCTCCTGCTTCGGCAAAAGCCGCGATTTCACTAGCTACTCTACGGGAGCGGAAGTCTGAAGTCAACTTCTCTGCCGAGACAAAACGTTTTTGTAATTCAGGGCCAAGGAGTTCAGACAATTCCAGGTATTCTGAATAAGAAAGGCCATCCGCACCTCCGAAGTTTTTTGAATAATTCAAACCAATCTTTTGGGGATTGCGCTCTTTGACATAATCTACTAATTCGCCTGCTGAACCAATGTAATCATAGGTCTTTCCCTCAGCAATGAGGTAGCCCGTCATACCCAAAGATGCTCTTTCGATTCGGCCCTCGCCTGGATCATAAAAAACGTAATAGCCATTAGTGGAGGTATAGCCGCCACCCATGTCTTGATAGAGTGGATCATACTTTCCCTCTCGGTTGGTAATGATCCACATATCGATCTGGTTTTCGCGCATCACTTCAGGTAAGACAAGGTCAAACTTATCGGCGCGAATACGGTTCATTTTCCGCCAGCGGCGGTGGGCTTCCTGAGCAGTACTTATACTACTGCCAATAGTAAGAAAGACGAATATAAAAAGGTAGATTCTCTTGGTAAAAGCGGTCATACTTCCGATTTTAAAGACCAAGATAAAGAAACCACTTCTATATATCTATTTTCTGAAAACGAATGCCTTTGAAGGCCTCCGCATCTAGTACAAAGCCTGCATAATTCCCTTTTTTACCTTTATAAAACCTCAGCAATCCAAAGTGCCAGGCATTCCCTGAAAAGCGCCCTTGATCTAAAGCCGTTAAAGCAATATCTCCATTTCTTGGATGCCTAGCGGCAAGCTTACCCTCTTGATGAATAATTTGATACACAACTCCTAAATTTTTAGCAAAATAATACCCTTCAAAAGCTTTAATTGCAGCTTGTGTGTACTCCGCTGGATCGTATTTGGTAGAAGAATATTGAAAGTCAAGAATAGAAAATACCATTTTCTTTTTACCATCTTCTTGCTCAAAAGAGATATAGACATCTTCGGGCTGGTCGAGCATATAGAAGGTATTTTGAGTCACGGGCACCAATTTACTTTCATTGTTTTCGCCTCGATCATACCGCAGCGTATCCTGGTTTAAATAAATCCGGCGAGCGTATAAGTCTTGCTCATTCCAGTAATAGCCCTGGTATTTTTTTAGGGTCTCTTGATCTAGCTTGATAAAGTCTTGAGGGGTATTGGCCGTCCTTGTTTCGGTAGCTTCCTCCGCTTCCTTAAAGAAACCGGGCAAGCAAATCTCCGCCGCTTGGAGCGCTAATCTCTGAGTATTGTAAGTATCCTGATTACTCAAGACCACTATACCCAAATTGGCGTCGGGGAAATGGACTAAACAGCTGATTCTGCCGTAAGCCATACCCGTTTGATAAAGTCCTTGCCGACTCTTATGGTCTAGTACAAATTGACCCATCGTGGCGTCTACTTTTTCTCCGTTGTTCAAGGAAACTTGGGTACTCATTAGATTAATCATTTCTGAGGTTCCCACCTGTCGTCGCTGGCGGTTAGACAGCCATCGAGCCATATCTTCAACACTGGTCTGTAAATTGGTAGCATCTAACTGAAAGTAACCAAAAGGACTTTGCAGCCACTCTCCCTCAACTTGATAATAAGTAGGCGCAGCTTGAGCTAGCAACTTATTAGGGTGATCTACAAAAGCGGTTTGTTGCATACCCAAAGGTTGGAAAACCCTTTGGTCCATATAGTCAGCAAAAGAAAGTCCCGAGACTCGACTGATCATCTCTGCCAACAGTACAAACCCTGTCAAGGAGTGATTCATCCGCTCGCCGGGCGCAAATAATAAGTCGGTTTGGCTTGCCAATACTTTAAGGACCTGCGGACGCGTCTTCCAGTCACTCATTGCCCAGCCAGAAGCCAGCAATAGGTCGACATGACTAGGCAGTCCGTTGGTGTGGGACATTAGCCGACCTACTGTGATTGCCTGTGCATAGTCGGGTAGCTCGGGTAGGTATTTTTTTATACTAGCATCGAGGTCTATTTTTCCTTCCTCAGCCAGTAGGAGCGCACCAAAAGCAATAACCTGATTGCCTAACTCTGCGACTTGAAAGACCGTTTGGGTTTGGATGGGAATACCATGTGCTAGATCGGCCGTACCCTTTGCATTTTTATAAATGACTTTTCCATCTTTGACGATAGCTATGGCTGCTCCGGGTTCGTTTGGTTGGTCCAGATCAGCCATCAATTGATCGATGCCCGTTTTTTGTTGTAGATTTAAAAGAGGACCCTGTGTCCAAGCATTTGAAATAAAGAGGAAGATAAGCGCGCAACTTAACAAGATTGATCGATTCATAATTTGGTGATTTTTCACGAAACTATACGATCTCCATTAGTCAGAAAATGTATTTAGCACTAGAGCCATCCAGGATTATAAATTTGGACTATTCTGTGCCCTGAATTTGGCCGGCGTTGTCCCTGTTAGCTTCTTGAAGGTAGCGTAGAAAGTAGATTTCGAATTAAATCCACACTCTAATCCAATTCCTTCAGTAGAGTAAATCTCATTGGTTCGTAGGAGTTCTTTGGCGGCATCTACTCGATATTGGTTAATATAGGAGGGAAAATTTTTCCCAAGATTATCATTTAGGATTTGAGACAATCGATGTGGATGTATATTGACTACTGCTGCTACATCTGATAATTTCAAATGAGGGCTTCGATAGAGCTTATCCTGATGCATGATATCATCTAATCGGTCTAAGATGACCTTTGCGGCCGCTGAGTCAATTTTCTTATCGGCATATTTGGGCAATTGTGGGAGCTCAATGTCCACGTTTTTCTGCTTAAAGACCATCAATAAGATGACTAAATAGAGCATAAAACTAAACAGTACGGCTCCTAAAATATAAGAACCAAAACCACAAAAAATATAGGCTAACCAAATAGAGAAAGTACCCAAAAATATACTGTAGATCCACCACTTTTTACCTTCCTGTTCAGCATCAAGGATAGTCTTTTTTGTGACTCTAGGTGGCAGCTGCTTCCAGATAATCCAGGACGACAAAACCATATAGAGAAACCATTGCGCATATATCAGGGGGATAAAATAGTTCCACCACTGCTCTAAATGACTATAATAAGGATACCGAGAACATAGAAAAATAAAGGGTACCAGAAGCAATCCCAAGTGGTAATACCAATACTGGTTCCTTTTAGCAGTAGGGCTTAAAGCGGTACTGATGTAAAAGAACAGGAAAGGTCCAATTAGTGCACAAGCCCCCAAACCGATGTGTAAAAATATTTGAGCAAGGTCATCATAAAAATAGAAAAAAACGGACTTCCCTGTACGGATACTTAATGCTAAAATCAGTGCTGCCAAGAAGGTATGAGCACGGCGCTTTGGTTTACGAAAAAACAGAAAATACAGCCCCAACAACACTCCATTGAAAGCTCCTAGCGCACTCATAAAAAAGACCAAATCTCTACTCATCCCTATTTATTATCTATAAAAAAGAAACCGCCCAATAAATCAATAATAATTGTAAAGGAAGCCGAATAGCGGTCACCGCGACCATTTTCTTTTTTCTCAATGCCTTCTGAAAGTGGTAAATATTGGCAGGAAATACGGCAATCAGCAAAGCAATAACCCCGTAAAGAGCGATCGTTTGAGTTTCCTTAAAAAATAAGCCAATACCTAGAAGGAGTTCTACTACGCCTACTATAATGTTGACCGCCTCCGGCTGTGGCACCCACTTGGGGGTAATACTGAGAAAAAACTTGGGATTCACGAAATGCATGATGCCTGCAAAAAGGTAAAGTGCAGCCATGATGATCAGCGAAAGGGATAAATGAGCAGCCATAATGACAATTTTAAAAATGGTAAGGCAATAGTATACCATTGGAAATTACACAAGTTTCCTTATTTTCATTCCTATCTCTAATCGAAATATACCAATATGCAACTTAGATGTTTTACAAAATGGCTACTAATGGCCTTGTTTTTTATATCCACCTCCAACATCCAGCTATCCGGACAAACCGAACAGCACCGTCCTCAGTACCACTTCACACCCCCTACCGCCTGGATGAATGATCCCAATGGTATGGTCTATTTCGATGGGGAGTACCATCTTTTTTATCAATATTATCCCTACGCCAGTGTTTGGGGGCCAATGCACTGGGGACATGCCGTGAGTAAAGATTTAGTCCACTGGGAAGACCTCCCCATTGCTTTATATCCGGATAAGCACGGTCTCATTTTTTCAGGTAGTGCCGTCATCGACTGGAAAAATACTAGTGGCTTTGGCAATGGCCAAACACCACCCATGGTTGCTATTTTCACCTATCATAATATGAAGGGGGAGCGTAGTAAAAAAGAAGATTTTCAAACCCAAGGTATTGCCTATAGCCTTGATAAAGGTCGTAGTTGGTCGGTTTATGATAAGAATCCTGTTATCCCTAATCCTGGTATACGTGATTTTAGAGACCCCAAGGTGATCTGGCATGAGGCAACTCAAAGCTGGGTGATGATCCTGGCAGCCAAGAACAGGGTACAAATTTATACTTCTCCTGACCTTAAAAAATGGATGTTTGCTAGCGAATTTGGTAAGGATTCAGCCCCACAGTTAGGCGTTTGGGAATGTCCCGACCTTTTCCCTATGCAAGTAGAAGGCAGTGACGAAGAAAAATGGGTAATGATTGTTTCCCACGGTGGTGGCGGTCCTAATGGTGGATCCTGTACCCGATATTTTATTGGAGATTTTGATGGAAAAACCTTCAGCAGCGATGCTCCAGTAGAGCAAGTCAATTGGCTGGATTATGGGAAAGATAATTATGCAGGAGTCACCTGGTCTGATATTCCAGCCTCGGATGGTCGCCGTTTATTTATTGGCTGGATGAGTAATTGGCAATATGCCACTAAAGTACCTACGACCTTGTGGCGCAGTGCTATGACCATACCTAGGGAGCTAAAACTCCAAAAAAAGGAAAACGGTATCGCCTTATTTTCCGAACCTGTAGAAGAACTACAAGCCCTAAGGGCGACCTCACACCAATTGGGCAACCTGAGTATACAAGGCATGGAGCCTTTAGCAGGCATTAATCCTGTACAGTCTGAAATAGAACTCACTTTTGACATTCAAAAGGCTAATAGCAAGTTTTTTGGGCTGCAACTTTCCAATTCTAAAGGAGAGTACATAAGGATTGGTATCGACAAAGTCTCTAGCCTGATCATTATTGATCGTAGTAATGCAGGCAAAATGGATTTCTCTGCCCAATTTCCCGGTTTACACTACATCCCGATCGCTCAACTCGAAGAAACCATGAAGTGGCAGGTCTTTGTCGATAATAGCTCTATTGAGTTATTTGTGGATGATGGAGCGTATGTCACTACAGATATTTTTTTCCCTAATGTAGACTTTAGTCAAGTACAGCTTTTTGCTTTCGACGGTACGGCCTCCCTATCAAATGGAGTCATTCACATACTCAAAAAAACATCTCCGGAGTAAGTCAGACAAAGTTTTTACCACTTAGAGTGCAACAATGTTGCATTATATTTTATATTTGCAACATTGTTGCACGTGTAAAATATTTTTAGTATGACACAACGCCTACTTTTATTATTGGTTTGCTGTCTTGTATCTTGGACTATATCAGCCCAATTAAGTACAGTCACTTCAGTGAACCTTGAGTTTGAAGCCAACGATGGCGCCAAAGTTACAGCTACGGCTTCTGATTCAGGAAGCGGATTAGCTGTTGATGGTAGCATTAGCTTAATTGAGAGTACTGGCTATACCTTATCTATTACTTTGTTTAATGGCACCAATGATATTACATCAGAGGTGATGACGAATGCCAATCAATTACAGTTTTTCTTTGAAACTAGTGAGGGTTTATTAGCAGATGGTCCTTCCTACAATGATATGGATGCGAATATGCTTCCATTAGGCCTATCTAGCTCTTTAACTGGAAATTGCGTTTTTGATAGTGACCTATCTGGCTCTTTTCGGATCGCTTTAAATGATTTAGGCGACCAAAAATCTGTTAGCTCTTCTATTTCTGACGGATCTGCCATTTTTGACTTAAGCTGGTCGATCACTATAACTGATGACATCAATGCGCCAGAGTGTGAAAACGAAGAAGAAGCAATCGATAAAGTGACTTTGACCTTTACTCCAACTGCTGGCGGTGACGCAATCGTAGCTGTCGCAACAGATCCTGATGGTCCTGGCCCAATGGATTTGGTTGCTGGAGACATCATTTTGGACGAAAGCACCGAATATGAGATGAGTATCACCGTAGAAAATACCGCCGAAGGCGAAAATATTACCGAAGAAATTGCAGAGGAAGACGGGGAGCATCTATTCTTCTTCTCTTTTGCAGAGGGCCTTTTTGAAAGCCCTGATGGTAATGGTAATATTGACAAGCGTGATGATCCAATCAACTACAATGATATGGATGATAATGGACTGCCTGTAGGTCTATCTACCAACTGGACCACCGCATGTACTGGTGAAGGTGACGTAGTTGATACGTTCAGAGTTGTTCTCAAGCATCAACCAGACATCAAATCCGCCACTTCTACTGCTCAAGATGGTGGTACAGACATCAACATCCTTTGGAATGTAACCGTAGTAGACGATGCCGAAGCGCCAGAGTGTGAAAACGAAGAAGAAGCAATCGATAAAGTGACTTTGACCTTTACTGCTGTTGATGGTAGCGATGTAGTCGTATCTGAGGCTATTGATCCTGATGGTCCTGGCCCAATGAGTATCGTTCCTCTAGACATTACCTTAGAAGAAAATACAGAATACGAACTAAGTATTAAGGTTGAGAATACAGCTGAAGGTGAAGATATTACCGAAGAAATAAGTGAAGAAGACGAGGAACATCAATTCTACTTCGCTTGGACCGGAGATATCTTTAGCCAGCCAATGGGAGACGGTAATATTGACAATAGAGATGACCCTGTCAACTATAATGATATGGATGATAATGGCCTACCTGTAGGTCTATCTACCAACTGGACTACCAATGTATCGATGTCTTCTGGAACTTTAAACATCGTACTCAAGCATCAACCAGACTTTAAATCGACTACTTCTACTGCCCAAGATGGTGGTACGGATATCGACCTTACTTGGAACATCAATTCTGTAGTCACGAGTACCAATAACTTGCGACCAGATCAGCGTTTAACGGTTGCGCCGAATCCAGTACAAGACAATCTGTACTTTTTGACAGAAAATGTGGATTTAAGTCAATCGACTATGATTATTTTCAATAGTGTAGGAGCGCAAATCAGAACACTGCGCAACCCAAGCAATGAAATTAACATCAGCAACTTAGCGCCCGGTTTGTACACCGTACAAATCAGAGGAGAGCAGCTCCGCTGGAATGGTCGCTTTGTTAAAACCAATAACTAATTTGAGCGAATCTTAATACACTGTGTAATAAATTACTTAACGTTTTGAAGCCATCTTTGAAGCAATCTCTGCGTTATGTACTCGGCTTCGTAGCTAAGGCTACGAGCCTGCGCCATGCCTTGATCTAGCTTAAAATCTGGTGGTTCAAAACATCAATAAACTTTTTGCACAGTGTACTTAATTTTAAATAATTTAGGCCTTCTCGAACGTTTTCGAGAAGGCCTTTTTGTTTCAACTATTTGACAATAAACTAAACCAGTTCTTAATAAAATTTACTGAATACTGATCCAATTAGAGGCATAACGTTTGTTACAGCCACGATCTTTGATAATGATACGTACTCTCGATGGAGGTTTAGTCCCCCTTTTTACACTGAACCAGATATTTTTCATATTGGCGGCTTTATTAAAGGCGCAGAAGCCATAAATACGATTATTGTTCTGATCGACGATGTCAATCCATGTACGCGAGGAGTTATTATTCAGTCCACATGCAGGTAAAGATGGTGCTGCGGCAAAAATGTAATCAGGGAAAGCCATATAGTTATACACAGGAATTTTATAGCGAATATAGTTTCCTGAAGCTTCTTTACCAGCTAGCTTGATTTTAGGATTTGGCAAACGTTGTGGGCATTTGAAATCATCGCGCCCCGATTCTTTACACTTGAACAGTATACGAATCCCTTCAATACAAATAACATCTCCAGGCTGCATCACCAATTTCAAAGATACGGTCTTATAATTCGTGCCACACAGGAAGCCACCACCAAAAGGTGTAGAGCTATGGATACCACTATTGTATAAATTGGTAGGGTCATCCAATTTCACTGTTCCTTTGAAAGGCGTATTGCCTTGTACAATACGTTCTTGTGAAATGTACACTCTTCTTGCGCTGTTATTTGGCGTTGGGATCGTTTTATAAGCCAATTGCATACCTACAATTTTACCAGACGGGTAGCCAGGCTTAAAAGGAAATTTCGCCCAGATAAAATCATTTTCTTTAATGCCATTAGGAGTAATACATTTGATGTAGAATTTACCATCTTTCATGTAGGTACGTACCTTTTTAGAGACTTGATGATTAGGTTCTCTAACGGTACCTTTCAGAGATGGGCGTAATACAGATTTACAATTATCGATGGATTTAATACTCAGTTTCGGGTTGGTACGTACTGCACGGTTAAGTGTCTGCGCAGATAGATTTGCCGAAAAACATAGAATCAGTCCAAGGATTAATAATTTAAAGGTTCTCATAAGTGATCAATTAGGTTGTTAAAATTTTGTAATCACTTAGGAGTGTATCTAAGCGAAAAAGTATGACCCTAATTGATAGCAATTCTTCGCTGTAGGTTTAATTTGTAAATTTGTTCTGCAACCCATTTACTTGGTTCTTGTTAGCAATAAAATTAGTAATGTGATCACCAGTCAAGAAGCTTTAAGCATTATTGAAAACGCTACAGTCGACTTTGGAGTAGACATCGTCTCTTTATCAGATAGCGTTAATCGTATCCTAAAAGAACAATTAGTTACTGATCGGCCGCTACCTCCCTACGATAGAATATCTATGGATGGTATTGCGATTGATTACCAAGCCTACCAGAATGGTCAGCGACAGTTTGTCATCCAAGGTATTGCTGCTGCCGGAATGCCCAAGCAACAACTGCACAACAGTAGTAGTTGCCTGGAAGTGATGACGGGCTCTATTCTACCGGTAGGTACAGATACCGTGATCCAGTATGAGCATCTCGAGATTGACAATGGTGTGGCCACCATTCAAAAAGAGGTCAATCCACAACAGAATGTCCACCAAAAAGGTAAAGATCGAAGCAGTGGAGAAGTGGTCGTAAAAGAAAACCAACGCCTTTCGGGAGCAGAGATCAATGTTGCTGCCAGCATTGGTAAACATCAACTAAAAGTAGCTCGCCTGCCCAAAATCATGGTGATCTCTACCGGAGATGAGCTCGTTCCGATCAACCAAACACCTAAGGAGCATCAGATTCGACGATCCAATGTATTCAGTCTAGTGACTAGCCTACAAGCGATGGGCTATCAAGCAGATCATAGCCACTTACTAGATGATAAAGCAAGTCTTAGGTCGAATATAGACAGCTATTTGAAGCAATATGATGTCCTACTATTAAGCGGCGGCGTATCAAAAGGAAAATTTGATTTTATCCCCGTAGTCTTAGAAGAATTGGGTGTAAAGAAGCTTTTCCATCGCATCCAACAAAAACCAGGTAAGCCGCTATGGTTTGGTCAAAAAACAGATGGCACTACCGTTTTTGGGTTTCCAGGCAATCCGGTTTCTTCCTTTCTTTGTTTTCATCGCTATTTTCTGCATTGGTTGAGTCTCTCCTTGACAACACAGGCCCCAAGTCCGAGGTATGCTCAACTGAGTCAAGAAGTGGTTTTCAAAAAAGACCTTACCTACTTTCAGGAGGTAGCACTAGAATTCCAAAAAGAGGGCACTTTAGCAGCTACACCCTACAAAGGGAATGGTTCAGGAGATTTAGCCAACCTAGTACGAGCCGACGCCTTTATAGAACTCCCCCGTGGAAAGGATGTTTTCAAAAGAGGAGAGGTGTATCCTGTTTATTTTTATCGGTATTAATAATTGCAAACGCATCAAAATAAAAACTTAAAAAGGAATGGTTATTTCTCGAAATTAAGTGTAAAAAAAGGTCATAAGTGAAGTGCGGGATGCCGCCTAGGCATTGTCTGAGCGGAGC
>JBELML010000055.1:0-36372 GCA_042095835.1 Saprospiraceae bacterium
CTTTTCCAGAAAAGGAAGTGGGCTCAAATTGTTGAGTTGTCTTTTGAGGATATCCCATCTTTTGATATCGCAGGCATTATCATTTTCCATAGGCAAAATATTGATCGCGAGAATTTTGGTTTCTAATTTAAACTTTATTTATGACAAATAAAGTCTGTAACTGGTTGAATCTAAATTTCCCATACGGAAAGAAGTAAATTTTACCAGTACAAGGATAAGTATAGACTTCTTCTACAATTTTTTCATTTTCAGGGATAAAAATCCTAATTTTATTGAATCAAGCAAATAAATACAGTTTTAACACCAAGTAAAAACCATATCAAAACTTGTTTGATAATAGAGAATAGATAGGATACTGATACACCAACTTTAGGGCTAATAGGATATGAAACAATTGGATAATATTGATCGGCAGATCCTACATCTGCTGCAGCTAAATGCAAAAGCTACCATCAAAGAGATTGCCACGGCGATGGGTATGACAACTACGCCTGTCTACGAACGCATCAAACGCATGGAAGAAGCTGGTTTTATCCGCAACTATGTAGCCTTATTAGACAAAGCTAAGCTTGGCCTCGGTTTGGTAGTATTCTGCAAAACTACCCTGAAAGATCACAGTATGGATGCACTCCAAGCCTTTGAATCGGAAGTCAAAACCTTCAAAGAAGTTATCGAATGCTACCATATTGCAGGTAATTTCGACTATCTCCTTAAAATTATTCTGCCCGATATGGATGCCTACCAACGCTTCATGGTCGAAAAACTGACCGTACTACCCAATATCAAAAAGGTACAAAGCTCCTTCGTGATGTCTGAAGTGAAGAACGCTACTCAGCTTCATTTTTAAAAGTCTAGTCTTTCTTAAAAAGATACAACATTTTTTTATCCCACACTTCGTAGCTTTTCAAAGGGTTGCCCACCAAGGTATCAGTAGATAAATAGTAGTAACCCGATTGTAGCCTCTGATGAAAAGGTAATATCTCCTCCCGCGCTTGTTGTATACGGTATGGAATTTGGTAGGGCATATACATGGGTATGAAGATCGTGTCTTGCAGTAGGGCGACCGAACCTATCGATGGATTGACCAGTATGGTATCTGCTCGACAACAAGTAGCTAAGGGACGGCCTTCTGCCGCTTGCAAAGCATCTGTGCTGATTTGGCTATACAATTGAATATTTCCCATTGTCTTTTGCTGATAAGCCATGACCGTGTAGTTGTACACTATGCGTAAGCTTACTAGTAGGACGATGGTCAGGAGTAGATACCTGGGTTTGAGGAATGGTTTTTTCAGGTAGAGATAGGCTAGAGGCGTAAGGAAAAAAGGCGCAAAAACGTATAAATAACGGTTGCGACTACCTGGCGATATCCAGTACAGCCAAATATTCGAGAGGAAGAATAATAGACAAAAAACTAGAAAAGGATTCGACTTTATCCACCTGCGATTGTCTTTTTTATAAAAAAGGAGTAGTAGTAAAGACCAAGGCAAATGGTCGACTAGGAATTGCAGCGGAAAGTCGAGTAGTTGTTTTAGGATATCTAAAAAGCGCCCCTCAGCTGCTGATTTTTGCGAAGCTTCCTCCAATAAATTGAAGAGGTATAGAGGCCCATTTCCGTATTGTAAATGATAGCTGTAGAAATAGCCAGCAATGGGTAAAATGCCCATAATGCCACCGACAATATGCTGCCAAGAGAACAACCATCTCCATTTTTTATAATAAAAGGCTAAAGCCAAAAAGGTCAGCCCTTGGTAGGCAATAGAAGGCAATCCTTTAGTCAGAAAACCAAGAGAAAGCAGTAGGTAGGACAGCAGAAATAGTCTAAACCACTGCGCCCAATGGAAATAGAAATAAATGCAAATCACCTGTACGTAGACAATCGCCGCGTAAAATAAATCTAGCTCCCCAGCCAAAACCGTAGCGAAGAATAGAAAATGAGCTGCACTAAATAAAAATGCGGTTGACCAGCGGGCAGTAGGCTCGTCTACCTGATATTTGGTGAACTGATAATGCACCCAACCCATGCCAAGGAAGGCTAGGAGAGAGGGGAGACGGACTACCCAATCGGCAGTGCCAAATATCTTGAAAAAAAAGGCCACCACCCAATTGAAAACAGGTGGTTTGTTGTAGTAGGGCCAAGCTTGAATACTTGGTTGCCAATAGTTGCCACTGTAGATCATCTCCCAAGCTACTAAAGCTCGTCGGGGCTCCTCTCCTCGCAGATCCATAATATCTAAAGCGCCAAAAAGACCAATGATGAGCAAAGCATAAAAGGCATACCAGAGATATTGATCGACTTTATTGTGTGGCTGCATCATCTATTTTCCTTTTGCCTTTTTTCTTTTAGATTTCATTTTCTGATGCAGGATAGCGGAGGCATTTTGCTTTTCTATTTGCTCTTTTTTAATCGTATAAGCCTGGATCGCATCTGAGACAGAAAGGAAGCATTTTTCTACACCAATTCGGTTGATGAGGCCATGCCTAGTGATGGTGTCTCGTACCGGACCAATCGGACGAGCAAGGTAAAATCCGATTTGCTTGCGCTCAAGGTACCCGATAAAGTCTTCTAGCGCATGAATGCCTGTAGAATCAATATCGTGGATATTAGAGGCATCGAGAATGAATAGATGGAGTCCCTTGCCCGCGGCATCAACCAAGTTCTCCATCTGATTGGTGAAAAAGGCGGCATTCCCAAAGTACAACTGTGCATCGAAGCGCACGGTCAGGATTTCATTATCAAGTATAGCTTCACTAAAGCGATTAATATTGCGGTAGTGATCGGTATTAGGTAGCCGCCCGAGAATGGCATAGTGGGGTTTGCCATTTTGGTAAACCATGATTCCAATCGAAAGCAGAAGACCAATTAGGACACCACTTTGGATGCCGAGTATTAAAGTAGCTAAAAAGGTAACCAGCAGGGTATAGAAATCCCTTCTGTCCGTTTTGTATAAATGCTTGGCTTCTTTATAGTTGATCAACCCAATCACTGATACCATAATGATGGAAGCCAAGATGGCTTTAGGTAAGTAGTAAAATAGTGGAGTGAGGAATAGTAAGGTAATCCCAATCATTAGGGCGGCGATGATCGAGGAAAGACCTGTTTTGGCGCCCGCCTCATTGTTGATAGCAGATCGTGTAAAGCTTCCTGTTGTAGGAAAGGCTTGGAAGAAAGCGCCACCTAATTTTGTCATTCCTAAGGCGATCAGTTCCTGGTTGGGATCAATTTTATACGTCTTGTGTTTGGCTGCAATCGTATTAGATATGGCAATCGATTCGATAAAACTAATGACACAGATGGTGACGGCCAGAGGTAAGATTTGTTGTAAATCTGTCATGCTCAAACTTGGCACCTCAAAAGAGGGGAGCCCTTCAGGAACAAGACCCAAAATGGCCACACCTTGTTGGTCAAGTTGCACCTGTTGAACCAAGACCACTCCGATAATGGTTGCAATCAATGCCGAAGGAATGGCTCGGCTAATACGTCTGAGTAATAACATCAAGATGATGCCTCCTAAACCAATCGAAAAAGTTAGTAAATGTATCTGGCTAATCTGCTCAAAAAGCTGGATCAGGACTTTATGGATTTGGTTACTGCGCTCCATATTCAGTCCAAAGAGATTGTTGAGTTGACTTAAACCAATAATAAAGGCAGCGGCCGAAGTAAACCCAGAAATCACAGGGTGGGCTAAGAAATTGATCAAAAAGCCCAATTTAGAAAAGCCTAGGATGAGTTGAATAATCCCAGCTAATAAGGCTGTAGCGATAGCGAGTTGTAAAAATTTAGAGGTACCCGGCGTAGCAAACTCACTAACGCCCGTTAAGACTAGAAGTGATACCAGGGCTACCGGACCAACCGAAAGCTGCCTTGAAGTCCCGAAAAAGGCATATAATAACAAAGGCACGATCCCGGCATATAGACCATAAATAGGCTCTACTCCCGCTAGAAGTCCATAAGCCATTCCTTGCGGGATTAGCATGACGGCAACGGTAAGACCTGCCAAAAGATCGAACTTCAGGTCTTTGCCTTTATATTGAGGAAGCCATTGGAGTATTGGTAAGAAATTCCGTATACGCATGCTAGTAGCTAATGATTTATAAGCGACCACAAGGTAGCGTTAATATCAATGAAACGCTCATAGATGCTTATGAAAATCGTTCGGTGAACCGATCCTTAGGTTGCATTCCTCGGCTATCGCAGTACTTTTGGTGTCTGGCCTCTGCTGGCCAAAATGTACTGGCAGGCTCCAAGCTTGTAGCTACCGGATAACCATTGTCCTGTAGCTGTTGAATCAACTGCTTGGCAATAGCTTTTTGCTCCTCATCTTGGTAGAATATTGCAGATCGATACTGACCACCTTTGTCGCTGCGGTCAATCGTAGGGTCATGGAATTGAAAGAAATACTTAGCTAAAGACTCAAAGCTGGTTTGCTCAGGATCGTAGCTGACCTCAACAGCTTCGGCATGACCTGTATCTTTTTTGCAGACCTCTTTATAGCTTGGATGATCCTTTTGGCCACCGGTGAATCCTACGCGTGTGGCCAAGACGCCAGGCTGCTGTTGGAAAAAATACTCTTTACTCCAAAAGCAGCCAGCGGCGAAGACGGCTACTGCGCTTTTTTTTTATCGTGATCCATCTTTTCCCATTCCTCTCGCGGGATAAATTTCATAGATAAAGAATTGACACAATGGCGCGTATTTTTTGCGGTGAACCGCTCTCCATTAAAGACATGGCCCAGGTGACCACCACAGTTGTTACATAGTATTTCGATGCGGCGACCATCTGCATCTACCTCTCTTTTTACGGCACCAGGCACCTCGTCGTCAAAACTTGGCCATCCACAACCCGATTCAAATTTGTCTTCAGAGTCATAAAGTGGCGATTCACATCGACGGCAAATATACATGCCAGGCGCTTTATTGAGATTGTACTCGTTCATGAAAGGACGCTCTGTCCCTTTATTTACAATCACATACGCTTCTTCTGGAGAAAGTGTATTCCAATCTTTTTGATCCTTCATGGTTTTATTTGTGAATGATGACCGCCTTCGCTGAAGCTTCGGCGGAGAAAAATGTTTGAATGAGCCAAGGAGTCAATGTCAAATAAATAAATGGCTTATGGTACTAAAACATTTAATTCTCGCAGTGGTTGTAATATTAATCCTTATCTTTTAGTTGAAGTTGTCTAAGGTTTTCTGTTGCAGGCGAGAAAACAGTATTTTAAGGCTAATCGAGGCAAAAAACGTAAGCTATGCATCGCATAGCTGAGGCTTTTTAACGATGAGTAGCCTTAAAAGATGTTTTTGATAGCCCAACAAGGAAACTTTAAACAGCTTCGTTTAGTAAAAACTTAACTCATTAGCCATCCTATGGGGATAAAAAAAGAACTTAAAAAAGCAGTAGAGGAATTTGAAAGAGCTAAACTCGCAAAAAATCACCTCGATAAAATCATACCCCGTATTGAAGATACCAAAATAGCCTTGGCTAGACTCGAAAAAGCATTGGATAAAACGAATGACCAGATACAGGCGATTACCTCCTTTTCGCTTAATGAATTATTTACCAGCTCCCTCATTGATAAAGACAAACAGCTAGAACAAGAACGCCAAAAGTACCTCGAAACTGCCTTGCAATATCGTGCTTTCCATCAATCGCTGAAATTGTTGGAATTTGAAAGAGATGTGTTGATCAGTAAGGTTGCGCGTTTGAAAGATTTGGAGTCGAACCTGAATATCCTCTCGCGCTCGCGCGAGCAATTGTTAGATGACTCCGACATAACACTCAAGAAAGCCATTGCCCGCTTGGACAAAAAGATTGTCGCCCAGATTAGGGCCAAAGCGAAAATAGAAGAAGCTAAGAAGAATGCTTATAAAACCATTGAGTATATCTATCGGATTCTAGACCTCTTCGAAGCGATGGGCGGTTGGGGGTTTCTCTCGAATCGGCGAGATGATTCTTATAGTATCGATCAAGCAGAAGCGTATATCGGGAAAGTAAAACAGGTGCTTATTACCTTGGAAGATGAGCTAGAAGCTATCAATGCGCTTTCTGGCAAGAATCAATTCGATTTGCATATTGCAAGCGATTTTTCTAGCATCTATATTGATAACCTCATCCTCGACTGGGTGGTCAGTGGCAAAATCAAACACGCCGAAGATGCTCTAGATAAAGTAAAGGATCGAATAGAGTTAATCTTACAACAATTAAAGGTCGTTGGCTACGCAACCCAGGATCAAATACTCGCCTTAGAAGAAGGGAAAAAGCGGTTGTTGATTACCATAAACTAATCCAAAAAGCGACTTCGCAAATCTGGAGTAGGGATCATGCACTGATCTTTTTTACCAAACCACTTATATCGGTTTGCTGCAACCCAATCGTAGATACCATCCCTGATGAATCTAGGTACCCACCAAAAAGCATATAAAAGACGCCAGGCTCCTCCGAGTAAATGGGCTGTTTTGAGTACCGCATCAGAATGGGAATAGAAGCGATCATTGTGATAAAGCACCACTGACTTGAGATGCTGATCCGATAAAGGAGATTGATGCAATAAGTCTGCCGCTGCTTTAGATTGTAAAGAAGCAAAACGAAAAATGCCCTTTTTGTCTGCTCTAATCACCCTCTGGACCGAAGCATCACAAAGGTTACAAACGCCATCAAAAAGTAGAATCGGACCTTTATTCAATGATGTATTTATTTAGTCAATGTGTAAAACTCCACAACTCCAGCACCCCAAAACACTCCCTACCTAACCAAACCACCAGTAAGGCGAATAAGTTCTGTCTCTGTAGACTTGAGGTTGAAGATGGCCGCTAGCCTGGACTGCTCCGCATTGATAAAAGCCAATTGTACTGCCCGATAATCAAAAGAGTTGATCAATCCTCCTTTGAATCGTTCCTCGGCGATACCTATATTTTGGCGGGCATTGGTGACTAACTCCTCCGTGAGGGTGACTACTCTTTTCTGGTTGAGATAAGTTGCGTAGGTGTTTTGTAATTGTAGATTAAGATTGCGCTTGAGATCATCGATTGTATACTGCGTATTAATCTCTTGGAGTTTAGCCGTTTGGAGATTTTTATTACGCACTCCCCAATCTAAGATCCGATAACTTGCCGTGACATTGATCCCAAAATTAAGGGTCTTGGCGATGACCGCATCAATAGATGCAGATTCTCCTTGCAAGGTGGTACCCTCACCATTAGATAGGTTCCAGTTGTAGCTTCCGGAGCCCCCTACGGTCACTCTTGGGTAGTTGCCCGTCTCTTGTAGCTGGGTGTTTAGATTGGCCAATTCACGGCTGACAAAAGCATTTTGGAGATTACGGTTATTGGCTAGTAAGCGCTCCTGTAAAGCGGGCAGGTCATATTGCTCTAGGGGCACTTGCAGCGGATCCGTCAAGGTGTACCTTTGGTTGAGGTTTTCTACATTCATAGCTTGATTGAGCGTGCGCAGGGCATTCTCTAGATTCGTCTCCTGAAGGATATAATTCGTAGAATCGTTTAAAAAAGCATCTTTACTCTGTATCTCATCAAATTTTCCTGCTTGACCGAATTCTTTCCGGACTTCTTGGTAGCGTACACGATCTCTCGAAAGCTCCAGAACTTCTCCAAATACTTGCAGTTGTTCTTGTTGTAGCAAGGCTTGATTATAGGACAAAATGATATTCTGGATGGTGTTTTCTACAGCGATAGCGACATTGCCTTGCTCTAGGATTTCGGTTTGTTCTAGCTGTTGTTTGGTGACACGGACTCTATACCCATCAAAGAGAACGAGGTTGGCACTCATAGAAGGGGTAAGACCATAGCTGAAAGAATTCAATTCCGTAAAGAAGGAAACTGGATTCTGGATGTTGGTGTAACCATTATTATTCGAAAGGTTAACATCTAGAGTTGGGTACTTTCCGGCGATAGCCCAGTCGTTTCTATTTTGGGCGATGGCTAAATCAGTTTCTTCAATTTTGATGGTAAAACTGTTATCCAAACCTTGTTTTATAGCTTGCTCCAAAGAAAGTGGGGCTTGTGCGCTCAAATGAGCACTAGTCGCGGTGAATAATAGCGCCCAGAACAGGCGAGTGATTTGGTTCATTTTAAATAAATTTTTTCTCAAAAGCGTAACGCTTAAAGTAAAAGTTGTAGAAAAAGACAATTCCTGTCGATATAATCTTTGTGACCTGCTGGTGCTCATCGAAGAAGGTCATCGTTGACAAACCATAAATAATAGCGGTATCTAATGCCCAGCCACCCAGCGAAACCAGCATCGCCTTCGCAAAAATGGAGGCATTATTCCCATTCGACTCGAAGACAAATTTTTTCTGTAAAGTGAAATTGACCGCTACTCCTGTGAAATAAGCAATGAAGTTGGCCACAGCTCGAGAAGACATCCTAGGTTCCAAAAACAGGAATAAAGAGATATTCACCAGTGTAGCAATAGTACTAGATATTCCAAATTTGAATTTGAGCTTTACCAGCTCCTTGATCTTCTCTTTATTCAGCTTCATAGTTATTTCGCTTGCTCTAATTCCTTGCGGAAAAAGGCAGTTACTTCCTCCCAGTTATTTACTCGGGTATATCCTGTTTCATTGATATTATGACTTGCTGTAAAAAGTAGCCCCTTGCCCCTGAAAGTCTTCAAATTACGCGCATGGTCATCAATCATATAATCTGTTCCGAGTATGCTTTTGTCGCCACAGAAGACGTATTGTTTCCAATGTATAAAAGGGAAATGCTCCTCTAGCCAATCGTATTTGTCTTCCAGGCTATTGCGAAACTCTTGTGCCGCAGTAGTGATATAAACATCATAGTGCTGCATCAATTCTTTTACCCCTTCGATGCTGCCCGGCATAATGCCTAAATCTCTAAAGAACCCTTTCTCATACAAGCGCTCTCTGACTTGCCTCGCTCCCTCGATTGCATAAATTTTCTTACCGAGATATTGCTCTTTTTGCAACCTGATCCCAAATTTCTCCTCATAAATATCCAAGAACTTTGGAGTCACATTTGCAATCACCTCGTCCATGTCTAAGGCTATTGTTTTTCGTGTGTCCATTTGTTGTTTGTTAATGTGCCAATGTCAAATATTATTTATTCACTCATTTATTTATTCACTCATTGTAATCAAACCATCGCAAATACCTGCACAATCTGCTGACCATAAAAAGCAAAGGCCAAAGCTATGGTCACAAAAACAAGTGCAGCATACCATAAAAATTCATACCCCGATTCGGTGCGTACGGCTGCTTCCACTGACTCGTAGTTGGGTTTGACTCCATTCCACATCCAAGTTGCATAGACCTTGAATCGATTGGCTAGAATCAAGAAAACAGGCAGTAGTATGAGATTGGCTATGGTTACCGCCAAAAGACCGTAGGAGACCGAAATCGCCATAGGTATCAAGAACTGCGCTTGCAGTGATTTCTCAAATAAAAGTGGCGCTAGCCCCGCGAAAGTCGTGAAAGTGGTCAATACAATTGGACGGAACCTGGATACACCAGCTTCGTAGATCGCATCCATTTGAGACTTCCCTTCTTCCAATAGACTGTTGTAGGTCGTCACTAGTACTAGGGAGTCGTTGACTAAGACACCAATCAAAGCAATGACACCTAAAATAGAGAACAAACTAATAGGTGTACTCATCAGGTAATGCCCCCAGCCTACTCCAATCATACTGAAAGGAATGAGCATGAATACTACAAAAGTTTGGCTGATCGAACGGAAAGTTAAGGCGACACAGAAAAACATCAAGGCCAGTATAATGACCCCAACGGTCTGGATAGAATTCACCGACTTTTCTTGCTCGCGGTTTTGCCCTTCGTACAAGGCCGAAACAGTTGGATAATTAGCTAAAACGCCAGGTATGATCTCCTCTTTCAATCGAGAAGTGACATCGGAGACCGATACATCATCATTCGCTACATCAGCTTCTATTTTGATTTCTTGTTTTCCATCGATATGGTTGATGCCGATGATGCCTCTTTGTACATCTAGCGTGGCAATCTCTGAAAGTGGAAACTCTCTGCCATCCGCAAAACGGACACGCATATTCTGTAAATCAGTAATGTCGGATCGATCGCCGCGGTCGTAGCGTACCCATACGCGTACTTCATCTCTTCCTCTTTGTAGTCGCTGTACTTCACTACCAAAAAATCCCTGGCGAACCTGACCTACGACTTCTTGTAGATTCAGTCCCAAATAGCGTGCTTTTTCTTTGAGTTCTATATTGATCTCCCGCAGACCTTCTTGGTCGTTATCAACTACATCACTTAACTCAGATAGCGCGAACATTTGTTCTTTTACTTCATTGGTAGCGGCCTTTAATTCTTCTCTGTTCTCGCCAACAAGCGATATAGATACCGGTTTACCAAAGGCACTTTGTGCACCAAAGGTGACCAGCTCTGCTTCTGGAATTGGGCCAGCGAGTTTTCTAATGGTATTGATCACCTCTCTCAAACTCAAAGAGTCTCGGTATTCTCCTTCCAAAAGGGCGATATTAATTGTGCCCGCATAGGTGCTCGGCCCGAGTGATTTTTCTACACGTTGGATGGCTTGGCGGTCATCGCCAAAAAAGCGATCACTCAATTGCTCATTGGCTGTCCAAGCTGCTTCCTCGATATGATCTATCCAGTTTTGGGTGATGTTCTCTCTGGTACCCGCAGGCATTTGGATGGCAATATTGATGTCATCGCGCTCAATAACGGGGAAAAAAGTGCCCTTGATAATACCATTGCCAATCGCTCCCATGGTGATGTATAGCAGTCCTAAAAATACGGCTACGGTGAAAAATTTGTTATACATCGAAAACTTGAGGACAGGACCATAGAATTTATTACGTAGCCAGTCCATTACATTTTCTAAGCCTTGCTGAAACTTGTTGGGCTTACGATCTGGACTTAATGCCTTGGAATGGGCAACGTGAGTTGGTAGAATAAAAGCACCTTCTATTAGTGAGAAAATCAAAGAGAAGATAACTACTACGGCCATTTCTCGGAAAAAGTCTCCCAAGCGCCCGTCAATAAAGAAGAACATTGAAAAGGCAATCACCGTAGTCAAGATGGCTGTGAATACGGCAGGTAGTACCTTCATGGTGCCTTTCAAAGCAGCATCTGTGGGGTTCTCTCCTTTCTCATAAAATTGATAAATACTTTCTCCAATCACAATCCCATCATCTACCAGAATACCAATCACTAATATCATTCCAAAGAGGGAAATCACATTGATAGTAATGCCTAAGGCAGCTGCTACAATAAACATCCCTCCAAATGAAATAGGGATGGCAATAGCTACCCAAAAAGCTAGCCGCCAATGCAAAAACATGGCAAGCAACACAATCACAATTAGGAAACCAATGACTCCATTTTCTGTTAATAAATTGATCCGACCAATCAAAATGGTTGATCCATCGGTAATCACCGAAGCTTGTGCCACATCATTGGTCGCATTGAAATCTGAGACATAATCCTTTACAATATCCGTAATCGGTAGTAGGTCTTCCTCTATGGTGTTCTGGATATTGACCACTACCGCTGGTTTTCCATTGACATAACTTCTACTTGGATTATCCTCAGACCATTGGTCGGTAATATCCGCAATTTGATGTAGTCGAACTACTGCACCATCAGGACTCGTTTTGACAACGATATCCCGCATGCCCTCTGCATAATAAGCTTTATTGCGTGCTCTCAACAGGAGTTCTTCTTCACTCCCTTTTATGGTTCCTCCGGTAAGTTCAATATTTGCATTTCTGACGGCTAAGGTGGCCTGTAGGAAGGTCAATTGAAACGCGCGTAGGTCTGCTTCACGGAAAGCAATTTCAATTTCTTCTTCTGGAAATCCGCTCAGCTCTACCTTGGATATTTCTTCTCTGACTAGTAGCTCGTCTTCCGCTTTTCGCCCCAGGCGTTTGAGTTCTTTGAGGTCAATATCACCGGCGATAGCAAAGGAGATGGCTCGTCCAAGCGACTCTTGTTTATAGATTACTGGTGGCTCGAGACCAACGGGGAAAGAACTGATTTGATCCACCGCATTTTTGACATCCTGTAGAATTAAATCGGTGTTATACCCTTTGATGACTTCTACGGTGATGTTACCACTGTTTTCGCTTGAAACGGAGGTGACGCGCTCCACACCAGTAACTCCTTTGAGGTTTTCTTCGATTTTGTTGACAATCCCTTCTTCAACTTCTTCTGGAGAAGCGCCCGGATAAACCAATCGGATATTAATGATCCTACTTTTTACCTCTGGGAAAAAGGTGGATTTCATACTGAGTGCTCCGGCTACACCCATGATAAGCAGAGCAAACATGAGCAGGTTGGCAGCAACCGGATATTTTATAAAATAGTTAATGATCCCTTTCACGGTAGGAAAATGAATTAGTGAATGAATGAATTAATGATGGAGCAATTGGTACGTCTAATGTCTCCAAGTCGCACCGTTTGCTGCTTAGCCTCCAACAGCGGCATTACCCGGATTAGAAGAGTTGACTTGATTTGAGCTACCCTTCACCTCTACCTTCATGCCATCAAATGCACCGGACAATTTTGAACTCAAGAGCGGTGTGCCATTGTCTAAACCACGTATAACTGCATAGTCTTCTGTGATTTTCAAGACCTCTACTTGCTGAAGTTGAAGTTGATCTTCGTGGACGGTGAATACAGCTGTTTGATTCACTAATAGATTGCGTGGAATACGGATAGCATCCTGAATAGCTTTGGCGTCAACTTCCCCTAGCATATACATGCCTTCCTTCAATTTTTTACCATTGACGCTGATAAATACCTTGACGGTTTGAGTACCAGAGTCTACTTGGTCATTGATTCGTTTGATGCGACCATTCCAGTTGCCTGCGACATCACGTGAACTTAATTTGACCGTACTGCCGGCAGTGATATATTTTAAATCCTTGAGTGGGATGGTGACTTCTAGTTCGTAGGTAGAGGTATTCATGAGCTCACCCAGTTTTTGGCCAGATCGTACGAGTGCTCCTGGTTGGATACTGGTTTGAGTGATGACGCCACTAAAAGGAGCCTTTACTTCATATTTATTTAGGCGTTCTTCTAAACTTTTTATAGTGTAAAATTGGCTTAAAAGATTACGAGAAGCGATAAAGTACTTTTCCTGATCATTGAGTGGTTTTGGAAAAGACTGGAGCGTTTGCTCAACATCATAATTATCTAGGTAAGTTTTCCATTGTTGAAAACTTTCAGGATAATCAATTTTTAAATCAGGCATCAACTGTGTGACAGCATTTAATAAGGTACTCTTTTGTGCCAAAAGGTTTAATTGAGCTTCGGTCTCATCTACCCGTATTAAAACAGAACCTTTGGGGAAGTAGCTACCTACTTTGAAAGGCTTGTCTGTACCTTGTAAAGTGCCAGATACCTCTGAGAAAATATCGATTTTATTAAAAGCGGCGAGTTCTCCTTGTACCTCTAATTTACTTGCTACACTGGTACTTTGTGCATACAATACTTCTACTTGGGGAGTAGGAGTAGGTGGAGGGGTAGGTCTGTTTGGGGCATTAGCTGTCTCAAAATATTTATTGACAAAAAAAGCAATAGCTAGTACTCCAATGGCAGCTACAATGATGAGTCTCCTAGCGGTTAGATTGTTCATAATCGAAGTGATTTATAGCGATTTGTGTTAATTTAAAGTAAATCAATCGTTGCGCGTGCAACCATTTAAGTTTGTATAAATTTTGGATAAAACCGTATTGCAAATATTAAGTTCCTCTTCCGAGATGTTTTCCATAGCTTCTTCTACAGTAGCTCTAGCGTGCGGAATAAGATGTTGCTTTAGGCTTTTTCCTTTATGCGTTAGATATATTCTTTTGGTGCGTTTGTCCTTAGAGTCTTCTATTCTCACTAGGATATTCTTCTTTTCCAAGAGACTGATCGTACGGGCGATAGTCGCTTTATCCTTGATGTTGGAGACTGCTAAGTCTTGCTGTCGGATACCATCTTTCTCCCAGAGATCACTGAGTACTCCCATGTGCTGCGGCTGTATTTCGACTTCATCATGGTCGACTTTTTGCCAGATAGCCTGAGTAAGTAACCTTCCAACTCGATTGGTCAGAAAGATAACGGCCTTGTAAGGATTAGAAGTTTGGATGTCCATTTACTAGTTGTGTATGCAACTAATAACATCATGACAATGTAAATGTTCTCTCCAGAATGGATCGTTTACCGAGAAAAAGTGTCAATTGTCCCTTTTGGGGGATGAACGGCTAAATTGTGTGGGTGAAAAGCAAGATTGGATAGGTCTAATTTAGGGAAAAAGTATGCACCAACTCAGGCGAATTATAAAAGAAAAGCTCTGACACATGCGGATGCATATAATCTGCTAGCGGCATCTTGGCAATGATCTCCATTACTTCAAACTCAGATTGGGCCTCAATGACGGTCCATAAAGTGGAGCGATCAATAGATAGCGCATAGGAGCGTACGGTACCTTCAACCAGAAGCTCATTGATCATATAGCGTTGGCGGGGGATCAGTGCAAGGAAGTCTTCAGTTAAATCTTCTGGCAATTCAAATTCGACCATAAATTGTTTTGTCATAGCATCTTATTTTGGTCCATGTTCATTGGGAAATTAGTCGTAATACAAATCAAAGTAAACAACATCTCAACCAGTTGCCACCTTTTCTCCACTTTTAATAAAAATTTAAATAGTGCTTCTCTTTAAATAAAATGACCTTGAAATTGGTTTAATAGTACAGCTTCAAGAGCTACTTGTACGCAAAAAAGTGAAAGAAAAACAACATTTTAGGTGTACTTTTACGTTTTTACTCAGAAGATATTACATCACAACATCATTACATCAACACATCACAATATCAACACATCACTACATCAACACATATAACCATGAACAGAATCTACTTACTCATACTGATCAGCTGTCTCCTAAGCGAGCAGAGTATTGCTCAAGCGGCAACCCATTATTCCATCAATATAGGCACTTTTGTGGACGCCAAGTCTGATGATTTTGCGAGCCTTAAATCGATTGGATTTCTACATGCCAAATCGATGCAGGAGGGCAATTTATCCCAAGTGTTTTTGGGAGGCTATTCTAATTTAGAACAAGCAAGAACAGACTTGTCAAAAGTACAAAGAGCAGGTTATGTAAGTGCTTATTTGGAAGAAGGCTTTCCTAGTAATGGGCAAAATGCCGCGGTGATACAGATTGCTTCTATGCGCTATAATTCCAAGATCAACTGGGAGCGCTTCGCCCAAGCGGGCAACCTCAATGTGATGGTTGATGGTAGTTTAATACGTATTTTAGTAGGCCCTTATTCTAATGGTCAAGCAGCAAGACAAGACCTGAGTAAAGTACGCCAAGCTGGCTTTAAAGATGCCTTTGTCAAAAACTTAAATACTATCTATCTCTATGAAGTAGGAGCTTTCGAAAGTGAAGGCGCTATTAAAAAACCCTTGATTCCGATCAACCTCAATGAAAGTACAGCAGCTGTGCCGCCAACGGAGGACCCCTCTGAGTATGGCCTGCCCCCAGGTGTTTTAGGCGAACCAAAAGATGATGCTTCACGAATGACACCTAAGTCTGGTGCTTTTCGACCAGCCACTTCTCAGCCAGAAAAGGCTAGCGCGCCACTTCCTAATATTAGAGGGAAAATCAAAAGACGCTCTGCTCTAGAATTACAAAAAGTGCTTAAAGAAAAAGGATATTACGCATCTGGGCTAGATGGCTATTATGGAGGTGGTACCAAGTCTGCCTACGAGGATTTTGTCAATAGCGATACTTGGTATCAGCGGTATAAAATGTTGGCCAAAGCACCTAAGAATACGATTGATCCTAATACGGGTGATCGACTACAACGGGCGATCAATAATTTACCCTCTAATCCAGCTGGCGTAGAAGGCTACCCTCACTACCTAGCAAAAGCTTATCAGGCTTATGTTTTATTCAACAACTTGGGGCCAAGTAACTCCGTCAATAATCTGATGAGTTCTGCCCTTCGTGAAGCCTATGATTATCTTTCTCCTGGTCTTAGTGCAGGCTTTGATCACCGAGCTTCTTATGCTTATAATGACCTAGATCAGCTGATCAGACATATTTTTTATGTACACGGTGCACAGAATAATTCCTATACCATTCCCTGTTGGCTACAAGAGCGCCACTCAGCCTCCTATGCTAGAGCCAAGGCTGATCCGATAGCTCTACCAGCTACGAGTAGACTACAAACTTGCTTTGAGACACCGAGTTGGGATGAACTACAGCTCCTAAGCACCATCGCGGAAGATTTTGTAGCAGATGCCCAACCTAATCAAAAGAAAATTACCGAAGGCGCTACGGCAAGCGATAATCTCTTTGCAATCGAACAACCACTGAGTAGCGGCCTCAGTAGAGAGACAGAACAGTGGAATACGGCCCTTTGGCAAAGCATCAATATCTGGGCCAATCAAGACCCTTTGCATAAAAAGATGGTTGCTCCACTTAAGGTCGCCTACTATCAGGCACAAGTACGCTTAGAAGATTACTTTATGGACAAAGGCTTTCGCCAAAATGAAGCTTCTTCTTTAGCATTGGCATCGCTGAGAGCTAGAGTGGGGTATCAATTGGAGCGATTTGTGCGGTAATCAAACTAAGCCCTCCCTAATCAAATCATGCAGATGTAAAAAACCTAAATAGGTGCCATCTGCTTCGCAGACAATCAACTGGGTGATGCTGTACTCCCGCATCATATTGAGTGCATTCAGGGCCATTTCCATAGGTTCTATGGTCTTAGGAGAGGGACTCATTAAATCCTGAGCTTTGATGGCACTTGTATCTGGGGTGCGTTCGAGCATCCGTCGGAGATCCCCATCGGTAATGATGCCTATGATCTTATGGTTTTGATCCACTACGGCGGTAGCCCCCAATCGTTTGGAGGTCATCTCCAAGATGGTACTCCTCAAATTGGCATCTGCTAAGACTTGTGGCGCCTCATTCATGGGGTACAGATCTTTTACGCGAAGATAAAGTTGCTTGCCAAGCGAACCACCAGGATGGAATTGAGCAAAATCTTTAGGGGTGAATCCTTTTAGCGCAAGGAGTGCAGTCGCCAAGGCATCACCTAAAGCAATTTGGGCAGTAGTACTTGCTGTGGGAGCGAGATTGTTGGGGTCCGCTTCTTGCTGTACGGGTGTGTGCAAAACAAACTGGGCATGCTTGGCTAAGTAAGACTGGGTATTGCTAACCATGGCAACGAGCAGATTACCCAAGT
The DNA here is from genome assembly GCA_042095835.1 of Saprospiraceae bacterium. Classification (GTDB taxonomy): domain Bacteria; phylum Bacteroidota; class Bacteroidia; order Chitinophagales; family Saprospiraceae; genus DATFKA01. The sequence continues at coordinate 17,210 of JBELML010000055.1, forward strand.
TTTTGAGAATAGGCACAAGTACCTTAATTTCTGAAGTCTCCCCACTTTTTGACAGGCATATCACGATATCATCTGTTAGGATCATTCCCAAATCTCCATGAATAGCATCAGCCGCATGGAGAAATAGTGCAGGCGTACCCGTAGAGTTGAGCGTCGCTACAATCTTTTGTGCCACTAAAGCACTCTTCCCTACTCCAGTTAGAATAACCCTGCCCGTGCAGCAGGAAATGGTTTCCACTGTTTTGACGAAATCTGCATTGATACTGTGTACCAAAGCTTGTAAAGCCTCCGTTTCTATACGGATGGTTTCTAGTGCTGTTTTTGTAATTAGTGATTCGGAATTCACAATTTATTTTCTTATTTTTGGACGCTTTTGCGGAAAGCAGGGGTAAACATCCCCTTTTCTAAGGCAATTTTAGAGAAAACTGCCTTCGAAAAAGCATGATTGATCTACTTTTTTAGCCTTTTTTAACGCCCCCTTACGCGTTTATAGTGTTTATGGTCGTAAATCTCGCTTTTCACCACTCGTAATCGTTTTATTGATTATATTTAGAAAAGTACCGAGCACCTTTAGTACAGAATAAAGCCAATTAGTCAGATTCATGCTTAACCTTTTTCGGGCTTTTTAAATCATTTCTAAACACAAGTTTGTTCCCAAACCGAAATTAAAACGCATTTTCAAGAAAAGACAGACGGAGTTATGACAGTTACACAAGATCTTCTTCATAGTGCATTAAGCCAATACTTTGGCTTTGATCAATTCAAAGGTAATCAAGAAACCATTATTGAGAGCGTGCTAAAAGGTAGAGACACCTTTGTAATCATGCCTACGGGAGGAGGAAAATCGCTATGCTATCAATTGCCTGCCTTGATGATGGAAGGTACGGCTTTGGTGATTTCACCTCTAATTGCCTTGATGAAGAACCAAGTAGATTCCATAAGAGGGCATAGCCAGAAAGATGAGGTGGCGCATTTCTTGAATTCCTCCCTCACGAAATCTCAAATGCGACAGGTAAAGCAGGATATCGTCGATCAAAAGACCAAGCTACTTTTTGTCGCTCCTGAGACCCTGACCAAAGAGGAAAATATTGAGTTTTTTAGAAATGTTAATATCTCCTTTGTCGCCGTTGATGAAGCGCATTGTATCTCCGAATGGGGACACGATTTTCGTCCAGAGTATCGCAAAATTCGTACGATGCTAGAGTCTATCGGAGAGAATATTTCTGTGATCGCTTTAACCGCTACGGCCACGCCTAAAGTGCAATCAGATATTGTCAAGAACCTCAATATGAAGGATGAAAATATTTTCATCTCTTCCTTTAATCGAGAAAATTTATACTACGAGGTTAGACCTAAAGGCAATAGAGAGCAGACCGTGAAAAGTATTATCCAGGTGATTAAGGGGCTATCTGGAAAGTCTGGTATTATCTATGTACAATCCAGGAAAGCTGCTGAGGAGATTGCCAAAGCCCTTTTTGTCAACGATATTAAGGCCGCGCCTTATCATGCGGGATTAGATGCCAAAACGAGGTCAAAGACCCAGGACGATTTCTTGATGGAAAATGTAGATGTCATCGTCGCAACTATTGCCTTCGGTATGGGTATCGATAAACCAGATGTCCGTTTTGTGATTCACTACGATATGCCCAAAAGTATTGAGAATTATTACCAAGAAACGGGTAGAGCTGGGCGTGATGGATTAGATGGGCGGTGTATTGCTTTTTATTCCTACAAAGATATCCTCAAACTTGAAAAATTCTTGAGGGATAAACCGGTAGCTGAAAGAGAAATGGGCGCACAGTTGATGCAAGAAGTCATAGCTTACGCTGAAACAACGGCCTGTAGAAGAAAATTCCTGCTACTCTATTTTGGAGAGCAATACGACGATGCGGAGTGTAACAAAATGTGCGATAATTGCCGTCATCCAAAAGAGAAGATTGATATCACAGAACAAATGAAGCAGGCCCTGGAAGGGGTGGTGGCTTTGGATGAGAATTTTGGTATCAAAACCATGGTCGCCTTTTTAATGGGCAAGGATAGTAAAGAGATGAAGGACTTTGGCTTTGATAAAAAGTCCCACTTTGGTATTGGCAAAGAACAAGATTTTAATTTTTGGAGTTCTGTTTACCGTACAGGACTGCTACACAACCTGATATATAAGGATATCGAGACTTATGGCCTGCTCAAAATGACCGAACAGGGCCATAGTTATATAAAGTCGCCCTATAAAATCGAGGCTCCACTCAATCATAACTACGATAAGCTAAGTATCGATGATGGAGAAAACTCAACCGCTACCGCAGCTCTGGACAATCAACTTTTACAAATGCTAAGAGACCTCCGTAGAAAAGAGGCACAGCGCAAGGACATACCGCCATTTGTGATTTTTCAGGACCCTTCGCTAGAAGATATGGCGACTCAATATCCAATTTCTTTGGAAGAAATGTGCAAGATTTCTGGGGTCAGTAGAGGGAAGGCACAAAGATATGGTACGCCATTTTTAAGTCTCATCTCTAGCTATGTAGAAGATCATGATATCGATCGACCTTCGGACTTCGTAGTCAAGCAAGTAGCCAATAAATCGAAAGCTAAAGTTACGATCATCCAGGGTATCGATCGTAAAATTCCTCTAGACGATATTGCGGACACAGGTAATATGTCGAAGGAAGATTTGCTCGATGAGTTGGACGCGATTGTAGCTTCAGGTACAAAGGTGAATATCGACTATTATCTGGACGATTACCTCGATGAGTATGTTCGCGAGGAAATCTATGAATACTTCATGGAATCCGAGACGGGTACGGCAGAAGAGGCTTACGCAGAGCTCAAAGACGAAGATTTCACGATGGAAGAGATTCGTTTGATTCGAATTAAGTTTTTCTCTGATTTAGGAAACTAGAGTAGATGCAACTTTTGATCATCAATGGCCCCAACCTGAACTTATTAGGGAAAAGGGAACCTGAAATATATGGCACACAAACTTTTGAGGACTACTTTGCTGACTTAAAGGCAGCTTATCCTCAGGTAGCGCTACATTATTTTCAAAGTAATCACGAAGGAGCCATCATCGATAAAATCCATGAACTTGGTTTTTCCTTTGATGGCATTATCCTGAATGGAGGAGCCTTTACGCACACTTCTCTAGCTATTGCAGATGCTATTGCCGGGGTGACAACACCATTTGTAGAGGTGCATATTTCAAATATCCATGCCAGAGAGACCTTTCGGCACCACTCTTATACCGCGGCGAATTGCAGAGGTAGTATTATCGGATTAGGACTAAAAGGCTATGCTCTGGCGATTGAATATTTCCTTTCTAAAACCTAATATCGACCATTCTCAAACGCTTTTTACCACCGAATTTGATGGTCTTTTTCCCAAAGAGTAGAGGTAGAGAAATGCCTATACCCGCGCTAGCTCCTGTCACTACAGCATCGGACCAGCGGTAATTGGTATCTGGATCTCCATCGGTAGCTGTACCGATCAGCGCCCAACCCGACCAGGCAACACCAAGCAATAATAGTTGGGTGCCAAGAGATTTAGGCCAGCGTCTTTCAAACTGGAAAGCGGTAATATTGTCGAGGTTCACAAAGCGATCATCAAACTCGATGACGTTGATATCAAATCTTAAATCTCGCATATATCCTTGGTACCAGATTTTGTCATTCTCTACCTGATAGGTCAGGAATGAACCCAGTTCTAGTTTCTCGGTATAAGGGCTGCCATATTTTTCGATTTGCAAATACTTCTGCCCAGATGCAGCATAGCCAAGAAAGCAGCAGATGATGATTAGTGAAAGACGCATATTGTGTGTGGTTTTATTCCAAAGAGTATGATTTAATGAGATCGGTTGTGAGTGTTTAGGTTCTAAACCTAGAAATTATCTTTTTCATGGCTTTTTCGATATCCTCATAGTGCAATTCCTCAGCTGCGGTATAGATAATCATAAAGCTATAAAAACGCTCTGCTTTTTCACATTTCTTGTATAGCTGATGTTTGTGGAGTCGCCAAGCTTCTCGCATTCTACGTCGCAAGCGATTGCGATGAGCAGCTTTAGCAAATTTCTTTTTAGGTACAGTCAGCGCAAATTGTACAGGGAAAGGCTGCTGCTCATCAAGCTCCTCAGTCCAGATGACACGTAGTGGGTATACGGCAAAAGATTTCCCATTGGCAAAAAGTCTTTTGATTTTTTTGCGGCTTTTTAAGCGTTCTGCCTTTTTAAAAGTATATGCTGCCATCCGACAAATTTTGGACTATTCGATTTATACGAAGCCCGATCATTCTACTACATTTACAAATAAACTATTTTCTACTTAAAGCACCCTGATTACGGTCAACTAATCAGGAATGAATCAATATTCTACACCAAAATTGAGCATCAAACAGTGGGCAGAGGAAGATCGGCCCCGGGAGAAGATGCAGCGTCTCGGTCGCAAACAGATCTCTAATGCTGAACTGATTGCCATCCTTTTAGGTTCAGGTAGTCGAGCAGAATCGGCACTTAGTCTTTCCAAACGTATACTACGCCATTTCAAGAATGACTTAAACGCTTTAAGCAGGGCATCCTTGCAAGAGTTATGTCAGTTTAAAGGGATAGGAATGGCAAAGGCTATTAGCTTAACTGCTGCTTTAGAATTGGGGAGTCGGCATCAGCTAAGCGACCCTGAAAAGAAACCGACGATCACCTCAAGCAGAGATGCTTTCCAAGTTTTTCAGCCCAAGATTGGAAATCTACCTCATGAGGAATTTTGGGTGATCTTACTCAATCGAGCCAATAAAGTCATCGATGCTATTCAGATTAGTTCTGGAGGTGTTACGGGCACAGTGGTCGACAATAGGCTGGTCCTACAAAAGGCTATCCTATCTCTTGCCAGTGGTATTATTCTAGGACATAACCATCCCTCCGGACAGTTGAGACCCAGCCAAGCAGATCTCGATTTAACGAAAAAACTCAAAAAGGCCGGCCAATTAATGGATGTACAAGTATTGGATCACCTGATTGTCACCGAGCACGGCTATTATAGCTTTGCTGACGAAGGAAATATGGGATCGGAAAATTAGACTATAACCAATAAAAAACGCCATCCCGAATTTGTCGAGATGGCGCCTATCTACTAAGTAGTAGTCTCTTTTATTGCTGAGACTTCAACAAGTCTCTAATCTCTGAGAGTAAATCTTCTGCACTTGGTCCTGGAGGAGGAGCTGGTGCTTCTTCAGCTTGCTTTTTCTCCGTCATTTTCTTGTAAGAGCGGACGAGCATGAAGATAATAAAGGCGATGATGATAAAGTCGATCACTTTCTGGAAGAAAGCACCATATTTGATTTGTACTGCTTCTTTGACTACTTCACCAGCATCATTCATCTCTGCTGCTTGCAGGGTCATCGCTAGATCAGAAAAGTCAACACCACCTAATGCTAGACCGATTGGAGGCATGATAATATCGCTAGTGAAAGAGGTGACAATCGCACCAAAGGCACCTGCTACAATAACGGCTACGGCCAACTCCAGAACGTTGCCACGCATGATGAAATCTCTAAATTCTTTAAACATAATAATGGTTTTTTGTTTGTATTGAATCGATTTAAAATAATTATTCTTTGAGCATCCGATCAAAAAAATCGGCAGTGGCTTCGAAGGCAGCCACCCAGTTTTTGTGCAGTAAAAACCCATGAACCTCATCAGGAAATATCAACTGTTCAAAATGGACTTTCTGTTGACGTAGGGCTTCTACAATAGTCACAGTTTCGCTGAATGGAACATTGCGGTCATCGTCTCCATGGATCAGTAAGACAGGCGAGCGCCAGTCTTTGACATAGGGCATAGGAGAGGATTGGAGCGCTAATGCCGCTACTTCGGCTTGCTTGGCAGGGTCATAGGATCGTACAAAATTATTGATGACTACATTCCAATCGTGTACGCCATGTATATCCACACCTGCTGCAAAAAGGTCAGAGGCTTTTGCAAGTCCCAAGGCGGTAAGATAGCCTCCATAGGAGCCGCCCCACAGACCAATTTTTTGAGGATTGACATCGGCTCTGCTACGCAGATAGGTGCCAGCGCCCATCACATCATTAAACTCGCTAGCGCCTCTAGCACCATAGTTCAAGGCTTCTCGGAATTCCATGCCATAGCCGATCCCACTGCGGTAGTTGACAGAGAGTACAATATAACCTTGGCTGGCTAGGTATTGATTCAGGGCGTAAGCGTTGTGATAATAGCCTCGGTGATGAAAACCAAGTAGCATTTGTCTTCTAGAGCCACCGTGAAAGAAAAGGACGGCGGGGTATTGTTTACCCTTCTCCATCTTAGCTGGCTTGAATAATTGGCCATGTATTTTCATGCCATCCGATGCGGAAAAGATTACCTGCTCAGGCTCTACGAGTGACTTTCTCTTTGGAAAGGTCGCTGGAAAATCATCCTTGGCTATTTGGGAGACTTGGCCATTGTCAACTTTAGCTACGTAGGCTGGGAAGGTCTCTGAGCTGGCTAGACAAACGGTCATGCCTCCTTTGGTCGCCAAAGGAGACCATTGGATACCACTATCGCCAGTCAAGCGTTTGGGAGATTGGCCAGGGCTTACACTCCAAACATGCTGTCGGTCCACATCGCCTTGGTTGGATGAATATAGAATTTGGCTACGGTCAGGTGTCATAGAGACGAACTGTACCTCGAATTGTCCAGGCGTCAACCACTTTGCTGGACCACCATTGGCAGGGACAGCATAAAGCTGAGTATAGCCTTCTCCTTCGTAGGGAAAGGTGATATGATCATCTTGCGTCCAGAAAATAGCATTAGCGGAGGAGATACCCCGAAAAGCACTACCTGTGCCTTCTTGAGCTTTCCATATCTCTTGGGTTGTCTGCTTGTCTAAATCATGTACTAGAATGGACCAGGGCAGGGCCGATCGACGCGGCATAAAAGGTAGCATGCCGCTTTGACTAGGAATGCGAATAAAAGCGATTTGGGTCCCATCGGGCGACCAAGCGACTTGACCGTCATTGTCAACACTAGGCGAAATATAGGCTAATCGATGGTTTGCTAAATCGAATAAACCAACGTATGCATGATCTCCACGACGCGACTCAAAAGCGAGGTAGCTACTATTAGGCGACCAGCGGAGTCCACTAGCGCTCCCTCGGATGGTAAAGGCCTTTTTCGCCATTTCCTTCTCCATATCATAAAGCCAAACTTGACCACCTTTAAGAAAAGCGAGCTGTTGTCCATCGGGTGATAAGGTCGGTGCCGCTCCAGTACTTAAGGTATCTATGGCATTATTGGATAGGGTGATCTTAAGGATTAGTCTTTGAGCTCCATCGGGAGCACTCGTTGGGTTTGGGATTTCTCCTCGACGATTGGGCGCACCACCTCTGACAAAAAGAATAGCTTGGTCATCGGGTGTGAATTGCAGGTTGCTGATCGCCTGGCCATCATCTGATGAATAATTAGTGATGGCTTCGCTTTGACCAGTAGTGAGGTCAGCAAGCCAGATATTTCTTTTTCCCTCTTGGTTAAAAACCCAGGCAACCTGCTCACTTTCCTGAGCGGCAACCAAATCACTAGGAAATGGGCTGCTCAAAATATCTTTGATACTGTATTGCCCATAGATAAGGCTGGAAGAAAATAGGCATAAAAGTAGTAGATGTCTTTTCATGTGTGTAAGTTTATTCTCCTAATGGTCAATACAATGACTTCGCTAAAAAAGGAAGGTATGTGTACTCGTTTCAATAAAAATAAAAACTTCTACCTCATTCTCCTAATCCTTGGTGTGTCTAGCATGCTTAGTGGACAGACGATGAATGCTTTGGTGAAGATTGCTTTAGAGGAAAACTTGCAACTCAAAACGGCAGATTTGGAATATCAGGCGGCTTGGACCAAGCCTGATCAGGTCAGTCAACTGCCTGATCCTGAATTGTCATTAGGCGCGTTTATTCTACCTGTTGAGACTCGCTTAGGTGCTCAGCTTTTGAGGATTGGAGCTAGTCAAATGTTGCCTCAAAAAGGATTACTCAATGCACAAAGAGAATTGGCCATTGCAGAAGCGAAAACTATATATAGCTATAGGGAAGCGAGTACTTATGACCTGGTCTATCAAGTAAAAAAAGCCTACCTATCTCTATATGAGTTAAAAGAGAGCCAGCGTATTTTGAATCGTAATATCGACCTGTTTAAATCCTTAGAGCGGTTTGCGATCACTAAGGTAGCTAGTGGCCAAGCTACTGCTGCGGATGCCCTGAGAGCTCAACTGCGAGTCAAAGCACTTGAGCAGCAGATCATCACCTTGAAAGGGGAAGAGGTACAACCTCAATCAGATTTAAATCATTATCTCAATCAAGATTATAATAATAAATTCTTTCTGCTAGAGAAGCTGGAGCTTGCCCAACTACCTTATGCCGAAGAAGCTCTACTGGCCAGCTTTACGGATGATCATCCTTTATTAGTTGCCTTTCAGCAGCAAGAAAATATTGTAGATCAAAGAATGCTGGTCAACGAGAAGCGTAATCAACCCGCCTTTGGTCTTGGTTTGGATTACTTCCTGGTGAATGGCCGTACGGATGCTGATCCTACTAATAATGGTCGAGATATTATACAAGTCAGAGGCTCTGTAAAAATACCTCTTCATCAGCAGCGTTATTTGGCGAAAAATGAGGAAGAAAAAATAAAAAAAGAAATCCTGCAAAATCAAAAAGCGGACCTTAAACACGAAATGGCTACCCAGCTTAAAAAAGCTTTTGCGGATTATCAGACGGCGATCACGCAATATGCACTTTATGAAGAGCAAATCGTCATTGTCAAAGCGGCACTGAATATTTTACAAAGTGAGTACAGCAATACGGGCAAAAAATTTGATGAATTATTAGCTCTACAGAAAGACTTATTCGATTATGATTTGTTAAAACTAAAGACAATTGTGAAAAGTCATCTTGCCAAAAGTCAAATTGAAAAATTTGTAGCGAGATAGTTTTAATGACGTTTATTATGGCAGATCAATCTGTATCAGAAATATTTCAAGTCAAGGGTATGCATTGCGCTGCCTGTGTGATTCAGGTAGAAAAAGCCCTAAAGCAGGTTTCTAAAGTAGAGCAAGCCTCGGTTAACCTTTCTAATCATACCGCTACGGTCAGTTGGAGAGGAGACCTACCCTCAGATCAGTTGAAGTCGGTTTTGCAAAAAGAAGGATATGACCTGGAGCAGATCAAGAGCAAAAAAGGTATCCGTACTTATCAGGCTAGCCTCCAAAATGCGCTCAAAAGGCGTACATTGATTTCAGCATTATTGACGGTACCTGTGGTGGTTCTGGCTATGGGCTTTCCCAATTGGGTATGGACACCCTGGCTTTCGCTTTTATTGTCGATACCTGTTTTATTTGGCTTGGGTTTATCCTATTATAAAAAATCTTGGCAGCAGGCCAAGATGGGCAAGGTCAGCATGGATACCCTTGTAGCCTTGAGTACTGGTATTGCTTTTGTATACAGCCTTTTCAATACCTTGTTTCCGGCATATCTGAGCTCCAAAGGTTTAGAACCACACCTGTATTACGAGGCGGCTTTAGTGATTATCACTTTTATCACCCTCGGGAAATGGCTCGAAGAGTGGGCCAAGTCAAAAACGGGCCAAGCAATAGAAAAACTAATGGACCTAGAGCCACAGATGGTTAATATTCTGTTGCGTGGGCGAGTGATTCCAACCAAAGTCGACTTTGTGAAACCAGGGCAATTGGCTTTGATTAAACCTGGAGAAAAAGTCTCTGTAGATGGTCGTGTGATCAAAGGGAAGTCCTATGTTGATGAAAGTGCGATTACCGGAGAGTTTCAGGCTGCTGCCAAAACGATAGGGGCGAAAGTTTTTGCAGGTACCATGAACCAAAAGGGGAGCCTGGAGGTAGAAATTGAAAAGGCAGGCGATGCTACGGTATTAGCTAAAATTATAGATAGCGTGCAGCGGGCTCAAGGTAGTAAGGCCCCGATTGAGCGCTTTGTAAACAAGGTCGCCAGCGTATTTGTACCCGTAGTACTTTTACTTGCCCTGGCTACTTTTATACTTTGGATAAGTATCGGTGGATGGGATCAATTAGATATGGCTATTAATAATGCAATTGCGGTATTGATTATCGCTTGTCCTTGTGCATTGGGCCTTGCTACGCCTACGGCAATTATGGTCGGAGTAGGCAAGGGCGCACAGCATAATATTCTAATCAAAGATGCTGCTAGTCTAGAGATGGTGCAGCAGATTGATGTGATCATGATGGATAAGACGGGAACGATTACGAGCGGCAATACCCAGGTGAAAGAGGCGGTATGGATGCCTGAAGCTATCGCTAGCGATAGGGCCATTCTTAAAGCTATGGAGCAGCGTTCGGATCATCCTCTAGCCAATGCCATCATCAATGCTTTATCGGCCATTGATAGCAGTGCTGTTGATTTTGAGACTCAAGAAGAGCAAGCTGGCAAGGGCTTGGAGGCTTGGACTGAGGCTCAAGAAAAATATTGGGTAGGCAACCAAGGCTTGGCCCAGCAAAATGGAGCTGTTCTAAGCGATGATTTTGCGGTGGGGCAGGAGGGAAGCCTAGTTTTTTTTGGAAAAAATAAAAGCCTACTCGCTTATTTTGTAATTGACGACGAAATCAAACCAGGAGCTAAGGAGGCTATTCAGCAACTCGCCGCAGATGGAAAAGAAGTTTGGATGCTTACTGGCGATCACAAAGCCAATGCCAAGCGTATTGCAGAAAGGGTAGGTATATCGCAATGGTATGCGGGTTTGCTTCCTGAAGAAAAAGGCCAATACGTGAAAGATTTACAGCAAAAAGGGAAAAAAGTAGCCATGGTTGGTGATGGAATCAACGATGCGGAGTCCCTGGCCTTGGCAGACATGAGTATAGCTATGGGTAATGGGAGTGATATAGCCATCGATATTGCTCAAATGACTTTAGTCGGTACGGACCTGCATCTGCTCCCTAAAGCGCTTAAGCTTTCTCGCAAAACGCTGGCATTCATCCAGCAGAATTTATTTTGGGCCTTTGTGTATAATATATTGGCTATTCCAATTGCAGTAGGCGTGCTCTATCCGATTAATGGGTTTTTATTGAATCCTATGATTGCGGGGGCAGCTATGGCTTTCAGTTCTGTTTCAGTGGTTTTAAATAGCTTAAGATTAAAATGGATAAAACTATAAATATGCATACGATAAAACTTAAGACAGATATCAATTGTGGTGGCTGCAAAGCAAAAGTAAAACCTATCCTTGATGATGAACCCGCTATTGAAAATTGGGAGGTCGATCTAGAGCACGCTGATCGTATCCTAAGTGTTGAGACAGATAGTCTTACTGCGGAGGAGATAAGCGAACTCCTGGGATTAGTAGGCTATAATGGAACGGCGGTGGAGGGATAATAAAAAAGCCATTGCATCTGAGAAGACGCAATGGCTTTTAGTATAGAAGCTATTAACTTCTTATCGTTTAGAATAATCAAGTGTTTGTTTGATCTCGATAATCTCATAAGCCTCGACCGTATCGCCAACCTTTATATCATTAAAGTTTTCGATAGAAAGACCACATTCTAGACCATTCTTGACTTCCTTCACATCATCTTTAAAGCGTTTGAGTGAAGCTAATTTACCGTGCGCCCCTTCCTTGGTAGGATAGACGACAATACCATCGCGGATCAAACGGATATGGTTGTTTTTAGCGATTTTACCATCTTTAACATAAGAACCGGCAACGGTACCCACTTTGGATATTTTGAAGGTTTCGCGAATTTCCACCTCACCCAAGAGTTTCTCTTCTTTAGTAGGTTCGAGCATCCCTTCAATAGCGAGTTTGATTTCCTCGATTGTTTCGTAGATGATAGAGTAGGTTTTGATTTGTACACCTTCTTTCTCTGCTAATTTACGCGCATTCATAGAAGGACGTACTTGGAAACCAATGATAATTGCATCAGAAGCAGATGCCAACAATACATCGGATTCAATAATCTGACCCACTGCTTTATGGATAACATTTACTTGTACCGTCTCAACGGATAGTTTGATTAAGGAGTCTGATAATGCTTCGACAGAACCATCCACATCCCCTTTAACGATCAAGTTCAACTCTTTAAAGGTACCTAAGGCAAGACGACGACCGATCTCATCGAGCGAGATACGTTTAGTAGCTCGGTTGGCTTGCTCTCTAGAAATCTGAGAACGCTTCGTTGCCAGTGCTTTTGCATCTTGCTCTGTTTCCATTTCTTTCATGATTTCTCCAGCTTGTGGAGCACCACTTAGACCTAGGATCATCACAGGTTTAGAAGGACCGGCTTCCTTTATACGTTTACCTCTTTCATTCATCATGGCACGTACTTTACCAGCATGCTCACCTGCTACAATCGGATCACCGATATGCAGTGTACCATTCTGGACAAGCACCTTGGTTACATAACCACGGCCTTTTTCAAGAGAAGCTTCCACTACAGTACCAGTAGCAAGTCTCTTAGGATTCGCTTTTAGTTCGAGGATTTCTGCTTCTAATAATACCTTTTCTAGTAGCTCATCGATACCGGTACCATTTTTAGCAGATATATCTTGTGACTGATAAGAACCTCCCCATTCTTCGACTAGGAAATTCATACTCGCCAACTCTTGCTTGATGCGCTCTGGTTGAGCACCTGGTTTATCAATCTTATTGATAGCAAATACCATAGGAACGCCCGCAGCTTGAGAGTGAGAAATGGCTTCCTTGGTTTGAGGCATGATATTATCATCTGCTGCAATAATGATGATGGCAATATCTGTAACCTTCGCACCCCTGGCACGCATCGCTGTAAAGGCCTCGTGACCAGGTGTATCTAAGAAGGTAACCCCTTGACCACCTTCGGTTTTTACCTCGTAGGCACCAATGTGCTGGGTGATACCACCTGCCTCACCGGAGGCTACATTAGCACTACGGATATAATCTAATAGAGAAGTTTTACCGTGGTCAACGTGACCCATGACGGTAACGATAGGATTACGAGGCTCCAAATCTGCAGGATCATCTATAATCTCCTCTTCTTCCTCTCCAGCTAGCTGCTCTTCTGCGTTGATGAAAGAAACTTCAAAGTCAAATTCATCGGCTACTAGTTCGATGACTTCGGCATCAAGTCTCTGGTTGATCGAAACGATGATACCCAGGTTCATACAAGTAGTGATCACATCAGTGACCGGTACATTCATGATACTAGCTAGCTCAGAAACAGAGATGAATTCTGTAACTTCTAATTTCTTGTCAGTCTCCTGCTGCGCTTCTAAAGCTTCTTGCTTTTCTTTTAAGCGATCTCTTTTATCTCTTTGAAGCTTCTGTCTTCTTTTTTTACCACCACCCTGAAGACGGGCCATGGTAGCCTTGATCTTTTCTTCGATCTCCTTTTGAGAGACTTCTTTAGTCTCATCTTTTTGGATAGATCTTTTACGAGCTTTACCTCTATCGGCGGTTCTATTTCCACCTCTATTACTTCCACCTCTGCTATTTCCACCTTGATTTTGGTTGCTACTACCAGGAGTATTCTCAACCGCAATCTTTTTGCGTTTTCTTTTTTTGCGTTGTGGTGCATCACCACTTCCACTATTATTACTGGTATTGCCAGATCCAGGTTTTTGCCTGTTGGGTCCTGGCGTTTGCCCACCACTGGTGGCGCGAGGTCTCCTCACTCTACCGTCATTGCCAGAGTTGGGACGCTGAGGGTTGTTTCTTTCTCTTTTTTCAGGAGCACCAGCTTCTTTGGTTTTCTTCTTTTTAGGTCTTTGAAACTTGTTGGTATCAATTTTACCCAAAATCTTCAATCCTCTAAGCTCTGGCGTTTTGCCTCTGAAAACGTCTTTAGGGTCTCGCCCCTCTGGCAATTCCCCTTCATTTTCTACTATAGTTGTAGCATCTTGGCTATTATCTTCTAGAGTAGGTAAGTCTTTTTCAGCGACGGGCGCTTCAGTTTTTGTGCTTGGTGGCGTTTCTATCACTTCTTGTGGTGCTTGTGTTTTTTCCTCCGGAGCTTCAGCAGCGGGGGTGGTTTCCTCTTTTTGCGGAGGTGTTTCAACTTCAGCTTTAGGGGCAGGTTTTGTTTCTTTAGGCTCTTCAGTAGGCTTGTTAGCCCTTTTTTGAAGGTTGCCTCCCAAGTCAATTTTACCTAGTGTTTTTAACTTAATCCGAGGAGCTTCAGCTCTAGTGACGACCTCTTCTTTCGTTTCCTCTACAGCAGGAGGGGTTTGTTCAACCACTGGTGGTGGAGGAGCAACTTCTACAGCGACTTCAGGGGCATCTTCTTTCTTGTTTCTAGAACCAATGTTGATTTGACGTGCTTTTTCTTTAATGTCGATAGACTTTTGAAACTCTTTCAGCAGCGAATCATACATCTCATCGGTAATCTTGGCCGTAGGCTTATTCTCGATTTCGTGACCATTATCCGTCAGAAAATCGACAATTGTGCTTGTACCAACATTGAGTTCTTTTGCTATCTTAACTAAACGTTTCGCCATTATTATGTTTTAATACTTAAATCCTAGCGACCTGTGGCTGTTGTCAGGCGGCTAGTTTTTGCTTCTCTCCCGTTATCAATGGATTAGGAAAATTGTATAGCGATTCTTATTTTTTGAAATTCAATGCAAAGATAGGTGAAAAAGACCAATCAAAACACACACTAAGGCTTAGCGAGCTAATATTCTCTAATTTAATGTCTATTTGGTTTATCCAAGCTGACTTCCATTCCACATCAACACAAACTTAAATAAAAGAGTTCGTTTTTCGTATAGATTGCTTAAAAATAATGATCCTACAAGCGATTTGGGCCGATTTATAAAGTTATAGATCGGCCCAATAGGTTTTAAACATCCTCTTAATCATCAAATTCATTCTGAAGGATGGACAATACATTTTTGATGGTCTCCTCCTCAAGGTCTGTTCTACGCAAGAGCTCGTCAGCGCTGAGATTTAATACGCTACGGGCACTATCACAGCCAATTGACTTGAAGGCCTCGATCACCCAATCTTCGATTTCATCTTTGAACTCGTCTAAATCGACATCGTCTATTTCATACTCTTCTACATTACGGAATACATCTATCTCCAAGCCCGTCAATTGACTGGCCAGTTTGATGTTCGATCCTCCTTTACCAATCGCAAGCGATACTTGATCTGGCTCCAGATAGACGTTTGCTCTAGCATTGTCTGTATCTAAGTCGATTCTTGATACAGCAGCAGGCGTCAAAGAACGCTGTATAAAGAGTGATAAATTGTTGGTGAAGTTGACGATATCAATATTCTCATTCTTCAACTCTCTTACAATTCCGTGAATACGGGAACCCTTCATACCTACACATGCACCTACCGGATCGATACGATCATCATAAGACTCTACCGCTACCTTGGCACGTTCGCCAGGTATACGCACAATCTTTCTGATGCTGATCAGGCCATCCTCTATTTCAGGTACTTCTTGTTCCATTAGTTTCTCTAAAAATCTAGAATCTGTTCTAGACATGACTACACTAGGGTTGTTGTTTTTCATTTCCACTTTAGCAATCACCCCGCGTACCATATCTCCCTTTCTGAAATAATCGCCTTTGATCATTTCTGGACGAGGAAGTAACAATTCGTGGCCAGTAGCATCATCTAAAACAAGAATATCTCTCTTTAAAATCTGATGTACTTCGCCGACAATCATTTCTCCAACACGATCGACGTAGCTCTTATAGATTTCATCTTTCTCCAACTCCATGATTCTGGAAATCAGGGTTTGGCGAGCAGCCATGATGGCCCGACGTCCAAAGTCAATCAACTCCAGTTGTTCGTAGCACTCTTCACCAACTTCATAATCCTCATCGATATCAAATGCCTCAGAGATAGAAATCTGACTACGGTCATCGGTCACCTCACCATCGGGAACGATTTCGCGTACCCGCCAGAGCTCTAAATCCCCTTTTTGGGTGTTGACGATTACATCAAAGTTTTCATCCGATCCATATTTCTTCCTGATTAAGGTGCGGAATACATCTTCCAGCACTCTCACCATTGTAGGACGGTCTATATTTTTTCCGGACTTAAATTCCGAAAATGTATCTACCAGATTCATAATATTATTTTTTGAATGAAATTTTTACAGTTGCTTTTTTGATCGCAGAGTAAGGCAGCTCTAATTCTACTTGCTCCTTAATCTTCTTCTTTCCTTGCTTTCTAGTTTGCTCGAAGCTGAGGCAAATGCCCTCTTCATCAGCTTTAGTCAGTACGCCCTTTCTTTTTTTATCATCAATATCTACTTCCAACTCCAGTCTTCTGCCGATATTTTTTTTGAATTGTCTTGGCATCACCAAAGGACGATCTATTCCAGGTGATGATACTTCTAAAATATATTTTTCGCCAATCCAACCTTCCTCGTCGATGTAAGATTCTAGATACCTACTGAGTCGCTGGCATTTTCTAAAGGTCATACCTGAATCTGCATCTACAAAAACAGCTAGTTTATTGTTAGTAGGATTGTGTTTGATTTCTACAATGAAGCAATCATCGTAGTCTTCTTCCTCAAATTTTTGCGTCAATAAGTCTGTTATCTTTTCGACAATCACGAGCTCAAGTATTCATTTTGTTATTGGTGGCACCCCAGATTTAACTTTGTAAAGAGGTGCTCCCCAGAATGTTTAGTAACGGACAAGGAATAAATCTCGCATTTTGGCCGAGAAGATTTTGTTTCAAGACAAGGCAAAAAACGTAGATAATGCAGGGCATTAGCGAGGCTTTTTAACGAAGTATTGGGGCAAAAGATTCCGCCATAAATCGATAAGTTATTTTTTGATCGTTACTTAGGGCATAAAAAAGAGGGAACTTTTCGGTTCCCTCAATGACTTTTTCCTATATGTGTCGCAAATATAAGGGATTTTGGAGAATTATGCTAGTACCTTGAAAACATCCTCAAATGTTAGCATTATGATAAAGTAGGTTTTGATTTGCACCAAAATAGTTCCAAGTTGTTGTTACCTTTGTATTTCTATTTTAACGCACAATTATTATGAAGAGATTATTCTTTTTATTGCTTCTCACTACTTTTACAGTGTCTACACAGGCACAAGTATCAGCTGATAATATCTGGAAAACCTTAGCTAAGATTACTTTTGAGAAAGAGTACGACGAGATGCTTGGGTTCAAAGTTGACGTACCTGTATTCAGTGAGCAGGTGAAAAAGCTAGAAAGTGGAGAAGTAGAGGTGAAAGGGTACATTATACCAGTAGAAGGCTATAAAAACCACAAGGAATTCATCTTTTCTGCCTTCCCTTATAATATGTGTTTCTTCTGCGGCGGCGCTGGACCAGAGACGGTGATGGAAGTCTACGCCAATGAGCCAATCAAATATACTGCTGAGCCGATCATCATTCGAGGGAAATTAGAATTAAACGATTCTGATATCAACCGCTTGATCTACGGTTTGAAGGATGCTACTTTTGTAAGAGCTGCCCAGTAGTCCGATAATGGATCATGCTGTTCAAGAGGCCCTTTCTTTGGTTGTAATTACTTACAACGAGGAAGCCAATATTGCGCGCTGTCTCAAGAGCGCCCAAGAAGTAGTAGACGAAATGCTGGTGGTTGATTCCTTTTCAAACGATCGTACGGTAGAGATTGCTCAATCACTTGGAGCAAGGGTGGAGCAGCGTCCATTCTCTGGCTATATCGAGCAAAAGCGATATGCGATTAGTCAGGCCAAGTACAATCGAGTGCTAGTGCTTGATGCTGACGAGGCACTTGATCCGCAGCTCTTGAAATCGGTTATTGTAGCCAAGCAGAATTGGAGCCATGACTGCCACACGATGAACCGCATGAGTAACCTTAATGATCGTTGGATTCGGCATGGCGGATGGTATCCTGATAAGAAAATGCGGCTTTTTGATCGCCGTCAATACGAAGTGGTCGGGATCAATCCACATGATAAATTCGTACCTCTTACTAATGCCACTCAAGCTCATCTACAGGGCGATATCCTGCATTATACGAATTCAAGTTTTGAGGATAGGATACAAACCATCAATAAATTTAGTACCGTAGCGGCCCAAGCTTTTTATGAGAAAGGCAAAAGGGGAACTTGGTTGAGGGTCTTATGCAAACCTGCCTTACGATTTTTGAGCGAGTATCTACTGCGTAGAGGTTTCCTAGATGGATTTTATGGGTTTTTTATAGCCAAGACCTCTGCTCAATACGTCTTTTATCGGGAAGTAAAATTGCTGGATTTGCATAAGCGTAAAAAATGATAGAGTATGTTTAAATTTAACACTGTGCAGGGTAATGGTAGCCCAAAGTGCTGAATTTAAACATACTCTTAATTCGTTCGCTCATTCAAAGTCCAGTTATAATCTTTGAAAGTGGTCTTCGCATCTTCCTTAATTGTTTGCTCGCTATAGATATTCAGAAAGGCAATTCTCGAATCATAGTGGTCCTTGAAATCTAGCCAATACCATTGTAGAATTTTGGATAATTCCAACTGGTTTTCACCAATAGTATTTTTAGTAGGATCGTTGACAAAATCTTTTGCGGCTTTTTTCAATTGATCATCCAAGGTTTTTGGACAGAAAGCCTTGTTGCTGAGCTTTGGACAAGAATAGGAGGCACAGTTTACTGCAAAGTGAATCAAGGGTTGGTCAAATTTGGGACGAATAATGCCGTGCTCAATATTGTTGAGGCTATAGGCAATACCTTCGATATTGATAAATTTAATATCGAAAACGCTGTTGATGAATGGTATACCCGATTTGATATCTTTGATGCTTGCCGTAGGGTAGTTATCTACGATGAGCTTGATGGTGAAAGCATTATAGGCATTGATCCAATAAGCCAGGCGCTCGGAGGAGGTCCAATTCTTTTCATTTGGATGGTTGGCCTGGAGGAGGTCCAAATAGCTATTGAATTTTGTGGAGTCTTGAATGAAGCCTTGATAGTTGACCCAGCCATCTTGGTCAACGTATTCCTGTAATAGTTCATTCCAAAGTTGATGCTCAATAGGCTGTGCATCTGATGCTATGTCTTTCACTTCGCAGTTGGTTAAAAAGGTGATACAAATGATATACAATAACAATTGGTACAGACGCATATGTCTTAATTTTTAGGATAAGGAAGCTGTTTAATGTTTCCTTGTTGGGCTATCAAAAACATCTTTTAAGGCTACTCTTCGTTAAAAAGC
>JBELML010000056.1:0-36030 GCA_042095835.1 Saprospiraceae bacterium
AGCCTCAAAATACTGTTTTCTCGCCTGCAACAGAAAACCTTAGACAACTTCATGTTCTAATCGCTCGCAAGTAAATATCCAGATGTTCTTTTACTCTCGGGTATAATATCAATAAGCCAATCATTCCTCAACCAGCACAAGTTGCAAATGCTTTTATTAGGTACTCAGACGGCTAATGCGATTTGGGATGTCCCCAAAGAGTGGCTCAACTATACGCTCCACGATAACCTTGCCCAATACAAGGTACAGTTCGCCAAACTGAGTAATCGGGACTTGACAAAAATCGACGACCAGGACTTTGACTTTCAGCAATACTTGATCGATGAAAAGCTGCGCCTGAGTACGGGGCCGCCACCCCAAACCTTGACCGTCACAGAATGGAGGCTCTTTAAAATGGCAGCATTGGGCTATCCTAAAGAAACGATTATTGAGCAACTTGAAATTGGGGCTTATCACGTTTTTCTGGCGAATATTCGAAACAAGCTTGGCCTGGATCAGAATTATAATAAAGCTCAATTTTTACTCCACGCCCTGCGTATGCAAATTCCTGAGGTAGTCAACCAGGTAGAGGAGCAAGCGAAGTGTAGGATTACTTATCTTTAGCATTCATCCAAATCAAGAACATGACGAAACCGCTTTTCCTTTACCTACTCTTGTTGGTGCTGCCCATATGTACCATTGCTCAACCACTTGACCTCAGTTTTGAGTTTCAAGCTTATCCCACTGGTCTTATTCCTGGTATACAAATCGAAAAAGGGTTTGGAGAAAAAGATGCCCTGCACCTGCGCTTGGGCTATCAATACATCAGACATGGCGACTTCGGCGTACACGAAGATGAGCGTGGCGATGGCTATGGCTTTAGCTTGGGCTACAAGCATTATTTGAAAGAAAATTTTACAGGTTGGTTCTGGGGATTGCGCAACGATTTGTGGTGGAATACCCTCGATTGGAAAGACAATATAGGCACACCGAACGAAATAGGTGGCAACACAGAGATTGTAGTGGTACAACCCACGGCGATGGCTGGCTACCTTTTCGAATTAGGCGAAACGGGCTTTTTTACACCAAGTATCGCCTTCGGCTTTGAGGTGAATGTCCAAACCGAAGGCGAGGAGACGGGCCAAGGCGCTATATTGCTCCTGGGTTTTGAGATCGGTAAGCGGTTTTAATGTATCAATACCTTTTGTCCTTTGTTATTACCTGAAAAAATGGGAAAATACATCAGCTCTGCTTTAGCGGGATTGAGTTGGTAACGACCAGAATAACGAGGCAAAAGATCTATGGCGATTTTATATTTTCCAATGGGTAGTTGTTTGTAAAATACGGCTACATAGTTTTTGTAATGCTCTCGATAAACCTCCGGATAGCTGCCGCGCTTTTTCTCGGCGTAGGAGCAGCCAGCTGGAATTGGGATTTCTACCATTACGTAATTGGCCTCTTGCTTAACCTCTAGCTCTACAATCATTTGGGTAGTTTCACCGGCAACCAGTTGGTGATCTTTTTCAGTAAAAGAAGTACCTAGCTCAAAGAGATCACGCTTTGGTTCTGGACTGGTTTGCCAAGCTTCTTGGTAGGCAGTCAGGTACAGAGGCAAGGTGCCGCTCTTTTGCAGACTTAGCGATTCCTTGGCATTGATCACCGTGTCTAATGGAAAAGTGGAGATTGCTCGACCATTCACCGAAAGGCTTATTTCCTGCAAGAGGCTATCTTTTTGTAATAAAGCTGGAAGCGTGAGGGCTATCCATTGCGCCCGCTCGTAGGTATTCATCCGGAAGCGTTGACGGAGTAGGTATTGCCTCATTGAGCTTGCCTGCTTCTGATATGAAGGATCATTTTGTAATACCTCTAGAACTAAAAGGTTGATAAAAATAGGGCTCGACTGTGGAAGCCATCTAGCAAGGGTATCCTGATAAAAGAGATTGCCGAAGGCATCTTTTTGCTGGTAGACTTTCAGCGTATCCAGGCTGTAGTCTAGATTCCTTTTCTGCTTGAGCCGAAGGATGCGTAAGCAATCTTCCAAAGGCATCAGGGTGTCGTTTTGCTCAATGGTTGCTATATAGCGATTGTAATCTAGGGTCTGCTCTAAAGCCACTAAGAGCTCTAAGAGATCGATCGATCCTCGGTCTATATCTGTGGCTTCTAATTCAAAAACTTGGTCAAGTAAGCGATCCTCTAAGGTGTTCCACTGCACTTTATAGCCTAAATTTCTAGCTTCTTGCAGGGTCCGTAAAACGTGGTGCGTAATCCAATCAAGGCTGCTCGATTTTCTCCACCAGCCCCAGCCGCCTTCCCGATTCTGATTGCTCTCCAGGCGATTGATGAGTTGTTGGGCTTTGTTGATATCCTTGAATTTTTCTCCTCTGAAATTTGCGACCCGCTGCTGGGCTAGATAGGCCCCTAATTGAGACGCCAGTTGCTCGTTGCATTGGTACCGATATTGCTGTAGCTTTTCTAGATCAAACTCCAGTACTTTTAGCAAATTGGCCTCTGCTCGCAGGTGGATAGGAGCGTCCAGGACAAAACTATCCAAACGCAGCGAGGTGTCCCCATTTAAGCGAAAGAAGTATCCTTCAGACCTGGCTATTCCTTGTGGAAAAATTGGAATCGGGCGTTTTTCACCATCCTGATAGCCGTCTTCCTTTTGGATAATATATTGTACCGAAATGGTGTCCTTATCCGGAGCAACCACCAGAAAAGTATCTATCACAGACTCCTCCAAACGAAGCATTTGTTGATCCTGAACCTCCTCATTGATGGAGAAACTTGTGCTAACTGCCACTGTATCGGTGCTATAGTTGAGCGCTTTGGCAATTACTTGGCTGGTATCTCCTTGCACGAGGAACCGTGGAACATTCAGCTGCCCCATGAGTGGTTTATAAGCTTTGATATTGGTTTCCAACTGGGCGGTGTGCCGCTTGCCATCCATCGCCAATACAAAGGTGCGCCAGTTGGTTACATCATCTGGGAAAGTCACCTTGAAGCGGGCTTCGCCATTTGCGTCAGTCACTAGATTCGGTTGCCAGAAGGCGTAATCTCTGAATTGATCTCTGATAGAAAAAGTAGTTTCCAAAGCGCCTTGCTCCAAGATGGGAGCTTTATCCTTATCTGCTAAGACTTGCTCGATAAAGTTGCCCGTTGTAGTATTGATGATGATGACTCCGTCTGCCGCCTTGGAGCCATAGATGGCGGTTGCTTGCTCATTTTTTAGTACGGTCACCTCGGCAATCATGTCAGGACGGAGTCCGACCGGTAGTCCGTCGACCAGAAGACCATCAATCAAGTATAGTGGCTTTGCATCTGATTGGATACTATTCAGGCCTCTAATTTCAACGCCCGATGCTACTCCTTGGAGGAAGCCGGTTACTTCTGCTGTTGAAATACCATTTTGGATAGCTATCTCTTTTCGTCTTAAGGTCAACTTGCTTTCTTCAGTAGGCACAGTGCTCAAAGCAGCATCTCTACTAACCTTGGCTATTCCAAGCCCGGTTACTACAATTTCATCAAACACTTCGGCGCTGTTCTCTAGACCTACATTTAATACGCCACGACCATTGGTGCTTATTTCTTGAGTAGAAAATCCGGTATAACTTACAAAAAGATCTCCTGTTCCAGGTGGGACTTTGATGGAATAATATCCATCAATATCTGTGACCGTACCTGAGTTTGTGCCCTTCACTAGAATACTCGCACCGATCAAGGGATCACCTGTGTCATCGGTGATATAACCCGATACCGTCGTCCAATCATTTGGAATATCTAAATCCTTAAAGTAGGACTTTTGAATAGCTTGAAAAGTGGCTTGGGTGTCTTGTGGATGAAACAGGGCTTCTTGTATCTTTTGTAGGGTTTGGATGCTGAAGCTATCTTTGGGGCTTAGTTCGATACTATCTAGCTGGGCATAAAGTATACCATTGCCCTCTACGGGTAAACTATCTATTTTGATGTAGCGAGCATCCTCAAAAAATAGAAAGACCGAATGAAAACCTGGTGCTAAATCATAGGCCTCCTGATTATTTCCAGGTATAATCTGAAAATCGTAGGGGTTTTCTGAGCGGATTATCATGCGGTGTAGAATCGGGCTGGGCAAGCGTGTTTTATTTATCTTCAGTTTGAGCGCTCCCTTGCCTTTCGTCGTTCTTTGTGGATAGTCGTAGAAGGTTTCTAACTGTAGCTGCTGCATTTTGGCGCGGTAGGCGCGGGCTTGCATTGTCTTTTGCGTTATTGCCTCTTCATCTAAGATATATTCCTGGAAAGTTGGGAGACTAAAAAGATCAATTAAATCTTCTTCATAGGACTTCATTTTGAGCAATCGTTCTCCAAATGTATATTCGAAGCCCGCTTCAAAGCGAAAATCGTAACTGATACTATCCTCCATAAATCGAACAGGCCCATCGTAAATGGGTCCCGCCCATCCTTGTTTATAAAATCGACTTTGGTAAGTTCTTCCTTTATCTAAGGAAATTACCCTATCGCCCTGCTGCAAATATCGAATTCCTTCTTCTTTCTGATAAGGCATTAGGTAGCTTCTATATTCTTTAACAAGCTCCGCATTAACCTCCTCCTTCATTGCTTGAATATGTACCCCCTTTTGACGCAAGTCAGTAGATAGGCTTATAATCAGTTTTTCTCCTGGGGGCACCCACAGGCTATCGATGGTGATCCAGTGTTTGGAAGTGCGCAAACGTAGCTGGTGATAGCCAGGGTTTACTCGAAAAGCGTAGGGCAACTCATTGGTAGTCCAACTGAAATAGACAGGCTTGCGATCAATTTCTAGGATGTGAATTACTTCTTCTCGAACATAAGGCGCTAGCTGGCTTGTGCTATCTTTAGTAGCATAAGAATAGCGATAGATGCTGTCTTGAGGGAAAAGAAACTGATAATATGCTAGCTCATCTAGCTTTGCAAATTCTTTCCAAAAAGGATAATTGTCCAGCACTGTTTCTGCATTCTTCTTCCATTTTGCTTCTAGGTCGAAGGTGTTGAAGATGGATAAGGTTTTCCCTTCTTTACTTAAATTGGGTAAGCCAGGCTGTTTATAATCCTTAAATTTTTTCGTAAGTCCGTAGGCTGTTAAGTCAACCTGAGGTACTGGTTTGTCCTGCTCGTCGGTTACTTTGATGGTCACTTCTTGTTCCTGTCCTGGATAAACGGTAGTAGGAAGGTTGGTTTCAATGGTTATTTGTTCCCTGGTGCCAGAGAGGCCGTAATTTTTTTCTATCACTCTTCCGGCCCAAACATAACGCAGCATCAGGTAGGCGTTCTTGGAAGCTTTGACCCTAAATATAGTGTCTAGGCGTGTAGTAAAGCCTCGGGCTTCTTCTTTGTCTATCTCATAAAAGAAATAATTGAAAGGAATTTGCTGTGGGTTGATGGTATTCACCACAATGGAATCTCCAAGCCGGTTGGTGAGCAAGCTGAATTGTGCATCTCCCTGTTCAATGACCACTTTATCGGACCACTCTCCATCGGAGAAAATATACTCCCTTCCTTGATGGAGTATAGGTAGCCGTAATGGTAGCTGAACAAAGGTATCTAAGATGCTTTTACGCATTGGAGCCTGGACTACAAGTTTTAAGTTTGCAGTATCTTCTTTACCCGTATCCAAGTACTTGAACAAGATAGAATCCTGTAAGAATTGACGGGTCACTTTGGTTTGTTGATAGTAATAGTCAACTTGGTCGCTTTTGCTCAGGCGCTCATTATCGCTCGTTTGTAAAGTGGTTTGAATCTCGTATTGAAAATTTGCAGAGGGGAAGTTTTCATCGGGGATAGAAATGGTGGTTTCTTCTCGGGGGTCGAGCTCTTTTTCGATATAAAAAAGTGTATCTGGTGCAAAAGTGATATCCGCGATTTGCTTATTCCATTGACTAATTGTTCCTAATATTTCTACTCTACCATCGGGTAGAAATAGGTCATTCTCATCGCTTGCTTTCACATAGAATTGAACGGTATCACCTTGGTAGTGATCTTCGCTCTCCAAACGAATCGCTAGTTCATTTTTGGCTAACTCGTAATCCTCTAATCGCAAATAGTCGCCGAGGATCTTACGGTTTTTATGATTGAGACCGATAGAGAATCCTTGATCTAAACGCAAATCAAGACTATCAACCAAAACAAAGTGTCCAGCATAAGCACCTGGAGATTTGGGGGCTAAATTAGGTAGCTTGACCTTGGGACGGTAGCTGGGGCCGATATAAACATCAACTTGCTTTTTTAGGGGCTTTCCGGACTTTGCATGTACGACAAAGGCTTTCCAAAATAGCGTATCTCCTGGTCGGTAAATTGGCTGATTAGTCACAAAATAACCTGTGTATTTTGAAGGCTTATCATAGTAATCATCTTCACAGTAGTAATCATCAAAGAGGCAGGCTACGCGGGCGTACATTTTTTCAAAAAAGCGTCCTGTTTTATACATCCTTGGTGTTGGACGACCTTGTATAATCGATTGCACACCTTCAATGGGAGCAGCAACGATAAATTTTATTGGTCGATAAATATATTTTTGCACGCCATACTGTACATAGCCTTTGCCCAGGCGATTGAAGAAGGACCGGTTATGCCGGCGGTCCACTTCATAGTAGTAATCGACGTCTTGATAGCTCACTGTCAGCAAACCTTGTCGGTTGCTCTTTTTTAAACGATAAGCCTGGCTTTTTTCGTCGTAAGGGATACGGCGGTTCTTAATTTTGACGCTAGCATCTGAAATAGGCTTACCTTTTAAATCGAGAATCTGCAAGCATAAATCTTGGGTATTGTTAAGCGCGTGTCCTAAAAAGGGTTGATAGGTTTGCAGTTCGTACACCAGTTGATTATCGACGATCTCGACTTTTAGATAGTGGCCCTGCTTAAGTTCAGGTATTGTATCTTGATGGAGAAGAAAGGAGTCTACAAAGTGGTTTAAATATTGTAGATCAAACTCAGGAAGCTCAGCAGTATATAAAGTCTTAGCCTGCTCATTATCCAATTGAAAAAGGTAGAAATGTGGTGCACTTTGGGGACTTTTCAACAGGTCTTGTCCTTTAGCATAATAGCTAAATAGTAGCAAAGTTAGTAGGAGGTAGGTACGCATAGTGTATAGGTTTAGTTCAATGATGCAAAGATGAAGGGCTTTGCATAAGGCTATTGAACTACAAACGCCTTTTGCTATAATTAGCAAAAGGCGTTTGGCTGTAAGACGATTTATTTACTTGGCTTAGCAAGATTCCAAGGCTGTTGTTTTGCTGTACCTCAGAATATTGTCCATAGCTGAGCGGGGCGCATTGAACTTGGCCTTTGGCAATTTATGATAAGCTGATTTCAGCGCATTGTACTGCTTTCTAAGTCGAACATCACTGCGTAATGCTTCACTAATCGCTAGTCTTTCGGTCGCTGATACTTCGTTGTAAATAAATTGAATAAGAGAAGATTGTGTAAATTTTTGCGTCATACAAACATTTATTGGTTAATGAAATAGAACCTTTGGATACTACTTTAGAGGTTATTAAAATTTGAGCGTAGTATCATACCCATAGTCGATAATTAAACTACAAAAAAAATGGGATTATTGTCTAGAACCCCTATTTTTTAACACTTATCCAAATTTCAAGAATACTATTTTCGGGAGACAGCCTTATTTTTGACCCTTCCCCAGTATTCTATCCAAATTTTACGAGCACCTTAACATCAATTCCATGCAATATTTGTTGATTTGCTGTAAATTGTATATTCTAGAAAGTCTATCAGACTTTCATTAGGTAATAAGGGTACAAAGTGACCTTTCTTGCCTCAAATTATAAAGGATTGCCGATGAAAACATTAGGTGTAGTTTGGACAGTATGTTTACTTGGACTTTTGGGGACTTCCCTACAAGCCCAAGAAGAAAGTACCGGTAAGGTGACTATCAATGGCTTGCCCTATGAGTATATGGTCGATGAGTGTGGCGACACTTTAATCATGGCAACTATTAGCGAAGTACCCATTTCCTCTATGCGGATGTTTGACAATCCAGAGGATTTAAAAAAATATCGCTTGTATAGAAGGTACGCCTACAAGGTTTATCCTTATGCTGCCGAAGCGATTAAAATTTTCAGAGAGGTAGAGTACGTCACCAATGACCTTAAAAAAAGGGATCGTAGAAAGCATATCCGCAAACTACAGAAGGACCTCAAAAACGAATTTGAAGACCCTCTCAAAAAATTGACCAGAACACAGGGCATGATTCTCTTCAAAATGATTGAGCGAGAATTGGATACCTCTATGTTTGATTTACTGAAGGATTTAAAAGGAGGCGTTACCGCATCTTATTGGGGCACTCTTGGCCGACTCTATGGTCATCGCCTAAAAGAAAAGTATGAAAGGGGAGAGAACAAAATCCT
Source organism: Saprospiraceae bacterium (assembly GCA_042095835.1). Taxonomy (GTDB): domain Bacteria; phylum Bacteroidota; class Bacteroidia; order Chitinophagales; family Saprospiraceae; genus DATFKA01. The sequence goes on from JBELML010000056.1 coordinate 8,355, forward strand.
AGACTTGGTGCTGGATGATATCGATATTTCTTATGAGGTGCCAGAGCGTAATACCTTATTAGGAGACGATGGCAAGCAATAAGTAAAAGGCGGTACAAGTGCGCATAATCCATAGAATATATGAGTAAACAAAATCAACTAATCATACTCTTGGTTGTCTGCGTTGTCCTGTCGATCTATTTCGTTAGGAAGGCTATGGAACCTGCATTTGTACAAGAACCTACTTTCCGACTTCCTCCGATTGAAAAGGAAGCCGATCCTCTAGACGAGCCCTTGGAGCTCATCGAAGCTGAACCTGAGGAAATCACTCCTGAGCTAGAAGCGGCGCGTCGGGATTTGAGAAGCATGGCCTTAGCAGAAAATGAAGTGGCTGATAAGTTGCTCAATTTTATCCTTTCCGGAAAAAGAGACTACCGCAGAGAAGTATACGAGTTCCAGAATAATCCCTTTCTCAGCCAAGAGTCCTTGAGCCCTGAATTAGAAAGCGAACTACAAAACTTGGCTGAAGTCCTCAAGGCTTATCCAAGAGTCAATATAGAGTTGGTCACACATACCAATAGTGAGGGAACCTGGGATGAACAGCAAGATCGTACAGGTGCCAGAGCCAATCTCTTGAAGCAATACCTGCGAGATCAAGGGGTGCCTTCTCCACAAATCATCCCAAGTGGATATGGAGCCAGCAATCCTATCGCCGATGGTACCTCTGAAAGAGGACGCCAAATGAACGAGCGAATAGAATTGCTGATCCGCGGACTATAGTCCTGCTTTAGCAGAAATATCTAACATTCTATCAATACAAGCTCGGCCATCTTTAATTATCCATTCTGGAAGGATAATCTCTGGCTGCTCATAGGCCATACAAGTGTATAGTTTCTCTAGCGTATTACGTTTCATATGCGGACACTCGTTACAAGCACAGGTGTTATTTGGCGGCGCTGGTATGAAAATCTTATTAGGAGATTTGAGCTGCATTTGGTGCAAAATACCGGCCTCTGTAGCTACGATAAACATCTTGGAATTGCTCTGAATCGTATAGTTTAATAAACCTGTAGTAGAGCCGATGAAGTCGGCTTTATCGAGAATATGTGCCTCACACTCAGGGTGAGCAATCAACTCAGCCTCGGGGTGTCGTTGCATGAGTTTGGTAATCTTCTCTGCTGAAAAGATTTCGTGTACCATACAAGCACCATCCCAGAGTACCATGTCTCTACCTGATTTTTCATTCAAATAAGCACCTAGGTTCTTATCTGGTGCAAAGATGATGGGCTGGTTCTTTGGAATACTATCGATAATGTGTACCGCATTCGTTGAGGTACAGCAAATATCCGTCATGGTCTTTAATTCTGCTGTACAGTTGATATAACTGACCACTACATGATCAGGATATTTCTCTTTGAATGCTCTAAACAAAGGCGCTGGAGCAGAATCGGCCAGAGAGCAACCCGCTTTTAAGTCTGGTAACAATACCTTCTTCTGAGGGTTGAGGATTTTAGCGGTTTCGGCCATGAAGTGGACGCCGGCGAATACGATGATATCCGCATCTGCCGAAGCTGCTTGCTGCGACAAACCGAGACTATCACCAATATAGTCGGCTATGTCCTGAATCTCTGATTCTTGGTAATAGTGTGCTAGAATAATAGCGTTCTTCTCTTTTTTAAGTCGCTCAATCTCAGCAACCAAGTCTAAAGTGGGGTCTACGTCGATATCGAGGTAGCCTTTTTGTTGAAGCGTTTTCTCTGCAATGGCTATATCCATAAGTTATATGATGATGTTGTGATATTATATTTACGAAGTCGGTGGCCAGACAGCCTACATCTCTTGAGACGTACTCTTACATCTAAAAGTAATGCATTCAATTTGATAAACGGAAAATTTTCGGAAATAGTTCACTTAGTTTAAAAAATAAACGAAGTATGCTGTAAAATAAATTTTATCAACTTTTGAAGCCATCTTTTTGCCAATATCTTCGTTGTGTACTCGTCCCGATATAAATCGGGACTGCGCCACGCCTTGATCTTGGCCAAAATCTTGACTTCAAAACATCAACTAACTTAATTTACAGTAGAGTTTATGTAAGTTAGTTTTGTATGGAGAATCAATTAAGATTTTTGAACAGATCAAGAAACAGGCGGAGCCTAATAGCCATAGCTATTATGGCGAGCATGTGCCGCAGAGCTGTGCAAAAAGATTTTTTAGGCTCATACGAAATTGATTTACATAAACTCTAGTGTACTAAGGATGCGTTTTGATTCTTTGCAAACCTGCTTTGGCGGCCAGGTGCAAGCTATTTCGGTAGATTTCGGGTTTTAGATGGAGGCAGGCTTTGTAGTAGGATTTTGCACTAGACCAATCTTTTTGCTCTTCTTTAATGCGACCAATTTGCAAAGCTGCATTGCAGGAGAAATAATAAGACTGTTGCCTTCCGCGCAGGTAAACCTCCTCGTAGGCCTCGAGTGCTTTTTGGGTATTGCCGCGCTCGTGCCAAATTCTGGCGAGCCGGTATTGCCATTCTAGTTTTTCATAAATGCTATTGAAATTCCGCTCTTCGAATGGTAATAATTGCTTTAAAGCCTGATTGTAATAACCGCCATCGAAAAGTAAACGAGCTTTGATCAAGACCAGATCGGGTGTGAAGCCCAATTGGCTAGCGTAGAGGGCATCTTTATCCCGACCAATTTGAGCATTACCTTTTTTCTGGACTTTATCAAGATATGCGGTATAAGCCTCCTTGTCTCCTTTCAGTAAGGCACACCAGCCCAAGCGCAGATAGCTTGACTTGATATCGCTCTGTCCACGATTGGTCTGCAAATAGTTCTTGAAGTGTTGCTCTGCTTGCTCATCTAGCTTTTTTAGTAAGAGGTTGCCCAAGCGGAATTCCAGAAAAGGGAATTGCTGCCAGCCTGCTGTGTGTTGTACAGCCTGTAGTGTTCGGATGGCGTAATCATTTCGTCCATTGCGGCTAGCTACCGTTGCTAGAGTATAGGCTGAAAGTACGTGTTCATCTGCTGCCAGAGGATATTCTTGTAGGATTGTCCAGGCTTCATCAGAGGAATGGGCCACAAATAATAGTAGATAGCTATAAATCATCAAGGTTTCCTGCTGGAGGAATTGGTAGTCAGTATGCTGGCAACTAATCATGCGCAGCATCGCGTTCTTACCTTCTTTGATTTCGCCCTTTAAGCCAGCTAAATTTCTTATGCCCCACTGATACTGGTCAGGTACATTACCAATGAGAATTTTTAAGACACCTCTATCTTTTTCATTGGGTAGAAAATCGGGGAAAGCTGCTTTGTTTTTTTCGAGTAGCTGATAAGCTTTTCGCACATCCCAGAACCCCGCAAAGTAGTCTCCAAATTTAAACTTAAGCAAAGCCCATTGAAGCCTAATATTCGCCTGTGCATAGAGATGCCAGGGGCTCTCTTCTGGTCCTTTTTGGAGGCGTTTTATGTAAAGATCTCGATTAGAGCGTAGCTGCTTATAAAGGTCGGGATCGTCAGAGGTGTACACCTTGAAAAAGTCTAGATAATTTTGGAGATGCTCAAGCGCGAGATTATTGGGATTGGCCGCTTTATAACTTTGCAGTGCGGTTGCTGCCGCTTTTAAATCCAGGTCTATAATCTGCTGATAGAGGCCCTGAGTAGCTTCATTGTAATCATAGACGTAGTCTTGGCCATAGCAATGTATGGACATCATGAAGTATGCACAGAATATATAAAAACGGGTAAGCATCTATCTATTGTACGGATAAAATACCTCTAGGTAACTAATCTGCAACCATCTTTTTTGACTAAACAACAAAAGCCTGCCTTGGAATCCAGGGCAGGCTTTTACTTATGCAGTGCTTTTCATCTATGCTTCTTCAGCAGGCTGCACTTTGCCAGCGATGATATCGTCGACCAGAATGCGGCCACAGTGCTCACAAGCAATGATATTTTTCTGTAGAGAGATTTCTAATTGAATCTGTGGCGGTATGCGGTTGAAGCATCCTCCACAAGAGTTGCGTTCTACAGTCGCTACGGCTAAACCATTTCTGTAGGCATGACGAATACGGTCATAGCCTTTGATTAAGCGATCTTCGATTTTGCCGCGTGCTTTATCGATAGACGATTTCAATTTTTTCTCCTCTGCATCTGTTTTAGAGATGATATCCTCCAACTCTGTTTTTTTGATACCTAAGTCTTTGGTCTTTTTCTCAAGACGCTCTTGGGTATTCTCCAAAGTTTCTTTTTTGCTGCTCATGTCTTTCTGCACCTGTCCAATACGCTTCTCTGCTAATTGGATATCCAGCTTCTGTAATTCCAGCTCTTTTACAAGAGCTTCGTACTCGCGATTGTTCTTTACATTATCCAATTGGCTAGAATATCGCTCGATAAGAGCATTCGACTCTTGGATGGCAGCTTGGTGCTTGGAAATCATTTCTTCATTCTCTTTCACACCTTTGTCCAATTTAGCGATACGGGTCTCCAAGCCGCTAATCTCATCCTCTAAATCCCTCACTTCCATAGGAAGTTCACCGCGTAAGACGGCAATTTCATCAATTTTAGAGTCTAGCGTTTGCAGATCGTAAAGATTCTTTAGCTTTTCGGCAACGGTTAATTCCTTAGCCATTTATTGAGTGGTTTTTTGATCTATTGAAGTAAGAAAGTCAATTAGTACTACAGCATACTAAACAAAATAAGATACCGGGTTAGTTCTAACCTCCGTCTCATAAACCGCAAAAGTACTAAATTTATTAGAAATAATCTCCTTTAATAAAGGGATTGTGAATTGCTCGCTCTCAAAGTGACCGATATCAGCAATGATAATCTTACTATCAGCATCAAAAAACTCATGGTATTTGTAGTCGGCTGTAATAAAGATGTCTGCTCCTTGAGCAATGGCTGATTTTAGTAGGAAGCCACCTGCCCCACCGCATACGGCCACCTTTTCGATGGGCTTGTCTAAAGGATTGGTATACTTTATACAGGTTACCTGCATTTTTTCCTTGAGGTATTCGAAAAAGACGAAGACATTCATGGGTTCGGGAAGTTGCCCAATCATGCCACTTCCGATAGTAGGAGTAGGTGCCTCTGAGTGTTGAAAATTATACTGTTGGACATAGTTCTTCTTCAGAATGCGCACCGCATTTCTCTTCTGATTTTCCAAAAGTAGAATTTCTAATCGTGGCATACCGGTCAACACATTACCTCCAGAAGGGCTGCCAATGTAAATATCCTTGTCTGCTATGCCTAATGCTCTAAGGTCTTTGAGTAAGCTATTCTTTCTACTTGGTAATACATAGGCAGATAAAATGGACCCTTTCTGTTTTGGAGCAAGGATTTTTTGTTGCTCCAGACCCAACTGTCCTGCAATTCTCTGATTAACGCCCTGATTATATACATTGTCTAAATTGGTGTGGATGGCGTAAATGGCCACGCCTTGCTGGATCGCTTTGATCACCGTGCGTTCTACATAGTTCTTGCCGGTGAACCGTTTTAACCCTTTAAATACAATGGGATGGTGAGCGACAACCAAGTTACATCCTTTGGCAACCGCTTCTTCGATCACCGCCTCGGTAGAATCAAGACAAGTCAATACGCCAGTTACTTCTATACTCGCGTCGCCTACGATTAAACCTGCATTATCATAGCTCTCTTGATACATTGGTGGAGCGACCTGCTCCAATACTTGTACAACTTCTTTTATTGTTGGCATAGCATAGGTCTTATTTATTGATCAAACCCTCGGGCGTTTCCAAAAAACGACGAACTACCTGCTCCGCTTCTTCGAGTGCTACACTCAGTTGGTCATTCAAGAGGATATAATCGCAGCGAGACTCGAAACTTAGCTCGTAGTTCGCTTTATCTAATCGTTTTTGTAGCTGTTCTGCAGTTTCGGTACTGCGATTGGTAAGACGATCAAGTAAAACATCGACGCTAGGTGGCTTTACAAAAATAGTAAGGGTCTCAGCTGGATACGATTGCTTGACATTGATTGCTCCGTGTACATCAATATCGAACAGGATGTGTTTACCTTCCGCCCAAAGGCGTTGTACTTCACTCTTTAAGGTGCCGTAGAACTGGTTGGCATATACCTCTTCCCATTCTACAAAGGCATCTTTCTTGATTTTTTGTCTAAAATCTTGTTCTGTAAGAAAATAATAATCCTGACCATCTTTTTCGTGAGATCGAGCGGCTCTGGTGGTTGCCGAAACCGAAAACGCCAAAGATGGAAGGTGCTGAATCAAGTGCCTTACGATTGTGGTCTTGCCTGCACCTGAAGGAGCGGTAAATACAATCAGCTTGCTCATATCTATAAAGAATTAGCCACCTGCTCTTTAATCTTTTCTAACTCGTCTTTCATGCTTACTACTAGGCGCTGAATATCATGCGAATAGGCTTTAGCACCCATCGTATTGATCTCTCGCCCCATTTCTTGACTGATAAAGCTCAGTTTGCGGCCTTTTAAAGTTTTCTTTTTAGTGATTTCTTCTTTGTAATACTTGCAGTGTTGGGCAAGACGTACTTTTTCCTCTGTGATATCCATTTTCTCCAGGTAGTACAGCATTTCTTGCTCAAAACGGCTTTCGTCTACCTTGCCTTTACCAAGGTATTCTTCCAGATTTTGATGGATGCGGACTTTCATCTTTTCGATGCGTTCGGCTTCAAAGGGCGCTAGCTCGCCTATCGAATTTTCGATCAGGTCGACTCTTTGGACCATATCCTGCTCGATAACGGCTCCTTCATCTTTACGGAATTGGTTGAACCGCTCCAAAACCAAGCTGATGGCTTTATTTACGGCCTTCCATTCTGCTTGGTTAATCTCTTTGCTTTCGGTAGCGACTACATTGGGTAGCCGTAAAATAGCCTGCATGAGGTCTACCTCGCCCATGTTTAGCTCGGATTGCAATTTGCTCAATTCCTGGTGGTATTTTTTGAACAATGCCACATTGAGGCTGTAGTCTTCATCACCCGCATTGGATCGGATTTCAAGCAAAAAATCGATCTTTCCACGCTGGGTAGCATCAGAGATCATTTTACGAATCTCACCTTCCTTTTCGCGGTAGTTCTGTGGAATTTTAAGTCTTAAGTCACTATATTTACTATTAAGAGATCTGACTTCTGCAACAATCACTTTATCTTCGAAAGGATGTTGAATCCTTCCATAACCCGTCATCGAATAGAGCATATTAATATTTTGAGGAGGCAAAGATAAATATTCTTGGAACTTCTATGGCAGATTCCTGTGCTGAGGTGAGGGATTAAATCCAAAGGTGGGCAACAGAAATTGTAATTTCAGCTCAATTCCCAACATTTATTTGGAGGAGTTGCAGGTAGACCAATTAGTTTGGCGGTTTGCGGCAAATAGATGCTCGAGAAAGCTACTTTAAAAGCCATAATTCCTTGAGAATTAATGGAAATCACCCAAATAAATTAGAATATTCCTTTCATAAAAGGAATAAAATTGCGAGATTTGCCACTCGTTTGTAAAACCTGAGGGTATTTATAACTTATTCTAAACCAATACGTAATAATGAGAAAAGCTGATCTTGTCACGGCAATCTCTGAAAAGACAGGTGTACCAAAGGTAGACGTACTCGTTACCCTAGAGGCCTTTTTTAAAGAAGTCAAAGATTCCTTGGGAACTGGAGAAAACGTGTATATAAGAGGGTTCGGAAGTTTTGTCATCAAAAAGAGAGCAAAAAAGATTGGTCGCCATATCAAGAAAAATGTACCCATCGAAATCCCTGAGCATTACATTCCAGCATTTAAACCTGCGAAAATTTTTGTGGAGCAGGTGAAATCTAATGTAAGTGCACTGCCTGAAGAAGATGATGACGCATAAAACCAATAATCTATGAGTAAAGGACAGTTGTGGGCGATAGGTGTTTCAATTGGCTTGCTTCTATTACTTTATTTCGGTTTTGATACTAAACCAAAATCTCAGAAGGCTCTGGAAAAGTCTAGAGCTTTAGTCGCTGAAAGTGCCGACGTCAATGTTTTAATCAAAGATGCCAAAACGGCAATCTCTGCATTAGAGCGAGCAGATATTGAAAGTCTAGAAAGCAGATTAGCAGATAGTGTGCTTGATTCGGTTAAAATTGAATTTAACAAACAACTTTCTGGTGCCTGGTACAGGTTGGGACAGTATGCCATTGCAGGTCACTACGCCCAGCAAGTAGCCGAGCAGGAAAATACAGATCAAGCCTGGTCAATCGCAGGGACAACCTTCACCATAGGACTACAGCGATCCGAATCAGAAAAAGAGAAAAAGTTTTCTAAAGAAAGAGCGATCCGCGCTTTTGAGAATGCTATCTCTTTAAACCCTGATAATCCAGCCAATCAAGTCAACTTGGCTTTAGTCTATACAGAGCAGCCCGACGAAAATAACCCTATGAAGGGTATTCAAATGCTACTCAAATTGAACCAGGAACAGCCTGAGAATGTATTAGTCTTAAGCACCTTAGCTAGATTGGCCATTCGTACTGGACAATATGATCGTGCTAAGGAAAGACTCGAAAAAGCACTTTCCATAGAACCTAATAATGTTGATGCTGTTTGTATGCTTGCTTTGGTCCTCTCCGAGCTAGGAGAAGAAACCGTTGCCGAAGCCACCAAACAGCGCTGTGAAACCTTAAATCAGTAATTAACTAATCCTGCTCTTAGGAGGAGGAATAGTCTAGAGAAATAATTTTTTTATCATTTAAATTTTTGAATATGCCTTGTGGAAAAAAGAGGAAAAGACATAAGATTGCGACGCACAAACGCAAAAAAAGACTTCGCAAGAACCGTCATAAGAAGAAGAAATAGTAAATTATTAACCTAGTAGCTCGAAAGAGACCAAGCGTCTTTCTCTAATTCTAGTATATAATTTAACAATATATGGCCTTCAGTGTAATCATTGGATAACACTGAAGGTTTACATGTATAGAATGGTTCTACTGTTGTCTTATCAAGAAATAGAAAAGCTTAGATGCATGTTTAGAGAAGCCGTTGTTCCCTGCGAAACCAGGACTTGATTAATACCATACATTAAAAAGAGGCCAAAGCGAAAACAAGCTACCTCCGTAAAGTGCCCAAAACAAAAGAAATTGTATTGAATCTTATTGTTGATTGTATTGGAGTAAAAGGAGAGAAGATTCAATATCGGAGTGTTTTAATCAAAGTCATGTAGAGACCCAATTTAGCGCCTGAAACGAACCCAAAATATAGCATTCACTATACTGCATTTGGTCGCTCTATCTTCACATATTTCGCACTATATATAAGCTCCCGACCGCTACTTTTAATTCTTTTTTGTGGAAAAAGAACTCATCATTAATTCCTCAGATAATGAGGTAGAAATTGGCTTGATGGAGGATACCAAGCTCGTAGAGCTGCACCATCAAAAAACAGATACCAATTTCACAGTAGGCGACATATTTGTTGGTAAAATTAAACGCTTAATGCCTGGCCTGAATGCGGCTTTTGTCGATATTGGTCACAAGAAGGATGCCTTCCTGCACTACACTGATTTAGGACCCAAACTAAACTCCTTGATCAAATTCACCAATGGAGCAGTCAATGGCAACTACAATACTTCCCGTCTCGATAAATTCTCGATAGAACCAGATATTGTCAAAACGGGTAAAATCGACCAAGTACTCAATCGAAGACAATTGATCTTGGTGCAAATCCTTAAGGAGCCAATCTCTACCAAAGGACCGCGACTAAGTTGTGAAATTACGATCCCAGGACGATACTTAGTCCTGACGCCTTTCTCCAATGTCATCGCTGTTTCTAAAAAGATTGCCAATGCAGAGGAGCGCAAGCGCTTGAAGGTACTGATCGAAAGTATTCGCCCCAAGAATTTTGGAGTCATCGTACGGACTGCTGCTGAAGGTAAAAAAGTAGCAGACCTACACGAAGAGTTGTCCATGATGCTAGAGAAATGGGATGGGATGTTCGAGCAAATGAAAAAAGCTAAACCTCCCAAAAAACTCTTAAGCGAACTGGATAAAACCTCTAGTATTCTCAGAGATCTGCTCACCGACTCTTTCAATAAAATTGTAGTCAATGAGAAGCAGCTCTTCCAGAATATTAAAAGTTATCTAGGTTCCATTGCTCCCGAGCAGGTCAATATTGTCTCCCATTATAGAGGTAATAAACCACTCTTCGATGCCTACGGCGTAACCAAGCAGATTAAGTCTGCCTTTGGAAAAACTGCCACCATGCCAAGTGGGGCATACCTCGTCATTGAGCATACCGAAGCGATGCACGTGATCGATGTGAATAGTGGCCATAAGATGAAGAGTAAAAATGCCGAAGAGGCGGTGCTAAGAGTTAATGTAGAGGCTGCCCACGAGATCGCTCGGCAGCTCCGACTACGAGATATCGGTGGCCTGATCATCATCGATTTTATCGATATGAAAAAGGCAGATCAGCGCAAACAACTCCTGACAGTGATGCGCTCAGCTATGAAGAAAGATCGTGCTCAACACACGATTCTACCCTTGAGTAAGTTTGGTTTGATGCAGATCACTCGACAAAGAGTAAGACCTGAGGTGAAAATTGATACTTCAGAGGTTTGTCCTACTTGTGATGGCACCGGCAAGGTGAATGCTTCCATCTTATTAGTGGATGAGATTAACAGAGATTTAAAACTCATCGTGCAGTCGAGCCCTAAAGGAAAAATTGTCTTAGAGGTACATCCTTATATTGGGGCCTTTCTGAAGCAAGGCTTGCCAAGCCAACAAATGCGTTGGTTTATGGAGTTCTTCAAAAGGATCAAAATTCAGGTGAACAACAACTTCCATATCAATAAATACCGCTTCTTTGATGAGAACAAAGATGAGATTCGGTTAAACAATAGGAATAATTCTTTGAAACCTGCTCCAGTGAAGGAGGAGGCTTAGGAACGATCAGTTTGTCTGAAATTGAGGAAAAGTGTCCGCTATTAGCCTCCTAGCCAGGGAAAGTGTCGAAAGCTGGACATTTTTACCGAGAACAATACAAGTACTTTACCATTAATTAATCGACTCTAAAGTAATTTAGGGTCGATTAGTTTTTCGGGGCAACGGTAGTAGGTACAGTATCTTAATATTCGGATCACTTTCTTTGATGGAACCAAAGGCATTTTCAAATACGGCAATCCTGATTTTTGCGCGTTCTCCGCACTTGGAGGCCAAGGCTAAACCATTGGCCAAATCGCCCAAAAAAGCTGCTCGAATTGCCCAGCTCCTCCATCGTCATACCAAAGTGACCTGCCAGCGATCTCACATTCCTACCTTTCTAATTGACGAAGCTCAACAAGAGGGGCATAATTTCGGTCAACGTCTAGCTTCTGCCTATCGAATCATCTTCGAAAAAGGCTACAAGCGCGTCATCGCAATCGGCAACGATTGTCCTAGTTTAAAGACTTCAGATCTTTTATACGCCCAAAAACAGTTGCTAGGTAATGAAGTGGTATTGGGTCCAGCTTTAGATGGCGGCCTCTACCTCATTGGTATGACTAAGGCCGCTTTCGAGCGAATAGACTTTGATGATTTATGCTGGCAAAGTGCCTGCTTAAGCCAAAAAATAAAAGCTAGCTGCTACCAACTAGGATTACCTTTAGCACTTTTAGCTCCGGCAGAAGATATCGACTCGGCAGATCGATTGATGCAGGTCATTAGAAGCTTGTCTCCTGCTCTAGCCGTCAAAAAAGCTTTACACGATCTCTATATTCTCAAAATAGTAGCTCAAACTTTTCTCTTCATTTGGTCGCAGCACTTACTGCTATCGATCCCCATTCTGAGAGGCCCACCTTTACCAAAGGTTTAGTACCCATCGGCTTTATTGCTACCAAGAGATGGTGCATAAAAGATTTGGTACTAAATACATGATGAAAAAAGATTGGATAAATAATTAAGCTTTCCGGGCAGACTATTTTTATAGAAGCTCCTTCGGAAGCCAAAGCATTTTTTATGAATAAATGGTATTTACTCACTTTACTGCTTTCAATCCCTATATACACAAATGCTCAACAAACGATCTCAGGCAATATAATCGATGAAACGACTAAAGAATTTCTGGTAGGGGCTGCTATTCTGGAAAAAGGTACTAGCAACGGTGCCTTTGCCGATGTGAATGGGCAATTTACTTTGGAGGTGCAAGAGCTGCCAACCACACTTATAGTTAGCTATTTGGGCTATACTACCTTGGATTTTCCCGTTGCTCAAGCAGGGAAGCTATCTATTGCTTTACAAGCTGCTGACCTCGGCATCGAAGAAGTTGTTGTGACTGCACTAGGTTTGAAACGATCTTCAAAAGGTATCGGCTATGCAATACAGCAAATTGATGGAGCAGCTGTAGAGGAAGTCCAAGCCGTCAATTTTTTAGATAATCTCGGCGCTAAACTTGCTGGTGTACGAGTTACTGCCGGCGCTACCGGTATAGGCTCTACCTCCAATATTACCATAAGAGGTGAATCTTCTTTTACCAATAACAACCCTTTATTCGTAGTAGATGGCATCCCTATCAATAACAATACAGTTGTCAATATAACTGACGAAAGAGCAGCTGGATTTCAAGAGGTAGATTTTGGTAATGGGGCTATGGAAGTAAATCCTTCTGATATTGCCTCGATTTCGGTATTAAAGGGGCCGAGTGCCGCAGCCTTATATGGTACCCGCGCTTCGAATGGTGTGATCTTGATCAATACCAAAGATGGTGGTCGTAAAGAAGGTCTAGGCATCAGCTTTAATACGACGACTTATGTGGAAACGCTTTTCCGCCTTCCTCAATACCAAAATACCTATGGTCAGGGCAATAATGGGGCGTTTGAATTTGTAGATGGTCTTGGTGGAGGCATCAACGATAACATCACCTATAGTTACGGACCTCGCCTGGATATCGGCCTGAATATTCCTCAATTTGATAGCCCGGTCCCACTGCCTAATGGTCAAGTGGTACGAGGTGGTGATGTAGCTGTACATGGTGGAGCGCCCATTACCGCGACTCCTTTTGTATCTCGACCAGACAATGTCAAAGATTTTTATGAAACGGGGCTTACCAATATCACCAACTTAGCCCTCAATGGAGGATCAGACAATAGCAATTATCGGCTTTCGCTAACGAACCTTACAAGTGAATCGGTGATCCCAGGTGTAAACCTTGATCGCAAAACGGTTGCTGCCAAGATGAATTTTGCTCCTGCCAAAGGATTTAAGCTGAGCACGTTTATCAACTATATCAATACCCAGAGTGATAACCGACCAAGTAGCGGATACGGATCCGAAAATATCAACTACGATCTGACGGCATGGCTGGGGCGCCAAACAGATTTGGGCGTGTTGAGAGATTATTGGCAACCAGGTTTGGAAGACTTGCAACAGTATAGCTTTAACTATACCTTCTTCGATAATCCGTATTTTATTTTATTAGAAAATAGAAACAGCTTCAATCGAGATCGACTATTTGGCCACCTGACGGCGACTTATGATTTTAATGAATATCTGTCCTTGACCATTCGCACGGGTATGGATTTCTCCAATGAATTGAGGCAATTCCGTAGAGCTTTCAGTACCAACCGCTTTCGTAATGGTGGATATGCCGAAAACACGGTCTTCTTCAGAGAAAACAACACCGATTTCTTGATTAATTATCAAAGACCGCTAGGTGATTTTTCATTGAGTGTTTCAGCTGGAGGGAATCGTATGGACCAAAGTGCAAGCACCTCTCAAACTCAAACGACTGCCCTGGCACAAGCTGGTGTATTCAAATTGAGTAATGCTGCCGCTCCGCTAGATATTATCGAACTAGAATCTCGTAAGCGAATTAATAGTCTTTATGGTTTGGCCAAAGTTGCTTACAAAGACTTTCTATTCTTGGATCTGAGTGGTAGAAATGACTGGTCTAGCGCTTTGGCTACACCCTTCTCTACTGAAAATACTTCTTTCTTTTACCCCTCAGCCTCCTTGAGTTTTGTGCTTTCAAATATTACGACTTTAGCTAAATCTGTTTCTTTTGCAAAATTGCGAGCGAGTTGGGCCCAAGTAGGTAATGATACCGACCCTTATCGGACCAGCGGTGTATTTCTAGCTCAAACGGCTTTTAATGGCCAGCCAACCTTCAGTGATCAGGGCAGTTTGCCGAATACGAACCTTTTGCCAGAACAAACGACCTCTGTGGAAGTAGGGGCAGATATACGTTTCTTTGATGATCGGTTGCGATTTGATATCACTTATTATAATGCCTTAACCGAAAATCAGATTCTTTCTTTACCGATTGCGCTTTCATCGGGCTACGATGAGCGGATTCTCAATGGAGGATCGGTCAGGGCTGAAGGGGTAGAGATTGTGCTTGGATTTAGTCCAGTACGGTCTGCTAAATTCAACTGGGAAACCTTGGTCAACTTCAGTACCAATCGGGCGCTTGTAGAAAGCCTACCCGACGAAGCCAATCGCCTGACCTTAGGGTATAGCCGAGTATATGACAATCCTAATCAGACGGTATGGTTCCAAGTGAGTGAAGGCGATCAAATCGGTGATTTATGGGGTACAGGTTATCTAAGAAATGAAGATGGAGATTTTGTAATTGGTGATGACGGGCGCTTCATTGTAGATAACACTTTGAAAAAGTTAGGAAATTACAACCCTGATTTCATCTTGGGCTTGAGCAATCAATTGAGGTATAAAAATGTAAGCTTGGGCTTTGTTTTTGATTGGCGCCAGGGCGGAGAATTGATCTCTCGCACGCTTTCTTTAGCTGGTGTGGCTGGCCAACTGGAAGAAACGGAGTTCCGTCCAGAAGAAGGGATCGTTGCCGAAGGAGTGGTCAACCTTGGTACTACAGCAGAGCCTCAATATGTGTCGAATACAGCTGCTATCCCAGCAGAGTCCTACTACCGGCAATTTTACGACCGTAATCATGAGGAAAACAATGTCTACGATGCGAGCTATCTCAAACTCCGCGAAATGAGTATTGGCTATCGCCTGACTAAAGCACAGCTACAAAGCACTTTTTTGAGAAAATTCAATAGCCTGAATATTACACTAGTAGGTCGAAATTTATTCGCTCTTTCTGAGATTCCTCATTTCGATCCTGAGCAACTATCCATTCAAGGCAATCAATTTGTGCAAGGTGTAGAAGATATGGCTTATCCGACTACTAGGAGTATCGGCTTGAGTCTAGGCTTTGAATTTTAATGCTGAAGATGAAAAAGTTGAGGAGTTAAATGACTCAGCAAAAGACTACTTAGTTACTCAACTTCTGATCTTCTCCACTTTGAAAATTATAACAGATGAAATGAGCATGATCTTATTTAATCATAAAATCACCAAACGGTGATGATTAAAAAAGATTATGCGAAAGCGAAGCGGTTGCATTTTTTAAAAATTTTGTAATAGCTTCATTTTCAAATAATTGCTAAATTTTTAAACAGATGAAATTTATAAAAATATTCTTTTCCATATTAATGCTATTCTTGCTAGCCTCTTGTACCGATGACTTCCAGGAGATCAACACCAATCCTAATGCGCCCGTTGATGTGCAGCCCAGTCTGCTATTGCGTCAAGTACAATGGGATTATGCCGAAGGGATGTCTTACGAGGGCTTTGTAGCAGGTAATCTTTTGGGTCAATATTTCACGGCCATAGATTTTAATTTATTTGATCGTCATAGTCTGACAGAACCCCAATTTGGTGGCAACCCTTGGGATTTGTTGTATATCAACCTAAGAGATAATGAGATCATTTTGCAAAAAGCATTAGAGAATCCGGCATTGGCAGTTTACGAAGGCCCTGCCCGAATACTCAAAGCCTATATGTCTGCTGCTTTGACTGATATTTTTGGTGATGTACCCTATAGCCAAGCATTACAAGGAAAGTCGGGTATTATCTCTCCAGGATACGATGCTCAGGAAAATATTTATACCGATGCTGAAGGGATTTTAGATAATCTCGCGGCAGGTATTGCCGCTATAGAAAGCTATCAAGGAGCAATTCCCTTGGAAGGGGACATCATTTTCAACGGTGACTTGACCGCGTGGACACGTTTTGCCAATTCTTTAAGTATCAAATATCTAATGCGTATTTCTAGCCAGGTCGAGGTAGCCAGTCAGTTACAAGCCATCGTGGAAGCGGGGGATTTTATAATGGAGAATAGCCAAAATGCGGCTTTCGATTTCGTATCAACTCCTCCGAATAATTTCCGGATGTCTACAGCCAGAGTAGGTGATTACAACCTATACATCATGTCGGAGACCATTGAAGAAATTCTCAAAGACCTTGATGATCCAAGGATCAGCACACTCTTTCGGGAAGCTGGCAATGCGCCCGGTACCTATAATGGCCTTTTGAATGGTCCCGATGCTTCTCAATTGTCGATTTCTGTCAGCGATTTTTCTTTGACAGGGGCTATTTTTAGAGAAAATGCAGGTTTGCTCGATGCTAATTTTATGACCGCAGCAGAGACCCATTTTCTATTAGCGGAAGCAGCAGAAAGAGGCCTTATCAATGGTGAGGCACAATCTTATTACGAGACAGGCGTCGCCTTAGCTTTTGAATATTGGCAGACTGATCTTCCAGCAGATTATCTGAGGAGTGGACCAGCGGCCTATGGGGCGGATGGTAGTAATCCGATCGAGCAAATCATCACCCAAAAATGGCTCCTCAATATCGGCAATGGCTACGAGGGTTGGATTGAATATAGACGTACAGGTTTTCCGGAGTTGAAGACGATCTCCGCTAGTCTGAACAATGATTTGATTCCAGTCAGAATGCCCTATCCTACTACCGAAGAAACCTTAAATGCTACAAATTATCAGCAGGCTTTTGAGCGCACTGGAGGTAATAGTGTGAATACTGCGGTTTGGTGGGACCTTTAGTTGGTGACATGGAGATATGATCACATGGAGATATTTTGATGTGGAGATGTGTTGACATGGGGATTTGTTGATGTGGAGATATGTTGACATGGAGGTGTGGTGACATGGGGATGTATGTGGAGATTGGCTTTAACAGTTCCTAATTGTATTAGTTTTATAGATCTTTAAAAAATATTAATTGATTTGATCGAAGATGTTCAATTATACCAATGGATACTTGTAGTGGGAGCGAGTTTAATCTTGTTTTGGCTGTCGCCTTTAGCGAAGACTTCGGCTGCTTTCTTTCGTGCTACAGTGCAAGGGCGGGAGCCTAATGCCTGGGTACTTACAAGTAGTCTGGTCATTAGTTGGATATTTGCGAAATCGATAACCAATGCGGCAAACCTAGGCTTGAGTTTTGGCATTGTGGGTGGTGTAGCTTATGCGACGTATTACCTTTCCTTTTGGGTAGCGGGTATTGTGATCTACCAAATGCGCGTGAAAGGTGGCTATGAGAGTATACACCAATTTTTGAGTAGCCGCTATGGAAGAGGAGCGGTGGTGGTTTTTTCGGTATTGATTGCCTTGCGTTTATTCAACGAGGTGTGGTCCAATACGATTGTGATCGGCACCTATTTCGGGGAGCAGGGTACGGCAAATTACTACTGGGCGATTTTGGTCTTTACGGGCCTGACCTTAGCCTACGCCTTAAAGGGAGGTTTACAGTCTTCTTTATTGACCGATGTCATACAGATGGCTTTGTTTGGGGTCTTACTATTTATCATACTCGGTGTGCTTTTGCCTAAAAGCGATAACCAAGTGAGCAGTTATCTTAGCTCGGGAGAATGGACCTTGGCGGGCGGCTTGGATTTATTACTCGTAGCGCTGATTCAGGTGTTTAGCTATCCTTTTCATGATCCGGTGTTGACAGACCGAGGTTTTATAGCACCTGCCAAAGTGACCCTGCGTAGCTTTATTGGAGCTTCTTTGGTAGGTATGCTTTGTATCGTATTATTTAGTTTTGTAGGAGTCTATGCCCAAATGAAAGGAATGCAAGGACAAGCGGCTGTCGAAGTGAGTAGAAGCCTGGGCGTAGCGATGATGCTGATTATGAATTTTATAATGGTCACCTCGGCAGCATCGACTTTGGATTCGACATTTTCCGCTTTTTCAAAGCTGATCGTTGTCGACTTGGGTAATGCTAAAGTGGCTAGTATATCCAGAGGAAGATGGGTGATGGTGATACTAACGATTATAGGTACGCTTCCTGTTTTTCTCAATCCGACGATTTTATCAGCTACTACAATCAGTGGGACGATGGTCATAGGTTTGGCGCCTATTTTCATTTTCTGGAATTGGCGATCCAATGCTTTGGCTTTTCACCTGTCGGTGGGTGTAGGTATTGTCATGGGTATACTTTATGCAGCCAATTTAATACCAGATTCCTGGATTATTTTCAACGGAAGTTATGCAAAGTTGTTAATGGTAAATATAGTAGGCACGGTATTGAGTTTTGGCTTGTTTATCGGAGTATCTTTTTTAAACCACAATAGGAAGATAGGTAGCATAGAGGAACAGCCTCAGGTTTAAAGAAGAAAAACTGGAGCTTTATAAAATGATTAAAGCTGGGATTCATCATATAATTCATTCAAAAATTGAACAGTGGGTAAAGTTCTTGACATCGGTCGTTTAAAAGGTAAAGTGCTACTCTTTGGAGGAGTCTATAGCAATCTGCAAGCACTTGAGGAGCTAAAGGTCATTGCCGATCAACAAGGCATTGCCGCTGATCATATCATCTGTACGGGGGATATTGCTGGCTATTGTGCCGACCCAGAAGAGTGCCAGCAAATCATCAAAAATTGGGGCATTCATGTGATTGCAGGTAATGTCGAAATCCAGTTGCGAGAAGGTCAAGAAGATTGTGGTTGCGATTTTTCGGTAGACTCTAGGTGTGATATTTTTGCCAAGCAGTGGTATCCCTACGCCCAGAAAAACACTTCTCAAGATACTTTGGATTGGCTGCAAGCGGTCCCGGAGTTCATCAGCTTTGACTTTCATGGCCAAGGGTGCTTGGTGGTACATGGCTCCTATTTTAATACCTCAGCTTTCGTTTTTGCATCTACGCCTTGGGCGGAAAAACTCAAAAACTTTGAAGCCACCGGTGCTAATGTGATTATTGGAGGCCACTGTGGACTCCCTTTCCAAGATCATCAAGATGGAAAATATTGGCTCAACCCCGGAGTCATCGGGATGCCTGCCAATGATGGTACGACTAGAGTGTGGTATATGATTATGGAGGCCACGGAGCAAGGACTTGTTTTTCGACATGAGTCTTTTGACTATGACCACGAAGAGACCTTTGCTCGTATGTTAGAAACGGAGTTGCCCATTTCTTATGCCAAAACTTTGACCTCAGGACTTTGGGATAATAATGATATTCTTCCGGAGGTAGAGACTGCGGCACAAGGAGTGGCCTTGGGTTTTGGGGAGATTTTGATAGACTAGTAGTACGAGGATATTCCAATGTAAAGGATAGGGTTTAGGTAAGGATTAAACTGTGCCTTTAGGTACAGCATCTGAGACTTTTGTAATAGCATGTTTTGTACCTGACGGCACAATCAAAACACTTTAACCATCTGATTTTACCAGTATCGTGTACCTAAAGGCACACTTTCGTTTATCCACCCAAATGAATTCATTTTGAATCTTTAAATAGCTTCTTAGTCTTCACCAATGAATACTTGTTAAGCAACCCTCTCCTACACCTCTTTCAAACTAGCACCAGGGGCCAAGATTACTCAGTTGGCAGAAACCGCTCTTTATTAGATTTATTGGTGGGTATAGCCTTTCTCTTGGGGGCACCACTTGCCTGGTGGGCCATGAGTCAATGGCTACAGGGCTTCGCTTATCGGACGAGTATCCAATGGTGGATTTTCCCACTCACAGGCTTAGTCGTTGTGTTGATTGCTTTCCTTACGATCAGCTATCAAAGCATCAGAGTAACAAAGGCTAATCCCGTCATGGCTCTAAAAACAGATTAAAATTTATTCACTGACTAAGCGCCGCTTTAAAACTGGATACATAAATACGGCGAGCATAATAATCACTGCTCCTATGTAGAAACCCGTTGTTAATTGCTCATTTTCCTTGAGGATAAACCAAGCCAATAGGATACCATAAACGGGCTCTAGATTGTAAGTCAAGTTGGCAGCAAAAGCAGATAGATATTTCAGGGATCGCAGTGCCAGTACGTAGGCAAGCGTAGTGCAGAAGAGGGCTAGAAAAACGAGGTAGGCCCAGTCTATTGGTCTAGGAGGTAGCAGTTCAATGGGTTTTAATGTAATAAGGTAATAGACTGGAATCACGATACTTAAAAAAAGCCAGGCACTACTCAATTCGATAAAAGTAATGGGTAGTGCCCCAATTTTAGTGATCATTTTTTTATTAAAAATGGCAAAAAGTGCAGCTAAAAAGGCGGAAATCAGTGCCACCCAAAGTCCGGTGAGCATAGACCAATCGGTAGCGTTAACTACGAGGATCATTCCTGGTAAAATGAGAAGACTCAGTCCTACCTCTAGCCATTTGATCTTTTCTTTGAAAAATAGCGGCTCTAAAATAGCAGTGAAGGTACTCGTAGTAGAAATACCGACCAAGCAAATAGACACATTGGATAATTTAACGGAGCCATAAAAAGTTACCCAGTGTAAACCCACAATCACACCGATTCCCATCATGGCCAGGATCGTCTTGGTAGGCAATATTCGCCTAATTTCTCCTAGCTTTATGAGAAATAATAAACTTATACTCGTCAGCAATACTCTCCACCAGACAATATTCACGGCTGATAAATCAATAAGGCCGCCCAATAAAGCGGTAAGGCCAAACAGGAGCACAGCAAAATGCAATTCTAAGTAAGCTCTTTGTACTGGTTTCATGAACTATTTGAGGACTAAGTCATTTGTAATTTTGTCAAAGATATATCCAATCACCCACAACATAAGAATTCAATAATTCATTTCCGGTGGCAATCGGAAAATTAAACCAACATATACCATGCTTAAAATTGGAGATCAGGCACCAGCCTTTACATTAGTCTCAGATGAGAAAAAAGAAGTTTCTCTTAATGATTACCAAGGAAAAAACCTAGTGCTGCTATTTTTCCCGATGGCTTTCACCAGCGTTTGTACCGATGAGTTGTGCGCTATGCGTGATGGCATCGCAGACTACAATGCAATGAATGCCGACATCCTGGCCATCTCGGTAGATTCTCCTTTTACATTAAGTAAATTCAAAGAGGATCAGCGGCTAAACTTCCCATTGCTATCAGATTTTAACAAAGAAGTATCTACTGCTTATGATAGCCTTTATGAAAATTTTGTCTTTGGTCTAAAAGGGGTTTCGAAAAGATCTGCTTTTGTAATTGACAAGGCAGGTAAGATTCAATACGCAGAGGTGTTGGAGAATGCAGGAGAAATACCGAACTTTGTTGCAGTGAAGGAAACTTTAACTTCGCTAAATTAGTTAGAGACGGTGATGTAGTATTTTAATGTTGTCATTATGAATAGCTACATCATACGTAGACTGCAATAAATAACTAAAATCTAATGTTACAGTACAATTCCCTAACGGAGGTAGACGAGGACGTATTGGTTGAAGAAGAAATCCTGCTCGACGAAGAGCTGGCCGATCTGGGTATTGGAGAGCACGCTCAACTCATCGTCTATAACGATGACCACAATACATTCGATTGGGTGATTCAGTGCTTTGTTGAAGTGCTGGATCACTCCTCTACTCAAGCGGAGCAATTAGCTATGCTTATCCACTTCAAAGGCAAAGCTACTGTCAAAACAGCTCCCAAACCTGTCCTTAAACCTAAAAAAGATGCGCTCGTTGATCGTGGTCTTTCTGCTGTGATTGAAGGAGGGGACGAGTAGTTTGTATTCTGTGAAAGAACTTTCATGCAGACAAAGGGGCGGTAGGAGCTTTCGTCGGCAGGAGTTTGGAAGAAGAGAAACCTGAACATCATGTTTTTTATACTTAAAAGGCTCTTTCCCGTCTTTCTAATTATCCTATCCTTTTCTTTTGCCCGTGGGCAAGAGGCCATTCATCAGATTCGTTTCAAGGTCAAGACTAGTATTTCTAGCGATTCTTTTCCAGCAATTGTTGCTTCCAAAAACTGGAACAGCTCCACTGCTTTCATTATCGACCTGACTAGCAATTCTAACTTTGGAAAAACCCTGACCTCTGGTATACGTAAAGGTTGGAGTATCTTTCTACAACCCAATGGGGCCTGGGGCTGGAATTTGGGGGATAATAAAAAAAGGTTAGACTATCTACCAACGACTAAACAGCAGATTAATGATGGCAAGTGGCATGAGATTATCCAGGTCTATGATTTTCATCAAGAAGCGGTCCGTTTGTTTTTTGATGGTCAAGAAGTAGCCATTTATAATTTTGGAGCCCTAGACTTGAGTAGTGCACAAATTGTCGAAAATATTCAGACAACAGATAAAGAGGACATCAGTACCAAAGCCCTGAAAGTCAACAATAGCTGGAGCCAACGAGTAAAAATTAAACAAGCCAAAGACACCCTGACCATTGTCAATTGGAACATTTGGCACGGCGGGCGACACAATGGAATACCCGCAGGGATCGAACAAACCATCCAGGTACTTAAAGAGCAGCAAGCCGATATTATCACTCTACAAGAGACCTATGGCTCTGGCCCGATCATAGCCGATTCTTTGGGGATGTACTTTTACCTCATCAGTTCCAATCTTTCTATCTTGTCAAGATTCCCTATCGTTGGTGTTTTCAGGCCCTGGGATGATTTCCGGTTTGGAGGCGCTTTTATTAAAATAGGAAAAGAGACCTATATCTCTGTACTTGACGTATGGCTCAACTACCTACCCAATACGCATCAAGATATTCTAAAAGGAGCAGGTTATGGTGAAATCCTAGAAGAAGAAATCCGCATAAGAGGCCGGGAGGCCCTAGATATGATGAAAGCCTACAAATCATTAGGCATCGAATTACCTAGCCTTTTTGGGGGAGACTTCAATAGTGGCTCTCATCTTGATTGGACCATCGACAACGCTGCTACCTTCAAAGGGTATTTTCTACCTTGGCCCGTCAGTAGGACGATGGCCAGAGAGGGATATATAGACAGCTTCAGAAGCATCTACCTGAATCCGAAAGAAAACCAGGGCTTCACTTGGTCTCCTCGCTTCAAAGAGGAGCTGCAATATCGTATCGATTATATCTACCACGATCAGCAATGGCAAACAATAGACGCTGGTATCTTAGGATACGAGGACTCCTCATGGCCTAGTGATCATGCACTGACCTGGGCGCGAGTGGTACTGAGAAAGGAGGTGAGGCCTTAGTTTTGTGTGTTGATTTGAAGATATAGTGACATGGTGATGTGGGGATATGGTGATGTAGTGACTTGGGGACGTGGAAGACTTTGTGACTTGGGGACTTGGTGACTTTGAGAGGAGAGACCTTGGGACGTGGAGACAACATAAAACATCCCACGTAAGACATAGCACTTAAGAATTAACCATATAAGGGATTATAAGAGCATTTAAGACTCTTTTTGAACCACATAGGACATATAGGAATCATAGAATCCTGAAGCACATAACACATTGCATATAGCACATAATGCCTTGAAGGCAGCGTGTCTTGCTAGTAAAATATATTAGCGTCTTCGTGTCTTTGTGGCCTGTTTTTATGTGGAGAAGTGTTGATGTGGAGAAGTAGCGATATAGTACACTGAGAGTTCGGGACTTGGGGACAACATAAGACGTAGCACATAAGACATAGCACTTAAGAATTAACCATATAAGGGATTATAAGAGCATTTAAGACTCTTTTTGAACCACATAGGACATATAAGGAATCATAGAAATCCTGAAGCACATAGTACATAGCACATAAAACATTGCATATAGCACATAATGCCTTGAAAGGACCTGGTGACATGTATTTATGCTGACAAAGGTGAGATTCGAGCCTTTCGTCAGAAAAGAAAACGGACTTCTACTTTTAGATTATTTTCTTTCATTAATCGGATCTTTTGTTGTTGACTTATCGAATAGCCTTGAGCGACTTGATAAATCAACAGCTGTTTCGACTTTAGAACAGGAGAATCTACTTCATTGTTAATGGTGATTTTATCGACTTGACCATTTGTGAATTGCAAGTTGATATTCCTGGTTTTTAGATCTTCTTCCAGTGCCGTATAAGTGATTTCTTTTATTTGCCCATTGGTCAGGCTTGTATCTCCTTGGTATTTATCTGACCAGGAGGTCTTATTGATATCAGATTGCCTAAAGGCAGCCAGCTCTTTCTCTAGATTTAAGCTATCCATTTTGAGCGTTTCTGATTGACCATTGATGTCCAGTATTTTTTCAACTGAAAGTTGCGCGCCATTCAATTTTTTGATCTCCTCATTGAAAAATCCCTCTAGATCAAAAAAGAAAATCTCCTTAGGTGCATTAGCTGCCTGATCTGTAGATGGACTTGAACATCCAGCCGACAGGATAAATAGAGAAAGAAACAGGATGAGTTTATTCATTTGTTATAGAAGGATGAAATGTTGTAATGAGATAATGATGTAATGTTGTAACCAAGAAGAACATTACATCATTATGCGATTACCATATTAATTTATCAAAACATCACCGTCCATTTCTGCTGGAGCTTCCAAGCCCATGAGCGATAGAATAGTTGGTGCGATATCAGCAAGCTTGCCATCTTTTATGGATTTACCTGCTGCTTGATTACTAACATAAATACAGGGCACAGGGTTCTTGGTATGTGCAGTATTGGGCGTGCCATTGCTGTTTATCATGTAATCAGAGTTGCCATGATCAGCAATAATGATGAAGTCGTAGTCGAATTCCAAACCGGTAGTCACTAGCTCTTTTACGCATTGATCAACGGTTTGAGCAGCTACTTTTGCAGCTTCAAAGTCTCCGGTATGTCCGACCATATCGGCATTAGCATAGTTGAGACAGACGAAATCAGGTTGGTTGGCCCTAATGTCTTTAGTGATGGCTTCGGTGATTTCTAGAGCACTCATCTCTGGTTTCAAATCATAAGTGGCGACTTTGGGTGAAGGAACCAGTAGACGTCTTTCGCCTTCTACCTCATCTTCACGACCGCCTGAGAAAAAGAAAGTCACGTGAGGATATTTTTCTGTTTCTGCGATTCTCACTTGAGTTTTGCCTGCTTTCGCTAAAACCTCTCCTAAGGTATTGACGATGTTCTCTTTTTCAAAAAGTACGGTGACGCCTTTGAATTTTTCGTCATAGCGCGTCATGGTGACGTAGGTCAAGTCCAGTTTTTTCATGTTAAATTCTGGCATATCTTCCTGCGTCAAGACCATAGAGATTTCTCTAGGGCGATCTGTACGAAAGTTAAAACAAATCAGCAAGTCGCCATCTTGTATAGTCGCTACGGCTTGTCCTTGTCCATTGTCACAAACGATCGGTTGTAAGAACTCATCGGTAGTATTCTCGGCATAAGAAGCCTTTATAAAAGCGCTCACATCTGAAGTGAGGGTGCCTTTCCCATTCACCAATAGATCATAGGCCAATTGAATGCGCTCCCAGCGTTTATCTCTATCCATTGCATAATAACGACCAATGATAGATGCCAATTGGGCTTTTTTATCAGCTAGATGATGCTGTAAATCTTCTAGGAAACCTAAGCCACTTTTAGGATCACAATCGCGCCCGTCGGTGAAGGCGTGTACAAAAACATCTGCTAGCCCTTGTTCCTCACAAATATCGATAAGTGCTTTCAGATGATTGATATGAGAGTGTACGCCACCATCAGAGACCAAACCAATAAAGTGTACTTTTTGCTGCTTGGCTTTTGCGGTTTGTAGCGCTGCTAGTAACTTTTCGTTTTGGTGCAATGTTTTCTCGCGGATAGCCTTGTTGATACGGGCTAGCTCTTGGTAGACAATTCTACCTGCACCGATATTGAGATGGCCTACTTCAGAGTTGCCCATCTGCCCGTCGGGTAGTCCTACTTCTTCGCCGTAGGTGATTAATTCGCTATGTGGATACTTGCTCAGGAGGCTATCTACGTAGGCTGTATCTGCTTGTGCAATGGCGTCAGCGGCTGGATCTGGACCCAGGCCCCAACCATCGAGTATTGCTAGGATTGTACGTTTGTTGGTCATATTGAAGTAGTTCTATGTGTCTAGATAATGAGGGTACGGGCTTGCTAAGCACATCCCTAAGATGAAAGAATAAATGCGAAATTAAAGAATAAGTTAGAAATGGAGGCTATCAGACAATAGTGTTAAAAAACAATTAATATTCCATCAAATACGTTATTTTTTTGCTCGTAAGGAACACATAATCAAAAGAAACCGTTACCCCTGTATCTTATTTCGTCTTAAATAGTAGTCTGAGAGTACTGAAAAACATATCCAAAAAGGTGGTAAAAAACATTACGAATCTACCATAACCACCAATTGACGAACCGGAGCTTGAACAACAGTTCCGCAAAAATTATAACCATGAAACAGTTACTATTAGTGCTATTCCTATTGCCGATGGTTCAGGATACCCAGCTTGATAATATAACGGCTGCAATCAATAGTGGCGACTGGCAAACGCTATCCAACTATATGGACCAAACGGTAGAAATTGCTCTCCTCGAAGATGGGAATATGTACCTCAAAAAAGAGGCCGTCTCCAAACTGAAAACTTTCTTTGAGAAAAACCAAGGGGCTTCTTTTGAAGCCGTACACAAAGGTTTCTCAGGCGGAAAAAGCTCTTTGTATTGCATTGGTGATTTAAAAACCAAGCAATCTACTTACCGCGTCTTTCTTTATATGCGTGTTCAGGATGGTCAGTATTATATCCAGGAAATGCGTTTTGAAGAAAATAATTGATGAATTTTCATTAAAAATGAAAAATATTCCTTTTTCAGGCAGCACATGCTCTAGTCGAGGGGTCTAGTATACAGTCAACCGAATATTCGCCATTATAAAAACCTCAAAAACCGCGATTCTTATGACGTATACAGCCCTCTACATGATAGCTTTACTGGTTGTTTATTTAGTGAAACAACAAATTCAAGCAACCAGAACTCAGAGGATGACCTAAAAACCTGAAGAATTTGGATTTTTGAATAGATAATGAATTTCGCATTTATAAACGGGCCGCTTCACGCAAGCAGCCCGTCTTTTTTTGAACTTTTCTGATTTGTTGACATTAAAATGATATGAGCAGAATAAAAGAATATACCAATGGCGAAGTGACCATTGTGTGGAAACCGAACCTATGTATCCATGCCAAGAAGTGCATCGAAGGGCTTCCAGGTGTTTTTGATTATCAGGCGCGCCCCTGGATTGATGCTAGCGGTGCTAATACAGAAGAGATTATCGCCCAAGTCAATCAGTGTCCGTCAGGAGCTTTATCGACTTATTTGAATAAGGATGGTAAACCCAAAGAAGCTTCCGATGAAGCAAATACAGCTGTCAAAATTCAGATCGCTCCTAATGGCCCCATTCTAGTACAAGGTGCTACGGATTTGGTGCTAGGAGATGGGTCTTCAGCTGATCCCAAATCACGTATGGCTTTATGTCGCTGTGGAGCCTCTAGTAATAAACCTTACTGCGATGGCTCCCATAAGAAGATCGATTTCGAAGGATAGGAGCTTGAGATGTCGTGATGTGATGATTTAGTGATGTAATGATGTGGTGTTGTGATGATGTAGTAGGGCAAACACATTAAAGTAAAAACTTTAATAGAAATGCTTATTTCTCGAAATTAAGCGTGATATAAATATTAAGTGAAGTGCGGGAGGCCGCCTAGGCATTGTCTGAGCGGAGCGAGTTTGGCTA
>JBELML010000057.1:0-35864 GCA_042095835.1 Saprospiraceae bacterium
GAATTAATCCCGGCGGAGTGCAACGGATGTCGGGATGATGTATCAAGTGTCAAGTATTATGTTACCCCCATTCCCTCCCACCCATCGGTCAATAGACCAAAAGGTCCTATTTATCGAATTTCCATCTTAAGGGACAACAATTTCCATTCTTAAACTCTTTTAGGGACGGATGTATGGTGGTACTCGTGACGATCAAGCATCTACCATTCAGACAGCAAAATGGACAGTTCCACCTGGATTTTATTCAATTGAACTTTTTTATCGCGCAATTGAGCCAAAGACAGAGGAACTTGCCTATAGAAAATCACCCGATTGCTCGTCTGATTAAAATATTGGATCTATAAACACAAAACTATGTTGTCACGCTTACTATTACTGGCTATGCTAGTGACCAGTAGTGTCTCCCTTTGGGGACAAAAACAAACCCTAAGCGGCTATATCCGCGATGCCTCCAATGGAGAGACCCTCATCGGAGCAACCGTATTTGTAGACGGTACGACTACAGGTACTTATACCAATGAGTACGGTTTTTATTCCCTCAGCTTAGAGCCTGGTACCTATACTATTGTCGCAAGTTATCTGGGCTTTTCAGACTTAAGTGCAGAGATTGACTTAAGCACCAGCAACCAGAAAAAAGACTTTGAATTACAAGAAGAAGGTACCCAAATCGCCGAGGTCGTCGTCACGGCCACCGAGGAAGATAAAAATGTAAAGGACCTCCAGATGAGTGTCCAGCAGTTAGATATGGCTACCATCGGAAAGCTCCCTACTCTTCTGGGCGAGACCGATGTAATCCGCAGTGTTCTATTGTTGCCAGGTGTAACCACCGTAGGAGAAGGAGCCGCCGGATTTAATGTACGCGGCGGGAGCATTGATCAAAACTTAGTGATTCTTGACGAAGCGCCAGTTTATAACTCTAGCCACCTTTTTGGATTTTTCTCCGTTTTCAATCCAGATGCTGTAAAAGGCGTAAAACTGTATAAAGGAGGTATTCCTGCTCGCTATGGAGGCCGCTTGTCTTCTATTTTAGATGTGCGGATGCGAGAAGGTAATAGCAAAAGCTTTGAAGCCCAAGGTGGCATAGGTACTATTTTCAGTAGGCTTGCAGTAGAAGCGCCCATTGTCAAAGACAAGGGTTCTTTTCTATTGGCAGGCAGGAGGTCCTATATCGATGTATTAGCCGCTCCATTCCTGGGTGATGATCTAGGAGATACAAAACTGAACTTTTATGATCTTACGCTAAAAACAAATTACAAGCTAGGCGAAAACGATCAACTTTTCTTATCCGGCTACTTAGGTAGAGATGTTTTTGGATTTGGAGATCAAGCTGGATTTAATTGGGGCAACCAGACCGCGACCCTGCGGTGGAACCACATCTTTAATGATCGCTTGTTTAGTAATTTCACGGCCTATTATAGCAACTATGATTACGAACTAGGTTTTGGCGATGATGAGGAAGATTCTTTTGACTGGAATGCCCGCATCATCAATTATAGTTTTAAACCAGAATTCTCCTATTTCATCAATCCCGACAATGTCTTACGTTTTGGTGGACAAACCATCTACTACGAGTTCCAGCCCGCTAATGCTATTGCCAACAACGTTGGAGAGGAAATTGACTTTAGTCTCGATCGACAATTTGCTTTAGAGAGTAGCGTATTCATTGAAAATGAGCTAAACGTAGGCGCACGTTGGAAATTCAATTATGGTCTCCGATTGAGTCACTTTGCTTATTTCGGTGATCGCAATGTCTATACATATGGAGATGCCCCATTAGGAACTGAAAAACCCCTCGCCAGTATCACTACAGCTGAGAAAGGTGAGGTCATTGAAGATTGGATCAACCTAGAGCCTAGAGCCTCTTTACAATACCAAGTCAACGAGACCTCTTCTATAAAGGCGAGCTATATGAGAACGGCTCAATATATCCACTTACTCAGCAATACGACGGCTTCGGTTCCGCTAGATATCTGGACACCAAGTACCAATAACATTGAACCACAGCTAGCCGATCAGGTGGCATTGGGTTACTTCCGCAACTTTGACAATAACAAGTATGAGCTAAGTATAGAAACCTATTATAAAGACTACCAAAACCTGGTAGACTATATAGATGGTGCCGATTTGATTCTCAATGAATTTGTAGAAGGTCAGGTGCTCACCGGAGAAGGTAGAGCATATGGAATCGAAACTATGGTTGAAAAGAAAAAAGGTCGTTTTAGTGGTTGGGTGAATTATACGCTTGCTCGTACAGAACGACTCGTAGAAGGGATCAACGACAACGAATGGTATCCTTCGCGTTTTGACCAAACCCACAACCTCAATCTGACAGGATTTTATGACCTCAGTGAGCGAGCGAGCTTGAGTGCTAGTTTCACTTATACCACTGGTACGCCTACTACTTTACCATCTAGTGGATATTATCAGCAAGGACTTTATATCCCTAATATTGATGATAATGCTCGGAATAATTTCAGAATTCCTGATTATCATCGCCTCGATCTGAGTTTGACCTTAGCAAGAAACCCCAATAAACCTAAGAAGAGGTTAGAAGGCGAATGGGTCTTTGGTGTCTATAATTTATATGGCAGACGAAACGCCTTTTCTATCTACGGAAGCCAGCAAGATGAGCGCGTACCTCTTGGCGGATTAGCAGATGCAGAGGCCATACGCTTCTCTGTGGTAGGTAGTGTCATCCCATCTATTTCCTATAACTTCAAATTCAAATAAGATGAACGATATCCATAAATATCTCCCAATAGTCACTTTCTTTTTTTTCAGTATTGGCGTATTTACTGCCTGCGAAGACCCTATCGATGTACCTAGTGATTTTGAAGAATCACAGCTAGTCGTCGATGCTTGGATAAGCAATGTATCGGAGCCACAAACCATCAGGCTGAGCGAGTCCATCGATTATTTTGGAGGAGGGCAACCGCCCCTTGTAAGTGGTGCGACAGTAGAAGTTTGTAATGATAGTAGCAACGAGTGTTACACCTTTGTAGAAGGGAATGCAGGAGAATATACCTGGACACCAGAAGGAGAACAAACACTTGGTCAGGTTGGAGATGATTTTACGCTCAATATCCAAGTGGGTAGCGAAACTTATTCTAGTGTTACGGACTTAGCCAGAAGTACACGTATCGATTCTATAGGACTCACATTTGAAGAAGAGAGCCTTTTCTTTGAAGAAGGTTTCTTTGCCGAAGTGTATGCCTTCGATCTTGCTGGAAGAGGAGACACCTATTGGATTCGAGCCTATAAAAATGATACTTTACTCAATCGCCCTGCTGAAAATGTAGTCGTATGGGACGCCACTTTTGATTCTGGAGCCGATATTGATGGCACCTATTTCATTCCACCTTTGAGAGCTAGTATCAACCCATTGGACGATGACGGCGCATTGATTCCGTACCTACCTGGCGATGAAATATATGTAGAAGTACATTCTATCTCCGAAGAAGCTTTCCGCTTTTTAAACATTGCTATCGAGCAGATTAACAATGAAGGTATTTTCGCAGTTCCTTTAGCCAATTCGATTGGCAATGTTGTCAATACGGCTACAGGAGAGCGTGCGCTAGGTATTTTTAATGTGGCTGAGGTAGCTAGTATTCGTCGGGTGGTGGAATAAACAACCGTCAAACCAATAAAAATTGGGTACAGGCGCTTTTTTGATAATTAATCCGTCGCAAAAAACTCGATTTAGCGAAAATTCGCAAAAAATCATTGCTGTACCTTTACAAGCATCCTTTTTTATTTTATATTTACAGCGAAAATTCGCTAGAATAATATAAAAATCAAATATAATGGATGTAGTAGCACAGAAAACGATACTAAAGGGAGGAGAGTTTCTCATCAAAGAAACCCGTTCTGAAGATGTTTTTATCCCTGAAGAGTTCAACGAGGAGCAGTTGATGGTCAAGGGGATGGTAGAAGATTTCGTAGCCAACGATGTTCTTCCTAATATTCAAAAGATAGAAAAGCAGCAAGACAATATTGCTGTTAGTTTAATAGAGCGCCTCGGAGAGCTTGGTATCTTGGGTGCCCATATGCCAGAAGTTTACGGTGGTATGGAAATGGACAACAACACCAATACCTTAATAGGTATGACCGTTGGTCCTGCTGGATCTTTCACTGTTTCATTCGCGGCCCACATTGGTATAGGCATGTTGCCAATCCTTTACTTCGGCAACGATGAGCAAAAAGAAAAATACCTACCCGGCTTGATCGCTGGTGAACTGAAGGCCGCTTACTGTCTGACCGAACCAGGTTCTGGATCGGATGCTTTAGCAGCCAAAACACGCGCTGACCTTTCAGACGATGGTAGCCACTATGTTTTGAATGGTCAAAAAATGTGGATCTCCAATGCTGGCTTCGCCGATATCTTTATCGTGTTTGCACAAGTAGATGGTGACAAGTTCACAGGTTTCATTATGGAACGTACGATGGACGGACTAACTTTAGGTGCTGAGGAAGACAAACTAGGTATCAAAGGCTCCTCTACGCGTCAGGTATTCTTCGAAAACGTAAAAGTCCCTAAAGAGAACCTATTAGGGGAGATTGGAAAAGGCCACTTGATTGCCTTCAATGTACTCAACATTGGTCGCTTCAAGCTAGGCGCTATTACTTTGGGAGGTGCTAAAGCCAGCGCAGATTCTGCCGTAAAGTATGCCAATGAGCGTGTACAATTCAAAACGCCAATTGCCAACTTTGGTGCGATCAAACATAAACTAGCCGAACAAGCTATTCAAATCTTTGCGGCGGAGTCTTCTCTATTCAGAGTATCTGATTTGCTACAACAGACCAAGCAAGATTTAATGGATCAGGGTGTACCATTCGCACAAGCTAAATTGCAAGCTGCCGAAGAATATGCCATCGAATGCTCCATCCTAAAGGTATTAGGATCTGAGGTACTCGACTTTGTGGTAGATGAGACCGTACAGGTACACGGTGGCATGGGCTTCTCTGAAGAAGGAACAGCTGCTAGAGCCTACCGCGACTCTCGCATCAACCGTATTTACGAAGGTACCAACGAGATCAACCGTCTATTGATGGTAGATCAACTCTTCAAACGCGCTATGAAAGGCAAGATCGATATCGTAGGTCCTGCTTGGGAAGTACAGAAAGAATTAGCCGCGATGCCCAGTTTCGCTAATGGAGCAGAAGGCGCTTATCACGACGAAGAAAAAGCGATCAAAGACCTGAAAAAAATCATCTTAATGGTAGCTGGTTCTGCTGCAAAAATGCAGATGGACGGTCAGCTGAACTTGAAAGAGGAGCAGGAAATCTTGATGAACGTAGCTGACATGTTTACGCAAATTTATACAGCAGAGTCTCTCTTGCTACGTGTGCAAAAAATCAACCATTTAGATACCAACATCAGCCAAGAGGTATACGATGCGATGCTCCGGGTATATATGCACGACACCAACTTGAAAATGGTCAAATTTGCCACGGATGCTTTAGCATCTTTTGCTGAAGGAGATCTACTACGCACTATGATGATGGGCTTGAAGCGCTTCACAAAGTATCCGCCACAAAATGTGAAGAAACTACGTCGTCTGGTAGCTGCAACGCTAACGGAGCAGAACAGCTACTGCTTCTAAGCAGTTGTGCACAACAAGGATAATGCTTGATATATTGAATATATAATTTTCATATGTTACTCTTAGAAGCCCTGCACCTGTGCGGGGCTTTTTCGTAAACTTGAACGGTATTTCATAAAAGGAATCGCTATGGAAAGAAAATTAATTTGGATTGAAAAAGGATATCAAGTGTTTGCTTGAGTCCTAGGTCCAATGTGGCGGCCAGCAAAAGAAAAATAATCTAAATTTTATTACTATTGTAATAGTAAAGTTCTTTGGACACATCCAGTCCTACTATAAAGCAATTACAATCTGAATAAAGTGAAGATAAAACGCATCTCTGCCTATCGAAAAGATATACCACTCACCAATCCGTACACCATCACCTTTCAAACAACTAGTGTAGCGGAACTCGTATTCCTAGAAATAGAATTGGCCGATGGTTGCCTAGGACTAGGAAGTGCGGCTGCTTCCTTGCACGTTATTGGGGAGGCTATCGAAGATACCAGTGAAAACCTGACAAGTGATGCGCTTCAGCAATGGGTAGGTAGAGATATACGGCACTTTAGAAAGATCATTTCCGAAAGTAAAGAGGTCTTCCCTAAGCATAGTGCCAGCCGTACAGCTATAGACATTGCCTTGCACGATGCCTTTGGAAAATATATGGGCATCTCTATAGTTGATTTTTATGGCCGCCATCATCGCGGCTTGCCTACTTCGGTAACAATTGGCATCAAATCTGTCGAAGAGACCCTTGCTGATGCAACAGATTATAAAAGCCAGGGCTTTCAAGTTTTAAAAGTAAAAACAGGTCTAGACTTAGCGGAGGATATCGAGCGCTGTGTAAAATTACGCGAGCGTTTTGGAGATCATTTCAAAATACGAGTTGATGCCAACCAAGGCTACGATAGCGAACAAACGATTGCTTTTTATCAGGCTACCAAAAA
This sequence comes from Saprospiraceae bacterium, assembly GCA_042095835.1. GTDB lineage: Bacteria > Bacteroidota > Bacteroidia > Chitinophagales > Saprospiraceae > DATFKA01. The sequence continues at coordinate 6,530 of JBELML010000057.1, forward strand.
CCTGGGCCTAGAACTTATTGAACAACCCATGCCCACAGGTACAGAAAAGCAGATGCGGGCACTACCTGAAGATATTGTATCCATCATCGCCTGCGATGAATCGCTAAAAGGCCCCGATAGCGCCCTGCATCTATTGAGTCCTCCACCTGCCTGCGGTATCTTCAATATCAAATTAATGAAGTGTGGTGGATTGCTGGGTGCCTTTGATATATCCACGATTGCGCAAGCGGCTCAAGTTCAATTATTCTGGGGTTGTTTTGACGAAAGTTGCATCAGCATTGCTGCTGCGCTACACGCCGCACTTGCTTGTCCAAACACCCGATATCTAGACTTAGATGGAAGCTTCGATTTGGCAGAAGACTTGGCCAAAGGCGGATTCCGTCTTGAAAAGGGCATTTTATATCCACTCGATGCCCCAGGTTTCGGTTGCCAGCTCGTATAAGCGACTATTAGCCTTTAAGGAGTTGTTCACCATTAACAATTGGTATAAAAGAGTATAGAATCCCTTTATTACATTCTACTACTTCTTGTCATTAGATTATCTTAAATCCCTTTCATACTTGTGTTTATAGGGTATTTTAGCGTAAATTCGCTAAACCAAAAAATCGCCCTAATTAAACAAACTAAAACAAGTAAAAAGATATATCTATGTTTTTTCAACTGACAGAAGAACATCTAGCTGTACAAGCAGCAGCCAGAGAGTTTGCACAAAAAGAATTGAAGCCTGGTGTAATAGAAAGAGATAGCACCATGACCTATCCGACCGATCAGGTGCGTATGATGGGAGAACTCGGATTCATGGGTATGATGGTAGACCCTGCGTACGGTGGAGGTGGTATGGACACCATTTCCTATGTGTTGGCGATGGAGGAGATTTCTAAAATTGACAATTCTTGTTCGGTTATCATGTCCGTTAATAATTCGCTCGTTTGTTGGGGATTGCAAGAATACGGGACCGAGGAGCAAAAAGCTAAATACCTGACTAAATTGGCCACTGGAGAGTGGATTGGCTCTTTCTGTTTATCAGAGCCCGAAGCTGGATCAGATGCCACTAGTCAACGTACGACCGCTATCGATCATGGCGACTACTACTTGCTCAACGGTACCAAGAATTGGATCACCAATGGCGGAACGTCTAAAATACATTTAGTCATTGCTCAAACCAATGCCGAGGCAGGCCACAGAGGCATCAATGTCTTCATTGTAGAATCAGATTGGGAAGGCGTCTCTATTGGAGCAAAGGAAGATAAATTGGGTATCCGCTCCTCCGATACTCACACCATCATGTATAGCGATGTCAAAGTACCTAAGGAAAATCGTATTGGAGCTGACGGTTTCGGTTTCAAATTTGCGATGAAGACGCTATCAGGAGGGCGTATTGGTATCGCCGCTCAAGCACTAGGCATTGCAGGTGGCGCTTATGAGCTAGCAGCTGCTTACTCCAAAGAGCGAGAAGCTTTTGGAAAACCCATTAGCCAACATCAAGCTATTGCTTTTAAATTGGCCGATATGGCTACAGAGATCGAAGCTGCAAAAATGATGGTCTATCGCTCTGCTTGGCTGAAGGACCAAGACTTAGATTATACTTCTGCTTCAGCGATGGCCAAATTATATGCTTCCAAAGTCGCCATGGAACATACCGTAGAGGCCGTACAAATTCACGGTGGCTATGGCTTTGTAAAGGAGTATCACGTAGAACGTTTGATGCGGGATGCCAAGATCACTCAGATTTATGAAGGCACCTCCGAAGTGCAAAAAATCGTCATCTCTCGCAACTTGTTGAAAAACCAGTTGTATTTACCTGTGACAGGAGCAGCAGAATTGACTATTTAAAGGTTGTGTGATGTAGTGTTTTATATCATTACATCATCACATCTCTACATCACTAGATCATTCAAAATGAAGGGTTCCATACGAATAGCTACTATCTTAGGCATTCCAGTGCATATCCATTGGACCTTCTTCCTCATTTTTGTATACATCTATGCCTTGGGGAGCTTTTCATCCTCTGCACCAAAGCTAACGGCCTCTTATGCGCTGTTGATTATTTTACTTTTCACTTGCGTACTGCTCCATGAGTTTGGTCATGCTTTGATGGCTAGGCGCTATGGTGTTAAGACTCATGATATCATCTTATCTCCCATTGGAGGAATTGCGCGCCTGAACCGTATACCCGAGAAACCCATCCAGGAGTTTATGGTTGCTATAGCTGGTCCACTGGTGAACGTAGCTATAGCTATTTTGCTGTTACCTTTCTACTTTTTTACCTTATCGGCAGTAGATCGTAGCAACTTGGTCAATAGTCTCTTTAATTCTGGAGGCAACTATTTTGCTCCCGATTTGGGTGTAGCGGGCTTTTTGATTGTGGGCGTCTTCTGGCTGAATATCGTATTGGCGATTTTCAATCTCTTACCTGCTTTCCCGATGGACGGTGGGCGGGTGCTACGCGCTTTATTATCCTTGAAATTTAGCAGAGTAAAAGCAACGCGAATTGCAGCAAATATTGGAAAGGCTTTCGCCATTTTCTTTGTAGCGGTTGGTATTTTTAGTCAACCCTTTAATGCTATTTACATCTTTATTGGCTTTTTCATCTTCCTAACCGCCACCAATGAGTATCGGATGGTACGCTATGAGAAAGTATTGGAAAACGATACCGGAAAAGACCTAATGCAGCAAGCTTTGTCGAGTCTGCAATTAACTGATCCCATAGAAAAAGCGATCGGCCTACAAGGCAAAAAACGCAATCGCAACTTTCTCATTCGCGATGCCTGGCTGAATCCGGTGGGCGTTTTATCAGAAAGGCAAATCCTCCAAGCTCAAAAACGTAAGGAGGGAGCCCAAGCCATCCACGAGTTTCCATTATTACAGGTACCACTAGCTAGTCAGGAGCTACAGCTTGGCCACCTCTTTAAGCTACTTGGAGACAACAAATTCAAGATGCTAGTCCTAGTCGACAAGTACGGACAGGCTACTGGCGTAGTCGACAACCACCTCGTCAATTTCTATATGAAAAAGGTCTCTAAAGGGTAGCTACGCTGTTTAAATATTGAACCGTTTGGGAAGTCAGCGTACTAACCAAGGTGTTCACGTTCATATTCCTTTAGCACAGAGCCTTTGGTAATCTTCCGCACCTTGTAAGGTCGCTTATGCTGAGACTCAAAGTAAGTCCGCATCTGTATTTCTACTACGATACCGATGGTGATGAACTGCACACCCATAAACAAGAGTAGCATACCCAAAATCAAGAGTGGCCTTCCCCAAATATCATTACCTAAAATCTTGACAATCAAGAGGTAAATATTAATGAGTACGCCTATGCCAAACATCATAATCCCCGTGTTTCCAAAAAGGTGCATCGGCTTGCGCAGATAGCTTTTAAAAAAGAGCATCAGCAGCAAATCAGAAACGACCTTTATGGTGCGACCTAAACCATATTTAGAAGTACCAAATTGACGAGCGTGGTGCTTGACATCAATCTGGGTTATACGCCCTCCTTCCAGATGCGCCAATAGTGGGATGAAACGATGTAGCTCTCCGTACAGTCCCAAGTCTTTGGCGAGATCTGCCTTAAAAACTTTGAGCGCACAGCCATAATCTTTGAGTTTGACACCACCTGCTGTGCGGATAATGTAGTTTGCAATCCGGCTAGGAATCTTGCGCAGAAACATGCCGTCTTTACGATTAGCGCGGTTCCCGGCTACCATATCAAACTCACCTTCCTCGGCGATCTTCAGCATAGCAGGAATATCGCTTGGGTCGTTTTGTAAATCACCGTCCATCGTAGCGATGTACTCTCCATCGGCGTAATCGATACCCGCCATTAAAGCTAAACTTTGGCCATAGTTCTTTTTGAACTCCACCACCTTCAGTCGAGGATGCTCCAAGGCGTATAGCTCCTTTAAGGTATTGTCTGTAGAACCATCGTCTACATAGACAATTTCATATTCGTAGCCTTCTAGCGCATCCGTAATCTGTTGGACAAGCGGGCGAACATTTTCTTCTTCATTGTAGACCGAAACAACTACCGACAACTTTGGCTGCATATCTTTTATGTGTTATGTGCTATGTTAATGAGACCCGGTGCTTTAGCAACGTTGGTCGAATTAATCCCGGCGGAGTGCAACGAACGTCGGGATGCTTTGCTATGTGTTATGTGTTATGTATTTTACAAGGGACCACATCACTATATCTCCAAGTCACTATATCAAAACATCACAACATCAAAAAAACCAAAACTCCAGCATCCACCCATCTCTACATCACAACATCTTCCATGTCACTATGTCGCCACATCACAAAATCTTCCACGTCAGTCCCTTTTCAATCTCCCAATCACATACACTGGTCTTCCTCTATGTCGCTGTGGCAACTCATCTACCTGCTCATACTGGAGGTCTGGATACTCCGCTGTATCGATGATATATAACCCTGCGGGGTCAAAATTATCAAAAACTCTAGGAATAATCGAACCTCTGGCTTTTGTCATATAAAAAGAAATCGCGGCTTCCATTTCTGTTTCCTTATAGACATACAGCATTTGGTCGGAATAGGTTGAACCAACTCGCTTGCTTTGCTGGCGGATGACATCTCCGAAGTCGTTTTGATTTCGATCTGGCAAAACATAAAAATTGAAGCCTATCCGAAATACGAGTAAGCCCAACACAAAATAAACTAGGCGATTTGGAGTATCTTTTATATAAAAATAGGCTATAGAGATGGCCGCTAGACCCAAACCGATAACTTTCGCATACAGGTAGGGCGTATTGGCCGTTTCTTTTAAAAATAGTGGCGCAAAACTACCAAGCGCAATGATGATAATAAGCAGGGTAAACAAACCATTGATCAGCTGATATTGCCAGGTTTTTTCTGCTTTATGAACCTGAAATAGATATAAATAGACTATAAAGATCAATGGCGCGTGCATCAAAAGGTACCTGGGATACACTTCTGGCGAAGTCCAATACACCGCGATATTAGCAAGAAACATCAAGAGGCAATAGGCCATGAAATCATCTTTTGCCAAAAGGCGCCGTATATCCTTTCTCATAAAAAGAATAAGCATAATAGACCAAGGTAGGAAATGGTAGCCCATCTCTAAGGGGAAACTGAGCAGATGCAATAGCGTTTCTCCAATACCAAAGTTGGCGGCCGTACGCATGGTCGACTCGGTAAAAAGGGTCTGAAAAACATTTTCTAGACCATTATATCGATCGTAAACCGCATAATAGAGTCCGATCAGGGCTACACAAAGCAGGCCACTGCCGATATGCTGAATGGAAAAAAGGCGCTTCCAATCTCTTTTATACATCAAATAGCTAATCAGCGTCACCCCAACAAAGACAATAGCCGGTAAGCCTTTGAGCAAAAAGCCAATGGTGGTGAGTAAATATGCCACTAAAAACAGGGGCCAATAGCGCTGCTGCTGATAGAAACGATACACCGATATAAACAAGACAAACATCACCCATGAAAAGGTAATATCGATCAAAGCGAGCATAGCATCCCAAAATAAAATCCGCCCACAGGTGATCAGCATAAAAGCACTCAAAAATGCAAAACGCTGACCATATTTTGGGCGTAGATACCAGAAGATCGTTCCTCCATAAGCCATCAAGGCCAGGACGGTAGGAATACGCGCTATCATCTCATTATAGGTGCCAAACAAGCGGAAGAAACTCAGCAATATCCAGTTGAAAAGGGGCGGCTTTTTGTAGTAGTAATTGCCGTGTAGAGTAGGAGTGATCAAATTCCCCGACAAGTCCATTTCCAGGGCTACTAGTGAGCGAATACCTTCATCATCAATAAAGGTCAACAAACCTAGGTTGATAAATAAAGCCGGAATTAGGAGTACTATTGCCAGGACATATAGTCCCGTTTTCTTAAATTGCATAATCGCTGCAAAGGTAGCTTTTTGTAAGTTTATTAAGAGTATGTTTAAATTTTGTTTTTGGAGGTAAAATTTGATGATTTTGTATCTAGACAAGGCAAAAAGCGCAGTAATAGCCTAGCTATTACGAGCATTTTTAACGAATTCTAGGGACAAAAGGGCAAATTTTAGCCCGAAGGATAAACTTTTAAACATGCTCTATGCCAAGTAATCAATATGAAATATCAATATCTAGTCTTACTTCCACTACTCTTTGCTTGTCGGCAACAAACCGAACCGGCTACCAGCAACTTATCTGATCCCAAACCTGCCGCCATAGAAACCGCCGAACAAGTCGCCATACAGAAGGAGCCACCGCTCATAAGGTATGACTATGATACCACCCAATGGTTCGATTTAAACGATTTGGATACCAGTATCTACTTGGACCTCCGCTATGCGACGACCAATAACTTTGTCCAAGAAGTAATGTACGATTGTGCGCGTTGTTTCCTGAGGCGAGAGGTTGCCAAAGCAGTGGTCCAAGCGCATCAGGATCTTCAAGCTCAGGGCTATGGAGGCTTAATCATGTACGATTGCTACCGTCCTCGGCCTATCCAATGGAAACTGTGGAACAAAGTGCCAGACCCCAACTACGTGGCGGACCCAAGGAAAGGCTCTATGCACAATCGTGGAGGAGCTGTGGACTTGAGTATCGTTGATCAAAATGGGAAAGCGCTGGATATGGGTACGGAGTTTGACTACTTTGGCAAAGAAGCTCACCACGATTACACTGGACATAGCGCAGAGATACAAGCCAATCGCGATTTACTCAAGGCGGTAATGTCTGCTCAAGATTTCCGATGGATACGCACCGAGTGGTGGCATTACAGCTATAAACCCAAAACTTTTGAAATATCGGATATGCTCTGGGATTGTGAGTAAGAAAAAATACGATATACTAGGTAAATCACCAAACACTGTTTATTTTTAAGCATATTGTTTAGTAACAGCCAAAAAACAACTTACCGATTTTGATGGAATCTTTTGCTCCAATACGGCGTTAAAAAGCTCTTTATGCCACAGGCATAAGCTAGGCAGAATGCCCTGCATTGCCTACGTTTTTTGCCTTGTCTTGGCTCAAAATCTTCTCGATCAAAATGCGGGACTTATTCTTTGTCCGTTACTTACCGGATTACTAACTCATTAATTCCCCCCCATGGGTATCCAAGAACGTAAAGCCCGACAAAAAGAAGCCCTTCGCCAACAAATCATTCAGGCGGCTACTGGTATCTTCCTAGAAGAAGGATATGAAGGCACAAGTATCCGCAAGATCGCAAGCATCGTTGAATATAGCCCGGCCACTTTATATCTTTATTTTGAGGATAAGCAAGCTATTTTTCAAGCTATTTTAGCGAATGCGTATGAGGAGTTTCTCACTTTTTTAAAACCTGCCAAGATCATTGCAGATCCGCTTTCTCGCCTCCAGGAAATGTATAAGAAATACATCGAATTTGCCTTCAAATATCCTAGCTACTATGACCTGCTATATTTAGAGCCCGCCACGGCTACGCCAAAGGAAGATGGGGCAAATTATGCCCATCAAACCAGCCAGCTTTTTACTGATACGATCCGGGAGTGTAAAAAAAATGGCTATTTTGTAAGACATGATGCCGAAGCCCTAGCTTTAAGTGTTTGGTCATTTGCCCACGGTCTAGTAAGTCTGCGTCACCGCCATCGATTAGACAACTTCCCTGATAAGGAGTGGAAAATTCATTTAGAGCAGACCCTCAGAGAGTTTTCTACCATCTTAAGAGCTGCACAATAAGCAGTTCTTCTTTGTAAAATAGCGCCACTCCTCTCCTTTTGATCGACAAATATCATACTTTTGTCATTTAGATGCTCATTTCTGCTGGACAGATAGAAACATAATACCTGAACATTAGTATTTTGAGCATGTTAGCCTATGTATAATGTTCATTGAAGCTATTGCTTGAATACATCATTATTTGCATTTGCTCTCTCATTCGGATTTAAACAAGAGACACTCACTGTATGAAAACAACTTTTAGAACCGGAGCTCTGCTCTGTTTATTGGTATTCGGTTTATTCACCAATACCTTAGTCGCCCAAGAACAGACACTTCCGACGGTGACCGCTACCTATCGCAATGTACCCGTAAGAACTATTCTAGAAAACCTAGAAACTCGAACAAATTACCGCTTTTACTTCAAGCCTTCTGATTTGTCCACCCAAGCTGTCAACGGTTTCACTTTTCAAGAGACACCGCTCAACGAGGTTTTGGATCAGGTTTTAAGTAGCACTAGCTTAGGCTTTATTCCTTATCGGAATAATGCGATCATCATTTTACCTAAAGAGCTGGCCAATCAAGCTTTTACGGCAGATTACTATAAAGCTAAAGAGGCTGCCAGTGTAGAAGCTACCACCGAACGAAAAGAATTAAAAGTCGGTGATCTGAAAAAACTAGCCGTAGATGGTCAAGCTACGGTGAGAGGTGTTGTCCGAGATGCCGAGACGCGTCAACCCGTCATTGGTGCATCTGTCAGCTGGGAAGACCTTGGCGTCGGTACCATCACCGGTATTGATGGGGAGTTTGAAACTAAAATCCCTGCGGGTGTTCACTACCTCAATATTTCTTATTTAGGTTTTGAAGACATCAATACAGCCGTCAGAATCCTGAGTGACGGTGACTTAAGGTTGAGCATGGAAAAAGGCGCTATCGACCTCGAAGAAGTCACCATCAGTGCCAATAAAGCTGATGAAAGTGTAGAGAGTGTCCAAATCGGTGTCGCTAAAATTGATGTTGAATCGATCAAGAAAAACCCTGCCCTTATGGGGGAGGCCGATGTCGTAAAGAACATCTTGCTCGGCGCTGGTGTAACGACCGTAGGTGAAGGCGCAAGTGGCTTTAATGTAAGAGGTGGTGATGTAGACCAAAACTTAATCTTACTCGATGAGGCCATCCTTTTAAACTCTTCTCACGCCTTGGGTTTCTTCTCTTCTTTTAATACAGATTTATTGGAGAATGTAGAACTATTCAAAGCGAATATGCCTGCTCAATATGGTGGCCGTCTAGCCTCCGTTATGAATGTGAATATGACCGATGGCGACTTTGAAGATTTCAAAATCAAGGGAGGTGTCGGGCCGATCACGAGTAGATTATCTTTCCAGGGACCGATTGCGAAAGAAAAAGTAGCCTTCTACGGTGGTTTCCGTTCTTCTTATATCAACTGGGTTTTAGACTTGGTCAATAATATTGAAGTTTCTCGAAGTAATGCTTTTTTCTATGATGCCAACTTCGGGGTTACTGCTCGCCTAGGTGATAAAAACACCTTGCGTCTATCGGGTTATGGCTCTAAAGATGACTTTACCTATAATGAGGAGTTTGGTTTTGATTATAGCACCTACATCGGACAGTTGAATTTGAGGACTGTTTTCAGCGATGACTTATTATCCAATTTCTCTGTCGTTTACAATGAGTATAAAAGTAACCGTGTAGATATTGGTGGCATCAGTGGCTCTCGACTTGCGAATGACGTTGATTATATCAAAATCAAAGAACAAGTCACCTACTCTCCTACTACACAACTCCGACTCGACGGTGGTCTATCTGGTATTTTATACACCGTACAGCCTGGTGCTATCGAACCTTATGACGAGGAGTCTGGTGTGATTGCAAATACCTTGGAAGAAGAAAAAGGATTGGAGCTAGCTGGTTTTGTGAATGGTGAGGTGAACGTCAATGAGGCTTTCCAAATAGCAGCTGGTGTACGATTAAGTTACTTTGGCTTTAATGGACCTAAAACGGTATTTGAATACGAAGACCCAGATAATCCGACCCTTAATACGACTACCGGATCAACTACTTTTGGAGATGGTGAAAATATTGCCAACTACTTCAATGTCGAACCGAGAATCTCGGCACGTTATCGTTTGGACCCCAACTCTTCGGTCAAGGCTGGATATAGCCGTACCGTACAGTACATCAACCAGATATTTAACTCCGACTCTCCGACTCCGGTGAGTCAGTGGCAGCTGAGTACGAGTTATATCAAACCTACCCAGTCGCACAACTATTCGGTGGGTTATTTCAAAAACTTAAAGGATAATAATTGGGAGACTACGGCAGAAATCTACTACCGGAATGTAGACCAGCTATTTGATTATAAAGACTTTGCCCTTTTAACCAACAACCCTCAATTAGAGACAGAGTTGTTGCCGGGTATTGGTCGATCTTATGGTTTAGAGTTGAGTGTACGTAAGAAAGTGGGCGAAATTTATGGCTCTTTCTCTTATACATTATCTAGATCGGAGCGTCAGATTGAAGGTATTAATGATGGAGACTGGTACGCTAGTAACTTTGATAAGCCGCACGATATGTCGCTAGTATTCAACTATCAACCCAACCGTAGAAATACCCTGACCATCAACTTTGTGTATGGTAGCGGACGTCCTACGACGCCACCTGTGGGTAACTATGTAACCGATAATGGTTTAGTAGTGCCGGTTTATGCTTTAAGAAATACTGCACGTATACCCGATTATCACCGCCTTGATATTGCCTATACGCTAGGGAAAGGCTATAAGCGGGACAAGAAATTCCAGACGAGTTGGACGATCTCTTTGTATAACGTTTACAGTCGTCGGAATGCCTTTTCTGTATTCTTTACTCAGGCACCATTCCAGGGAGCGCAGGCCAATAAGCTAGCCGTCTTGGGAAGTGTATTCCCCTCGCTGACTTTCAATTTCGAAATCCTTTAAAAAGTCATCTGATGAGAAAATTATCAAATAAACAAATCCGAAAAGGGGCTGTCTTGCTGCTGCTTTCTACTATTGGTATTGTCAGTTGTCTCGATCCGATTGATTTGGATATACCAAAAGGTTTTGACGAGACTTTAGTCATACAAGGTGTCTTAGAGCGAGGAAACCCTTCTGTCATTGACCTTAATGTAAGTCGCCTCTTCGATTTCACGCCAGAAAGTATCGAACGGGTGAATGTACGGGTAGTAGAATTGCGCGATGATGAAGGCAATAGTATGGAAATTGAGCGTGTAGGTATTGGTACCTACCGACATGTTTTTACGGGTGCTGAGCCGATTACGGTTGAGGTAGGCCAATCTTATAAGGTGCGTATCTCTACCTTTGACGGACGCGTACTAGAGTCTTCTTTGGAGCCGCTCTTAGATGTGCCAGAAATTGACACGATCACCTATGAAGATATACAGCGAGAGTTGGTGTTTCCCGATCAGGAAATTCGCTTTGATAGCGCCATTAGCTTTTCTTTGAATACACCACTGACGCCTCCCAACTCTGACCAAAAGGTAGGTCTCCTCTGGGATATCCGTGGTATTTTTGAGTTAACGGATTCTCCAACAGTATTTGGAGTCACTCAGAAGACTTGTTATATCACCCGCTCTTTAGACATCACCAATATCCGGGTTTTTGACGGATATACTACCGATGCCACGGAGCTGCGCGGCAAGCATTTATACGAGACACCTATCAATTTTGTATTTGCGGAGGGTTTCTTTCTTGAGGTGACGCAGTCTTCTCTGAGTCTGGGAGCATTGAAATACTGGACTCAGGTCAATCAACTCTTGGAACGCGAAGGGGATATGTTCGAAGCGCCCGCTGGTCAGCTGAGCACCAACTTTGTGAATGTCAACGATCCCGATGATAATCCTACAGGCTATTTCTACGCGACTTCTACTAGTGTAGACCGCGTATATGTCTCTCCAGAATTTGCTAGAAATCCGAGAGCACACTGTCCGCCACCGCCAGATATTCCGGCTCCTCCAGGAGGATGTGCTTTACCTCTATGCTGCGATTGCTTAGATGAGGAAGTAAGTACAACTTTAAGACCAGCGTTCTGGATCGATTAATCAACCAACAAAAAACACAATCATGCGTAAAGCAATCCTAATATTTTGTTTCACCTTACTTGCCCAGCTTCCAGGAATAGGGCAGGGGCAATTTGCACTACATTTAGACAAACCATTTTATACTACGGGCGAGGATATCTGGTATCAGCTGTACATTCCGGCCGCTGTTGATCAGACAGTTGCTATCAAAGGAATAATCGTCTCCCCTTCTGGTATGGTCTTAGATCGCTTTTTCCAGAAGGCAGAAAAAGGCACCAAGACCCTTGATGGTTTTTTCAAAATTCCATTTGAATACCAGTCAGGAGTGTATCGAATCGAATTTAGAGCCACTGCTGATCCTGCTGCTCCAGAAGTGGTACTTGCTCAAAAAGAGTTTCCCTTATACAACGATTTTCAGATAAAAGAACTAGCGGAGCAAATGGAGCGTGCGCCCAAAGCGATGACCGCTGAGGCAGCAGATGCAAGTATGCTCAAAATTGATATTGCGCTGGACAAAGCAACTTATACCCGACGTGGAGAGGTCAAGGCGGCTTTGAGTGTAGTAGATGCTGCGGGCAACCCCGTGGAAGCCGATTACTCGCTTTCGGTTATTGATGCTAATATTGTAAGTGATGCCATTGGAGGGACGAGTAGCTATGCCATTGGTCCTGTACTAAACCAAAATACACTAGCCAATCTGAAGGGTGATATTTTCATGAAAGGGATGCTTTCTGACACCCTTAATAATCCTATTCAAGCGAATGTATTAGGCGCTTATGCGAGTGTGCAGAAAAGAATATTGTATGGCAAAACAGCCCCCGGAGGCTTTTTCACCTTCAAAATGCCCGACTTCTATGGAGAGCAGACACTGCAATTCATCGGTTACCCAAAAGAGGAAGAAGAGATCAGAGTGAAATTGGTACCTGAAGTCACTTCGGCTGATAAACCTCAGCAAAGCTTGCCGATCAGTGAAAGTATTCTATCCTATTTGGAAGCCAGCCAACAAAAGAAGAAAATGGCGGAATATTTTGAAGATATAGGTACTCAAATCGAAATGGAAGACTACGAGAATAAATTTGAGGGTTTGAAAGCAGACTTCTCTTATGATGCCGATGAGTATGTCAAATTTGAAACGGTTGGGGATTTCTTTAGCGAATTGATTACGCCACTGAAGTTTAGAATTGTAAAAGGTGTATATCAGGCGCGTATGGAAAACCCAAGAGCGCGGGATGCCTCCTTTAATAATCTACCTGGTAAGCCTATTTTTATCATTGATGGTAAATTCACGCGCGATGCCAATTTTATCGCCCGTACCAACTGGGCCAATGTAAAATCAGTGGATATTTTCTACTTCGCGGAGAAGCTCAGAAAACAATTTAATATCCTAGGTCAAGGTGGTGTTGTGCGGATCGAAACAGATATTCCACAGTTTGTGCTACCACCAAACGATTTGGAAGATGTATTCTCCGTAAAAGGACTAAAACCTAAAGGGAGTTTCATGGCTTATACACCAAGTATAAAAACGGGAGATACCAGACTACCAAGTTTTAATACTCCGACCTATTGGGCGCCACAAGGCAAGACCAATGCAAGAGGCGAGGCGAGTATGACCTTCTTCCAAGGAGACGATGAAAGTACTTTTGAAGTACAAGTATTCGCAAAAACAGCGGATGGTAGAGTGGGTTTTGCTACGAAGCGCTTTACTGTACAGTAGTCGCTTTTTATAAACCCGGTATTAAAAAAACAGCTTAGATCTTTGACAAGATTTAAGCTGTTTTTTTGTTGAGGTAGGTGGGAGATCGCTATGGTCGATACGCACTGTGTTGAATGTGTTATCTTCTTCCTCTTTTAAAGTTATCGTATTTTATTCTCTCTCTATCCAGTAATCATAAGCCTTTTTTGCGGCCCTCGCAATGGTCATTTCTCGTTTTTGCTGAGAATCATATGAATCTGAAATGAAGACGCTGATGGCCAAATGACTACCATCTGGTAAGGTAATTATTCCTGCATCATTTGTTGCTCTTGTTAGTCCATTGTAGGTGCGCGCAGTTCCTGTCTTATGCGCTAATTTTGTTGCTGCGGGTAATAGTCCTTTTATCCTTCTATCAAACCACTTATTAGAGATTGACATAAACTCTAATAGCAAACCTTGGCTCTCTTTTGAAAGATAGCCCCCTGCATAAAATATTTCCAAAAGTTTATTCATCGCTTTTGGTGTTGACCAGTTTTGATATTGAATAGTATCGTTTGCTACTTGAACCATTTCGGTGGTAGAGATGGCTATGTTTTTGACTCCTAAATCATGAATACTCATTTCAACTCGTTCTGTTCCACCTAACAATCTTAACAAAACGTCACAAGCTGTTCCATCACTATGAGATACGTTATATTCTAAAATATCTTCTAAGGTAAGTTTTGCACCACTTGGATATTTATCCCTTATTGGACTATGACCAGCTTCAGGTATGTATTCATTTTTGTTAATTATTAGGGTGTCATCCAGAGAAAACTTGCCTTTATCAATTTCGTGAAGCATCACAATCGCAATTGGAAACTTATATACACTCTGCATCGGGAATTTTTCATCTCCATTGAAGGAAATGGATTCTCCAGTTTCAATATGTAAAGCACTTACGCCAATGTTTCCTTTTATCGTATCTGCTAGGTTTTCAAATTGTTTGTTAAGCGCATACTGGCTATAAATTTGATTTGAAAGCAATAACATCAAAATGAATAAATTCATTCGGACTGTAGTAGTTATAATTCTATTCATTAATGCTTAGTTTCTTAAGTTTTTGCATGAGGCATAACTTAGATACCACCCCTATTTTGTCAGCTTTTTCGGTGGCAACTTCTTTATTTGAATTTGTTGTTGCTGTCTGCCTAGCTATCGTAGATGCGGCGAAGCAAGAGGTTATGGCCGGCTATACTCTGTTGTACCTCGTACTCTATTCTTCCTCCCCTGAGTTTAATAGAACTTCAATTTGCTCGATTAGGTCTTCTACCTGATTAATCATTGGATTTATTTCTTTAGCTGTTACAGTTTAGGGCAAACGCACCAAAAAAATCAACAAGCAATTTTTTATAATTCTTACTGAAACTCCAATTCAAAACCGCTCTAGCATCTTCATTTTTGTCATTCGATACAAAAACGAAGCAAAAAAATCTTGCCTAGCCAAACTCGCTCCGCTCAGACAATGCCTAGGCGGCATCCCGCACTTCACTTATGACCTTTTTTGCACTTAATTTCGAGAAATAACCATTCCTTTTTAAGTTTTTATTTTAATGCGTTTGCCCTAGTTACATCTCTGTAATCCCGATAATCCGCGTCTTGTCTTAAATTGAAAAGCAATCCGTATTTGGCTTCAATTAGACCTGTCTTGATCAATTCCTTATTAAAGGCGTTCTTAATTCCAGAGTGAGTGCTTGCCTGATAATTATTGACTACTAAATACGAGGAGGCACTATAAAAGCAAGCATAGTATAAACGATTGGCTGCCGTGTTCCAATGATTTGAGTTCCCTAAGATTTTAGCTTCTTCTAAGGGTTCTTTTGCCCTTCCTATTCGGTATTTTGATAAATCTGCTTTTGAATAACTCATTTAAGCCGCTTTCAGGGTTTCGACTTCGATGCCATCCGTTTGCACATTCATGTAAAATTCTGAATTCAGGTAGTTCTCCCAGTTCTGATCATTCTCAATTACCGAACTAATTACTTGTTCGTATTCAAGTTCTAATTCATACAATTTCGTCCGAAATTCATCTTCCAAAGCAGGGGATACGTCTTGGCTAGTTAAAATCAGAAAATCCCAATCGGAGTCTTCACGAGCTTCTCCTCTGGCACGTGAACCAAATAAAATCACTTTTGCAGATGCATCAATTGATTTGACTACTTCCTTCACTCGTATGGGTAATTGATTTCTCATTTTTTATTTACAAGTTATTCTTTTTCGATCGGTTTTTCAAGATGTGGCTAATATGAGGTACAACTCCGACATACCCACCTAGTGTGATGGTCGTTGCTGACTTTTTTAGCAAACAATTGACCAACAGCCCTTGCCCATCTGTTGCTTTGTTCCGAAATAGTTCGGTTAGAGGCATTGCTTTAGTTTCCTGATAAGAGCATATTTAAAAATTTATCCCTACCTGACCGGCAAAGGCAGGAATCATCAAATTTTATCTCCAAAAACAAAATTTAAACATACTCTAATTCCCAATCACAATCTTTTTAATGATTCTCTTTCCTGTGTTGGCATCTTTTAGTTCAAGTAAATAAATGCCTGATGGAAGGGACGTTGTAATAAACCTCGGATTATTAAGGACATGTTTTATTACTGTTCCATTCAGGTCATATAAGGTTGCCTTAAAATTGAAATCAGCACTTGCATTGATATTGATATAAGTACTGGCTGGATTAGGAAATATTTTGACGTCTAAGGTTGAAGATTCGATAGTAGAAGTAATACGATTACAATTAGCATCTAAAATTAATTCCTGCTGCTCTACCAAAAAATCAAAGGATAAATCTGACAAGCTTTTCCCGTCTACAGTTGCACCCCACACCCCATGGCCTCTCCCTATCAGGGGAACAAGTTCTACATAAGCTCCTGTGGAATCGTATAAGGCTACTAATTCTTCTGCTTGACTGTATAAAACAGTAGGGTCTTCTGTGCCATGAGCAATAAATAGTTCAGGATCTAAACTGTCAAAACGATGATGTCCATAAATGGCTTCCAATGCTTCCAATGCAGCATTGCTTCCCCAAAAATCAACTATACTTCTTATCTCATAGGTTTGATCTAGGTTCGTAGTCGCCAAAGTAGGGTCGTCGCTTAGATTTATTTCATCTCTGAAATCTTCTTGATTGGATACGCCAAGTGTAATGGCCGTAATGGCACCCGCAGATCCACCACCTACTGTAATGTAGTCGGTATTGATATTATAATTATTGGCATTGGCTATTACCCAACGCATGGCGGCCTTGGAATCTCGTTGGGCCATATACATCGAAAGGAATTGCCCAGCAGCTTGGGGATCAGCGATTTCGTTCGCAATATCAATCCATTCTTGTGGAACTATACCTGTAAAAATAGAACCTAGATCACCTCTCAATCTGTAATCGATAGAAACAAAAACCCATCCTCTTGAAGCATAATAATATGCTTGATCTACTATAGCTTCTTGTTGCCTGGAGCCCCCACTAAATCCCCCTCCATGAATAAAGAAATAGACAGGTCTATTCTCAGAGTCGTTATCTGGGTAATATATATCCAACAATAAAGATTTGGGAGTCGTGGTGGGGCTATTGCCATTGTGGCTTAGTCCTTCAGCATATACGATCCCTTCTTCCATTAGGACGGAATAGGTACTATCGCATTTCACCTCAGGTGGGTTGGCTTCGGAAAAGCAAAGACTGTAATCAGGATTATGCTTAGTTAGTATATCTTCTGCAACTGCATGCAAATCTGTATTAAATCCTGTGTCATAGTCAAAGGAACTCAAATCAACATTATATAAACTATTCAGCCAAACTAGGCCTCCTGCTTCTCTAACAATTTCCCCTTGATGGCCTTTTTGGTCTGTAAAAATTGAAGTTTCTCGTGGACCAAACATTGAAATAACATCTAACAATGCACTATCCTGATTCAGTTGATTTAGATTAAATGTAGCCCATCCCGTCGGTATAGTAAAGATTTTAGTCGAGGGAAATTCAATACGCAATTGGTCTATAATTTCTTGATGTACAATCTCATTTACATAATAATCATAAAATTCTTGTATAGAATTGAATCCATTATCTAGAGCAAAAGTGTTCCAATCTGGTCGAGTTCCGTTTGGATCTCCTTCTGGGAAATCAAAAGGAGGTAAAGAGATGAAAATGGTAATATTGGGGTTGTTTTGTAAAGCATAATCTATCCAAGCTTTATGTCCCTCGATCGGGTTATTAGCGTCATGCCCACTTGTCATTCCAAAAAAATCGACATTCCCTTGATCAAGAGCAGCTTTGATTTGGTTATGTTCAACACTTAATGAATCGTTCCAAAAATTGATAGGTCTTCCATTTTCTCCACCTCGGATAATTGTAGTACTTGTATGATTTTCAAAACCTGCAACAATAGCCATATTGTCTAGCTTGTCTGCATACGGTCTGAAAAAACTATTGCCTATTAGTAACATGTTATACCCTCCTACATCTTCGGTTATACAATCATCGATTTGTGCAATAGATAATGTTGAAACAGTGAAGAGAAGAATAATTATCTGAAAAGTTGATTTCATTATTGTTGTGCTTTTTATTTCATACTTCCAATATAGCTTTGACTTGTTCTCCTTGGATTGGTTTAATTCCCGTCAACTCAAATACCATACAATTTTAATCGATTTTGCTGACTTTATAGCAAAACGATGCGACCATCGTGCTAAGAAAAAATACTACCGTTTTGATAGGGTTCATATTTTTAGCACGAAAATAGTAGGCAATTCTCGCTCAAATCATACAAGAGTGGAAGCTAGCTAAGCCCACTTTTAGCTACCACAAAATGCTCGAGTTTGAAGATGTGATCTTCAGGAAGGGATC
Organism: Saprospiraceae bacterium; assembly: GCA_042095835.1. Taxonomy (GTDB): domain Bacteria; phylum Bacteroidota; class Bacteroidia; order Chitinophagales; family Saprospiraceae; genus DATFKA01. Next base: position 24,854 of record JBELML010000057.1, read on the forward strand.
TGCCAACAGGAGCAAAGTAAACAGCGTTGAGGTCAGCTAAGGTTTTATCTTCTATTAATGAAAATCCATTTTGAGCAAGCATCCCTTCAATTTCTTCCGGTGTGTAGAAGGATATCCAGGGCTCTCCAACTTTTGCTGTTAATTTTTGTATGATTTGCGCTTTCCTTGCAGGATTAGGGTAGCCTTTACCAAAGCAGGCCTCAGGATTTTCATTTAGGAGTTTGTCCACGTAGGAAAAACAAATCGTAGCGCTTGTTTTTTGACTAAGCTCAGCAATCTCTTGTAAAGTTGAAATGAGGGCGTCTTTTGTTATGTACTGAGAGACTCCCTCCAGGGTAAAAACCGTAGGTTTATTTTGATCAAAGCCTGCCTCTAAAAGTTGTGCTTTGAGACTCTGATGGTTAAAGTCGACATTTACATAGGTGACGTTTTCTGCATTTTGCAGGTTTTCGGGCAACTTAGAACGCTTTCTATGCTGAACTTCCGGCTGATCAATCTCAAATATTTTTAATGTAGGTCGAAGATCAAGTCGATGAGCTCTTGAGTCGTATCCAGCACCTAGAATAACATATTGTTCTGCCTCACTAGCCGTGCTTTTTTCGATAAGGTCATCAATAAATCTAGTACGAGAAATTAGATGTTCATGAAAACCAGGTGCGAACTTTTGAGTTATCCAAACACTGAATTTATGCCCCATGAGTTTAACGATACCGGCTCCAGCTACAAACTTTTCAGCATAAGGGTCATAGACTACCCGTTGATCTGGTTGAGCGAGTGTTTCAATCAATCGCTGTTTGGCTACCCCTTGGGCGGTGCCATCTTTTCTAAATATAGAATTACTCATGGTTTGTTATTTGTTGCTTGTTTGACTTCATCAGCTTCAATATGCTACTCTTTTATTGTTTTAATTTGTTCTGGCATACGGAATTTAATAATAAGTGAAGATATTATCGTCAGGCTGCCTATCAGCATAATGGCGTATTCTACTCCGAATAGATCCGCTGTTAGACCTGATAATATTGCCCCAAAAGCATAGCCTAAATCTCTCCAAAGTCTAAATGTTCCAATACTTTCTGCTCTTTGGCTTGGACTGGTTGCCGCTGCAATGGTTGATAAAAAGGTAGGATAAACTAATGCAGTACCTAAACCTAAAATTGCTGAAATACAACCCAAGACATACATATTACTACTGAAAGGAATAAGAAAGATTGCAAAGCCTTGAAGAAGCATACCCCAAAATAGCATTCCTTTCTTTGAATAGTGGTCGGACATTTTGCCTGTAAAAAGCTGTCCAATTCCCCAAACTGTAGGATAGATTGCTGTAATTATTCCAATATTTTCGTTGTTGTAATTCAAGGATAAAAGAACGATTGGAAGTAAACCCCAAATCATTCCGTCATTCAAATTATTTACAAGCCCAGCTTGTGTTACCGAACTTAGAGTTTTGTTTTTAAATGTCGTTTCCAAAAACACATTATCAAGCTGTGCGGTATTGTCGGTTAAGCTTTCTTTATGAACAAATACCCTTGTATCTCTAACCCACAAGGCTGTCAATACCAAACCAACAACAGAAATGAATATACCGATGTAAAATGGATATGGGGCTACTCCATAGTTGTTGGCAATATATCCTGCCAAAAATGCAACGAGACCAACTGCGAAATAACCTGCAAATTCATTTAAACCCATTGCAAAACCTCGGTCTTTTTCTCCAACGAGGTCAATCTTCATAACTACAGTGCTACTCCAAGTCAAACCTTGACTAATCCCCAAAAGTATATTTGCAAAAATCACCCAACTCCAACTGGTCGCATAAATCAATAGAAACGGAATCGGAATAGCAATAATCCAACCAAAAAGGAGTAATTTTTTTCTTCCAAATTTATTTGCAAGTCTGCCTGTATAATAATTTGCCAAAGCTTTCGACAATCCAAAGGCTGTAATAAATGACAGTATAGCCGTTTTTGAAGCAATCCCAAACTGCAATTCAGCAAACTGAGGAAAAATTGATCTTTCCATCCCTACCATTCCTCCAACAAAAGCATTTACAATTACCAATAGGGTGAATTGTTTCCAATTTTCTTTTAATCCAAGTTTTATATTGTCTGGCATTTTTCTTTTTTTCTGCTTGCGCTAAACTTAGACACCACCGACATTTGCCAATACAAGACTGTCAAGTCCTGGTTTCCTGGTCGAAGGATCACTTGATTTTGATGCTTGGGATACAACATCAACACGGAGCAACTTGCTCCTTCTCATCTTGTGTTAGTTTTTTTTTTGCAGATAGCATTCCTGCAAGGCTATTAGGATTATAGCTGATTGTTAGGGTATGTAAAATGTTTCTAAAGTACTTTATCATGGTACATCTTATTGAGTTTCCGCAATTTATGATTTCCGCAAAATCTTCTCCATTTTGCGCCCTCTTGCCAATTCATCGATCAGCTTTTCCATTTGTCTACACCGTTTATAGAGTTCAAATTCCTCCTCAATTTCTTCAATTCGATACCCACAGACGACACCTTTAATCAAGTGGGCGTTTGGATGGATGGTAGCTTTCTGAAAAAATGTTCTAAAACTTGCTTTTTCATCAATAAGTGTTTGCAAAGCACCTTGATCGAACCCCGTAAACCAATGAATTACTTGGTCGAGTTCTTCTTTTGTTCTACCATTTTTCTCCAATCTATTTAGGTATAGTGGATAAATGGATGCAAAAACCATATTGGCAATTTTTTCGTTTTTTTCAGTGGTGACTTTCATTTGTTTAAAAATTTTGCAAATGCTTAAAAGCTAATTTTTTGCAGAAATTTTAAACCTCTGCAACCGCTTCGCTTTCTAATCTTTTATTCTTCGTAAATATCAAATTTGGCGGAAACAGATTTCATGAGTTCTTGATTGGAGAAATCATCTGCTGTCATTTCAGATAGTTCTTCTAAAAAAATATCAAATCTGCCATTCTTAAATATCGTTAGCATTTTTCCGCCTTCTATACATTTGGCTTCATGCCAGACATAAGGTGGAACGGTAATGGTGTCTCCCTCTCTCAGAATGATTGTTTCATCGTCAAAAATCAATTCCATTTCTCCGATGAGCATATAGAATACCTCGGTCATTATTTTATGGTGGTGGCGCTTTAAATGAAATCCGGGCTTTAATGTATCTTCGATAAGGCATAATTCTCCATTGGTATCTCTTGATGATACTTTTATAAAGCAATGATCTTGGGCGTAATCATAATTTTCTCCTTCACCCTTTCTGATCAATTTTTTTGTTGACATGGTTTGATTTTTCAATGATTTTTAAAATATAATCCAATTGACTGTCTTTTCCTTCAATCAAATCTTTTGGTGTCAGCCGGATTTCAACATCAGGTAATATTCCACTTCCTTTTTTGACGGTTTCATCTTTGGCAAAGCGACTTATTCTAACAAACGAAAGTAATATTTTAATTTTTGAATGAGGCAATGTATACAGTATAGGGTACCCACCTGTCTGTGTGTAATATCCTCCACCTGTTTCTTCTCCAATTAGTGTAATGCCTTGATTCTTACAGAATAGAGCAAAGCTGGAACCTGCCGAAAAGGTTTTGCCACCAACCAATACGTAGGTTTTTCCTTTGAATCCTTTTTTGTTGGGAATCATTTGGGATTCGTTCTCATCAGTCTTTATTATCCATTCGTTTTCTACTTTAGTAGCGTTCTGAAAATACTCTTCAAAATAGGTTTTATACGTATATCCATTCACTAAATTTTGGCCGTGATTTTCTTCAGGCAGGCTAGCTGTAATAACACTGGATGACTTTTTTTGCTTGAATGGTCGATGTGCTATATAGGAAAAAGCCTTAATGCTATTCAATGGATATCCGCCTTCATTTTGCCTGATATCAATAAGGAGGTTTTGAATCTTTTTTCGATTGATATTTTTAAAAATAAGCTGTAACTCCGACTGAAATTTGTCCACATCCAACTGGAAGGAGTTCATGGTCAATACAGCTGTACGGAGCGTATCTATAAAATAGACGAATGGTTCTTTTTTCCCTATTGTGCGCTTTACAAATTCATGTTTGTCCTTGGCGCCATGGTATATTGAAAAATAGGAATTTCTCTTCCCAAATCTACCGCCAATACTTTCGAAAGATTGGCTTTTAATAGTCTTCTTGAATACCTCATTGGAAAATGTTTTGTACGCTACTTGGTAGCTGTCTTTAGGTCCAAACTCGTAGAAATGTAAAATACCGAACTCTCTTTCTATCTGCCTATCTTTTTTGCTTGTATTATAACCATCTGATGGCGCATACTTTAGCAACTTATTCCTAATTGTGGCTGCGCTGATGTTGTCGATGGATATTATTTCAGCCCCTATTGGAATTCCAAAGTCATCTGTATCTGTGTACAATTTCTCATCAATTACTTTTAGTAATAATGGAAATAATTTTGGTATTGAGGTGAGCGGTGGGTGCATCACTATTAAGTGTCCATCTCTGGTATAGTTGGTCAGCGCTGTAATAGATTTGTAAAAATCATTAATGCTGTTAATCGTGTGAAGTTTGTCCTTTTCAAACACGGTGAACAGGCTATCCCATTCAGACGGAGAGGTGTATTCATATAGACTAGGATATCCTTTAGTCAAAATATTTTTGAGGATGCTGTAGTCTTCCCTGAATTGCTCTTTTGTCAATACTACTTGACCCAAAGCAAAAAGGGGGCAAAAGAAAATGACGAGGCTTATGAATTTTGTTTTCATACGATATTTCCCAAATTAAATAGCCCCTTTTAACTCCTTCTGTATTCTCTAGGGCTGAAGCCAGTTTTTGACTTGAATAAAGTACTAAAATGCTGTGGATATTCAAACCCTAAGGCATAAGCAATCTCGCTGATTGAGTTTTTTGAATTAAGTAACTGGCTTTTTGCTTTCTCAACCACAAAGAGATGGATGTGCTCTTGTGCTGATTTACCCGTCTCTTTCTTCAGTAAATCACTTAAATAATTTGGAGAGAGGTTGAGCTCCTTCGCACAGTAAGACAAATTAGGGATGCCAAGCTTTATTTCTTTTGATGCTTTGTAATATGCTTTCAAAAGTCTTTCAAATTTAGAAATCACATCTTGGTTTAGATCAGTACGTGTATAAAACTGCCTGTCGTAATACCTTAAACAATAGTCCAAGAGCAGTTCTATATTTGAGTTGATCAGGTTCTGACTGTGTCGATCAAGGTTTTGACTGTATTCTTTGATGATTTTATCTAGCAGCTCTTCGATGGTTATTCTTTCGTCATCTGAGAGATGCAAGGCTTCATTAGATGCATAGTCGAAGAAACCGTAGCTGTCGATTTTCTTGGCCAGGTCTGACTTCCTGATCAAGTCAGGATGAAAGACCAATGACCATCCAATCGTCTCCTCGAATGCAGGCTCCTCATTTTCATATTCCAGTGTTTGTCCGGGCGCAATAAAAATCAAGGTACCTTCCTGGTAATCGTAGGAATTTCTACCATATCTCAAGGTGCCAAAGCCCTCTCTTTTCAAAGCAATATGATAGAGATTAAGGACGATTTTCACATCTCGAAACTCAGTACTCGTTTTGATATCTTGAGGTCGAATCACCGAGACTAAAGGATGTTTGGGTTTATTTAATCCAAGCGCTTGATGAATTTGAGAGATGGTATTGATATCAATCGTGTCAGGCATAATGATCTATTTTAGCAAAGGCGGATGATACACTATTGAAACTGCTTCATCAATATCTTATCAAAAGTTCGATCTCCTAAATACTTTCTCATAAACATCAACGGTTTAGCAAAAGCACCGGCTACATATCGGGTCTTCGGTTTCTTACTGTGCACCGCCTTCAAAATCAAGTTGGTGATCACACTTGGAGGAGAGAGCTGGCCCTTTTCAGACATGTCTTTGATTGAGGCAATGATTTTTTGAAGTGCACTTGCATAAGGACCATTCTCTTTATCGCCCTGAAGCTGCTCTTGAAATACATTACTGAACTCCGTTTGGATTCCTCCTGGCTCGATTATTACCACGTTCACATTAAATGGGATTAATTCAACACGCAAGCAATCACTCCAACCTTCCAAAGCATGTTTAGTGGCATGATACCAAGCTCCCATTGGTGTGTACATTTTACCACCCATGGATGAGATATTAATAATCGTTCCTGATCTATTTTCTCGCATACCAGGGATGATTTTTTGAGTTATACTGGCTAGGCCAAATAGGTTTACCTCGAATTGTCTTCTTGCCACTTCAATGGGTACTTCTTCTACAGTACCATAAACGGCATAACCTGCATTATTAATAAGCACATCAATTTTTGCTTGCTCCCCCAATATTTGAGTCACTGCATTAGCTACTTGTGATTCCTCTGTGATATCCATTGCGATAGCCATTCCACCGGCTTCAACGATGTCTTCCATTTTTTCTCTTCGTCTAGCTAAGCCATAAACGGTGTGCCCTTCTTTTAATAAAGCAAGTGCAAAATCTTTACCCATTCCTGAAGAAGCGCCTGTGATAACAATTACTTTTTTATTCATTTTTTTTGGTTTAAGTAGTTCTTAATACACTGTGTAATAAATTACTTAACGTTTTGAAGCCATCTTTTAAGCAATCTCTGCGTTATGTACTCGGCTTCGTAGCTAAGGCTACGAGCCTGCGCCATGCCTTGATCTAGCTTAAAATCTGGTGGTTCAAAACATCAATAAACTTTTTGCACAGTGTACTTAAAGCAAAAGCAGGAAATGCTTTTGCCAATAATTCTGTGAGATTAAAAGCATTGAAGATACGCCGAACTACTTCTGGGTTTGGTACAGGTATTCCAGTTGCGTTTGATGCTTCGCTCATAATCTCTAATTTAAAAAGTGATTACAAGCTCAAAGTTCAAAATAATAAAAATGGCATACCTAAAGATTTCACTGAAATATGAATAGAATTCACTGAATGTGTTTTTGGCCTGCTCTTTTGTGCCTGGTGGTTTGGCCCGTTTGGGGGCTGTTGGGGTTTCAGCTTATGCTGAAACCGCTATTGCTTTTAAATAATGTGTAATCCGTATTTTTTAATTGACCTTTACTTTAAGCTTATCACTGAAAGCATTGGATTCTAGGACCTCTACTGAAATGTTCTTATAAGTATAGGTCTCACCTTTAGCCATTGGAGCATCTTGTAGGAATTCATATTCACTTTTTACTCCAGGTTTAACTTGAATTGGACCACTCCCACCTGGTAGCGATGTATTGACTACATAAACTAATGCTCCTTTGGGGAAGAAAAAATCGGTGGATAGACTGCTCGAACGCTTTGAGCAAACTAATAAAGCATTGCCAGGAATAGACTTATTGCACAGTTTAGAAATCAATTTTTTTTTGCACCATTCAACCATGCCTTTAAGCTGGAAGCATTTGCTTTGCTTACAATAATCTGCTCCTTTGGTTGAGGTTCTAAATGGACTATCAATCTGCCGTTAAAGTAAGATTGAAGTGATTTAACGGCTGACCGTTGGATTAAATATTGACGATTGGCTCTGAAAAACAATTCAGGATTCAGCTCATTTTCTAAATCTTCCAGCTTTTGGTTAAAGCTAAAAGTTTGATTATTGTTGGTCCTACCTCTTACGATCCCATCCTGTATAAAAAAGAAAGCAAAGTCTAGGGATGCCATCGGAATGAAGGTGTGCTTTTTTTGAACGAGAAATGAACTCCGAAATTTCTTTTTCGAAGTATTCATCAGGCTCATAAGCGCTTCAATTTGTTGAGTAGAAACAAGCGTTTTCCGGTGCTTATCTTTAAATTTTAGAATAGCATTTTTTAGTTCTACTTCCCGGAGTGGTTTCAACAAATAATCGATACTATTTAATTTGAAGGCTTGAATAGCATATTGGTCATAGGCAGTAGTGAAAATGATAGGGGCGGTAGGTTCTACTTCTCTTACGATCTCGAAAGAGTTTCCATCTGCCAGATGGATATCCATAAAAACAAGATCGTATGTTTTGTTTTCTTTAAAAAAAGCAATAGCATCCGATACCGTTTCGATCGTTTGGATAATCTGGATATCGGGTGCTACAGATTGCAGTAAGAATCTCAGATTTTCAGCCGCGGAATGCTCATCTTCAATGATTATGGCCTTCATTTTTTAGGATGGGTAATTTTACGATAAAATAGTTTTCGTCCTGGTTTATCTGAATGTTTCTATTTTTTAGAAGCTTAAATCGTATGGACAAATTGAGTAAGCCTAATCCTGTACCTTCGGTTACATCTCTTCTTTTATATATCTGATTTCGAATGATTAGAAATGTTCCATTCGGATAGATTTCTAATAAGAGTGGTTGATTAGTTGAAACGATGTTATGCTTAATGGCATTTTCTGCCAATAGTTGCAGCGAAAAAGAAGGAATCAATTCCTTTTTCCATTTTTCAGGAATATGAACATCTACTTTGAATTTTTCACCAAATCGTTCTTTTTGTAGAAAAATATAGCTTTCCAGATATTCCAATTCATTTTGAATCGTAATGAAGTCTTCTTCACTTCTTAGTAAAGTAGCGCGTAACAACCAGGATAATTGATCTACAAATGGTAATGCACGATCGGATTTATTGCGGATTAATACCGTAAGCGAGCTCAAGGCATTAAATAAAAAGTGAGGGTTGATTTGGGTACGTAAAGCTTCTAACTGATGCTGTAGAGCACTTTGCTTTGCCTGTTCTTTTTCAAGAATGATTTGTTGTTGTTGAAAATTTAGATTGGTGAAGCGAGCTAGTAATAATAAGATCGGGTGAACGATCAAGAAGTCGGTTGCTATGACCACAAATACCTGCTTGTTTTCTAAAGAACCAGATAAAAAACTCGCCATTACCAGGGTGGTTATGATCGTCCCTATTAGGAATAACCCAAAGTTGGTAGTGATATTGAATGCCCTACGTCTGAAGGCGGGGAACTTCCATTTATCTTTCCAGATGATATTAAAACTCAATAACAGATAAGCATAAGCAAAAAAGAAAAGCATTCTTAGCAATAGTGCTTCGAGGGTCAATCCAAAGTTGGTAGCGAAGCCCTCATGGTCTGCCACTACCCATATGATGCGTTGGAAGTGCATTAAAATGGTCACCGCCAGAGCCCCGAAGATGATGATTTGAGTTTCTTTTTCCAGCATATATCTTGATTACAAGCATTTAAAATTAAGAAAAGCTTCGATGTATAAGAGGAGAAATCAGGGTGAATTGACCAGAGGCAGATGTAAAACAACTTTTTCGAGGTATGAAGTCCTTTATCATTAAAAGAAAGTGTAGCTTGTCACCAAAGATATAAAAAACGGAGGCCGAGTTGATACTGGCATGCAGTTCAGTTTCAGAACCCCCACCCACTTCATCGGTAGTATCCCGCCTGTTTACTTCACTTATCTCCAAGTAGATTTCACCTTACTCTCAGGTCGCTTCACTTAAATTTCGGCAATGACATACTGATCATTCCTATAGTTTTGAGCCTATAAAATATCCATTCATTTAAAGAATAGTATTATGCAAAAGTTGTTCTTATGCTCTCTATTGATCAGTTTTTCACTTGCCTTAACAAGTTGTAGTAAAGACGATGATGAAATACCGGTTCTCATAAGTGCCGAGTTTACAGCGGACCAGCTTGCGGTAGAGGAAGGTAGTAACATCGACTTTACCGATCTTTCAACGGGCGGTCCAATTTCTTGGAGTTGGACCTTCGAAGGAGGAGATCCCGCCAATTCTACGGAACAAAACCCCAGGGTGAGCTTTGCGGTCGCAGGTAGATATGAGGTGAGCCTGACGGTCAGCAATGGAAATGCAGAAGACACAGAAACCAAAGCGAGCTATATTACTGTTACGGAAAAGGCGGCTCCATTCCAAGAGCTTTACGACCAGGGTATAGATAGATACCTCGGCGTTTTTACACCAACTTCCTCAGCACTAGTCTCCCCAGGCCTTACAGAACATAGTTTTAGTGGAACCGATGCACCGATATGCTTTACTGGGAACCAATTCTCTATGTTTACCAGAGATGGAAGCGCAAATAGTCTCTTGATATTCCTACAAGGAGGTGGTTTTTGTAGCCCAGTATCTTGTGATGCGGTAGAAACAGGAATCCCATTGATTCCTTTTGGAATTTTAAATCCAAATGATGCACAAAGTACGGTTTCGGATTACAATCTTGGCTATGTACCTTATTGTGATGGGTCAGGCATGATGGGCGATACAGAGGTAGATAGTGATGGAGACGGGGAAAACGACAGGTTCTTTAAAGGAATCCAAAATTTATCCGCTTCATTAGATGTAATATTACAAACGTATCCGTCCCCAAATAAGATTGTACTGGCAGGGAATAGTGCTGGTGGCTTTGCGGTTCATGCGGCTTTGCCTCTAGTGCGAAAGTTATATCCAGATGTTAAAATATTCGTCATTAATGATGCAGGTGTTGGTATCAGCTCCCCAGGCGTACTTCCAGCACTTTTCGATTATTGGAATGCCAATGTCTTTTTACCAGCCAGTTGCGATAATTGTATCGGAACAGATGGCAACTTGACGGATTATCACAAATACCAACTTGCTCAAGATGGCAATTTCAGCTTGGCCTACACCAGCTCTAAGCAAGATTCAACCATATCTGCACTTATGGGAGGAATGGCTCACGAATTAGAATTGATAGAAGCAGTGACTGAATTAAATACAGCCTATCCAGCGCGGTTTCAGGGTTTAATTGGTAATGGAGCCTATCATACAACGCTTTTGAGAGATTTCCAGAGGTCTATAGGAAGTACTACGGTGAGTCAGTGGGTGACTAATATGATTAATGAATCAGAGAATTGGACAACTGTGATTGAGTAATTGTCAAATAATTTTTTGACACCTTTCGGGATATTTCCATAAAGTTTCAATAAAGGAAACTGTAACAGTTGCCACTAAAAACTTGACCTAAACTAATGATTTTAAAGTAGCTCTGAAACTGAAGGCTTCCCCATTAGTAGACAACTCTAAATTAAAGAAATCTTTAAATATCTC
>JBELML010000058.1:0-35788 GCA_042095835.1 Saprospiraceae bacterium
GAAGGTGTGTAACGAATCATACAAGTGCAAGCTTTTTTCCAAAAGATAGCCAATTCCCTTGCATTTGGAAATAATATATCCTAGCTTTTTACCGTGCATACTCAATAAACATCAGGCGCTTGCCGCTTTTTGAGGGAGCCCTAATATAGGTGTTACATTAGGATAATATTTAATTAAGCCTTGAAAATATAGTCCTCTAAATTTAAAAACTAGGTAGTATATCATATTTATGATTTTGAATAATGTCAAGTACGAACCGCTCTTTTTTCTTAACTTAACCTCCATTATTAGCGCTATTAAAGAACTATAAAGTGTCAATAGCTACTACTAGATGGATCCTAATAGCAGGTACTGGACTGATTGAAGGTACTCCCAATAGTCATATATTAGCCGCAACTGCAATAGGTAAAGAGTTGGCTAGAAATCAATATGGTTTAATTACGGGAGCCTGGCCAGGAGTGGATTTTTTTGCTACAAAGGCTTTTATTGATGAATTAAAAAGGCAAGAACTGGATCCTAATGAATATTTGATTCAGGTAGCATCACCCCACAGAGATATAGATCATCCTTTTGGAAAAATTGTATATGTTTCCCCTGGGCCTAGTGAGTGGTTTGACCCTCAAAAGTATGCAGATGCCTTAATTATTATTGGAGGGCTAGGGGGAACTTATAAAACTTGGCTAGGGGCCTTATATGATGGTCTTCCTTGTTTTCCTTTTGGAGGTACCGATGGAGATGCCAAGTTGGCCTTCAACCATAATAAAGAGCTGTGGGAACTAATACCAATTCCTGGGATAACTATTAGCCAATTCGAAAAGCTTGCCAGAAAGATTGACTCAGTAGAATCTGCATCAATAGTTGCTCGTTACATCATAGATGTACTCCTTTGGCGTGCATTAGATGCTATCGATGCTTCTTCTAGAGAGTTAAGTAGTGGTCCCAACTCTATTTTTATTAGCTACAGTAGAAAAGATGTTAATTGGGTGTCTAGGCTCCGTACTATAATGCGTCCTATAGAGCGCAGAGGCCTATTATCAACCTGGGTTGATTCAGATATAGAATCAGGTATAGGTTGGGAACCTCAAATACTAGCAAAGCTAAATTCTGTAAGTTTTGGACTACTACTAGTAAGCCCTTCTCTATTAAATTCTAAATACGTAAGAGAAATTGAATTACCCGCATTTGAAAAACGAATTAACAAAGGCAATTTTCATATGTTTTGGGTTTTATTAGAACAGTGTAACTGGCAAGAAATTCCACTTCTTCGACAAATACAAGCTATTGGAGATGCAAAGATTCCAATTAATGAATGCCCAACCAAAAGTGATGAACAATGTAGACTTATTGAGGTCGTCAAGGAAATTGGAAGAATTATTCAAGAGTGAGAATAATAAGAACTAGAGAGAGTTATCTAAGAGTTTCATCTTCAAAAAGTGTTAATGAACAAATTGAAAAGAGTTAAGGGATAAGTTTCACTATGAATTTTTGGTTAAAAGGTGAATCTGGTTCAGTGAGAAAGAATAATGAATTATATGTTTTTACAAATAAAAACAGAACTCGCTTAGAAATATACCAGTTATGAGTAATCAAAGACTCCAGTAGGACAATTCTTATGAACTTAATATCCCTGTTCTGGCCAATAAAACCTCAACTAAGAAGATTACTTTCACTAACGCAAAAACGGAAACACATCTTTAATGAAATAGCATCATACCGCACTATGCACCAAATAACCCTACTTTCCTCTTTTCATAGACCTCTCGGGAAATGTAACCCTACGGAGTTGTACAAAATCATTGAATCCATAAAGCCAGAAATTATATTTGAGGAACTCTCAAAAGGCGGATTTAATCGGATTTATTCCCATGGCTACCAAGCTCGATCTGTCGAAGCTATAGCTATTAAAGAGTACTTACGGGTATATCCGATCAAGCATTTTCCAGTAGATACCTATTCCTTAAAGGGGAGTGATCTTTTTAGTGAGGCTAACCTAATAGCAAAAAGAAGTCCTAAATATGTCGAACTTTGGAATCGACAGGTAGCCCTGATTGCTGAAAATGGCTACGATTTTCTTAATAGTGATACCTGTGTTGAGCGATTAGATGAAATACAAGCACTAGAGCTAGCCACTTTGACTGAGATCAATAATGCAAAGTTAACTCTAGAATTCCAATCGGAAAATGCGCTTCATAGGAAGCGTGAAGACGAAATGCTGAAGAACATTTACCACATTAGCCAACAAAATCCGTATAATAAAGCAATGTTTATTTGCGGTGCAGAACACCGAAAACCACTAATCCAAAAAATAGAAGAATACCAAAAGCAGGAAGATCTTAAATTGACATGGAAATTTTACTAGAACCAAAACCTGATCAATAGAAAATGCAGCAATACAAGAACCTCAAAATAGACGAAATCCGAAGGGAGATCCGAGCCTTTAACAATGATGAAAATGTTCAAAGGTTAGAGCATTATTATCATTCTAAGTCGCTACCAGAAATACTTGGTGCGAGTAGAAAGGAGCTTGCGCATAGTAGCTTCCTGGCGTGGATACTGAATGATAAAGAAAGCCACCAGCTGGGACCCTTTCCTTTAATAAAGTTTCTGGAGATGCTGGTATTGCAAAACGAAGGTAAATGGCATTGTGTCAATAAACAATTATTTGACACCATCATCATTTCTGATTTTGAGGTCAGCGAAGTACTTGTGGAAACGGAAAAAATGATTCAGGGAGTTGGTCGATTAGATGTGTATGTCGAAACGCAGATTTCATATTCAAATCAATCACATCAATTAAGACTAATCATCGAAAATAAAGTTGGTGCAAAAGAGACGAAAGACCAAACTTCCAGGTACTTTAAGTATTTTGAAAGTATCAGGAAAGAAGGAGAGTTTAATTTTTATGTCTACCTCACACCAATGTCTAGCTTGGATTTGGCGGAACTATCTGAGCCTGAATGCAGCTGTAAAAACTACATACAAACCAACTACCAAGCACTGGTCGATTATTTATTGGAACCTATACTTAAACGGGATATTACTCCTAAAACCCGCTTCATTATTAGAGACTACCTTCTCGCTTTAAGTCAACCTACTTTTGACCAAAATGCGGAAGGATACAAACAAGGATTAATTATGGCACTAGGTACCGAAGAACGTGAATTACTAACCAAGTTTTGGGATAAAAACCAAAAGTTGATTTTAGCGGCTTTATATGCCATAAGCTCCGACCCAGAAAAAGAGAAGGATGTGCGTGATAGTGCCACACTGGCCCTCAGCGATTTATCGGGCACAGGTAGAGATCGGAGTTTATTATCGATCAGCTATAATGGTCAAGTAGAGGCTAAGCAAATAAGAAAATCTGATATTGGATATTCCACGGTCTCAATTCTTGAAAAGCATAATTTGATCAACGAGGAAGTTTTTAACTGGCTGAGAAAAGATAAAACTTCAAGCTTTCAACTGCTTAAATCTCTGGAGGAAATGACAGAAACGGAAAAGAAATACCGAAAGTATCGATATAATGGAGATCCGGAACTATTGTATCAAGGAACCAACTATTTTGTTGCAAGGAATTGGGGCGTCAATAATATCGAAAAGTTTATCAATAAGATAACCAAGAAATTCACTGAGTTTGAGTTCGAGATCCTTGAATAATTTAATATTTCTCTAAAGTGTGATCTTCAGCGTATCTCCACCTTTCAAATCTTATTCCTTTACTAGACTGAATTTTATAAAATAACACATCCAAAACTAGTGGATTTTAACAAAGTGTAATATATTGAGAAGTTAGCGTTAAAACCACTTAATCCATGAATCAAAACCCCGAGCAGATCGCCAGAGATCGCATCGACGAGATGCTCCGCCAGGCCGGATGGATCGTACAGAGCAAAAAGGAAGCTGACCTTTATGCAGGAGCTGGTGTCGCCATCCGCGAATACCAGACCGATGTGGGCCCCGCTGATTACGTACTCTTTGTAAATCAAAAACCGGTGGGGATTATTGAGGCAAAACGGGGAGAGGAAGGCCACCGGCTCACAGTTGTTGAAGATCAGTCTAAGGGGTATGCGGAAGCAAAACTGAAATACCTGAATAATGATCCATTACCCCTGGTCTACGAGAGTACGGGTACTATTACGCGTTTCCGCGATTTTCGGGATCCAAAACCCAGAGGAAGGAATATCTTTCACTTTCACCAACCAAAGACTATTGCAGAGTGGATGAAGCAAAAAAGAAGCCTGCGTGATCGCTTGCAGGATTTCCCTACTCTGGACGAAACAGGCCTGCGGCCAGCACAGATCGTGGCGATCAAGAATCTAGAAGCCTCTTTCAAAAATAACCGGCCCAAAGCGCTGATCCAGATGGCCACCGGTGCCGGTAAGACTTTTACGGCCTGTACTTTTGTCTATCGCTTACTGAAATTCGCGGATGCCAAGCGTATTCTTTTTTTGGTGGACACCAAAAACCTGGGCGAACAGGCGGAGCAGGAGTTCATGACCTTCCAACCTAATGACGATAATCGCAAGTTTACGGAGCTATACAATGTGCAGCGCTTGTCTTCCAGCTACATTGCACCGGATAGTCAGGTCTGTATCTCGACGATCCAGCGACTTTATTCTATCCTGAAGGGAGAGCCGCTGGACGACAGTGCGGAGCAGGACAACCCCAATGAAAGCTCCTGGATGAAAAAGCAACTCAAAAAGAACCAAGCTATTCCAGTGGAATACACGCCGGAAGTGCCGATTGAGCAATTTGATTTCATCGTGATCGATGAATGTCACCGCTCGATTTATAACCTCTGGAAACAAGTTCTCGACTATTTCGATGCTTTTTTGATTGGTCTGACCGCCACGCCGGACAAACGTACCTTTGGCTTTTTTAATGAAAATGTAGTCAGCCAATATACCTACGAGGAATCCGTCACGGATGGTGTCAATGTGCCCTACGATGTCTATACCATCGAAACGGAGATTTCCCAAAAGGGAGAAGTCATCAAAGCGGGCTGGTACGTGGACCGACGTGATAAACTGACGCGCAAGAAACGTTGGCAGCAGGAAGATGAAGACATCAACTACCAGCGGAATGATCTGGATAAAAAGGTGGTCAATGTCAGCCAGATCCGGAACATTATCCGGGAGTACAAGCGTGCCCTGGAGACGACCATCTTCCCTAATCGCTACGACGAAAATGATGAATACGAGGTGCCTAAGACGCTAGTCTTCGCCAAAACGGATAGCCACGCCGACGACATCATCAAGATCATCCGCGAGGAATTCAACGAGGGCGATGACTTCTGTAAAAAGGTAACCTACAAGATTGACGAAGATCCTAAGTCGGTACTGAACCGTTTTCGCAACAGCTACTACCCGCGTATCGCCGTGACCGTGGATATGATCGCCACCGGCACGGATGTTAAGCCGCTGGAGGTGCTGCTCTTTATGCGGGATGTGAAGAGTGTCAACTACTTCGAGCAGATGAAAGGACGGGGTACGCGCACGATCGATCCTAATGCCTTGCAGCAGGTGAGTAAGACCGCAGGTACCAAGACTCACTTCGTGATCGTGGATGCGGTCGGTGCGACCAAATCAAAGAAGACGGATAGTCGTCCGCTGGAACGTAAAAAGTCGGTACCGATGAAAGACCTGCTGGGCGCCATCACCATGGGCGTACAGGAGGAGGACCTCTTCCTCTCCCTGGCTAACCGCCTGATCCGTTTGGAAAAGCAACTTTCGGACCAGGAGAAAGATAAATTATTGGAACAGACGGGCGGCAAGAACCTCAAGCAGATCACTAAGGAGCTGATTACGGCTTTTGACCCGGATGCGATTGAGGCTTCCGCCCAAAAGTGGATAGATGCCGTGCCCGAAGTCGATCGGACGCCAGCCCTGGTGGAAGAAGCCCAGGCCAAAGCGCAGCAGGAATTGATCAGGCAGGCGGCTTCAACCTTCAACGGTACGCTTAATGACTATCTGGAGAACGTACGCCGGGAGCACGAGCAAATCATCGATCACATCAATATCGATGCCGTCACCAAATCGGAATGGGATAAGACCTCTACCGATAAGGCCCAGACCATCATCCGCGATTTTGAGGCTTACCTGGAGGCTAATAAAGACGAGATAAAGGCCCTGAGTATCTTCTACGATCAGCCCTACCAGCGGCGGGATATTACCTTCAAAATGATCAAGGAGATCAAGGAGAAAATCAAACTGGAAAAACCTACCTTGGCACCGGCCTACGTCTGGAATGCCTACGCCGCCGTCGAGGAAGTGAAAAGCGAACAACCCAAAGACGAGCTGACGGCTCTGGTCTCGCTGATCCGCCGGGCCTGCGGGATTGATGGGCAACTACAGCCTTATGATAAGACCATCAACAAGAACTTTCAGCAGTGGATCCTCCAGCAGAACGCCGGGCAGCACAATCGCTTTACGCCCGAGCAGATGGATTGGCTGCGTATGATCAAGGAGCACATCGTAGGTAGCTATCACCTCGATCTGGATGACCTGGACTATACACCCTTCGATGCCCAGGGCGGTAAGGGTAAGATGTACCAGCTCTTTGGCCCCGAAATGAATAATATTATTGATGAACTGAATGAAGTATTAGCCGCATGATGGAAGATTGGGTAGAGTGTAGTTTTGGTGATGTTTTAGATATCCAAGGAGGTAGTCAACCTCCAAAGAAGGAATTTATATATGATCCCAAAGAGGGATATATTAGATTACTTCAAATTAGGGATTTTGGGAATAAGCCAATCCCAACTTTTATACCCTTGGAAAAGGCTAGAAAAAGATGTACTTCTGACGATATTTTCATAGCTAGATATGGAGCCTCCCTCGGACGAATAGTTACTGGGATGGAAGGTGCATATAATGTTGCTCTCGCAAAGGTTATCGATAGGTATTCAGTTTTTTCAAAAAGGTATTTGTTTTTTTTACTTCAAACTCAAATTTTTCAACAGCCAATTCATATGATTAGTCGTTCTGCTCAGAATGGCTTTGCAAAATCAGATGTATATCCTATTCAGCTACCACTCCCGCCCCTCCCCATCCAGCGCGCCATTGTCGCCCGGATCGAGGAGCTGTTCAGTAGTCTGGATAAGGGTATCGCTGATTTGCAGCGGGCGCAGGCGCAGTTACAGGTGTACCGGCAGGCGGTCTTGAAGAAGGCTTTTGAGGGAATCAGTGAATTTGAGCTTCTTGGAGAGATTGGAGAATGGAAAGGTGGAGGCACCCCTAGTAAAAGGGTAAAAGAGTATTGGGAAAATGGTAATATACCATGGGTAAGTTCAAGAGATGTTAAACAAAAAGAAATACATGACACGGAACGCCACATAACTGAAATGGCTATTCCCAATTCAAGTACAAAGTGGATAGAAAAGGAAGCTCTTTTATTTGTAATGAGAAGTGGTATCCTGAGAAGGATTTTTCCAATATCAATTGCCAGGGTAAGGCTTTGCGTCAATCAAGATATTCAAACCTTGAAATTAAACGAGAACTATTCTTCAGAGTATGTCTATTGGTATTTGACAGGCAATGAAGGAGATATACGTCATAATTGCTCAAAAGATGGAACAACTGTAGAAAGTATAGATGCTAGTAAACTTAAAAAATATAGAGTTCCCTTTTGTGACAAGGAGACTCAAAAACAAGTAATCAAAGAAATCGAATCCCGTCTCTCCGTCTGCGACCAGGTCAAAGCCAATCTAAAAGAAAGTTTAGCGAAAGCGGAAGCTCTGCGGCAGAGCATCCTTAAAAAGGCTTTTGATGGAAAGTTATTGGCGCCAGAAGAGATTGAGGCTTGTCGTCGGGAAACGGATTACGAGCCGGCGGAGGTGTTGTTGGCGCGGATAAGGAATGGTCAAAAAATATGAGTGCTATGACCCTAGAAACTATTTTTCTATACAGAATTACCCACATTGAGAACATCCCACATGTGCTGGATTATGGCGTCACCCACAGGAATTCGGTCAATGCAAATCCTGCTTTTCGATCCATTGGTGATGTTTCTCTGATTGATACCCGGAATAGTAAGCGTGTACGGGTGGATAATGGTGATTTATTTTCGGAGCAGGCCGTCTCGATTACTCTGGGAGACTTTATTCCTTTCTATTTTGGAGTGAGGATGCCGATGTTATACGTCATTCAGCGCGGCGGAAATTTTGTGCAAACAAAAACCGAAGCGACGGAAATCGTTTATATAGCCTGTTCTTTACAAAAGATTGTTGAGTTGGGACTACCCTTTTATTTCACCGATGGTCATGCTACTGATAATCTTACAACCTTTTATTCGTCTGATTTTGTAGAACAATTACCCAACATAGTGAACTGGGAAGCAGTAAAAAGTAAGTATTGGAGTGGTGAAGAAAATTTGAATGCCAAACGAAAAAAGCAAGCGGAATTTTTAGCACAAGCCGATATTCCAAGCGACTGTATTCGGGGCTTTGGCGTTTATGATGACCAGGCTAAACAGAAAATGCTTAACTTTGGTATAGACGAAACGATCATTAAAGTAATTCCCAAGGCTTACTATTAACCGCATGGATATGATACATTATATTAAGGGTAATATTTTTGATTCGGACGCAGAAGCACTGGTAAATACCGTCAACACCGTTGGGGTAATGGGTAAGGGGATTGCACTACAATTCAAGAAAGCCTTTCCGGCCAACTATAAGGCCTACAAGGATGCTTGCAAGAATGGCCTTGTCCAAATAGGACAATTATTCGTCAGTGAAGATCAAAACCTGGAACAGGGTAAAAAAATCATCATTAACTTCCCAACTAAGAAACATTGGCGAAATACTTCGGAATATGAATATGTCGAAAAAGGACTAGAGGATTTAGTACGTATCATCCAGGAGAAAAAAATTAATAGCATCGCTATTCCACCCCTGGGGGCCGGGAATGGAGGCCTGCATTGGGAAAAAGTTAAAGACATCATCGTAGATAAGCTGCAAGACCTAAACATCCGGATTGATCTATATGAGCCTAATAATGCCATCGTTGAAAAGCTAAAAAAAGAACGCGTTAAATTAACCAAAGCTCGGGCGCTGCTTTTGTTTGTACTCTATGATCTGGTAAAGAATGGCGAATATGTGTCTGAGTTTTCCAGTGAAAAAGTGTGTTACTTTCTACAACACTTTGGGGCCAAAAATATTTTTAAACTCGATTACCAGCCTAATTTTTATGGGCCTTATTCGGGTAAGGTTCGATTCCTGCTAAATGTGCTCAGTGGGAGCTATATCCTGGGCTATAGCGATATGAATAAAAAGCCTTTTGAGCCGTTAACAATGGTTAGTGATGCTTATGAAGACGTCTATAAAGCAGTAATCGAAGATGATGAGCTCAGACCAATCGCGACCAAAACCATAGAATTTCTTGATGGCTTTTATTCTGATTTCTCTTTGGAATTACTTTCTTCTGTAGACTATATATCGAGACAAAAACAGACGCTAGATAGGGACATCATTGCCACAGAATTAGAATCTTGGAATAATCGTAAGAAGTCCATGTTCTCTAATCCCCGGTATTTGGCCATTGCTATCCGCCACCTCGAAGAGTATCAACCATCCATGGCTAATTAATGTGTTAACTTTTTTGACCTTTCACCAACTGTCCGGAAATCCCGAACAGTTCAGTTGTTGCAAAAATTGCAACAACTACCAATAAGTCTGTATAAACCCAACTATTGCATTTTTTGCATCAGTTCAGAAAATGAAAAAAATGACCGACGCAAGCATTGTATCAAAAATCTGGAACCTGGCCGGTGTACTCCGCGACGACGGCGTAGGCTACGGCGATTACCTGGAGCAAATCACCTATCTACTCTTCCTAAAAATGGCCGACGAGCTGAATAAGCCGCCCTACAGTAAGGGGCTGAAATTCCCAAGGCTGAAAGACGTAGAAGGCAACGAAATACCCGATGGCGAAATCTGTAACTGGGAGACCTTATCCGGCAAACGCGGTGCCGGGCTGGAATCCTTCTACAGCCAGATGCTACGCTCTCTTTCTACCGAAAAGGGAATGCTGGGCCAAATCTTCACCAAGAGCCAAAACAAAATACAGGACCCTGCCAAGTTGTTGAAGGTCATCGACATGATCAACCGCGAGAACTGGTCCCTGATGGGAGCCGACGTCAAGGGTAAAATTTACGAGGGACTACTCCAGAAGAATGCTGAGGATACTAAAAGTGGTGCCGGGCAGTACTTTACTCCGCGTCCGCTGATCCGCGCCATGGTCGCCTGTGTGCGTCCTGCGCCGATGAAGAGTATTGCCGATCCCTCCTGTGGTACCGGCGGCTTCTTCCTGGCCGCCTACGACTGGATCGTGGCTAATCACCAGCTGGACCGTGAAGAAAAGGAATTCCTCAAGAATCAGACCTTCTACGGTAATGAGATCGTGGCCAGCACGCGCCGCCTCTGCCTGATGAATATGTACCTGCACAACATCGGTGAGATTGCTGGTGATCCGCTCATTAGCTCTAACGATGCGCTGATTGCTCGCGATCCGCGCACCTACGATTACGTGTTGGCCAATCCGCCTTTCGGTAAAAAGAGCAGCATGACCATTACCACTGAAACCGGAGATATCAAAAAGGAAGACCTCAGTTACAATCGCCAGGACTTCTGGGAGACCACTTCCAACAAGCAGCTCAACTTCTTGCAGCACATTAAATCCATGCTCAAGATCAACGGCGAAGCCGCCGTAGTCTTGCCGGATAACGTGCTCTTCGAGGGCGGTGCCGGCGAGGAAGTCCGTAAACAATTGATGAAGACCACCGAGTTGCACACCATCTTGCGTTTACCAACGGGCATCTTCTACGCCCAGGGTGTTAAGGCGAATGTGCTATTCTTCAAAAACAAGGCCGCCAGCAAGGAGGCTCACACAAAGGAAGTATGGTTCTACGATTACCGGACCAACATACACCACACCCTCAAGAAGAAACCCCTGACCTTCGAGCATCTACAAGACTTTATCCAGTGCTACCACGCCGAGAACATCTACAAGCGCCAAGAGACCTGGAGCGAAGAGAACCCTGAGGGCCGTTGGCGCAAATACAGCTACGAAGAGATCCTGGAGCGCGACAAGACTAATCTCGATATTTTCTGGCTCCGCGACCAAAGCCTCACCGACCTCGATAACCTTCCCGATCCCGACGAGCTCGCCGAAGAGATCATCGAGAATCTGGAGGCTGGGTTGAATAGCTTTAAGGAGATTGTGGATGTTTTGGGTGGGGAGTGATAATCATAAATGAATGGTAGGGCCTCTCTAACGTTTAGTTAAAACAAGTATTCATTCTAATATGACAGAAATAAGAATTGAAGAGTATTCCCCTCTATTAGGAAAAGTGAATTTAAATTTCACTGGTGACGCTTGTCTATTATATAGAAAACTGCTTGAATTAGGAGAAATAAGTAGACAAAAAGAAATAGACCACCTTGGTTTACTATCCCACTCTTATAGCAATTTAAACCATTCTCGATATGATTATTTTATTACTCAGTCAGTTTTATCAGAACTATTAGAAAATCAATTCAAGGGTACGACCTCAGCTCAAGGAAATATAAAAGTTGGGGGTGAAAATTATAGGGGTAATGATCTTTTGAAAATATGGTTCCTACTGTCTAATTATGGTCATTGTAAATATACTATTGGTGACGAAAAAGCATTGATGATTTTTGCTTCTAAGAGGAGAGGCTTTTTTTCCGCTTTAACTAAACCATACAGAGACGATGCTCTAATTAAATGGGCAAAAAAGACGATAAAACACTTTGATTACATTAAGTTTCATCACATAATCACCTTATTTAAAATATACAAGACTTTTAAGAGAGATAGAGCTACTCAAGATAGGTTCGTGAATATCTATAAACTACTTCTATTGCCTATAAAAGATATTGATTATGTTTCTGACCAGCTCAAACTGGAGCAACTTAAGATCATTTATAAAAACATAAGAAAATTGGCAATAATTGCCTTAGATACCTCGAACTCTCATTTGCCGATCACAATTGATGTTCTCTCAACAATACTCTCTTTTGATTTTAATTTTGATAAATTTCAAGGTAGGAAATTGTCTAGGTTGTTTGATCCATTGACCAATCTTTTATATAGTGAGCTGTACTTATCAAGGGAGGCACAAACACTTCAAAGAGATTACGAGATTAAGGCTCTAAAGGTAATGAATGAGCTCAATTATAATGATATTATAGAAAGAGCTTTAGGTTATGGATTAGCCAGCCTTAACGACTTGAGTCTAACACATTTCGTTAGGAAAAACTACACTCTGAATGCGGGCCAAAGCATAAAAGACCATTTCAATATCATGCAACAAATTAAGCGTCATTCGGAAAACTTTGAATCTAGTATAGATTTTAATCTTCTTACCAGAGAAGCCGTGATAGATGTTTACTACAGGAAAGATTCTTTTGATAAGAAAGAACTACCGCTCCTTATCACAGAGACAATCAGGTTGTCTTCGGTGATTGATGAGAAGCAACTTAACCAAGAAATATCGGCGATACAGCCAATCAGTGAAAAAAGGAAGATAGAATTTGATCCCGAAATAGAAACCATAGGTTCAGACCAAATATCAGCCATACTCAAGAGTTTTTTCTCAAAGGAAAAAACTAAAAAAATTCATACATCAAATCACAAATTCATCAGAAATATTATCTGGTCAGTATTAAGGTTTTTTTTGAAAAAGAAATATTACTTCGATTTAGATATAGGAAAAGAAAAAAGGAGTTTTGGAGTTATTTATCCAGATGGCCAAGACTACCTTTCAGAAGTATTACTAGAGGAAAAAAAGCATCTTTCAAAAGATGATGTTGATAGGCTTAGGGAATTAGAACATCTTGAGTATGCCACAAAAAGAAAATTTTCTGGTTATGTCATTGCTTGTTTAGATCGGATTAAAATCTACGATTATTCTTTAGCCCCAAATAAACGGATAGTTACAGATATAGATTCTCTTGTAGTAAAAGCTAATTCTAACGAATTTGTTATTGAATTTAACGAGACTAAAAACATGAGTAACCCAGGAAGTCATGCTTCACGAGATCTAAGAAGTAAATTTATACGAGTTTTAAATAAGAATGCCCAAGGGTATAGAATTAATAAAGTGCCAAATTATGGAGCTAAACTCAGAATCAGGATTTTGCGATGATAACTTAGATTAAGTTGAAGTAGTCACCTCAGCTAACCACAGTGTCAGATTATATTGTGACTACTTCAGTGGACCTTTGTTAGCCAAAAGTTTTAAGTCATCCCCCTACCAGCTTCAATCAACAACTCGTCCTTCGCCCAAAACAATCGCTCCCCCTCTCGAATCAACTCTCGACCAATCAGATATTTGATTAGAGATTGCCGATTCCGTATGCTTGCCTTATTTTCTGCAAGAGAAGCCGTTAGCCGATCAATTGCCTCCCACTCCGTTTCAGAAAAACTGAGTTTAATCGAATTTTGCTCATTCAACTGTAATTGAGCTGCCTGCCCAAAAAGCTCGTGTAACTTGCCGAAAACATCTTGTTTATCATCTTCAAATTCCATGTCAGCTATGGCAAGATTAACAACTTTAGCAACTTCTTCAGCAAAATCATCAGGTAAGATGATGCGGAAGTGATCTCGACATTCGGGCGATCGAGGTTCTTCAGCCTCCAAGAAAAATTGCTTACTGATCTTTTGGAGTACCTCAACTTTGTCGAAGCTATCTTCTTCAAGGTAATCTTCAAATGCGGAGACAATTACACAGTTGATTTCTTCTGCCATCAATTTGCGGAAGCCCGTGAAATCTTCCTTTGGTTCATCGTCATCATCGTCATCATCGGAAGCGTAGACCATATTGTTTTCAATATCAGAGATAGAATCTTCGAGGTCTTCTTTTACGGTATCGATCCGATCTTCCAACTGCTCGATGATCCTATCCTTTAGAGACTCCTTAAAGGTTTTTAGCATGGTTTCTAAGCCTTTGGCCACCTTATCTACCTTATTGGTGGTAATTTCTAGGATTTCCTCCTTAAGCGTTGTCGAATCTACTGCTGGGAGCTTGACTTCCGCAATTGCAGTTTGGATACCTGAAAGTAGCTTGTCCGTTTCTACACCATTCAACGCTTCTCGACCATCTAAATAACCAAAGATGATTTCTTCTAATAACTCTTGCATACTTTTTCCACCTGCGACGGCTCTAGCTTTTAATTCGCGTTTTACTTCTTGCGGTACGCGACCACCGATAAAATTGTCTTGAGACATTGTCATTAATTTTTGTTCAAAACAAAAATGGTCGGATTTTACTCCGACCACCAGTTTTGAGCGTTTTCTTACCGTTGCTTATACGTTGACTACGCTACACTGCGCATTTGATACAAGACTTTACCTTCCTCTAACAGAGCGTTAATGGCTGTTTCATTAGCTTGGTCTTTGATTTTATATGCTAAATCCAGGCCATGGGCATCGAGAAATTCAAAGAGACTACTCTTATCTGCGTGAAAATTGTTTTTACAAGGTGCAGGCGAAGGGCAAAAAACCATCCTGCGGTTATGTACTACAATTTGCTTGCTACACGATCTACAAATGATTTCTACGAGCATTCGCCCATGTTCATCGCGTCGTTTACCTATGAAATGCTGTTTTGTAGGATTTGGAAACAACGACTTGAAATAAGCCAGTATAACTTCCTGGTAAATGGTATTCAACCGTTCGCTTTCCACTTTGGGTAAGTTCATTTCCCCATTGGTTCTTAATCCTAAATGATGGAATATGTTGTATAATTCGATGGGATCAATAATCTTGTTCATAGCATTACGATTTTATTTTTAGTTTCTTACCATTGCGAAGCTCCCAGGCTTTTTGTCGATGTTCCTCGCAGCAATACTTGTGACCACTTCGTTTTTTACGGAATTTCTTTTCACAACCTGGCAAAGCGCAGGTCGCAAATAACTCATCCGTAATGAAGCGTACTTGCTTGGAAAGGTCCGTCAGTAAATTCAAAAAATCAGCAGATGGGAAGCTACCACGGGCTGCGTGGTCTAGAGTGTTTCCGTTAGCTAATGGTATAAGATTTACACCTTGTTGCTTGCTTGTGTCGAGTCTGTTACCTGCTGATACAGGAGAAATTGTTTCTTCACAATCTGGATCATTACTTAGCTGACCGTTTCCAAAGAGATAATCGTAGTTGTTACGAGTTGTTACAGGTTGTAACCTTGTGTTTACAGGGCTTTCAGTAGATTGTAAATGAATGTTATCAGTTGTTACTTCACTCTTATTGACATTGTGATCTGGTGTAATCAACTGTTTAAAAGCTGGTGCTTGTTCTAATTTTGGAAGTTTAGCATACTGCCTGCGGACTGCATTGAGGGTATGCCTGCCAACAAAAGTGAAAGGAAGATTGATCACTTCGAAAAGGCCCGTTAAACGGAAGTTCCAGGTGGCGAATACAGGGGCTCGTTCAATTCCATTGCGGTGGTATAGAATCTCTAATAGAGCCGTCAATAACAGCACCAGAACGATGGCCCAACCTGCAATCTTACGAAACTCATTAGTGAATGCAGTTGAGAGACTTTCGACTTGTTGCACGACCTTGCCATTTCGCTTTTGGGTGTTTTTTCGATTCTCAAGCAATCGGTTATTCAGAAAGCTAATATCTTCTTGGTACTTCGATTTTAATTGCTGCAAGTCCGCACTCCGCAGGCCTTCGTTACGAGCCGTTACAGCACTTATCTTTTCTTCAATGGGTAGCAAACGTTTATTTACAGCCTTTAACTGTTTGTCAATCCAGTTGGTATTTTTTCGGCTTCGGCTGTTTTCTAATGATTCCACTTGTTTACGATAGGGTAGGGCCTTTTGATTAAGTGGACTTAATGTAGCTTCTAGGTTCCGATCGTATTGTTTGTTAACAGCTGTTACATCATCCTCGTATTGTTTACGTAGAAGTTGACGTTCCTGGTTGGATAGGCTATCTAATCTGGTTACATCGGCTAACTCTATTTTGGGTACCATATCATTAGCCGCAGCAGTAGCCGCACTGCGAGACATGCGCCAGGAATACCAACCCAGAAAAAGAACGATCAAAATCATTGCTACATTCAGAATGATAGATAAGACATCCTTATATTTTTGTTTGAGTAGAGACCGTACAACGTGGGCAAAGAAAATAGAACAAAGTAAATCAGGGATAATAGAAAGGACCACATAAGCTCCTAGGTAACCCATCTTCTGAACCAACCAGCTTTGCTGATTCAGATAATCCGATACATACGCATGAACACCAAAGAAAACGGTGATAGAACTAATCACGATAAAGCACCAAAGTCCTAATTGCATAACTCGCAGTACAGGCGCGTCATGATTTAATGTTTCACTCCCGTTCGGAGGTGATTTGAAAATTTTAATAACTTTGAAAACCATGTTTTTCAATTTTTTAATTGGAAAATCGGGCTTCCTGATTGCCGTCGGGGAGCCCACTTTATTTATTCTACTGTAATCAGTTGTTACATCTTTTTAATTCGGTCTTACTTGCTTACTTAGTTACTTTGCATTGCTATAAGGTTCTCTTTAACAGCATGTTACAGTAAGTAACTCGTCTAATAGTAAGTAGGTAATGACTAATAGGAATGGATTCTACTAAGTAGCTAAGTAAGTAGGAAGTAAGTTGCTATTAAGCTGTCTTACTTAGTGTAAAGCCTTGATAATCAATATTAATAATCTTACTAAGTAGGATAAGTAAGATATATTCTTACTTAGAGTAGGTTTAGGGCTATTTGAGTTTGATTGCCCAGTAGCCTTTTTGCTGATAGCCCTTATCTTTACTATACACTTGTCCTTTTGGAAATCCTAAGATCGTCAGAGCCCTTCCCACATTGATCTTTTTTACTGTGGTTTTGGTCTCTAACTCAATTGCTTGCAATACCTGTGTAGCTGTTACAAATTCTGATTCCTCATCATCTGGTCTGCCAGGTTTATAGAACTCTTGAATCAACTCTTGTTCTATGGTAGTGATCTGGAACGAACTGTTATTTTGCTCAGATTTTTGTAATTCCTCTTTGGTAAGATTAAATTTGAATCCACCACGTAAAAGTGCATAAGCTTGCCCCCAGACGAGGTCTATATTGATTTTGGTATTATAGCCTTTTGGTCCCCCTTTGTCATGGATGATATCATCTACTTCGAAGATTAGCCAGCGGACATTTCCTGTCTCGTCAATTAGAAATTCATCATCATTGGTAGTTCCAAAGAAAGAAGCCCTACGGCGTAGGGTAGAGGAGGTCCGATCATAAGGTAACCGTTCCTTGATGGATTGAATCGTAATAAGTGCTTTTACCTTACGGATATCTGACTTAGAAAATTGACTCAATTCGTCAAAATTGACGATTAGGTTTTCGCAAAGTGCAATACGCCCGTCCTTATTATGTACATCTATATTCTCCGTGATATAAGCAGATAGCCGCTCTGGCATCAGAAAGCGAACAAAGGTTGTTTTACCATCATTTTGTTTGCCCTTAAGTACGAAGCAATGCTTGTTAAAGGGAATAACACCAATTGCGCAAGCAACGGTGCGGACCAGCATCTTTTTGAATTGTTGGTTGAACCAAAGTTGATCTTTACAAGACACGTGGTTAGCCAAGGCCTCGATATAATCTGGTAGCTGTGTCGTCCAGGGTGGTATATTCTCAAAGTATTCTCTAAAAGGATCATATCTAGGTACAAACTTGCTTTTTAGTAAGGCAATCAATGGCGTTTCAACACCCGTAAAGCCTTGCTCATACAAGTCACAGATCAAGTCGTTTTCGTTTAACTCTTCATATTCATCCACGTCAATCACCTTTACTTCGATTTGATTAGATACTTCGTTGAAGCGGAAGTCGTAGGTCTCGGACAGATACTCTTTGATTCGGAGAAACTTGGATTGGTTGGGTGGCTTTTTGGTCTCCTCTTTCCCTTTAGTCGCCTTGGGTGCTGAAGGTTTTTTCTGACCGTTCTGTAGACCTTTGTACTTCCTTATTTGCGCATCATTGTATTTTACGCTTTTGCTCTTGTAAGCACTTTCTACCGTGGCTTTGATCTCTCTTTTAGTAAAGGGATCATTCCCTGATTCTTCTGCATAGGCATAACATTCGTACAGTGCTCTATCCTTGGAAACATCGTGCTGTTTCATTTCTGAAGCAAAAGCAAAAACGAAATTATTGCGCCCAGTAGGAATTCGCTGGTTGCGTACCTTTTTTAAACAGATTTGTACCTTATCTTCTTCGGATATGGTATTGGCTATGGTTTCAGCACCACCTGGCCTTGAGGGTGGGGTAGGTTTGAGATAATAAACTCGGCTTTGCTTATTGAGGTAGAAACTATCGTCAGGAGCTTTAGTATAAAACCAGAGCCTAGCTACATTATTTGTTCCTGTGTCGATATGTTCCGTTGCTTTGATTTTGGCATTTACCGCTCCTGGGGGTAAATCACCATACGTTTTCCTCAACTCCTTATCGGAAGGGATAGATAAGTCGCTACTTAAATCTTGACAAATAGCTTCATAGTACCTTTTGTGTGTTGCTATTGTAGCGGCGGTACACACCAAAATGCGCACACCTCGTCCGCTAGGACTGGGGAATGCAGCAAAAACGTAGTCAAGCTTGCTAAGGTCACTAATGGTACCTGCGACCATGGTATCGTCCTCCGTACCATCGATGTCAAATCCTAGGATAGGAACATATTCTTCCACTGCTTCATTCTTCCGCTCTCGAAACCTACCCAGCATGAAGGCAGGGCATTTGGAGTTCTTGAGCTTGGAATACGCCTCAGGATTATTCAGCTTCAGTTGTCTGAGTTGGTCGCTGAAGGTATTTATTGTTGGAGAGCCATCTTTGACTTCTTTTAGTACTGCTCCAAGTGTTGTTGTCTTGAGGGGTGCCGAGGCGCCAAAAGCTCCTTCGTATATGGAAACGGGCGCTTTGAGCCGATTTCCATAAGAAATTAAATCATTTGTAGTTTTCATCGCTTTCTTTTTCAATCATTATCCATACACATAGAACTAGAAGGATCGCAAATACGAATTCCATAGGGTAGGGGACCTTAGTCCTCTGCTTTTGGTAAAACACTTGGTAATGAATTTGTAACTCATCTGCTAGATCGCCGATCGAAACGATAGCGTTCTTTCGCTGGAATAAATGCTGCGCCATAGCATTATGTGGTTTGGATAGTTTAATTCTTTTGAATAAAAAAACACGCTGCACCGAATAGAAGAAACTTGAAAAGCAACTAAAAAAAAATGTATATTTGAACTCGATTAAAATGTAATTGCGTGGTTCCTTCGGGTGCTGCGCATTTTTGTTTTTAGGATGGATGCCTATGCTGCATCTGTGTTTGACTCATCAATCATCGCCATCAGTTCACTGTATTTCAGGTACAGTTTCCCTCTTAGCGTATAAACTTTAAGGACACCTTCTTTACGCAGGCGATCCATGGTGTTCCTAGAGCAATCGAGGATTTCCATGCCCTCTGCATAGGTTAGGATCTCCTTGGGAGGCATTCCGATTTTTGACTTCAATTCTTGTAGATGGGTATTGATCAGGTCTAGTTTGCCCATCAAATCATCGCTTTTTTGCATATCATTTTATTTATGGTTAAAAAATAAAGTTTGAGCGGTACGTTGTTCCCCTCAGGTTAGCATCATGCTTCAAATTTATTTTCATTTTTTGATTTATGCAAATAATTGAATGGTTTTATTTTCAAAAAATATATTTTGAAAATAATATTGTCAAAAAAATACCTACTCAAATAGGTAGGTATCCACTTTTCTCTGGATAAACGCTAAAAGTCGATTGTATTCTGCCATAGCTTCTTTGTCTGAGAAGTCTGAGTTAAATGCAGCAGCAGTTGGGACCATTTTAAGGTTCTCATTTTGTACTTTTCCACCTCCGTATTTCCAATCGTAGATAGGTATATCTGAGTTGATCTCAATCAGAATAGAGGCGATGTCTATAAAAGCTTTAAAATGAAAATCGGATTTAGATCTTTTCAATTCAGCTACAATATCTACTAAGGTGATCTGTCCAAAGATGATATCCATCCTTTCATAGTATTTAGTCAACCTTTTACCAATACCTGCAAGAGAGAAATTAGATTTTCGCTCTTCATATTCACCATAAATGATATTCTTTAAAGTACCTTCAAAAAGGTCCAATTTGGATTTAATCCTAGGCTGACTGAGCTGACGCAATTCTTCATCAACCAAAATCTCTTTACCAAAAATATTGGCTTTGAACTTGGTGCTTTTTTGATCAAATGTGACAATTACGTATAAAGGGAACACACGAACTTCCTGGCCAGCAATCGTTCGTAGCTTAACTTTTGTGGCCTGCTCGTTAATGAAGTAGTTGATTCCAATTACCTTCTGTCTATCCATTTCTACCAATTTACACGATCTAGTGCTTTGTCTATCATTTTATTATTCAGATGCACATAGATCATGGTTTCTCTAATATTACTGTGTTGCATTAATTCTTTCAAAACATGTACGTCTACCTTGTCTGCCATCATTGTTCCGAAAGTATGTCGTCCCGTGTGGCTACTGATATCTGACTTGACAACTGCCCTTACTGAAAGAGGCTCCGCTAGCTTTTTTAGCTGCCTTACATAAGAATTGCGGTGTTTGTACACAAAGAGTATATCGTCTTCGATCAGCAAGTCTTTGAGGCGTCTTTTTATAATTTGCTCTGGCCTGGAGTACATTGATCCAGGTATGGGGAAAAGCTTCCTTAAGTTTTGTCGATAGGGTTTACCTGTTTTTACAGCGACAAAATGTAGTTCTATTCCCTCTGGTGTTTCCACGACATTCTCCTTCTTTAGTGCGGAAACATCTGAGAAACGGAGTCCCGTCATACAAGTGAATAGAAAAATATCTTTAACTACGGCTAATTGAGGTTTATTCTTGGGAGCTTCAAATGCTTCAAACTGCTTGAATTCCTGTTCCAGTAAAAAGAGCTTTTCCGTTTTCACTTTTTTTACCGAAACCTGCTTACACGGATTTTTATCGGGCGTTAGATACTCATATCTGATTGCCAGATTTATAAATTTACGAAAGTTCTTGTAATGCTTATGGACAGTATTCTGGCTTAAGCCTTCAGTATGAAGGAACTCTATAAAAGACTTTAGGAATTTTGGCTTGATTTCATGAAAACGGATATCCTCTTGGAAGGCGATTAGTTTTTCAAGAGTTTGCCTTTGATCCGTGTAGGTACTTCGTCTTAGACGGGCTTTTTCTTTCTCCAATTGGTCCTTTACAAAATCAGTAAAGGAGCGAATCGACTTATGGTCTCGATAATCTTTTAATCGATTCAGAGTGATATCTTGTCCTCTTTCCTGAAGTTCATATTCGAAGCGTTGCATCTTCTCAATCTCATCCCGAATATGTTTATTCAGTTGATACTGATTAGGATGATGAACAATGGTCCGGTTACGCTTATGCCACTGCTTGGGAGTGATATAAATTCCAGTATTGAAATAACGATTTTTACCGTTTAGATAAGCTCTAATGTAAACGGCGGCGGTTCCGTTTTCACGGAGGGTGGAAGTACGTTCGTAGTTGTAAACCACCTTAAATTGAATATTTGACATCATTACAAATTTGTTCAGTTCCTAAAAGATATGATGCCTGAGGAGAACTGTACAAATATTGTAAAAAATATATGCTTTCTAATGGGGAACGGTGAAGAAGCATGGTGAATTAAGACTATGTATATCTTCTTGTTTCCCAGTATTTTGAACAAAAAAGGCGACTCCTGAGGAATCGCCTTGCGGTCTGGACGGGACTCGAACCCGCGACCCCCTGCGTGACAGGCAGGTATTCTAACCAACTGAACTACCAGACCAATGGTAACTTTTATAATAACAATCTCGAAGCTCGCGGCCCTCCCGATGGCAATCGGGATATTCTAACCAACTGAACTACCAGACCAATGGTAACTTTTATAATAACAATCTCGAAGCTCGCGGCCCTCCCGATGGCAATCGGGATATTCTAACCAACTGAACTACCAGACCAATGGTAACTTTTATAATAACAATCTCGAAGCTCGCGGCCCTCCCGATGGCAATCGGGATATTCTAACCAACTGAACTACCAGACCAATGGTAACTTTTATAATAACAATCTCGAAGCTCACGGCCCTCCCGATGGTAATCGGGATATTCTAACCAACTGAACTACCAGACTATATTAATAAACTATCAAAAACTAGGTAGATATTCTAATTCCGAACTCGATTCGGAAAACTACCAGACCAATGATAACTTACCTATTTAAAGCTTGGTATTCTATTACTGAGTTGAACTCAAAAAAGAACGGAACCAAACCTCAATTGAATTCCTTTTTCTTAGAATTTCAATCTCCACAACAAACGTTTTTGTCGTAGCGTGTGCAAATATATAATCGTATTTTTTACAATGCAAGTGTTGGATGAAAAAAAGTAAAAAAAAATCCATTTTTATGATGGATAGACGGATATTACTACTTTTGCTGCACTATGTATGCGAGTGCCCTTTATTATTACCAAAACTAAATTTACGCACTTATGGTATTCTTGGAGTTTGAAAAGCCATTAGAGGAATTGTACGCTAAGCTGGAAAAGTTAAAAGAAATTGGTGCCGATGGAGAAGAGGGGATTGATGTCACCGAAATGGTCAAAACCCTGGAAAATAAAATACGCCAAAAACGTAAAGAGATTTATGGCAATCTCAATGGCTGGCAGAAAGTCCAACTTTCTCGTCACCCTGAGCGTCCTTATACTTTATACTACATCAACCAGATGTGCCGCAAATTCGTAGAGCTACACGGCGACCGCTACTACAAAGATGATAAAGCCATCGTAGGTGGTATCGGCTCTCTAGATGGCCAATCTGTCGTCATTTTGGGTCAGCAAAAAGGCGTGAATACCAAGCTGCGCCAATACCGCAACTTTGGTATGGCCAACCCTGAAGGCTATCGCAAAGCGCTACGCCTCATGAAAATGGCCGAACGATTTAACTTTCCGATTGTTACCCTTATCGATACTCCCGGCGCTTTCCCTGGCCTAGAAGCCGAGGAGAGAGGTCAGGCCGAAGCCATCGCACGCAATCTGATAGAAATGGCACAACTAAAAGTGCCCATCGTCTGTGTGGTGATTGGCGAAGGAGCCTCCGGTGGAGCAATCGGTATCGGATTGGGCGATCGAGTGTATATGCTAGAGAATACTTGGTACTCTGTAATCTCACCGGAGTCTTGCTCCTCCATCTTGTGGAGAAGCTGGGATTACAAAGAACAAGCTGCCGAAGCCCTGAAATTGACCGCCGAAGATATGTATGAGTTCGGTATCATCGATGGTATTATCAAGGAACCTGTCGGCGGTGCACACTCTCATCCCGAAGACATGGCCAAAGCTCTTAAACGTCATATTAAAAAGGCGATCGCCGAACTGCAAGAGATGACGCCAGAAGATCGGATCGAAGCTCGAATCAATAAATATGCTAGCATCGGTCAATACGATGTCGTCGAGGAATCTGCCACCGAGGACCCCAAAGTCTAGGATGCCAATGTTTGGTAGTGAGCTAATGCTGTGACTTTATAAATAAAGCACTACCACATCGCATCCCTATTCATCTACCGAAGCCTGAGCCTAGGTAGAAATCACTACAAGAATGTATTATGAGTTTAATTCCAGAGCCAATACAACAGTATTTTAGAAATAAAAAAATGAATACGGCTCTAATAGAACAGGCAGGCACTAAAAAGCTGAAAGTTAATTGGGAGAAAGCAAAATCCATAGGATTGTTGTTTGATGCTACTCAGTTGGATAAGCGCCAAGCAGCCCTGAAATACGTCGATCAATTACGTAGTAAAAAGAAGAAGGTCAAAGTTCTTGCCTATTTTGATGCCAAACAGCATAAAGAGGCTTCTTTTGATTTTCCCTTCTTCGATAAATCGAACCTTGATTGGATGAATTGTCCCAAAGGAGAGCAAGTGGACTTTTTTCTCAGTCAAAAATTCGATATCTTTACATTTCTTAATCCTACTACTTCTGTTTATTCAGAATATATTGCTGCTCTATCCAATGCACATTTAAAAATAGGTCCGATTAGCAAACAATTGGACTGCTATGATCTTATGTTGAATGTAAAGGATAAAATGAATCTCAACCCTTTCATCCAACATTTAGAGTTTAATTTGCAGAAGACAAATATCGAATATGAAGCAGCATAAGTTTAGAGGTGCCGGTGTAGCTATTGTTACGCCTTTCCAAAATTATCAAATTGATTACCCAGCTCTAGGACGTGTTATTGAGCACGTGATCGCTGGTGGCGTAGATTATATCGTTTCACTAGGGACTACTGGCGAAGCCGTCACCCTGTCTAAAGAGGAATGTAGAGCCGTCTTTGATTATACGATCGAGAAAGTCGCTGGCCGCAAACCACTTGTCGCTGGCCTTTTTGGGCACAACTATACCGATAAGTTAGTACGCTCCTTACAGGAATATGATTTTACAGGCTTCGACGCCATCATGTCGAGTAGCCCCGCATACAATAAGCCTCCTCAAGAAGGTATTTACCAGCATTATATGGCGCTGGCAGAGGCTTCGCCACTACCTATTATTGTCTATAATGTACCAGGTCGTACGGGGTCGAATATCACGGCAGAGACCATGCTGCGCTTGGCAAATGCCAGCGAAAAGTTTATCGCCATCAAAGAAGCTTCTGGTGATCTAGTACAAGGAATGAAAATTCTTAAAGACCGCCCAGAGCATCTATTGGTACTCTCTGGTGATGATCCTACGGCCTTACCGCTCATCGCTTCCGGTGGAGATGGTGCCATCTCTGTGATTGCGAATGCCTATCCGGAGCATTTTACCAATATGGTCCAATTAGCATTGAATGGTGAGATACAGCAGGCCGCTCAAATCAATTTGGATTTACTAGATATACATCCATTACTTTACGTAGAAGGCAACCCAGCTGGCATAAAAGCCGCCCTGGAGATTCAAGGCTTCTGCTCCAAAGAAGTGAGAATACCTTTAGCGCCACTTTCTACGCCCTATTACCAGCAACTCCAAGTAGAAATGGCCAAAGTGCCCACAATGGATCCCGTTTTTTAGAAATAAAATAAAGTTGGGGAATAATGCTAAACGCTCCAAGGCTCCACTCCTCAACCTAATAAATATAATTCCCAACCCACACTTGGACTTCACCAAAATTTATCCTACCTTTGCAGCCGCTTTAAAATAATGTCTGAACCAATGAAGAATTACGAAATTACATTTATCGTAGACCCAGTGCTGTCAGGGGATGAAATCAAAGCGACAGCTCAGACGTATGTTGATCTATTGACAGCCGAAGGTTGTACGATTGTCCATACCGACGAAATGGGTTTGCGCCAACTAGCGTATCCAATTAACAAACGTACATCCGGCGTTTATTACAGTATCGAATTTACTACACTTACCGGCGAGATGATCTCTAAGGTAGAACTCGCACTTCGTCGTGATGAGCGCATCATGCGTTTCCTCACTGTTAAACTAGACAAGTACGGTGTGAAGTATAATGAAGATAAGCGTAATGGACTTATCGGAAAACGTCGTACAGAAGAGGAGAGCAAAAAGGATAGTAAGGGCTCTAAAAAAGATGCTCCCAAACGTAGGGAAAATCGTCCAGCTCCAAAACCTAAAACTACTCCGGCTCCTAAGCCTACTACGACCACTTCTGCTCCAACCGAAACAGCTGCCGCAGTAGCTGAAGAAGAGGAGTAATTCTTAACCTTTAAAACAATAGATCATGGCCAATAGAGATGATATAAAGTTTTTGAGTAATCCTAATATTGGATCACAACGCAAAAAATATTGCAGGTTCCGCAAATACGGTATCCGTCATATCGACTATAAAGATCCTGACTTCTTGATCCAGTTTGTGAACAAGCAAGGTAAAATTCTCCCTCGTCGTATCACTGGTAACTCTTTGAAGTACCAACGTAAAGTTGCTATTGCGGTCAAGCGTGCACGCCACCTTGCAATGATGCCTTACGTGACAGATTTATTAAAATAGTTGTTAATCTCTAGCTTTTGCTAGTCTTAAATATTAGAGTCATGCAAGTGATCCTTTTAAAAGATATCGAGAAGCTCGGCTACAAACATGATGTGGTCGATGTGAAGCCTGGATACGGAAGAAACTTCCTTATTCCACAGGGTTTCGCCAAAATCGCTAACAAATCAAATATGTCGGAGCTGGATGCCATCAAGCAGCAAGAAGCTGAGTTGGA
This sequence comes from Saprospiraceae bacterium, assembly GCA_042095835.1. GTDB lineage: Bacteria > Bacteroidota > Bacteroidia > Chitinophagales > Saprospiraceae > DATFKA01. Next base: position 26,272 of record JBELML010000058.1, read on the forward strand.
AGCCGCAAATCTGGCAGAATACCAAGAAATGGCCACTAAAATGGACGGGATCGTCCTCAAAATCGCTGCGAAAGCAGGGCAGAGTGGTAAAATCTTTGGTAGCGTTACGAATGTCCAAATTGCAGCCGCTCTCAAAGAGCAGTTAGATATGGATGTAGAAAGAAGAAAAATTCAGATCGATGAAGATGTGAAAGAGTTGGGTACCTACCACGCTCAAATCAATCTTCACTCTGAAGTACAGCCAAAAATTGCCTTTGAGGTAGTGGCTGATTAATCATTGATTGGTATAACTTTTAGGTTCAGGCCATATTTCGTCAGAAATATGGCCTGTTTATTTTGCCCCAGCCTTTTTCTCAATTAAAACAAATCCTATTGTTAGGTATTAAAAATAATTTGGTAAGATTTTGCCTGATCTATGATTCTATATTCTCCTGGAAGAATTGTGGTTTTTTTAATTTTTAAAGCTTGTTGGACTTCAGTTGGAATTGTAAACGATTCCTCAATCTTAAATTTATTAGAATTGAAATGTTTTTCTTCTGTGCAAGCTTTCAAAGAATCTTTAAAAAAATTAAAAACCAGATAATCGTCTTTTTTCAGACCTATAGTTACTACTACTTGATTACAATTGTTGAGTCGTTCTAATGGGGGATCAAGAATAATAGCACAAATGCCTTTTCCTTCACATTTTTTTGTAATTAATCCCAGTACAACATGAGCTTTAATCACCGGTGCTCTAAGCTGTTGGTTGATTTTTTTTCTAGAAAAGTTCTGCACGGCTACCATGATTTTTATTTTAAACCTGTTACCTAATCTGTGTTTTGTGGTAAAATGATATTTGTCTTTATAACCTGAGGTTGACAGTGAAAAGTAAATAGCGATTAATAATTTCAAACTGTTGCATATTTCTAGAGGTTGGAGTTACGAAATTGTTTTCATAGGAATTCAGATTAAAAAGATTTCTTGCTCTTAAGCTGAATTCATATTTTTTATTTTTCGATTTATATCGAATATCTGCATCAGCAAAATGAAATAAATGGGCTCTATCCATTGTATTGGGGGGCTCAAATAATTCATTCCTGATTTGAATCATTAGAGCCGAAGAGAGTCGAAAGTCCAAATCGAGAAAGTGAAGTTTATTGTATAGTTTAACTTTCTCTCGATTTTGTATCACACTTTCTGTTATTGTCGTGCCAATATGAAAATTGAAAAAACCTTTGAACGCAGATCGACTTTCTAAACTATAGGTGCGGTTAATCTGACTAATATCAACCAAATCATCACCATTAATTTGATTTTGAAAATGACTTCGATTATAATTAAACTGCGCTTTCAGGTTCAATTTAAACTTTGGGACATATCGATCAAGCTCAGCCTTTAGGTTATATTGATTTCTGTTTTTGAGTAGTATTTTATCCCAATACATATAATTTGGTTGGATGATAAAATAATTACCCAGGTACATTGGATCATGATTAAAGAAAATAGTTGCATTTCCCTGTGTTTTAGTCCCCCAATTGCCAAAAGTATATTTTCCAATAAGGGTATGACCACTAAATTGAAAAGAATTTGGGCCTCCTCTTGATATAGTGTGGAGGTTGGTCATCATATAATTGGGCAATAGGTCAAAGCTGGAAGCATCTCTATTTTGGAAACTATAAAGTATTTCAATTAGATGCGCGTCATTGGGTTCGTATTTAATCTCTGCGGCTGGTCGGATGGTCAACAAAGAGTATTCTTGCACTAAAGTCTCTCTTTCTAGTTGATATTCAGCATGGCGTAGTATTGTGGCAAAAGCAAAAGAGATTTTACCTTTTTGGTAGCGTGTACGATACCTTAAAAACTGATCAGTAACCTCATAGATTTGATTATTAGAGAATGCTGAATACGGAAGATTCTGACCATTATCCACAAACTGTAAATGACTCTGAATTTTGTCTTTTTGCAAATTACTTCCTAAGTTAAAATTATGGTTAAAGCCCTTGTGGTCTATGATATATTGCAACTCTAAACCAATAAAGCTGTTTAAGTTTCTACTATTTTGAAGCAAGCTATCACTACTAAGAGGTCTATTTACTATTAACCCTGGTGGAAATCCATTAATTCGGTAAAGCTGCGGTTGCTGGCCGTTTAGATATCTTCCTTTGAGTTGGAGTGCTTTGTTCTTTTTTATCCGTTTTGAATAGATAAAATTAATGTCTGTATGCTGTTGGATGGATTGGAGCCTTTCTTCCAAATTAATTTTATTGAACAGCTTATCGGCTCTAATTCTAGAAGAATTGAAAACTTGCTTCCCTTGTAGTTCTATTTTAGATTGCTCCGAAAATTTAAATTCTGCATCTATTTTTGAAGTGATGTTTTGAGTTTGTTCAATTGCCCGATAGTCATTTCGTAAAGCTATATTGGAAAATTCGCTAAAGTACTCCCTTAAAGTAGAATTGTTAAAGTGTATTTCATCAAGTTTTCCAAAAACTAGACTTTTTATTTTTAAATCTTTAATTGGCTTATAAAGACTATTCAGAGAAAAGAAGGATGGTCGGTTTAAATTCGCTCTCTCATCACTTAGTGGAGCCTGTTCTCTAACTATTGAAACAAACGGTTGAGTACTTACATCCTCTCCAGGAAGTGACCTGTTATTGTATAAAAGATTCGCAATGTTACCCGTCGGATCTTTTCCAATATTACTGGTATTCGAAAAAGCAAAATGTTTTGTATACTTTTTTATCGAAATTAGGTTAAGCTGATGGTCATATCTTGATAATTCAGGACTAAGCCCCAATTTCATATCCCCCGTAAGAGGTAGACGTTTATCTTTTTTGATTGTTAGGTTGAGAGCTACTTTATCACTGTCTTCAACACCCTTTAATATCTCATTTTCAGAAAAATGATTCAGAACTTGGACTTTGTCGATGTACCCTGATCGTAAATTTTTAGTAAGAATACTGTAGCCTTGCTCAAAGAGATTATCTCCATCGATCATTACAGTTTCAACGCTTTTTCCTTTCACACTGATATTTCCACCTTCAGAGACTTCAATGCCAGGTATTTTTTTGAGCAGATCTTCTACCACAATTTCTGTGCCGTCGGCATATGCTTCGGGATTTATTATTAAAGTGTCTTTATTTTTTTTAAATTTTATATGTGTGCTTTCTATGACAAATTCATCCAACTTAAAGGATTGGCTCCTCATGATGAAGTTGAAATGGTATCTAGAAGCGCTTGGGACGATAGAGATAGCTCGTTGCTGATCCGCATATCCAAGCCTGGAGGAAAGTAATAAATAGTCACCAGCCAGAACCGGATCTATAGTATAATAACCTTCCGTATTGGTAGAGGCCGAGTTGATGATTTCTATACCATCAGCACTTTTTAGAATCACTAATGCATAAGGTATAGGTTTCCCAAGACTATCGTTCACTACACCATGAATGATGTTTTGTGCTTGGAGAGAGATTTGGCTGCCAATTAAGGCAACCAATATTAGATATTTCCTAAAAATTGAATTCATCATTACTTAAAATTTTAATCAAAGCCGTAATCAATCTCCAATCCTGAAGTCTTGGTTATAGATGTGACTTTTACATTCGAACCTCTTGGTAGTCTAGATTTTAAGTAGGCAACGTAGTTTTCTGCTGTTCTATCCTCAATAGCTAGGTAGGTTTGGAGAGAAATCTCTTCTCCAGAACTAGGCTTACTCAATACGTGCTCATGCGGCGTGGGATAGGCTAATGAACTTATTGCGAATGCTACCTGATTGCTTTCATCTGATACTTCAATAATTAGTCCAGGTAATCCGTGTAATTTCCATGGGCCAATCGAGCTTGGTATGCTTCTATCGAACCATGCAATGTAAGTCCTACCTCGAAAAGTGCTTTCTGCTTTTTGGCAATTAAATCGCCCAATGGATCTAAATTCTTCTTTTAAGACCCACTGTATCTTAGCATCGGAATCGACAACAATAAATGGTTTTTTCTTTCCCTCATCCAGAGCAATTCGCCGCTCATATATGAGCTGCTGCTTATGATTTGTGTAAATAGGGTAGCCTTGGCCATCTGAAAAACTAATTTCCTTGGTTACGACTATACCATAATCATCGTCTTCAATTTGTGCATCTCCACTAGTACGTCTTTCGTACGAGATGTTATTGTACAAACTTACTTGTTGATCTAAGTTTATATGCAGGGTTACCGAGTCCAGTTGAGGGGCTTCAGTTGCATCAAATTGGTGATAATATTGATAAGAAGCAAAGAGTTGTGCTTTTGGTGCTTGAGCATAGCTTGTTCCAAAAAAAACGGAAAAAGCTAGCAGCGTAATTATATGTTTCATAGTCTTCTTTTAGAAAATTTTATCAAGAAATAATAATACCTTAACCTTGGAGCATTGCCACCAGCTTAAATCATCAAACGTTATCTCATGCTCAATCTTTGTCCCATCTTCTAATTTGACTTTATAAGTGACGGTACAACTTTTAAATTCTTCTACTTCTGCCTCAGCTTTTGCTGGAGTATTTAGAGTATTAGGTGCCTCAGTTGGCTCTGTTAACTTTTTTATAGGCGTGTGGTTGGTTGCTTGTCCAACGTTCATGCTGAACATGAATAAAAAGGCGAATAAGTAAAATTTCATTGTTAAAGATTTTGTAATACTTCAACCGAAGTATTCTAGTGATTAAATAAATTGAATCGCATCTATGGGAATTGGCCTCAAGCAAAGGCATAACCGTTTCACTTGCTAGCCCTACTTGAGGCAATTTGTGACAGAGGCCTTACATGAGTGCTTTGATAGCAGCCGTTACAAGGTCCTTACAGCTCATGTTGATGGTGTTTTCAACAATTACTACTTTTTTAGATCCATCTGGAAGTGTAATAGTTGTTTTGGTTTTTATTGTGCAGGTTTCTTCATCAAATTCCATTGCAGCGGCAGCAGCAGATGTATTTGCACCATCCTGAACGAACAATAGTTCTTCAGCTGTATTAGATGAATGGTTTGAAGCGATTACACTGTTTGCGAACGTAAATACACCGAATGAGCAAAACAAAGCGAACAAAATAACCTTTTTCATAATGTAAAATTTTAATGGTTAATAAAAGTGGTTAATTCTTATGCTATGTCTTCAACTATCCCAATAGTAAATCTTCCTGGATTACCCAGGTTTTGTATCGTAGGCACCTTGTTGCAAAAGGGTGTATCTTTCCCTTTTTTCCGAGATACTTTTTTCCTTTATGCTAACAGCATTATTTTCTAGTGTGGTAGGTTGCCCTTTTTTCCTTTCGTTCCTTACAAATCTAGGCGCTTCTCTGCGTTAAGTCCTTATTAAGATTTGTGGATTATACAAGTGTAGATTTTTAATTTTTTGACTTATTATTTATCTAAATAATTGATTTTCATGTTTGTATAGGATTTTTTTTAGGCCTATTTTGGTGTGTTTATGTTTTTAAATTGTTCTTTAGTTAAATACCAAGGATGTCATTCTCAGTATTTTTTGTAGTTGTTTCAAAAGGGTTCCAGCCTCCCATGAGGGAGATTAATAATAGAATAGCATTCATGATTTTAATTTTTTAAGTGAAAACTTTGTTAATGATTACATTACAAATGTAGGGGGAGTGGCAGGCGATTGAGTTATCAAAAAAATGGCGATTACCGAAAGAAGAAAAAAGAAGAAATGTATTATTATCTACCAAAAAGATTGATTTTCAGGCTTTTAATCAGGCGTCTTTCCTAGGTATTTCTCAATTTATAGCCAATAGTTATTTTGATAATTTCTTTATTTGCCATATATTTATTGGTAAATATTTGATTTTCTCCTTGTTTACCTAGTTATTTTAGAAGAAATGAACAAACTACTAGAACTTGTACGCATTATCAATCGTAATAAAGTAAAAACCATTGAAGTTGTCGGAAGCCTTCCGCCCCGTAAGACCTTGGTTCAGGATTTTTATGAAAAGCTCAGCTCAGGTGAGATTACAAATGATGAAGAAGCTGCCGCTTATTTTTATCAAAGTGATCCAGATGAGCGCAACTTTAAAGAGTTAAAAAGACGTCTCACCGAACGACTTTACAACACTACCTTTTTTATAGATCTCAATCAAGCTAAGTACGATGGGATGCGAAAAGCCTACTATTCAAGTTGGCGTGAGCTCGCTGTCGCAAAGATTTTACTAGGCAAAGGGGCTTATACCAATACAAAGCATTTACTCAAAAAAATCCTCCGTACTGCCTTAAAGTATAATTTTTCTTTACTTGTCCTAGAAACCACCCGACAATTGAGAGGTTATCATAGTTCAATAGAATTTGATTATAAGCAATTTCAATACTATAATCAAATACACCTTGAGTACACCGAAATCTATCACGCTGAATCCAAGGCTGAGAGTTATTATGGTATCATTCAAAATCTATACTATGGAAATAAGAAAAAAGACCTAGCTGAAATTAATGGCTTGGCTGTAGACTTCCTTGTAGAGCTAGAACCGCTCGTTGCTAAGTTTGATAGCTATCGCTTGCATCTATGTTATTACTATATCCAGGTCAATCGAGCACAAGTAAATGGTGAAATAGAGGAAGTAATTCGTGTGGCCTCAAAAGCTGTGGATTATTTCTCCTCCGAAAAATCTTTCTCTATGAATGGCCTTATTATTTTTAGTAATCTCTTATCTCAGGCATATTGGCAAAAAAGAGATTTTATAAGTGCTGAAGATTTTATTTCTAGATCATTGAAATATGCTGATGAAGGGAGTATTAATTGGAATACTCAGCATAATTTATTGTTCCTCATCCAGCTCCACTCCAACTCTTACCAGAGAGCCTATGAAATATTGAATAGGATCATTAAGCATAAAAGCTTTCAAGGCTTACTCCAATATCGACAAGAAATATGGAAGCTTTACGAAGCCTACATGAATTATTTGATTTGTATGGGCAAGGTAGATGGTGTGACCCTTAGTAAATATAAAATCAATAAGTTTTTGAATGAGGTACCATTGTTTTCGAGAGATAAACAAATGCGCAATATTCCAGTTCTTGTGATTCAGATTCTTTTCCTTTTACTATACAAGCGTTATGATCAAGCAATCGACAGGATGGAGGCGATTAGTCAGTACTGCTATCGACACCTCAAAAAGGATGAGACTTACCGAAGCAATTGTTTCATTCGTATGCTGCTCAAGATCATCGAATCAGACTTTCACCAAGCAGGAGCCCGAAGGAGGGCATCGGAGTTAAAGCAGAAATTATCAAATGTTTCCTTTGATAATACTCAAACTGCTTACGAAACAGAGATTATTCCCTACGAGGCTCTGTGGGAACTAGCACTAGAGTCACTAGAAAATAAGTTTTGGAAGCCTAAAAAGCGCATAGAATTATAATTTCTAAAAGTCACAATCCTTCCCATGCTCCTTGAGCCACCGCTCGTGCACCTTATACTCCGGCATCGCATTTTCTACCAAAGCCCAAAAACGACTCGAATGATTCGCTTCAATTAAATGGGCCAACTCGTGAATAATCACATAATCAATCACTTCTTTTGGCGCAAACAATAAGCGGGTAGATAAGTTGATGATCTTATTCGAAGAGCAAGAACCCCAATTGGTGCTATTGTATTTAAGACGCACATCTTGTATATCCTTTTTAAAAAAAGTAGCATTAAGCGCTACTACACGGGATGTAATTTCCGCCCTATAATCTTGCGCGACCAATCGACTACACAATGTCTTTATGGAGCGGTTACGATTGAATCGATCCAGACCTCGTGGTAAAGTGATATGCAATTCATTGGGTGGAAAAAATTTACCCGCTGCTGTTTTGCGATCTGCTTCCTCAAGGTAGAGTCTATAGCTACGATCACCTACTACCAAATCCATACCGTTTTCGTAGACCTTGTGGTGAAAATGCCGAAGCGCCTCTGGTTTAGTTTTTTCAATTTCTCGGACCCAATTCATAAACCAGCCCCACAAGTCATCCAACCCTTTTTTGCTAAGATTATAAGGACTCCTCAAAATTAGGGATTTGGTGCCTACTGAAGCCCTACCACTTTGCCGCCGCTCAAAATGAATCGTGACCGGATAGGTCCCCAATTGCCCTTCTATTAGTGTCTTCGTAGATTTTGATTTTGCCATAGCGATCTACCCGTATTTTTTTGCAAAACTTTCCATGACACTGACCAAGGTCTCTACACTAGATAGGGGCATGGCATTATACATGGAAGCCCTAAAACCACCTACACTTCTATGGCCTTTGATAGTCGAAATATTGGCTTTTTCACAAGCCTCCAGAAAATGAGGATCAAGCTTACTGTCTCTAAGGTTAAACGTCGCATTCATCAAAGAGCGATCTTCCTTCGCTGCTACACCTATATATAGGTCATGTTGATCAAGGGTATTATAAAAAAGATCTGCTTTAGCTTGGTTGTGTTTGGCCATAGCTGCTACACCACCATTTCTTGCAATCCAGCGCATCGTTAATAGGCTGACGTAGATAGGGAAAACAGGAGGGGTGTTAAAGGCCGAGTTCTTTTTGATATGCGTCCTATAGTCTAGCATGGTAGGAATAGGACGATCAACGGTCCCTAGCTGATCTTTTCTCACAATGACCATCGTCGTTCCGGCCGGACCAAGGTTCTTCTGTGCCCCCGCGTAGATCAAGCCAAATGGACTTGGGTCTATTGGTCTACTGAAGATATCCGAAGACATGTCACATACGATCGGTGCATTGGTCTCGGGCATAGCGTGGAATTGTGTACCATATATAGTGTTGTTGCTGGTGATGTGCAGGTACTTGAGTTCATCGGGGATATCATAGCCTTTCGGGATGTAGGAGAACCGGTTTTCACCTGAAGAGGCTAAGACGCTTACTTGGCCAAATAGCTGTGTCTCCTTAATGGCCTTGGTAGACCAGCTACCGGTGTCTACAAATCCAGCCGTCTCCGCGCTCCCTAATAAATTCATAGGCACCATATAGAATTGAGAACTTGCGCCGCCTGTTAGAAATAGCACCTCAAATTCATCGCCTAGACCCAGTAGTTCTTTGGGTAGGGTAGAGGCTTCCGCCAAAATAGCCTGGAAAGCATCACTTCTATGAGAAATTTCCAAGATCGATAAGCCCGTGCCCTCTAGTTCTTTGACTGCCGCTGCCGCCTGGTCGAATACTTCCTCAGGGAGGATGGCTGGCCCAGAGCTGAAATTATGTTTCTTCATTCGTTTTTGTATTGTTTTTTGAAGTCCAAAGATATAGGATTCTGTTATTAGAAATAGAAGTTGTCTAAGGTTTTCTGTTGCAGGCGAGAAAACCTTAGATAACTTCATAGAGTAGATTTTTTTGATAAAATTGTCAACATGCCTTGCGACAAATCATTCTTCATTGTATCTTTGTAGTCCGCCCTTAAACGAAGGGGTAGGAAGTAGGTTTAAATAAAAAAGAGAGACAACTATTTTTAATCTTTTTTCGATTTAAGCTTGCATAATAAACTAAAGAGTTATACATTTGCACTCGCTTTTAAGGAGATGTAGTTGATGGAGGAGAGAGGGTA
>JBELML010000059.1:0-35650 GCA_042095835.1 Saprospiraceae bacterium
CAAATTGGCGGTTGATTTAGGCACTTTATTTAATATATACTGTTTATATAAATAGCCGTCGAGATAGAGAATATAGATCAGAGGGCATATAGAAGTTTGATTTTGGCCTTGCAGGTAGAGATTTTTGGCCGGAAGGATAAATTTTAGATATACTCTTACTAAATTTAAGCTACTGATCCGCTGAGCGTACAGCAGAAATAGAATTTTACATGAAAGATAAAAACGTTGCCGGAATACTCGCTTTGTTTTTTGGTTGGCTGGGCATGCACCGCTTTTACCTGGGGCAAGTTGGTTTAGGGATATTTTTTGCATTTTTGACCATCGTCTCCCAAGGAGAGGCTCTGCCGCTTGTCATGTTTTTTAGTGTGATCGATGCCATTGTGTTTTTCTCACAAGACAAAGACAAGTTTGATCTGAAATACAATAAACCCTACTTTAAGAAAGTCAGAAAGGAGCGTCCAGATTTTGATCGGAATAAAAAGCGCTATGACAATCGCCAGCAAAGAAACTACGACCGTAATGTAGAGCGCAAAGACCGTAAAGTGAACCGTAAACCAAGACACAATCCTTACAAGGCAAGCGGTATTGAAAAGTATAAAGACTACGACTATGGAGGCGCCATTGAAGATTTTGCCAAAGCACTAGAAATTGATGAGCGAGATATTGCTACTCATTTTAATATTGCTTGTGCCTATTCCATCAATGAAAATGTAGAACGCGCTTTCTACCATTTGGATAGAGCTGTATCACTAGGATTTAATGATTTCAGCCGCATAAAAGAGCACGATGCTTTAGCCTATTTAAGAATTCAAGATCAGTTTGAAGAGTTTGAAAATAATGGCTTCCAGCTTAAGAAAAAAGCGGCACCTAAAAAGGTAGAACAACAAGAACAGCAGCAGGCTCCTGCCGAACAGCAAGAGGAGCAACTCGAACTACCCAATGATCTGCTCGAACAATTGAATAAACTACACGAATTGAAAACCAAAGGATTGTTAACGGAAGAGGAGTTTGCCGTACAAAAGAAAAAGTTGCTACGATAAATAGCAAGCCAAAAAAGCTTTTGTATTTTATTTAACAAATTCATAATCAACACTTTCGATTACTGCCCGTTATAAGAAAAAGATTTTAGGAGATGATCGCCGAACAACTAATATCGAACGAAATTATACCATTACAGACCTCTGATAATGGCGCTACAGCACTAGAAATGATGAGTGATTTCTATGTTCGGCATTTACCTATCGTTAATAATAAAGAACTGCTGGGGCTGATCTCCGAAGACGACATCCTAGATTATGATGTCAATGAGGCCATTGGCTCTTATAGCTTATCTTTAATTCGCCCTTACGTCTATCGAGGTGAGCACCTTTATGAGGTGATGCGCTTACTGGCAGAACAAAAACTCACCGTTATACCTATCGTTGATAAGGATAAAAACTACCTGGGAGTCGTCTCAATGGACGATCTGCTCCAATATTTTTCTAACAACTTCTCCTTTAGAGAGCCAGGGAGCATCATTGTCTTAGAGGTGAGTAATCGCGAATATAGCCTGGGAGAAATTGCTAAAATTGTGGAGTCTGAGAATGCGCGTATCCTGAGCGCCTTTGTCACTGCTCGACCCGATAGTCCCATTTTTGACGTGACAATTAAGCTCAATCGCAACCATATCCAAAATATTATCGCTACCTTTTTACGTTATGACTATACAGTCAAAGCTTCCTTTAATGAAGTAGACTATCTTGATTCTCTACAAGAGCGATACGATTCCTTGATGACTTATCTTAATGTGTAATCGTTTAAGTAGATGGTCATAATAAAATATAGTTTTTGATCGAGTAGATTTTTGCTCAAATTGAGGCACACCCGCAGGTCGATTCATATCGATCGAGGATGTAACCTGCCTGCGCCGAGACTTCGGCAGGCAGGCGAAAAGTTGAGTAAAAAGATACCATTATAAAACTTATAGTTAATTGTGAACAACTATTTATCGTAGTCATTTTTTGATCCATACGATTATGATTTCAAAGTCACCTTCTTTCCAGCTCCTTTGTTTAGTTTTACTGATGAGCTTTATCGTCTCAGCGACTCATGCCCAAGGAGATTTAAATAAACTAAATCGAGCCAAAGAATTCTATAAGAATGGGCAATATGAAATTGCCTATAATCTGTTGTATTCTGATAGTGACTTGCGGATTAGTAATGCGGATGCACAACTTTTGCTGGCACTCACCAAGTACCACCTCAATGAACTAGAAGAAGCAGAGCGTCGGCTCAAAAAATTGGTGAACAATCCCAAGCGATCTTTTCGCGAAACACTGCTCTATCTTGGCAGAATTTATCACGCAAAACACGAGTTTCAGGAAGCATCAAAGTATTATAAATCTTATTTGAAACTATTGCCTGCTGATCATCCTCATCGTGGATTCACTACAGATGCGATCAGAAGATGCGCCAATGGCTTACAAATCCAATACCAAGAAGGACTCGCTTTTGTAGAAAACCTGGGAGAAGCCGTCAATTCGAAATATGATGAATTCGGGCCAGTCCTTAGTCCCAATTTTAGTAATCGCTTATACTTTAGTTCTGCACGACCTGGTAGTACCGGAGGCCGCCGAGCAGACGATGGCCAACCAGACGATATCCTTGGAAAGTATCGCTATGATATGTTTTCGGCGGTCAGTATAAGTGGGAAATGGAAATCGACCAAACCATTGCACTATTTTCTGAATACTAGCCAAAACGAGGTGGCTTTAGGTTTTAATGCTACGGGCAAAGTACTGTACTACTATCGAGGTAGTGCTTTAGATAATGGCGCAATCTATGTAGATACCTTCCGAGAAGGGCGCCAGCAATTGGTCACGGAGCCGCTTTTTGGTCCTGTTGATCCGGTCGCAGGTATTTCGGCACCACATTTTGCAGATAACAATAGAGTCATTTTTGCAAGTAGACGAGCTGGTGGTTATGGTGGCTATGATTTATATCAGGTGACTATGGTAAATGGAGAGTGGAGTATTGCCCAAAACCTTGGGCCATCCGTCAATACACCTTATGATGAGGTGAGTCCCTTTCTGGCTAAAGATGGCAAAACCCTCTATTTTAGTTCGAATAATCGGGAGTATAGCCTTGGCGGGATGGACGTCTTTAAGACGGTTTATAACCCCAATCGGAGGGCTTGGAGTAAACCCTTCAACCTTGGTCTACCGATCAACTCCGCAGGTGATGATAGCCACTTTCGATTAGCAAAAGATGGCTATACGGCCTATTTCTCCTCCAATCGCAAGGATAGTTTTGGCAAAAGGGATTTGTACATTGCCTACTTCTACGACTTTTTGTCTGAGACGCAACTTCGCTAGATGCTGTCGATTAGCACTTCTGTAAACTCCTCTTGAATACTAGTCGTTTTATCCCGGGCATACCATTTTTGAAGTTTGGTGTACAAATCGCGGTGGAATAGTCGCTTTTCTTCGCCTTCATCCATTGCTCTCCAGGTTTCGAGACCCTTCATCATAATGCCGTGGGCGATGAAAGGCCTTGGGCCCCAAGTTCCTAAAACTTCATGCGTCTGCGCATCGGTGATTAATACCTTAGGAATAGAACGGGTATTATTTGTTAAGAACTGATCCATGAGTTCAAGGTGATCATCTCTCATTAAGAATCCCATTTCAATGTTGGGATTAAGCGTTTGGAGTTGATCGAGGACAGGGCAGACTTGAGCAGCATCGCCACACCATGGCTCGGTAAGGACATACCAGTACAGGCTACGGTCAATATTCCCTATGCGCTCCCGAGATAAAGGCAGCAATTTGGTCGTTTTATCGAGGCGTTCCATACGGATGATATTCATCCTGGTATAGTTAATCAGCGCCTCGGTGTATCGACCTTTACTGCTGTGCTTCACAAGCTCTGCCATGACCTCATGGTACTCTTCGTAGTTAAGCGTTTGTTGACGAAACGTCGGGTCAATTGTGGGATTCAAAATGTTATTAAGTTTGGGCTTTGGAAAATTAACTGGCTTGTACTACTGTGTTTAATTAAAATAGGAAGTAATGGTTCTAAAATATATACTTTATATCTGAGTATTTTGTTTAATACGCCAAGATTTGTTCAAGAATTTCTAATAAAAGGCATGGCCTACGATTTGTCGAGGCTTTTTACAAGTTCAATCATCGGAGTACACCAACTGCTACTGCTTGGTCTATTTGCGGAGGATGTCTTGAAGTTCTTTCACACTTTTTTGATAGTGATCTGTTTGTGTAGCCTTGAAAATATGCTCCTTTTCTTTACGTGTCAAGTGGAAAGAGATAGATGCCTGCTCTTTCCCAGGTAATTCTTCAAATAAATAATCGAATTGAATGTGGTGAAAAAAGCTGGGATCAAAGGCTTCGTAGAGATAGCCTAGGTGGGCATCTTGCTCAAATTTCTGGCGAACAAATATTTGCCCCGCCATTTCGATGGGGTTTAATAGAGCGCTGACAATTCCTTTGCGTTTAGCTTCGCCTATTTCTTTATTTTCGGGTACCGATCGCACTTGCAATAATACCACACCACTGGTGTTCTCCAGAATCCAATCCTTGAAAACCAAGAGAAAACGACTGGCAGGTAATACCCCAAAATTATCAACGAAGCCTGCATCCATTACTTCGATAGCCGGTTGGCTGGGTAGGTGTACTCCAGGTAGAATATAAGGAAAGGTGGCATTCATCCTCAGGGCGGTCAAGAACCGCAAGCTATCTGCTCGATGTTCTTTGAATAAGCCTCCAAAGTCTACTCCATCAATGGCAACCGATCCAGGTTGGTCGATGCCTATGGGCGGGGTCATCATAAACGATACCCCTTGGGGCGATACATAGAGTTTGCGGCCGTCGTTAAGAATGGCAGGGGTAATATAAAGCATAGGGATTTGGGCGCTTTGCTCATAGTTTCGATAAGCGCCCAGGGGTTTATCTAAAATACCTTGCGTGTTTTCATTGATCTGTTTCTCAAAAATATAGCCTCGGTCTTTGTGATAATCTTTCCCCTGATACTCGAAGGTGGTCCAAGGAATAAAAAGATCATTGGCGACCAACATAAAGGTCACAGGATTAAGCAGGTCTTTGGTTATATTTTCTAAATGAATCGGATCATAAATATTCAGTTCGGGTTGGGTGAGTTGTTGCAAGCGGAGCTCGCGCATGTAGGCAGAACCCAAAACACCGCCGGAGGAACCTGTCATTAGCACAGTCTGATCGAGTAATTGACCACTCAACAGGCTATCTGCCTGTAAAACGCTGCGCAAAACCCAAGCTGCAGAGGTGAGTCCACCGCCGCTGGTACTCAGGATGATCATCTTGGGTTTTTGCATGGAATCTGCTTGGGTGTTTTTGGTTTTCCATTGCTCTAAAATCGCCAAGGTAGCGTTGATGTCTTCTTCGACATGGGCAGTTTGGATAAGGTTTTGGAGCTGCTGGAGATTGTAGTCAACGTGTTCTTTATCATAATTTAGGCCATAGGCTTTATTGAGTGTGTAAGCAATATTATGGCTTGTTAAAAAATTAACGACAAAAAGCAAAGTAATGATAGTCGTGACGAGCCAACGATTGAGCCAATAAGTCAAGGCTCCAATTACAGCGGTGGTGATACTCAGGAAAAACAAAATACTGGCACCAGCGGGAAGGCGGAAAGCTGGGAAGTCCGTCAATAAACCTAGAAACATCAATAAAAGGATGGTCATCAGTTGGATGACAAGGGCATTCAAGTGATTTTGACGAAAGATATCTAGGAGCAGTTTACTGTCATAGTGTGCTACACTTCTCACCAGGCGTGGTCTGAGGGCCTCATTGAGAAAGGTCTTAACGACTTGTCTATTTTTGTCTTGTTTGATGTAGTCAACATCGATATCTCTGCGGCCAGGACGGATGGCTTTGGCTAGGTTGGGGACGTTTTTTAGCTGTAGCTGATAATAAGAAATATCTCGATTGGTATGTTTAAAGTAGAAAAAATAAAGGAAGCCCAGGAAAAGCATTCCCGTCAGAAAGCCTAGGCCATCAAGTAATATTTGGAAAATATTCTCCTCACTATTTTTAAAGCTGGCAATCGCTCCAAGGTAGAATAATAAAAAGCTCAAGGGGACCAAAAAGTTGTTAATACAAAACTTGGTGAAAGGGCGCTTCAGCGTCGCCAGGAATGGAAAGGAATGGGCTAGCAAAAGGTAGCTCGTCAGGTTCCAAGTCAAAAAGAAGCAACCAAATGCAATACCAATGATGCAATAACTCAGGAATCCTGTCTGACCTAAATATTCAGGATCCAAAAAAAGATAGTGTAGACCAAATTTAGTACCCATCACACCACCAACCATCAAGAACAAACTGATCCACAGGAACAGCAGCAGATGATGGCTCCTGATCTGCATGATCAAAAGCTGGATTGAAAAGGAGGTATATATACTTCTTAGTACTCGGCGCATAAAAGGATAACAGTATTTGTTAGATATCTGGTTCGAAAATAGCATAAGCTTTCTAGCTCGTGGTGTTTTTTTCTAATTTATAAATAAAGAAGACGGGGCTTGACAATAATTCTACGGTAGGATTAACTACAAAAACCTATTTTTGTACCCGATTTTTAAATCCGCAAAAAAATCTTATATGAACATAGCAGTAGTCGGCACTGGATATGTAGGGCTTGTAACAGGAACATGCTTTGCCGAAACCGGGAATAAAGTCATTTGTGTAGATATCGACGAAAAGAAAGTTGATCGCATGCGCAAGGGGGAGGTCCCCATCTACGAGCCTGGTTTAGACGTACTTTTTCACAGAAATACCAAACAGGAGCGTTTATCTTTTACTACCAATCTTGCCGAAGCAATAGAGCAAGCGGAGGTCATTTTTCTTGCACTACCTACGCCTCCGGGAGCAGATGGTGCGGCAGACCTTTCCTATATTCTTGGGGTAGCTAAGGATTTGGGGCCAATTATTAAAGACTATAAAGTCATCGTTGACAAAAGTACGGTACCCGTTGGAACCGCCGAATTGGTGCATGCCGAGCTGGCTGCCAGTGCCGATGAAAGTCTCTTTGATGTGGTTTCTAATCCTGAATTCCTTAGAGAAGGCGTGGCCGTAGATGACTTTCTAAAGCCAGATCGTGTCGTGATTGGTACCCAATCGGATAAAGCGCAGACTATTATGAAGCGCCTCTACGAGCCATTTGTCAGACAAGGCAATCCTATCTATTTTATGGATGAACGCTCGGCGGAAATGACGAAATATGCCGCCAACTCCTATCTTGCTACACGCATCTCTTTTATGAATGAGATTGCTAACTTGTGTGAGAAAGTTGGTGCCAATGTAGATATGGTACGTGTAGGCATCGGTAGTGATAGTCGGATTGGTAAACGATTCCTATTTCCCGGTATTGGCTATGGTGGGAGTTGTTTTCCGAAAGATGTGCAAGCATTGGCACGAACGGCCAAGCAGTTTAAATACGATTTTAATATCCTCAATGCCGTAATGGGCGTCAATGATCGTCAGCGCATTAAATTAGCGGATCGCATTATCGAGCATTATGGCGGTGATTTGAGTGGAAAAACCTTCGGAATATGGGGCTTGGCATTTAAACCTAATACCGACGATATCAGAGAGGCACCAGCCCTGTATATTATTGAAAAGCTATTGGAAGCTAATGCGACGATTAAAGCTTTTGACCCTGAAGCTATGGATAATGTAAAGCAGGTTTTTGGAGAGCGTGTGGAGTTCTGTGCTGATCAATATGAGGCCATAGCTGGAGCGGATGCTTTAGTGATTTGTACGGAGTGGAGTGTCTTTAGAACGCCAGATTTTCAGCAAGTAAAAGAAAATTTGACCTCCAGCGTTATTTTTGATGGTAGGAACTTGTACGATCTAGATGCCATGAAGAAACTAGGTGTTTTTTATGCAAGTATCGGACGAGCTACCGTTGTTGGGTAAAAATAATCGATATTATGAATAAAGGAATAGCACTTCTTCTGACGGCTTTAGTTCTTACTTTTTCTGCTTGTATACCAAAGAATACGGAGACGGAGGGTGGTAGCAAAACGAAGAATGAAGGTGAAATTCCTTTGCCTACACCCAGCGTTTCGGAGATTCGGGTAGTCTTAAAAGAAGAAACGGATTTTCAAGGACACCTAGAACGGTATTCTGTAATCGCGCAGACCGAAACAAAACATGGGAATTACCAACGTAAAGACCCACAAGGTGTACTTTTGGAGGAGGCCGATTATGATCACGGGGCTTTGAATGGGAATCGGGTGCTTTATTATCCCAGCCGAGATACCCAAATCATAGAAACCCATGCCAATGGCATTTATGAGGGTTTGTATAAAAGTTTTTATGAAGGTAATCGAGTGAAACTAGAGGGCTATTATATCGATAATAAAATGTCTGGCCTTTGGTATAAATACTATGAGGATGGCAGCCTAAAAGAGGAGGTTACCTTTGCAGATAATGCCGCGAATGGTCCATTTAAAGAATACCATCTCAATGGGCAACTAGCGGTGACCGGTAGCTACCTGGATGGTGAAAATGAACACGGAGAGTTGAAATTTTACTCAGAAGAGGGCATTCATACCCGCACCATGGAGTGCAACAAAGGGATGTGCCGAACGAGCTGGAGACTCGAAGATGAAAATTTATAAAAGGATATAATGATGCGATCATTACTGCGTTTAGGGTTTCTGGTTTTGCTTTGTAGCCTTCCTCTGGGAAATCTCCAGGCGCAGTTGATTGGTGGGCGTCAGGTATATAAATTCTTGGATCTATCGAATAGTGCGAGGCTTTCTGGATTAGGAGGAAATCTCATTACAGTAATGGATGATGACATTCATCTGGCCGCTAAAAATCCTGCTTCTCTAAATGAGCGGATGCACCAGCAAATAGGATTCAGCCATAGTTTTTTATTTGAGGGCATCGGGAATAGCTACGTAGGGTATGGGCACCACGTCGATAAATGGAATACTACGCTGCACGGAGGATTACAATATATCAGCTATGGCGAGTTTGAGCGCACCAATGAGTTTTTCCAAACGGAAGGCACTTTTCAAGCGAGTGAATATGCCTTTACCTTTGGTGCGGGCAGGCAGATTGATGAGCGTCTACATTTAGGAGCGAATGTGAAATTCATCGGTTCTCAATTTGATATCTACCAGTCATATGGAGTAGCAGCCGATGCGGCCTTGTTCTACCAAGATACGGCCCGCAACTTTACGGCCAGCCTCGTTTTTAAAAACATGGGCAGCCAAATTTCGACTTATAATGAAGATACGAATGAGCCACTGCCCTTTGAGATTCAATTTGGGGTTTCGAAGCGACTACGCTACCTTCCTTTCCGATTCTCGGTGATTTATGAGCACCTCCAAAGCTGGAATATCCTCTATGACGATCCCAATCTTGAACAAGGCATTATCTTTATTGGAGAAGATAGTGGTACATCTGGTGATAACACTTTCGTAGACAACCTATTTCGACATTTTGTCTTTAATGGAGAGCTGCTGATGGGGGCAAAAGAAAATTTTCGCCTACGATTCGGCTATCGTCATATTCTACGCAGGGAGTTGAGTGTTGATAGTTTTGGCAGTCTATCCGGCTTCTCCTTTGGCCTAGGTTTTCGAGTGAATCGGTTCAAGATTGATTACGGACTCTATAATATGCATATCGCCGGAGGCGTCAATCATCTCAGTATCTCTACCAATATCAAAGAATTTAAAAAATAGTACTGACGAGAAATTGTAAAATGTGCCAGGTGCCAGGTGCCAGGTGCCAAGTGCCAAGTTAATGAGACCTTTATAGTGCGCAGCAATACAATCTGGTCGAATTAATCCCGAAGGAACGCTAGTGGATTTCGGGATGCTTTGCTAGGTGCTATGTGTCAAGTGTCAGGTGTCAAGTGCTATGTGTCAAGTATTATACACCAGAACACCAGCCATGTAAAGATATAGTGGTGTGGTGATATAGTGATGTGATAAAGTCTCCACAACGTCCCCCAGTCTCCGCTCTCCAAGTCCCAAGGTCTCAAAGTCCCAAAGTCTCCCAGTCATGTAAAGATATAGTGGTGTGGTGATATAGTGATGTAATAAAGTCTCCACAACGTCCCCCAGTCTCTCAATCCCAAGGTCCCCCGGTCTCCCAGTCCCAAGGTCTCAAGGTCTCAAGGTCTCCCAGTCCCAAAGTCTCCAAACTCCCCAATCACTCCTCGTGCACAAACCGGAAACCAATACCGTGTACATTCTCGATTTTAATTTCTTCTTCGCTTTTGAGGTATTTTCTGAGGCGCGAAATGAATACATCCAGGCTTCGGCCAAGGAAGTAATCATCTTTGCCCCAAATACTTTTTAAGATGGCTGAGCGCCGGACGAGTTGGTTTTTATTTTCTAGGAAATACTTTAGCAAATCGGCTTCTTTTTGCGTAAGCACCCTGGATTGACCAGCCGCATTTAGTTCGAGATTTTTATGGTCAAACTGAAATTTTCCCAAGTCGAAAATTTGAGGCGCCTGCGGTTCCACGATGGCTCGACGCTTAAGGAAGATTTCAATTTTTAGGATCAATTCCTCAATAGAGAAGGGCTTTGTGATATAATCATCTGCACCAATCCTGAGGCCATGCAGGCGATCTTCTTTCAGCGATTTTGCGGTCACAAATAGGATAGGTACCTGTGTGTCTTTCTCTCTGATTTTACCAGCTAAGGTGTAGCCATCCATTTCTGGAAGCATGACATCAAGGACAAAAAGATCGACAGGATGCTCGCCAAAAGCGGCTAGGGCCTCTGCGCCATCTTTGTACCAGTGCACCTGGTATCCTTCCAAAAGTAAATTATCGCGGGTGACAAAGCCCAAGCTTTCGTCGTCTTCAACATAAAGTATATTGGCTTTCATAGGAGAATAATTAGTTAGGTATAGTGATAATAAATTGGGTGTACTGATCTAATTTGGACTTTAGTTTAATAGTCCATTGGTGTTCTTCACATATTTTCTTGACGTAATAGAGTCCAATGCCAAAACCTTTTACATCGTGTACATTCCCAGTAGGTATGCGATAAAATTTTTCAAATACTTGTGGTTGATGTTCTTTAGCGATACCGATACCATTATCTCTAATGGAAATGCAGAGTGCTTTATTTTGTTGGTAAAGGTCGATTTCAATTTGAGGAGCTTTCTTACAATACTTGATCGAATTGTCTAAAAGATTGTAGAGAATATTGGATAAATGAAAACGGTCGGCCTCGATAATTTGAGCCGTAGCAGGGAGGTTTAACCAAAGCTGACCATCTTTTTCTTTGACTTGAACAGCCACATTTTCTTTTATCTTTTCTAATATTTCATTGAGGTTGACGGGCTCCTTTTTTAGGGCAAAATTGTTTTTTTCAAATTTAGCAATATTCAATACCCTTTCCACTTGGTCATTGAGGCGTTGGTTCTGTTGCTTGATGATATTGGCGTAGGTATGTAATCTTTTATCCTCTTGTACAGCCGGGTTTTTCAGGAAGACATCAGCTGCAATCTTGATCGTAGAAAGTGGCGTCTTGAATTCATGCGTCATATTATTGATAAACTCCTTTTGCATCTTCGAGAGTCGGTTCTGGCGCAGAATGGTAAACATCGAATAGGCAAAAAAGATAATGGTCAATAATAGAATGGTAGAAAAAAAGATCGATAGCTGCATCTTGCTGAACAAGTAGCTTGGTCGCGTTGGAAAACGTATCCCAAAGTAGTAATTGGAAGCATTGGATACTAAAACCGGCAGGTCTGAGCCCTCTGTCAATGCCTCGCTATTTTTGAGCTCATACTCACAGTAGTTGCCATAGACCATTTCATTAGAACTACAATCGTAAATACCATATTCAAAATCAATATTGAGGGCCTGCATTTCGATTTGCTCTTGCAAAGTCGTCTCTAACATATTAGGGCTAATCTCGCTATCTACATTGACCAGATAGTAGTTGGAGGTTTTCCGTTTGATAATATCCTTTTTCGGCGGTTCGGCATTATTGATCTCGGCAATCGCCTTTACGGTTTCGTAGAGGATGGTATTCACTTTCTCATCAAACTCTCGGTCATTGATATTCCAGGTGCTAGTGACCCAATAAGCCTGCACACTGATGATTCCAAAGATGGCAATCACCCCCAACATAAAAACTAAAATGATTTTCCTATTACTCATCAGCAATAAAATTATCACCTCTTCGCTTTACAAAACCAGTATTGAAGATTGATTAACAGCGCGTTAACAGGGCATATTGTGATTTGCTGAAGTAGTGCCGTGATGATGTATGCTGTATGTAAGGCTCGTACCTCGCCTTTATCACATCACAACGTCACTACATGTACAAGTCTCCTAGTCCCCAGGTCCCCCAGTCCCCAGTCCCCCAGTCCCCCAGTCTCCCCAGTCTCCCTAGTCCCCCAGCCCCCCCAAAGGGTCTCCACCTTTCCAAGAGCCAAAGCGATCAAAGGGATGGAATCTGGCGAAGAGTTCCTCTTTGTACCAACCTTTTTCTCGGGTACGTTGGACTACTTTTTTATGCATTCCGCTTTTGTAGGCAAAATCCATCATGAGATGGCTATTTTCCCAAAGGCTGAAAGTTGCTTGTTGAATCAAGGGAAGCTCTCCTATACCAACTGAAAATAACAGGCCTTTCTTTTCGGTGCTCATAGATCGGCTGACGGGCGGTACAAATTTCCAAAATTGAGCTAATTGATGGGTGTGAATCGTCGCTCGAGTGAGCACGGCTACGGCTTGGTCTTTATCATAGTTGATGGTTTCAGCAAAGGGGTTTTGGCCTTCCCAATGCCCGTGAGATTTGGCTGTTTTGAGGAAAACGGTCCATAAATTCTCTGTGCGTTCCTGAAATTCTTTAAAGTAGCTGTGCTGGTTAAAGAACTGATCGGCTGAGGCTTTGTCGTCCCAAACCGATAGCAAACCGTAGACACCAAAATTGGGGCGAATGCTGAATCCGTTGCCGGCTCCACTCCCCAAAATCTTGCAGAAACGAAGTCCACGAACCTCCTTGAGAATATCTAAAGCAAGTCCCATTTGGGAGAATCCCCACCAGCGGTTTTTAAAACCTTGGAACTCAAAAAAACTAACGCTTACAATCTGCTCGTTCGACATGGTAGAAAAACATGAACCCTTTGATATTGTTTGTGCGTAAAAATAATTTTACCGGTTTTCATACTGAAGGGCGCCTGCTTCGGACTTATTACATCTTTCTTGTATAAAAAATCTGTAAATTTGAGCCTTGTGTATTTCCGATGTAACGATCAAAAAATAACTTATCGATTTATGGCGGAATCTTTTGTCCCAATACTGCGTTAAAAAGCCTCGCTAATGCCCTGCATTTGCTACGTTTTTTGCCTTGTCTTGAAACAAAATCTTCTCGGCCAAAATGCAATATTTATTCTTTGTCCGTTCCTATGAATATCTTTAAACATTTATCGAACCTGTTACCATTGAATTATTCCATCTACATAAAACATTTAGCTTTCTACCTAATTAGCTTCTTGCTTGTCGTTTGTCCACAAATTGGGCTTGCACAAAGCAAAGATGTAGCAACCTTAAAAGAACAGCTAGCCAATGCCTCCGATATTCAAGAACAAATGAACTTGAATTTTGATATTGGGCAATTGCTACTAGGTCAGAAAGACTATAAGGAAGCCAATAAATACACTGAAAAAGCCTTTGACTTGGCTCGACCAAGGAATAATAAAAACATGATGGCGCAGGCCTCCTTTCAAATGTATGAAGTTAATGTAGGCCTCAGGAATGTAACTAAGCAGAATTACTGGCTCAATCGTACCTTGGATATTAGTAAAGAAATCGGTGACTCTGACTTGATTTTAAAATCTACTGCTGCTCGAATCCGCAACTGGAAGCGGCAACAAAACTATCGACAGGGCCTAATTTTGGCCGAAGATGCTATTGATTTTTTATCCCAAAAAGGAACAAGTATTTCTGAATTAGAAAGAAAATTCGAGACCGAACAGCAACGACTCAATCGAGAAAAAGCCAATATTGAAAATCAAAAAAATCAATTGCTGGCCGAAAGAGATACCTTGGCTGTAGAGGTCGATCGACTCGCTTCGGAGCGTAATGATTTGAGTTCTAGCAACGAAATACTGGAGGAGCAAACGGAACAATTGGCTCAAGAAAATCAGGAGGTTCGCCAAAAGGTCACTCAAACTGCACAGGAGCTTCAAACAGTAGCTCGCCAAAAAAAACAGGTCGAAGCTAAGGTCGCGGTCAGCCAAGAACGGATAGAATCTCTCTCGCGCGATACACTCGAACTTCGATATGTAAATTCGAAGATCAATGAGGAGAATATGAAAAAGCAAATGCAAGTAGATCGGCAAAATGCTTATCTCTACATCGCTGCTTTCGCTTTGCTTTCGCTTTTTCTCATGTCAATGATCTTATATTCCAGATTCCGAACGAAGAAACGGTCGGCGAAAATTTTAGCTACCAAAAACGAAGAGATTGAAAAGGAACGGAAGCGATCCGATGATTTATTACTCAACATTCTACCACTGGGTATCGCTGAAGAACTCAAAGTCAAAGGCACCGCCACGGCTCGCAAATACGAAGAAGTCACAGTCTTTTTCTCAGATTTTAAAAACTTCACGTCGATTGCGGAGCAAATGAGTCCGGAAGATTTGGTGCTCGAACTAGATACCATCTTCAGACGATTTGATAAGATCATTGGCCAATTTAGCGATATTGAAAAAATCAAAACGATAGGTGATTCCTATATGTGTGCATCCGGATTCTCGGATCGCAAAAGTTTGCCGACCAATCTACTGAGGGCAGCTTTGGAGATGCAAGCTTATTTAAAGGAATATCAACAAGAACGTATGGCGCAAGGCAAACCCTACTTCGAGGCGAGAATGGGGCTACATACCGGACCCGTGGTAGCAGGTGTGGTAGGCTCCAAAAAATTCGCCTACGATATTTGGGGAGACACGGTGAATACCGCTTCCAGGATGGAATCTAATGGCTTGCCGGGGCAGGTCAATATCTCTCAAACGACTTATGATTTGGTCAAGTACGGTTTCAAATGTGCTCCTCGCGGAAAAATTGAAGCCAAGAATAAAGGGTATATCGATATGTACTTCGTAGAAGGAGCAATCGAGCGCTGATATTCCGTCTATCTATATAGGGCTTTAATCGAACAATAAATGCTTGGTCGATCACATTTTCTACTTTTGGACAGCATAACTGATAAACCAAACGAATGAAGCCACTTGAAATCATAAGAATGGCCGGCCGGTCGATCCGAAATAACATGCTTCGGGCTGTGCTCACCCTGATGATCATTGCTTTTGGTATTACTGCCTTGGTAGGAATCCTCACTGCAATCGATAGTGCTATCTTTTCTCTCAACGATAGTTTCTCTAGTCTAGGTGCCAATGTGTTTGATGTAGACCCTAAAGGCACTACACTTACAGCAAATCGTGGGGGCCGCACCCAACGCCGTGGAGAGCCCTTTACCTACAATATGTCTATGGATTTCAAAAATCGCTTCAATTTTTCAGGAGCGAAGCCATCGGTATCTTTATTCTGTACCAGTTCTGCGACGATTAGTAGTCAGGGAGAAGAGACCAATCCCAACGTTTACATGTTTGCTATCGACGAAAACTACCTAGCGGCCAAGGGTTTTGAAGTGGCGATTGGGCGAAATTTCACGGCGCGAGAGGCCCGAGATGGAAGCCTAGGAGCTATTGTTGGAAATGATGTTGTAAAAGCGCTTTTCGATGGCAAGGCTACAAAAGCATTGGGGAGTATCATTACGGCAGGAAATATAAAACTTAAAGTTATCGGCGTACTCGACCAACGGGGCTCCAGCGCCAATCAGGACGAAAATCGCCGCGTACTTATACCTCTACAAACGGGCAAGCGCTACTTCGGTACCCAAAGGACTAACTACAATCTTCTGGTTTCTATCGCGGATGCTACTCAAATGGATAATGCCATTGCTTCTGCAACCGGCTTACTCAGGAATATACGCAAGCTGAAAGCCTCTCAAGAAAACGATTTTGAGATTTCAAAGAGTGATGGTTTGTTGGAGGATATCAAAGAGAATACATTCTACCTGAGGGCCTCGGCTGTCATTATTGCTTTGATCACGCTCATGGGCGCAGCGATTGGTTTGATGAATATCATGCTGGTTTCCGTTACAGAGCGTACGCGTGAAATTGGGATCAGTAAAGCCATTGGAGCTACTCGAAATAATATCATGTACCAGTTCCTCTCCGAAGCTATCCTTATTTCCTTGCTTGGAGGTATCGTGGGTATATTTTTCGGTGTTATGGCAGGGGTAGCTGTGAGTGCAGGACTTGGAGGTACCTTTATCTTTCCTTGGTTATGGATTATAATGGCCTTTATTGTTTGTACCATTGTAGGTTTAGTTTCAGGACTTTACCCAGCAGTGAAGGCATCTAGGCTTGACCCAATTGAATCCTTGCGTTATGAGTAGCGTTGTCTAGCAGGGATTGCCCACTCATCGACTATTTGTTGATCTTTGACAATAGTAGCTTTGTCATACAAAGCTACTGTCGGGCAGATGTGCCAAGGCATAACGTATAGAATATCACCGATTGCCCATTTTCCTGCCTCTACACTGCTCACTACAAGGTGTTCCTCACTATGCATGACAATAGCGGCAGTTGGTAGCTGTGGCAAGTATACAGGGGCTCCTTTCATCTCCGCGGCAACGGCCTTATAGCCTAGGTCTAAGCAGAGAAAACCAGCCTTAGGTTTGCTCACCACCCTAGTAACAAGGAGGGCCGCGATATCAAAATTCAAATCTGGACATTGTTGCTGATAGCCTCTATCCCAAAGCAAGGTAGTGCCAGGCGACAGCGTCCTTTCTGGATGTTGAGCATGGATGGGAAAACTGATACTCCCACCGTAGATAAGTTCTAAATCGTTGTCTTCTTGTATTAATGGGAGCACTTTTTGCAAGGGCTGTAGTGCTTCATTGATTGATTCTTCCCGCTCACGTAGGTTGGTTTGGTGGATATGTCCATCGTAGATATGTAATCCCTTCAAGACGATTTGCTCAGGGAATTGTTGATACAATTCAAGAGTGTATTTGGGTACTACACCGGTACGATCCATACCTACATTGATATCTATAAAAACAGCAAGTTGGTCTTCCGGATCAAGTAAACTTTGCCAATGTGCTAGTTGTTCGCGATGGTCGACCAGCACTGAAAACCTGGAGTCTGTATACTCAGCTTGTAAAGCTAAAAAGCCTTTTTGAGCAGCGCCTACTAAAGGGTAAGCCACCAAAATATCAAGTCCTCCTATCTCTGCTAGCATTTGGGCTTCTGCTAAAGTAGCACACTTGAATTTTTGGATTCCAGCGGCTATCTGCATCTGGACCACCTCTCTACATTTGTAGGTCTTGACATGAGGACGTAGCCCATCTGCCCCGCCTGCTATTGCGATCATTTTCTTTATATTATCCTGAATACGATCTGGATAGAAAAGCAGGCTGGGTGTAATGATCGGAGTGGTAGGTTCAATGGAATACCACATGGAATCTATCAGGTATGAATTTCGAAGATGGATTCAATTTCGACAGCCACTCCAAAAGGTAGCATCATACCTACTGCACTACGAGCGCCTACTCCAAAATCTGGTCCTAACAATTCCCGAAATAAATCACTAAAGCCATTGATCACTTTAGGGTGATTCGGAAAATTGGCTGTGCAATTCACCATACCTAAGGTTTTGACGATTCGTTTGACTTTGGAAAGGTCGTAGTGCGTATTGATTGTAGACAACATCGTCAGGCCGACCTGTCGAGCCGCTTCGTAGCCTTGGTCTAGGCGCATATCATCTCCTAATCGACCAGTGATCAAAGTGCCATCCGAGCGCATAGGCCCTTGACCAGAGACGTAAAGCATATTACCGATTACAACTACAGGTTTGTATACACCAGCTGGTGGTGGCGGTGGTGGTAGTTCTAAATTAAGTTCTTTGATTCTTTCTTGTAGATTCATGTCTTTATTTTGATGGAGTCTTTTACTCCTTTTGTCGTACTGGTTTTATACAAAAATATTCAAAATCAAAACGCCTAATAACCCGACTATAGAAACTGTTGTCTCCATTAATGTCCAGGATTGAAGCGTCTCTTTGATGGAGAGATTGAAATACTCTTTATACAGCCAAAATCCTCCATCATTGATATGCGAAAAGGTGATACTGCCTGCTCCCGTTGCTAAGACTAAAAGTTCTGGAGAAACATCAGACATTCCAATCATAGGCATCATAATTCCACCTGCCGTCAAACCGGCCACCGTAGCTGAACCCACACTGACGCGAATAATTGCGGCAATCACCCATGCTAATAACAAGGGCGACATACCGGAGCTACTCAGTACACGGCCAATTTCATCACTTATTTCTGTAGCGATCATGATCTGTTTCAGCGCTCCAGCTCCTGCAATAATCAGTAAAACGACGGCAATACTAGAAACGGCACTGCTAAGTACTTTCATTACTTTAGTGGTGCTGCGTCCAGTCTGAATACCTAGGAAGTAGATAGCAGCTAAAACAGAAAGCAACATAGCTATCGCTGGGTTTCCTACCGCACTGACGACGGGATTTTCTCCAGCCAGAGCAATCCACAAGGAGCTGCCTCCGATCAATAATACCGGCAATAAGGCCACAAACATACAAACCCCAAGCGAGGGGATTTTATATCGCTCATCTAGTTTGGGTACAAATTCCTCAATAAGTTGAGGTTGTATCCTCTTCATGGTACCCGATAATAGATATTTGGCGGCGATTATCGCTGGTATACCTACTATAATCCCATAGATCAATGTTAGGCCCATATCGGCATTATACATCTCTGCGATGGCAGTAGGAGCAGGGTGTGGCGGTAGAAATCCATGTGTTACCGAGAGAGAGGCTAGCATAGGTAAGCCTACGTAAAGCAGTGACAATTTTGTACGATGTGCAATCGCAATCGCTAAAGGTACTAGTATGACAAAGCCTACGGTATAAAACATCGGAATACCCACAATGAAACCAGTTGTAATCATGGCCCACTGGATATTTTTTATACCAAAGCGTTCTACTAGATAATCGGTGATTTTGTTGGCACCACCACTTTCTGCTACTAGTTTGCCCAGCATGGCCCCAAAACCCAGGATGATCACTAATGACCCCAAGGTATTGCCAATACCCATTTGTATAGCTCCGATGGAATCCTGAACCGATAAACCACTAGTTACACCTACGAATAGGCAAACCAGCATAAAAGAAATAAAGGTATCCAACTTTACTAGTGTGACTAACAAGACCAGTAAAATAATACCCACGATAATGGGAAGAAAAATCATATAGGTAGTTAAGAGTAATTATACTTTCATTTCCCAGCCAGGTTCGTAGTCTCTAGCCCAATATTTCATGGCTTGCTTATCCTTCATACGGCCATTTTTAGGGTTGACTTCAAGGCTTCTACCCAATTTCTGAGAAATATTACCAAGGTGACAATGGAGGTTAGAGGTGGCGCCATCGTCGATAGGTGCAGCCAATTTCTCGCCCACTTTTATACCATTAATGAAATTGGTCATGTGGTAAGTGTCTAGAGCACCAGCACCAACTGTATCGATCGTACCACTTTTAGCTTCTTCTTTTAAATCAAGAACAACTTTACCAGCCAGATCATAGGCGATCACACCATTACGGTCGAGCATCATACTTCCCTTTGTTCCTCTGACTAAGGCACCTCGGCCGCGGTTATACTGCTGATGTCCATTGCAGCTAAAGCCTTCCCAGGTGATCATTTTTCCACCTTCATATTCAAAGTTGACAATCTGGGTGTCATAGAACTCCCAGTCATCTTGGAAGTGATAGCGACCACCCGAAGAGCTCACACGATTAGGGATTTCTACGCCCAATGCCCAGCGGCAGATATCTATTTCGTGGGTACCATTATTGTTAATTTCACCGGTACCGAAATTCCAAAACCAGTGCCAGTTGTAGTGTACATAATTGTCTTTGAAGGGCGTGCGTGGTGCCGGTCCCTGGAAGAGCTCCCAATCTAACCATTCTGGAATGGCCACTTTTTTACCTACTCCGATTGATCCTCGATTGTTGGAGTACCAAGCCTTGCCAAAATAAACATCACCAATGATGCCTTCTCTGATGGCTTTAACTCCTTGCTGAGAGGTAGGTGCAGATCGCTGTTGATTGCCCATCTGAACGACCTTTCCATATTTTTTCTGTGCTTTTACAAGAAGCTCTCCTTCTCTAGGATTGTGGCTACAAGGTTTCTCAACATAAACATGTTTATCTGCTTGCATACCCATCAAAGCCATCGGTGCGTGCCAATGGTCGGGTGAAGCGATCAACAAAGCGTCAATGTCTTTGTTTTCCAACATTTTGCGAATGTCAGCGTAGGTTTTGGCCGTATTTCCAAAAGTAGAACGCACTAATTTATTGGTAATATCAAACTCTCGGCTATCCACATCGCAGATACTGAGCAAAGCCGTATTTTTCTGCGCAGCGGCAGCTCTAATTAAGGCCTTACCACGTCCCCTGATACCAGCGGCTGCAAAATTAATCCGATCATTAGCTCCAATAATATTGGCATAGCTTTTCGCACTCATGCCTAGCGTGAGGCCTACTGCTCCGACCCCTGCTTTTTTGATAAAAGTCCGTCTATCTTGTTTCTGGCTCATTGGTATATAGGTAAATTTTGATCAAGTAAATAATTGTTGTAGACTGAATATAATACAGCGTATTTAGAATTCACGTATTTTAATACTCCTAAAATGTACAGTGTCACCATGATCTTGTAGCAGGATATGCCCCGCTGGCCATCGGCCAAACTGCTCCCATTGTTGGTATTTGCTATAGTTGACCAGGGCTTCAAACATTTGTGAAAAACGATCATATTCGACTGCTTTTTCATTGTTGAGCCAATGCTCTACCTTTCCTCCTTTGACAATGATCCGTGCTTTATTCCAATTGCCTATGCCTCGAAACATACTACCAACGCCCCGCCAGGGATTAGAGATGTTTTTTGCGGCGATTAGATCGTAGAGAGAACCTAAAGTTCGATTTCCAAGTACACCCATTTTGGCATCTGGGTGGTGCTCATTATCTAAGATTTGAAACTCACAGCCGATTGCAGAACCCGTGCCTTTATTCATGTTGGGATCTACAAAATATTTGATACCGCTATTTGCACCTTTTGTGATTTTGAATTCCAGCTCTAGCTCAAACTCACCGAACTGATCTTCAGTAATGATATCGCCAGGTCCAGTAGACTCGCCACCATCTGTAGCTAGTACAGCTAAGACGCCATCTTCCATGGTCCAACCTGATTCCGGAAAACCATCCAATTTAGCACCGCGCCAACCTTTAGAAGTCTCGCCGTCCCAAAGAAGACGAAATCCCTTACGCTTTTCGCTATCGGTCAATTGATTGACGAGATAGGAGACCTCTTTGACCTCCGGGTCTGGAGCCCAGCGTGCATTGTCTAAGTCTGTTGTTTTTATTTTTAAGCCCTTCCATTTCACGGTTGTTCCTACTTGGTCAGGATCCCCGATGCTATGTACTTGGAGTGCAATGAATCCCTCGGCAGTCATATCATCGACCAGGTTGGCACACATGACACCGTTCACCCAGGTGCGGATATGCTTACCGATAGCCTCAATATGTAAGGTATTCCATTCGCCGGTACGATAAGCTTTGCGTCCTTTGTCATTGAGGGCCAGTGGATATAGCCAGCCACGGCGGGCTTCGTCATAGATGCCGCCAGTGTAGGCTCTGGCACTTGGGTCGATTTCGACTTGGT
Organism: Saprospiraceae bacterium; assembly: GCA_042095835.1. Lineage (GTDB taxonomy): Bacteria > Bacteroidota > Bacteroidia > Chitinophagales > Saprospiraceae > DATFKA01. The sequence continues at coordinate 21,815 of JBELML010000059.1, forward strand.
AGCCGTGCACACGGCCATTATTATAGGCTTCGTAGCTTTCGCTACGAATTTGAATCCCTGTATTTAGGCGATTATCGCCCCAAACCTCTACCTCTAGGATGAAGTCTCCATAGGTTTGTTTAGTAGCTAAAAAAGTATTGGGCGTATTGAGTTTGGCAACCCCGACGATGGCATCGCCTTCGATTTCATAGTTGGCGGTACCGTTGAGTTTTTTCCAATTAGAAAAATCTTCTCCATTAAAAAGAGGCTGCCAACCCTCCTGAGCAGATACGAAGACCATACTCAGGAGTAGGCAGAAAACAAGTGTCGTTTGTTTATAATTTATCATTATAATTTGGAGTAATTGATAAAGGCAATCTTTTATGTGGGATGGAAAATAGTTATTCCTCCTGTAATCAAGAAATATTATTTGGAGAAACATTCATTTTTTTGGCAATAAATTCGCTTTTGAAGAGGAAATGCTGCCACTTGGAATGTTTTATCTCAGCCTTTGCAATCCATTGAATAGAACTGTCGCCAATTTTAATACTACCTGGGAATTGAGAAGAGATTTTGAACCTTGATTGAATATTATTTTTTGGGAAATCATACTTTGCTGGCTCTGAAATAAAAATAGACTTATTATATGCTTGAGCAGTGGAGCCTCTATTGTCAATCGTAATTTCTTCTATATTATAGGAGATGATAAGATGCTGAATGTTTTTCGATTGGTCTATATTCATTGAGAGCATTAATTCATCACCACCTAATTGTGATACGGACATCTCTAGCTTCTCTAAACGCCTTCTTATTTGGTGCCTTTGATAAAAATAGATACCCCCAATGAAAAGGCTAAAAAGTAGAATTGGTCCGATAGCAACCCTATAAAATTGTATTGATTCTGGAAAATTATCTTGCACATAATGTAGTCCAATAATATAGGAAGGTAGAGAAAAGATTATTACAAAAAGATATACTAAAAAGCCAATTGTGCTATAACCTTCCTTTAGGTGAAGCCGTTGATCTCCAATACTGACTTTATTTAATTTAATAGGAAGAAGATGCTCTTCAATATAGGGTTTATCTAGTTTGAATAGTTGCATAAAGGATGCCATCCAATTTTTATTCTCCGAAGCTTTCTCTGAAAACTTAAAAACTATTTCTATAACAAAGACTAATTCGAGGTTAACGCCACTGTAGCTTTCGAATCCTTCATTATGATAAGTAAAATCATAACTATAAGATTTTCCAGCCTCTAAGCGTACAAAATTTTTTAGTGGTATGGATTCAATAGTATGTTTTTCAACTTCTTTTTTCCCTCGTGATATCATGACGACTCGTGCTTCTAAAAAGGCAAGCTCCATATTTACCTTCGGTACTATATTGATTGTCCCATCAAGTACATCATCCTTTAAAAATCCCTTTGGGTCAAGATTTTTGAAGTTAAGGCTTGTGATTTGGGGCTTCATAACTGGTTGTTTTTATTAAAATCATCATAAAGCGAATTGAGGGTCAATCTATAGTTGTCACCGTGTTTTCTAAATTGCTGTCTGAGAGTCTCTCTTGGAATTTCAACTTGTGCTGATTGTGGGCAAATCTCCTTAATTCGTTTCTCAACAATAGCTTCTAAATCGCGAAAGTTTTTTCGACCGAATCGGAAATGGTAGCTAGGTTTTGCAGCTAGTTTATATTCTATTTTTCGGCACCAATGGCTAGTTAATAGAATTGTAGAAAAGGTCTTATAAAGAGAGTGTCTTCTAATCGGATTTAGGTAATGAATACTATCTACAAACAGAATAGGATCATCCCATTCTTCAAAATTAAAGTCCTTTTTCTGCTTATTTAAAAAGACTATAGGTTGCTCTGGAAACCTTTGATGAAGTGCTCTAAGATGAGTTGTTTTGCCACGGCCTTTGCGTCCATAAAATTCAATGATTTTTGGTTCAGGGTTTTGGATCAATTGTTGAATTTCATCCAAATCAAATTGGGGGACTAAAGTTTGTAGGTTTTCCTCTTCGGTTAAACCACCAAATGGGTTGATAGTAGGGAAAATCATCCTTTTTTATGGGAATTTAATATTTTTCTTGCAAACCTTGGCCTCATGCTCTAATAACCAGCGTTTACGCTCTAAGCCTCCTCCGTAACCACGCAGGGCGCCATCCTTGCCAATAATGCGGTGACAAGGTACAATGATGGCTAGTCGATTATAACCATTGGCCGAGGCAATAGCCCGTACTGCTTTAGGATTGTCAATCAAGGCCGCTAAATGTTGATAAGTGGTGGTCACTCCAAAGGGAATCTTTTGCAACTCCAACCAGACTTGTTGCTGAAAGGCGGTCCCAGGATGGTGCAAAGCGACCTCAAACTGTGTGCGCTTGCCAGCAAAATAGGCAGCTAACTCTTGTTTGACTTGTTCTAAATGTGGATTCGTGCCAATCAGGATAGGCCGTTTTAGATAACGTTGTAGATCACCAAACTCTGTCTCTAGCATACGCCGGTCTACGAATTCTAGCAGGCACAAGCCTTGGTCACTAGCGCAGGCAAACATTGGTCCAAGTGGCGTCTCGAGGCGTTGTAACAATAGCGGTGCCACTTGACTCATTTGCTCGGGTGATTTCCCCATCAACTTTTTATAAGTATAGCCAAAACCACTCAAGGATTCATAAGGCCCAGAGAAAGCGACATCCGTTACCTTTCTACCAGATTGTAATTCTTGGTAAGCATAGTTGATCCGCAGCATACGTTGGTAGGTGTGGTAGGTGATACCATAGTTTTTTTGAAACCAACGGCGAACCTTCTCGGGTGCAATATGATGCGCTCTCAACATAGCATCTCCGACCTTCTCTTTTGGCTGCCTCTCTAAGAGGTTTAAAGCTTGTTGTATAAAATCAGGTAGTGCCGATTGCTGTTGAGTAGGCTTGCAGACTTTGCAAGGTCGATAACCCTGGTCTAATACCTCTTTAAACTGTGTAAAAAACTCTACGTTCTTAAACTTTGGTTTGCGGGCTCTACAAGTCGAAATACAGAAAATACCCGTTGTTTTTACCCCAACATAAAAACTCCCTAAATAGCCTGGGTTTCTATCAACCAAAGCTTGGTAATATTCTTCTTGTGTAGTTCTATTGGTGATTTTCATATTTTGCTTATAATGCTTCCCTGCAAAGTAAAGCTCCCATTGCTTTAACGACAACCGAAAGATTGACAACTAAATTAAAGAAAGGTGTAATAGCAAGGTACAATCCATACACCTATCGATTTTTTCAGGCAAAACCAAATATAGTACTTACCTTTCTATTGATTCACCCGGATTAGTATCCGCCAATTGCGGCATAAAACACTCAACATGACTAGACTAGCCTTATTCATCAGCCTCCTTGGTTGTTGTTCTATTCTACCCGCTCAAGAAGCTGCACAAAGAAAAGAAATCAATATTTTATCAACCGAAGAAGGCATTCAGGTAGATGGCATCCTCAACGAAAGTACTTGGGAAAATGCACCCATAGCTACCGACTTCGTACTCAACAAACCTATCGATCAAAAGGCCGCTAATAAAAAAACAGAGGTACGCATCATACACAATGACCGATACATCTATATTGCTGCCAAGATGTGGGATGATCCCGACTATATTATCCAAACTTTAAAAAGAGACAACGTTTTTGAAAATGACGAGTTCTCTGTTTTGATTGATCCTGTCGGGCAGCAAGCGAATGGTTTCATCTTTTCCTGTAGTGCTTATGGTGTACAGACCGAAGCTCTAGTATCGGCATCTGGAACGGGGTTACAATCTACCAACTTTGATATGAGTTGGGATAATCGTTGGTTCTCCGCTGTTGATCGGCAGGCCGATTATTGGACCGTCGAGATAGCGATCCCTTTTAAAACCTTGCGCTACAAAGAGAACATTAGAGAGTGGGGGATCAATTTTATTCGACTCGAACCTGGTAGTAATGAAACACACGTTTGGTCTCCTGTACCTCGACAATTTGAGTTTTTTGACCTCGGATATACCGCTAGCTTGGTTTGGGAAGCACCTCCGGCAAAACAAGGAAGTAACATCTCTTTTATTCCCTACCTGACTACCCGTATGGAGCAAGCCAATGGTGAAACGGATTTCAGCCTCGATGCTGGTTTGGATGCCAAGGTGGGGATCACTCCTACGCTCAACCTAGACTTGACGGTCAATCCAGATTTCTCGCAAGTAGAAGTGGATAGGCAGGTAACTAACTTGACGAGGTTCAACATTTTCTTTCCAGAGCGGCGGCAATTTTTCTTGGAGAATGCTGATGTTTTCAATGAGTTTGGGCAATTTGCTGAACGGCCATTTTATTCCAGACGTATAGGCTTGGATGAGTTTGGGCAGACCGTACCCATACAATATGGTGTGCGGCTGAGTGGTAATCTCAACAACCGTCTGCGTATCGGTGCCTTCAATATGCATACTCAGGGAAATTCTAATGATCTTGATCTTCCTTTGCGCAATGCCCAAAACTATAGCGCGCTTACTTTTCAGCAGCGGATTTGGCAGCGCTCCTCGATTAAAGGTATTTTTCTAAATAGGCAGTCTTTTCAAGACGGGGAAATGCTCAATCTGGACTACGGTAGAAATCTGGGAGGAGAGTTTAATTACATCGCACCAGACGGCAAATGGACGGCCTTGGGCGGCTATTTACATTCTTTCAAAGAAGGCTTTGATGATAAAAATAAGCACGTTTATAGCCGATTTAGTTATAACGGGACCAACTTCCGTACCTTCTTGTCTGTACAAAACATGGGCGAAAATTACTTTGCCGATATGGGCTTCACCGGTAGGTTATTCAATTTTGATCCCAGAACAGGTAATGTGTTTCGGATTGGTTTCACACAGATCGCTAATATGATGGATTACTATATCTATCCCAAGAACAGCAAGAAAGTGAACTTTCACTGGTCTGGCCTAGAGAATTTTGTTTATTTTAACGAGGGGACAGGACTCAATGAGTGGTATACACGTCTGCGTCATTTTATCTTCTTCAAGAACACTAGTCAACTGCGCTTTAGGTTGAATAACAATTATATTGATCTAGTCTTTCCTTTTGCTTTGACAGATACACCATTGCCCGTTGGCGATTATAATATGACCGAGTTTAATGTGCAGTTCAATACAGATGTACGGAAGTTTTTGACCACGGAATGGTTTATTGTATACGGAGAGTTTTACAATGGCAATAAATTGACCTACCGAGGTAATGTCAGCTATCGTGTTCAGCCCTGGGGTACCTTCACTTTGGGTATAGAGCAGAATCATATTCGATTGCCTCAGCCTTATGGCAATTTGGACCTGACCTTGGCCACAGGTAGGTTTGAGGTCAATTTTGCCAATAACCTCTTCTGGACTACTTTTTTACAGTACAATACCCAGGCGAATAATTTCAACATCAATAGTCGTTTCCAATGGCGGTTTGCACCTATGTCTGATGTTTTCTTAGTGTACACCGACAACTACGCAGTGGAGGGGATCTTTGGCCCTAAAAACCGATCACTAGTATTGAAAATGAATTATTGGTTGACGCTATAGTGTGATAGGTTTTGGTATATTTAGTCCATAAAGATTCTAAACATAGTCACTAATCAACTAAGTAAAATGGAAAACGATCTATTAGATATACTCAACATAGGTGGAGCAAAATTGCTGCAAACCCTGATCACCATATTTGTAGCCATCCTTTTCCTCCAATCAGGAATTGACAAAGTGATCAATTGGAAAGGAGAGCAAGCCTTCTATTCAGAACATTTTAAGAAAACTTTCTTAAAGAATTTGGTGCCTGCCTTAATGCCTGTGATCACGATCTCGGAGTTGTTGGCAGGTATTTGTTGTGGCATTGGAGTCTTTACATTGCTCCTGAATGACAACCCTAATCTGGGTTTTCTAGGCATGCTTTTGGCTGCTTTGAGCATCATTCAGCTCTTCTTTGGACAGCGAATTGCTAAAGATTTTGCGGGGGCAGCTACTTTAGTCCCTTATTTTTTATTGACGATTGCAGGATTGTATGTCTACCTACTCTAAATACTATGAAAATACCTGTCATCTATATCTGTCTTTGTTTTCTGCTACTTGGCTGTAGCGAACAAAAAGAAAAAGTTGAAGCAATGACTACTCAACCTTCCATTCCATTGGAAACACTCCAATGGATGAATGAGCCCACCAACTTTACAATTGATGGAGCTAGTATCCGTATAACAGCCAAGAAGGGAACTGATTTCTTCAATAACCCTGAAAATGGCGAAATTAGTGCTTCTGCGCCCTTTCTTTACCAGGAGATAGCAGGTGATTTCATCGCGACGGTAAAGACTCAACCTGACTTTTCATCCATGTGGAATGCAGGTGTTTTGATGGTCCACATCGACAGCCTGAACTGGATCAAGTTTGCCTTTGAAAACTCTGACGCTACGGGCAAAAGCATAGTCTCTGTCGTCACAAGAGGGGTATCTGATGATGCCAACGGAGCTATCTTACAAAGTGCTACTGCGGTCTGGTTGAGAATAATTAGAAAAGATGATCTATATGCCTTGCACTGGTCTGTAGATGGTCAAAACTTTCAAATGGCAAGACTGAGTAAAATGCCGGTTGCAGACCGGGTGAAAATAGGTATTGAGGCTCAATCGCCAGTCGGAGAAGAAGCTACACATTATTTTTCAGATTTCTCCATTGAAAAGCGGCGTGTGGAGGATTTGCGAAAGGGGCTTTAGCGTTTAGAACTGAAGAGTAGAAGACATTCCTTTTTAAACCAATAGCTTAATAAAATTCACGCCTATATCTATGGAATACATCAGCTATCTCAATACTATTTTCCAAAGAGATTTGGAGAAACTCAAAAAAGAAATCAATGCCTACCAAGAGGAAGCTCAACTCTGGATTGTCGATAAGGATATCAAGAACTGTGGAGCTAATCTCTGCCTGCACATTGTCGGTAATTTAAATACCTATATTGGGGCTGATTTAGGGGATACAGGCTATGTCCGGCAGAGAGACCTAGAGTTTGCTCAAAAAGATGTTCCGCGTGCGACTTTGATCGCAATGGTCAATAATACCCAGGCGATGATTGATCAGACACTCAAGCAGCTTGCGGTTGAGCGTCTTGAGGAAAAAAGTCATCGGAGCACGAGTAGCCACAAAGAAATGACTATAGGCTTCTTTTTAATGCACCTGGCCACCCACTTGGCCTATCATTTAGGTCAGGTCAATTATCATCGCAGGTTATTAGATAAGGAATGAGTCAATAATAAATTAAACATCTTTACTTGTTCTTTTGCCGTCCAGTTTCGTTAAAAAGCCTCGTTGATGCGCTGCATCGCCTGCGTTTTTTGCCTCACTGAACAGCAAAATACCTGCGTAAATCTTGTCTACTTTATTAATGCCCCACTCCTAAGCACTAAACCAATCGGATCATTTGTGGTTATGCAAGTAGAAGATAAACACAAAAACATGACACATTTAAAAGCGGGTGATAAAGCACCTGATTTTTCTGGTTTGAATGAAAAAGGGGAGCTTATCCAATTGTCGGATTATGCTGGCCAGAAATTGGTTCTTTTTTTCTACCCTAAAGACAATACACCTACTTGTACAGAAGAGGTTTGTAACCTGAGAGACAACTACCAAAGTTTCACAAGCAAGGGGTATGCCGTGCTGGGAGTGAGCCCAGACTCTCAAAGAAAACATACCAACTTTATTAAGAAGTTTGAGCTACCTTTTCCTTTGATTGCTGATACCGAACAAGTAATGCTCAATGCCTACGGCGTTTGGGGAGAAAAGCAAATGTTTGGTAAAAAATATATGGGCGTATTTCGCACTACTTTTATTATTAATGAGGAAGGTACGATTGAGGAGGTCATCACTAAAGTAAAAGCAAAAGAACACAGCGACCAGATATTGAAGTAGATTCCTTGGAGTATGTCTAGATTTTGTTTTTGGTGATAAAGTTTGATGATTTTGGTTCTGAAAAAGGCGAAAAAAGTAGATGATGCAGGGCATCAGCGAGGCTTTTTAACGTATTTTAGGGCCAAAAGGGCAAATTTTAGCCCGAAGAATAATTTTTAGACATACTCTAATCCAAGTATTTCCTTAATTTTGACTTGGATTATAAAATTTAGGATTGAGGAAAATCACTTTTAGCATTGGATTATTTTTGGGTTTGCTTTTGACAGCTCCATTGCTGGCACAAAATGCGAATAACCCCTTTGAGCTTGTGCCTAGGCTGAGTACTGAGCAATTAAAATCCAACACATCCGAAGATTTGGACACTACTCAAGTCAACCCGTTTGATATTATTTATGAGTCGCCCCGCCCAGACGAATCCTCCTCCTATGTTGTAGATACCAAAGTAGATCCGATTATTACTTCGGATTATGGGCGGTTTAAATTCTTCTCTGTAGGTATTCTTTTGTTGTTATTGGTAGTCGGAGTCAGCTTGGTAGGCAATACGTATAGAAAATCCGTTCTCAGTTTCTTGAACGATAACATGTTCAATCAATTTTATCGCGAACGAGAGGGAAGAGGTGCGCTGCCCTACTATATTCTCTACATGATTTTTTTCATTAACCTAGGCTTTTTCCTGGTTTTAATGCTACAGCACTATCAAGTCACGCTCCCGATCAGCAACTTTTACCTGCAATGGTCGGCATTGAGTGGAGCTTTGTTTTTGCTTTTTATGTTCAAGCAATTACTTCTTTTATACATCGGGAGTATTTTTCCGATCAGAAAAGATATGAGCAAATATATCTTTCTCATCGTCGTGATGGCGATCACGCTGGGGGCTGCTTTGATTGTATTAAATCTATTATTAGCCTATGGACCTGAGGGTTCTGCCCAAACGGTCATCTATGTTTCGCTTGGAATTATAGCCCTTTTCTACGTTTTCAGATCGATCAGAGCCTTATTTATTGCCAATAAATACTTGGTATTTCATCGATTTCACTTTTTGTTGTATATTTGCACCGTCGAAATCGCACCTGTGGTAATTATACTGCGATACCTTTTTAATCAGGTGTAAGAAATTGCGCGGTACAACAAAAAACTAGAGATTTAATGGCAGCAAACGGTCAAGCGAGATCATATAAACCAGTTAAATCAATTCTCATTTCTCAACCCAAGCCAGGGCGTTCTCCTTACTATGAGCTAGAGGAAAAATATGGATTGCAAATCGATTGGAGGCCTTTCATTCACGTTGAGGAAGTACCTGTAAAAGAATTCCGTAAACAAAAAGTCCGCCCAGACGAGTTTACGGCCATCATATTTACGAGTAAAAACTCCGTTGATCACTTTTTTAGAATCTGTGAGGGTATGCGCATCAAGATGCCGCAGGAGACCAAGTACTTCTGCTTGACGGAGGCGATTGCCAACTACTTGCAGAAGTTCATCGTCTACCGCAAGCGTAAAGTTTTTGTAGGTAAGCGCAAGATCGATGACTTGACCAACTCTTTCAAAAAGCATAAAGGCGAGAAGTTTTTATTGCCATGCTCTAACCTTGGAGCCAAAAGTGTAGTCTCTTTCCTGGAAAATATGAACCTCGATTGGAAAGACTCCGAAATGTATCGCACAGTAGCTTCTGATCTTTCAGATTTGAGTGATGTGAAATATGATGTGCTGGTCTTTTTTAGCCCATTGGGTATCCACTCCCTCTATGAGAATTTTCCAGAGTTTACTCAGGATGAAACACGCATCGCAGTCTTTGGTAAGACAACGACCAAAGCTGTCGTAGACCGTGGCCTAAGAGCAGACATCAAGGCGCCAGCTCCAGAAGCACCATCAATGACGATGGCTTTGGAGCTCTACCTTAAAGAGTCTAATAAGTAAAATTTACAGCGAATCCGCTACTAATTTCTGATCACGAAACTTTCCTTTCAACATACTTGTTGCTTGGTATATGGATTCGTTTATAACAGAGCTCAAAAAAGAACTAGCCAAGCCACTCCCTGGTATTGCAGCACAGCACAAGATGTCGAGTATCACACGTCGATACAATACTCAAGCACCTGATAATGCGCGCGAGGCAGGTGTATTAGCGTTATTTTACCCTAAGGATACCGATTGGCACTTGATCTTCATCGAAAGAGTAGCCAATAAAAAGGATCGGCATAGTGGCCAGATTAGCTTTCCTGGAGGCAAGGTAGACCCCACAGACCCTTCTTATGCCTATACAGCACTTAGAGAAGCAGAAGAAGAGGTAGGGGTAGCTGCAAATAGTATCAACCTACTGGGCAACCTAACGAATTTATATATACCCGTCAGTAATTTCTTGGTACACCCTTTTGTTGGTTACTTGGATCATACGCCCACTTTCCAAGCACAAGAGTCGGAAGTGCAAGCCCTACTAGAAACGCCCTTTTCTACTTTTTTAAAGGAAGAAACCATAAAGCGGAAAACGCTACACATCAATCAATACACCTTGAGAGATGTACCCCATTATGAGGTGAAAGACAAAATCATTTGGGGCGCTACGGCTATGATGATGAGCGAGCTCGTCGAGGTAGCTCGACAGCCTGCTTTGCGTTAGTATAGCGTTAAAGTAAGTGTATAAATCGACTTCTTGCCTGGGGGATTATATCTTTGAAGTTCATGCGACTGTATATCAAAAAAATCACCTCTTTTTTCCAGCAGCTCCCCGATAAATGGCCATTTTATCGAGAGCAATTCTATCAATATACCAAAAGAGCATGGGCCAAACGACCCAATTGGAAACAAGTCCTAAAGTATGTTAGCTGGACAGGGCTGATTATTGCTGTAGTGATGCTAGGGCTCTTCGCTACTATATATCTGGGGGCCTTCGGTCGCCTAGCTTCTAAACAAGATCTCACCAAAATTAAGATTGCGAATGCCTCGGAAATATATGCTGCCAACGGCGAGCTGCTAGGTAAATATTATGATGAGAACCGGACCGACGCTACCCTGAATGAGATTCCCTCTCATATGATCAATGGTGTAGTAGCCACCGAAGATGCCCGTTTTTTCGCCCACCAGGGAGTAGATCCTCGAGCACTCTTACGGGTCTTATTTCGAACGATCTTAATGGGAGACTTGGATTCGGGTGGAGGTAGTACGCTTTCTCAACAGCTGATCAAGAATATTTTTCCTCGCCAAAATCACGGCCTACTCACGGTACCCGTTATGAAAATCAAGGAAATGATTTTGGCGATTAGGATTGAGAAAGTGTATTCCAAAGCAGAAATCATGGAGCTTTACCTCAATACCGTCCCATTTGGTGAGCAAGATGTATATGGTATAAAGGTAGCCGCAAAACGCTTCTTCGGGAAACCATTGAAAGATCTAAATATTGAGGAGTCAGCTGTACTAGTAGGTATGCTGAAAGCCAATACCGCTTATAACCCTGTAAAGAATCCCCAGCTTTCAACAAAACGCCGGAATGTGGTCCTCCAGCGCATGGCACAAGCTGAATTTATTAGCAAAGTGGAACTCGACTCGCTAGAGCAAATCCCTTTAGAAACGACCTATATCAAAGAAGGCAAAAATCAAGGCTTAGCTACCTATTTTCGCTCTCATCTCCAGCCAGAGATCGAGGCTATATTAGCAGATATCAAAAAATCAGATGGTTCCAATTATAATCTCGTGAAGGATGGCTTGAGAATTTACACCACTCTAGATGCTCGCCTGCAACAGTATGCAGAAGATGCCGTCAAAGAAAACATGCCGGAAATTCAGCAGAAATTCTACGAAGATTGGAAAAATCGAAAGTCTTGGATCGATGATGATGTACTCGAATCTGCTAAAAAATCTACCCAACGCTATCAAAGTCTGAAAGCGCGGGGCCTTTCTGAAGCAGAAATTGATGCGATTTTCGATAAGCCGATTCCCATGAACCTATTCAGTTGGGAAGAAGATACGCTTAAGTTGTGGTCGCCACTCGATTCACTCAAGCATTACCTGTCTACTTTGCATGCAGGCTTTATTGCGGTAGAACCAAGTACGGGTTTAGTAAAGGCTTGGGTAGGTGGGATCAATCACGGTTATTTTCAGTACGATCATGTCAAAGCAAAACGACAAGTAGGCTCTACGTTTAAACCTGTAGTTTATGCCCAAGCTTTGGAAGATGCCTTTAGCCCATGTGATTTTTATGAGAATAAAAGAGAAATTTATCCGGAGTACGAAGATTGGTCTCCTAGAAACTCCGATGGTAAATACGGTGGTTATTATTCTATGTCAGGAGCCTTGAGTAAATCTGTCAATACCGTAACCGTCCAGTTGATTCTGGAATCTGGAATAGATTCTGTGCGAGCACTCGCCCAACAACTAGGTATACAAGGAGAGATTCCCGAAGGCCCTGCTATTAGCCTAGGAACCATGAATGCTTCCTTGGAAGAAATGGTACAGGTGTACGGTACATTCGCCAATGGTGGTCGCAAACCACAACTGCACTACCTCGATCGTATCGAAGACGCGGAGGGTCGTCTGATCTATGAACAGCCAAGACCCAATCCCACTGTTTTTGACAGTATCATTAGCGCGGAGAGTAATGCACTACTCGTCAATATGCTAGAAACGGTGGTGGATAGTGGTACTGCCCGCAAGCTTCGCTACCGCTATCAGATCAAAGGTGATATCGCTGGCAAAACGGGGACTACTCAAAATCAATCTGATGGCTGGTTTTTGGGTTTTACACCAGATATCGCCGTGGGTGTTTGGGTTGGAGCGGACCTACCCAGCGTACATTTTCGCACTTTGTACCGTGGTCAAGGTGCTAGTACGGCATTACCTATAGCAGGTACCTTTTTACAAAAAACCTACCAAGATCGAGCCTTCCGGTCCTGGCGAGATCATCGCTTTTCTCCTCTGGTAGATACCTTGTCTTTCCTTTTGGAATGTCCGCATTACCTCGATGACATTCCTCTAGCTGACGAACTCCTCGATGATTACTTTGATAATCCAGGCTTTTTCGAGCAACTCTATCGCGAAATTGGAGGCGGAGATTTTCGCATTCCTATCGAGATCAAACGCCGGCGCAAAAATGAGTCTATGGAAGACTATCTAGAGCGAATGCGCCGCTATAATGAACGGCGCAATCGCCGAAATCAACGCCAGCAAGAGGAGCTTAAAAACTTCTGGAGTAAAAAACTCTTCGGCAAATCTGGCGAAAGACGTAACTGATTCATTACTTATTCTCTGTCCGTTACTTAATCTCTGTCATCACTAGCGCAAAATATTCGGGAAAGTCCTGCTTGATCTGGATGAGATGTCGCTCCATATGTCCAATATTAAACTCAAAGGCTTCTGGTAAATGGAACCGCACAATGCGTCCTAATGCAGAATTGAGTTTGCCTTTTTTAGTGGCCTTAGTCCTGGCTTTTTGGATAGCGTTTTTGAGATGATCCATATAGGTGTAAAAAGTATGAAATTCTGCATCCTTAATTTCATACTCTACTTTGTCATTGTCAAATCCAGGATGAAATACTTTCATAGTCTTCATAGGCATAGGCCGTGTATCCCCTTGAGGAGTGATGGCTTTGACAAAAAAAGCTGTTTTTCGACCTGTTTTAAAGTTGTCGACAGCTTCTGATTGGTCTGGTAGTTTTGCGAGTAGTTGATCAATCCTAGGTTCATAAATTTTGTAAGCCGCGTTCATATGTCCCAATATTTCTAGGATGCTCCAGCGGTCTTCGGCGGGTTTCTGACTTAAGCTTTCTAGGTCTAGCCGCTCTAATTCTTTGACTTGTTGTAGAATACGATTTAGTCTTTGTACCTGATCTTGTGCCGAGATGATTCTATCTTTCATTGTTCAGTTTTATTTTTTTAATAAATCGGGTGATTATCTGTAAGGAATGGGGCATTAATAAAGTATACAAGATTTACGCAGGTATTTTGCTGTT
>JBELML010000060.1:0-2428 GCA_042095835.1 Saprospiraceae bacterium
ACTATGCAAACACTAAACAAACAAGAATTACAGGACACCCATGGAGGTGGGGTACCTGAGGTATTAATCAGAGCCCTCTACAATATCGCTAAAGACTATGTACAAAGGGAGCTTTACAAGTTTGTACGGCCTTTTGTAGAAGATTAATCTGAAAAACAAGAGGTAGTCACCGCTACCTCCTTTAACCAACTATTATGTATTAATTGAGGAGCTGCTACTAGTGGCTCCTTTTTCCTCTATTAAACTACAAACAAAAACAAATGGTCTCTTTTATTAAAGACTTTGGACGCTTCTTTTTGAACCCTGATTTCGAATTGCAAAACCGCTCGCGGAAGCATATTCGATACATCTTTTATGGGTTCTTGGTCTATTTACTTTTCGCTATAGTGTACTATTTTAGTTTATCTGGATTAGGTGTTCCAAAAGCGGCAGAATTGGAGAAGGATACAAGTGAAATGCTACCCATTATGCTCTTCTGGATCGCTGTGATCAGAGCACCGATCTTGGAAGAGGCTTCCTGGAGATTATTTCTGAAATACTCAAAGGTAAATATGGCGACGAGCTTAGCCCTAATTATTGGATTTGGGTATTTTTTGAACTTTGGATCCTTGGCCATAGGTCTTGGCTTAGCTGGGCTAATCTTTTCTCTGGTTTACGCGAGTCTCTATTATTTCGAAAGATTGGAGACGATGTTAAAAAATATTGGACAACGCTATTTGGTGTTATGGATCATTCTAACCTCTTTGGCCTTTGGTTTAGTCCATGTGACAAATAGCTCGAATCCATTAGATATAGGTACGATATTAAGGACAGGTATGCAAGTATTTGGAGGATTGGTCTTTGCTTTCAACCGCTACAAATTTGGCTTTTGGTATGGCGTGGCTACTCATGCAGTGGTTAACTTCCTTTCTTTTCTTTTCATGGTTTAACCAAAAAGTGCCGGCACCTCGCGGCACCGGCACCTATCGCCAATTTACATTCACACTATGGTGATTCACTATCGTAATAAAATCGTTCTGTGACCGATTTTAATTTTATGTGTTGCTCTGTATAAAAGCGTCTTTAGTCATCTTCCTTAAGATGCTTGTCGTGTAGATACTTAATTGACGTGCAACTTAAAGCGGATCGGCAAAGTAAATTGTACCGCTACTGGTCTTCCGCGTTGTTTACCTGGTATCCAGGTGTAGTTCTCGTTCATGCTATTGACGAGTCGAAGCGCTTCTTTACCACAATTGGCACCAATATCTCTTAATACCTTCGATTTTTGGACTTTTCCATCTTTGTCGACTACAAACTGTACAATCACACTGCCTTGTATATTATTCTCTAAGGCTAATGGAGGATACTTGATGTTTTCTGCTAAATATTTCAGTAGGACGGCATCCGCACAGGCTTTCTTAGCTTTGGTATCTCCTTCTACTTCTTCACAACCCGGGAAACGAGGCATCTCTTCTACGATTAGGAAGATTTCCTTGATATCATCTTCGAGTGAGGGTGGCGGCGGCGGAGGCGGTGGTGGCGCCGTTTCTCTTGATGCCATGGGTGCCTCGGGTATATCAATGGCTGTTTCTGCATCTACCGACTGGTCGACAAACTCTATTTCATCTTCCTCAAGGACTAACTCCTCTGGAACCTCCTGGATTACTGGTGGCGGAGGTGGTGGTGGTGGAGGCGGTGGTTCAGTACTACGAGGTATATCTACCTCTACATCTTCTTCAATCGAGAAGACGATCTCCTGCTCTTCAATTACGGGTTCGATTTGAGTCCAGCTAAAAGCGGCGATGGTTAGGGCCAAGGCAGCAATTAATCCTAAACGGAAGAAGGTAGGGCTATGTTGGAACACATCTACCTCAGGGTATTTATTACGTGCTCTTAGGGCTCTGGAGCGTTTCTTCTTGGCATATTTGGCTTTTAAATCCAACTTGCCATTGTTATTAAAATAAATTCGGAAAGCGACGATGATTCCAGCTAGGAAGAGCATACCTAAAAATATACCTACCAATAATTGACTGGACGTGAATGAGAAATTGGTCATCATGGCTCTTATTTTGAAGTATACCTATTTGGCGTAGTAGATTGGTATACCGGAGTGAATCAATAAGAAGCCATTTTGCTCTCCCTCGCCATGTTTTGAGCGGGTTGGCTCCTGCTTACACTCCCAAGATGCCTCATTTTTCAAGCCAAGATGATGATTGATGTCATGTATTCAAGATGACATTTGTAAATTCAGGTAAAAAATTGAATTATATTTTGATAAAATGGGTATTAA
Source organism: Saprospiraceae bacterium (assembly GCA_042095835.1). Classification (GTDB taxonomy): domain Bacteria; phylum Bacteroidota; class Bacteroidia; order Chitinophagales; family Saprospiraceae; genus DATFKA01. The sequence continues at coordinate 2,270 of JBELML010000060.1, forward strand.
TAAATTTAATTCTGATTTAAGTTTTTAAATCCTAAATCCTAACCAAGCTAAACTTATTGACGAAAGCCCCTCATCTTCCCTTCGCTAGCCACCCTCATAACCTTATCAACTCATAACCTCCTAGACCTCCTAGGTCTCACATCCTACTAAACAACTAGC